>CAZWDM010000029.1:0-1391 GCA_964632415.1 uncultured Dehalococcoidia bacterium | reverse complement strand
GGCGTGGTCGTCGTGTCCGTGGTCATCGTGATCGCCGTGGTCGTGTCCGGCATGATCGTCGTGATCATGGTGATCATGGTCGCCATGCGGCTGGCTGGGTGATGTCATAAAGTTGACTCCGAGCCTTTCGATAAATGATGTCCCTGCCGACGCACCAGGTTAAGGCAAGAGATGACACTGAGTTGACGGTGCCGACAGGTCTGAGTTCCAGTTTCACTTGTAAAGCAAATGAGACTAAAGTGATAATGGGGCGCCCAAAATATATCACTAATTATCGCAGCAGACAAAGTCCCTGCGGAAAAATGGAACTATTCTCCATAAATGGGAGGTTGCAAGAAGAGTGTGTGCTAAGCGGCAACGCACCCGGAGTCAGCCCCCAAACGCAGGGCGTAAACCGGGTGCGGTCCATCAACTGTGAGACCTTCGGGCGCGAGAGCGCTGAATCGTGGATTCAGCTTCCGCGCCGGCCGTCCCTTAGTGGGCGTGGTGCTCGTGTTCGTCGCACTCGTGCGGGTCGTGCACATGGGCGTGGTGCTCATGCTCGTCGCACTCGTGAATGTCGTGCACGTGACCTGGCTCATCACCGTGATGCTCATGATCGTCGCATTCATGAATGTCGTGCGCATGAGCATGATGCTCATGCTCGTCGCACTCGTGCGCGTCGTGACCATCAGCGTGCGCATGTCCGTGATGCTCGTGGTCGTCGCATTCATGAATGTCGTGCACATGGGCGTGATGCTCATGCTCGTCACACTCGTGAATGTCGTGTACGTGGCCGGGCTCGTCGCCATGGTGCTCGTGGTCGTCACACTCGTGAATGTCGTGCGCGTGGGCGTGATGTTCGTGTTCGTCGCATTCGTGGATGTCGTGTTCCTGGGCAGTTACCATAAAGAAACCCCTCCTTCAGATTCGTTCCAAGTTACTGGAAGCAGACTCAATAACTGACATTATCGATGTTATAAGTGATACTTCACACTGTCAATAATAGTTGATACACGGTAGCATGTGTGCGGAAACTGATACCTCGTTTCGCTACGAAGTGGGCCGCGGCATATTGTGTCAGCCGCATGAGGGCGTAATAAAGTGAGGCTATGCGAACAGCCTTGGAAAAGGCGACCCTGCGATATTGGTACTTTGCCGGTGACAGGACAGCGGACAGGTGGGCTAGGCTAGTATCAGTACCAAGTATCGTTAAAATGGCGTGATGGTTCGAAATGAGGGGGTTGATGGGCGGTATTGCTGCCGGAAGGGCGGGGAATTCCTGCGTGCGCCAATCTTGATGTGACGCTGGCATGCTGTTAGAATTGAGGTTCAGGTTGGGGATTCGTCTAGTGGTAGGACGACAGACTCTGGATCTGTAAGCCGAGGTTCGAATCCTCGATCCCCAGCCA
>CAZWDM010000028.1:11715-35563 GCA_964632415.1 uncultured Dehalococcoidia bacterium | reverse complement strand
CGGCACTTCGGCGCGCTCCTGCAGTACTTCTCGGGTAACTTGCAGCACAATATCCTGCTGCGAGACCGGGCGAACTCGCTCAATCTCTCACTCAATGAATATGGAATCACCGACAGGGAGACCGGCGAAATAGAAGAGTTTGCCGACGAGACCACCTTATACAAACGACTGGGGCTGCAGTACATCCCGCCGGAATTGCGGCAAGGGGTGGGCGAGGTTAAGGCTGCGCTGGAGTGCGGAATACCGCGGCTGGTTGAAGTTTCCGATATCCGGGGCGACCTTCACGACCACAGCGACTGGAGCGACGGGCGCGACCCGATGGAGGCTATGGTGCTCGCCGCCAAGGAGCGCGGGCTGGAGTATCTTGCCATGACCGACCACTCGGTTGGCAGGGGTATCGCAAACGGCCTTTCGGTAGAGCGGCTTGAAAGGCAAAAGGTAGCGGTTCGCAGACTTGAAGGGGATATCGGTGGCATCCGCCTGTTCCGCGGCACAGAGATGGACATCCGCGCCGACGGCAGCCTGGACTACGACGACGAAGTGCTTGCAGGACTGGACTGGGTAATCGGGTCGATTCACTCCGGCATGAGCCAGGATTCTTCCACTATGACGAAGCGCATCATCAAGGCGATGCGGAGCGAACATGTGGATGTCATAGGGCATCTCAGCACACGCCTGGTGGGAGAGCGGCAGCCAATCGAAGCAGACTATGAAGCCATATTCAGGGCAGCAGCAGAGACCGGAACCGCCCTGGAAATCAATGCGTCCCCGGAGAGGCTGGATCTCAGGGACAGCCATGCCGCCCGTGCCCGGGAGCTTGGCGTACCGCTCGTGATAAGCACCGACGCTCACACTACCGAAGCGCTGAACAACACTCACTTCGGTGTGGGGCTGGCACGCAGGGCATGGTGCGGGCGTGAGCACATTCTGAACACATTGCCGCTTGATAAGTTCATGGAGTATCTCTCGACACCCAAGAGCAAGAGGACAGAAGCGTTTGCAAGACTTGCACGAGGTTGAGGCCGTAGATCTTGTCGCTTCGACCGCCCCTGCGGACGGAGAAGACACCGAGGCGATAGCGCACCTTCTGGGCGCGCTGGAGCGCGGTGTGGACTGGCCAACGGCTCTGCTGCAATCGATGTCACTCTGGCGTACTGCGACCGAAACTGTTGGGGAACGACGAAACAGGTACATTATCTGCGGAGAGGCTTTCGACTGGCTGCTTATGGCCGAAAGGCTCTGCAATGCCGCAGGCGACCTCATCCCGGACGATGAGCGCGACGACCTGCTCTTTGGCGGTTTCTTCCCGGAGAGCTTCGACTCTGAGCAGTTCAAAGAACTGCTTGGAATGCAGAAGCATAGCGGATATCTCAATTACTACTATGGGGTAGTTGTTGAAGAAGCCCTGCAACTGGCGGTGGAAGGTGAGGTTCACAAGCGGGCGGTTAGCAACGGCAACCAGTACCAGGACGACTTCACTGAAGAGGCGTTTTTCAGGATATACCGTAAGACGCGAACGGAACTGCTGGAGAGCTTTTGCGCCGAAATTGGTTACATAAACGAGGGAGTAATGTCCCTGAGCCAGTGCAAGGAGTTCCTATACTGGCTCTTCAAGTACCGCATGCGTATCTCGGACAAGGCCAAAGTTGCAAGCGATACACGGAAGGGCATAGCTCAGCTGAAGGCTATTTCAGACGGCAGGCCAGAATTGAAGAGCTCCGGCTTCGCCCCCGACCGGCCATGAGTCCGATTCCGATCCGAGTCTCCGCAGCACTGATTCCGTTCAGTCCGACTCCTCCTCCGGTGGCTTAATCCCGCGGAACATCTGCAGCAGCAGCGCGTTGTACACGAGCTTTGTCGCCGCACCCACCAGAAACGGTGCTCCCAGGTATGCGGCCTGCGCTATTATCCCGGCCAGAGTGGGACTGATTGTCTGCGCTAGATTGCGTCCCAAGTTGTTTATGCTTGCCATCGCCGTCCTCGACTCTGCCGGCACGATCGCCATTGTGTATGACTGACGTGCCGGGACATCCATATCATTGCAGATCTCGTGCAGCAGGAAGAATGCCACTGCCAGCCAAACATTGGACGAAAATGCCATCCCAACGAACATCAGGTTAGCCGCCACCTGCGTGAATGCCATCGTATTCACAAGTCCGATTCGCTTCGCGACCGGCGTTGCCAGCGCGACTGACACCAAGTTCAGGAGCTGCGCAACGAAGAAAATCCCGGATACGCCGAACAAATCGATTCCGAACTGACTAACGAACCAGAACGACACGAAGCTCCGTACTGCGAAACCACCGCCTAGCGCATCCAGTGAGGAGAGCGCAGTCATCCTCCAGATTAACCCACGTGCTTCGGACGCCTCCACACTTGCCGGCCCATCTGCTCGTGACTGATCTCGCCTCTGCACCTCAATCTGGGGAGAAAGCCGGGCGTAGAGCAGTATCCCTGCAGCCGCAATAGCCGCGTACACCGCGAACATAAGCTTGTAGGATTCGAGTTCACCGATATTTCCCCATCGCTCGATGAAGGCCGGAAATGCGATCAGGAGCGCCCCCAGCGAGCGCGTGAAGATTGTGACGAGGTTGTACCAGCTGAAGGCAAGAGTTCGCTGAGCCGATGTGCTTGTTTGCGCCAGTACTGCCGTGTCCAGCGAAATGAACGCCGTTCTGTCACCGCCGCCGGAAGTGGTGACCGCGAACACGCCTACCAGCATCAGCACTACGAAGTCTGATGAGATGGAGAAGACCACACCGCCCGCAACCATCAGCACGGACATTGCGATGAACATCCTCTTGCGCCCGATGGTATCGCCCTTCCAGCTTGCCAGAGAGTTCGACAGGGCGCTTCCCGCCATTATGGCGCTGAACACCAGCCCCGCCTGCACGACGGTGAAGTCCAGGAGGGTAAGATATACGCCGAGGAATACGCTGATGAACCCGTAGTCGAGCGTTCGAAGCGCTGCGGCAGCAACTATGATATTGCCGTCACGCCCGACAGATGGCAATGCGCGGGACAGCACGATCTAAGTTACTGTCGAGCGCCTTCCTCCCGGTGGAGAAAGGTCATCACCCATCCAGAGACCATTGTGACGATGGGAGCGGGTACGCACACTCCCTATCCGCCCAGCCTGGAGAGAACATCCTCCGCCCTGCCCTTGCGTTCCTCTATGCTCTCCAGCCGCTCTCGCTCTCGCTCTACAACCTCTTCCGGCGCTCTGGACAAGAATCGCTCGTCCTGCAAGCGATCCATCAGCCGCTGCCTGTTGCTCTCGATGTCAGCAATTTCGTCCCTCAGCCTCGCGCGCTCCTTGTCCAGGTCCACCAGCCCACCGAGTGGAATCGTAACTACGCCCCTGGATAGAACAAGCGACACGCTGTCGTCTGACACCGCGCCATTGTTCGGCGCTCCAAGCCTTAGTGGCTCCACGCGCGCAAGCATCTTGATTGCGTCGGCCTCCGCCTCAGCTACTCTGCTGTCTTGTGGCAAGTCCAGAATTGCCTCGATTTTCTGGTGTTGTTGGATTCTGAACTCCGCACGCAGATTTCGGATCGAGCGAACCGTCTCCATTACAAGCGAGATTTCATCCTCAGCCTCTTCATCGTAGAAGTCTCCGTCTACTTCGGGATATTCTGCAACGATCAGCGCATCCGTCGCTGTAGGATCGGCCGGCACACGCTCCTTGAGCGTCTGCCAGATCTCCTCAGTAACGAAGGGCATGAATGGGTGCAACAACCGCAGCACGCGCTCCAGTACAAATGCGAGGTACGGCAGTGGCGAATCGGCAGAGTCATCCTCAGAACGCAAGCGGATCTTAGCCATCTCGATGTACCAGTCTGCGTATTCGTGCCAGAAGAAGTCGTGGATTGTGCGCTGTGCCTCGCCGAACTGGTAGTCCTGCATGTAGCGGTCTACCTGCTCTGCTACTCGGTTCAGCCTGCTCATTATCCAGCGGTCTTGCCTGTGAGTCGGCAGATCAGGGTCGTGCCATCCATCTAGGGCGGAGCCGGCATCCTCAAGATTGCCCATCACGAAGCGCGCTGCGTTCCAGAGCTTGTTGGCGAAGTTGCGACTCGCTTCCAGCTTTTGTTCATTCAGCCGCTGGTCGTTGCCCGGGGAGTTGCCGATGGTAAGGGCGAATCGAAGTGCGTCGGCACCGTACATGTCTGTTAGCTGAAGTGGGTCCAGGACGTTCCCCCGTGTCTTGCTCATTTTCACGCCCTCGGGGTCAAGGACGAGCCCGTGCAGATAGACAGTATGGAACGGCGGCTTGCCCATGTTCTCTATGCCCATCATCATCATGCGGGCAACCCAGAAGAAGATGATGTCGTATCCCGTCTCCATCACGCTCGTCGGATAGAAGTAATCGACATCATCGGTCTCGCCGGGCCATCCCAGCGTCGAATGCGTCCAGAGTCCCGAACTGAACCAGGTATCCAGTACATCCTCGTCCTGCGCCAGATCGCGCGAGCCGCACGCACTGCATTCGGTCGGGTCGTCTATCGCAACGATAACTTGATTGCACGCGTCGCAGTACCAGACGGGTATCCGGTGCCCCCACCACAGCTGGCGGCTGATGCACCAGTCCCGGATGTTGTCCATCCAGTTGAAGTACACTCTTTCGAACCGCTCAGGGATGATCTTGGTATCCCCATTCGCCACAGCCTCCCTCGCCGGCTTCGCAAGCGGCTCCATCCGCACATACCACTGGTTAGTGACAATCGGCTCGACTATGTTGTTGCATCTGTCACAGTGCCCAACAGAGTGTTGATGTGGCTCGACGCTCTCCAGCAGACCTTCATCCTCCAGCTGACTTACAATGTTCCTTCGGGCCTCTTCCATGGTCTGGCCTTGATACGGACCGGCATTAGCGTTGAGAGTACCATCGAGGTTCATCACGCTGACCGTGTCAAGACCATGACGCTGCCCGATCTCAAAGTCGTTCGGGTCGTGCCCGGGGGTTACCTTCAACGCACCCGTGCCGAAGTCAAGCTCCACCGCCTCATCACCAACAACTGGCAGTGTTCGTCCCAACACAGGCAAAATGGCACTCTTGCCAAGGTAATCCGTGTAGCGTTCGTCTTCAGGGTTTACCGCAACCGCGGTGTCTCCCAGAAGCGTCTCCGGCCTGGTTGTAGCGACGACCAAAGCGCCGCTCCCATCCTCCAAGACGTAGCGAATATGGTACAGGTTCCCGCTCTCTTCTCCGTACTTAACCTCGAGATCGGAAAGCGCAGTGTGGCAGCGGGGGCACCAGTTTGTAATGCGCTCGCCCCTGTATATCAATCCCTTCTCGTACAGGTTGACGAATGTGGTACGTACAGCCTTGCTCGGTCCTTCGTCCAGCGTGAACGCGGTTCGTGTCCAATCACATGATGCACCGATGCGTTTAGTCTGCTCGTAAATCCTGCTCCCATAGCGGTCGACCCACTGCCAGACACTCTCATTGAATCCGTCCCGTCCGAGGTCGTGCCGAGAAACGCCTTCTCCTGCCAGAGCCCGCTCAACGACCACCTGCGTAGCGATGCCAGCGTGGTCCGAACCTGGCAGGTACAGCGTCGGGTCGCCCTTCATGCGGTGCCAGCGCACCATCAGGTCTTCCAATGCGATTGTGAGCGCGTGCCCGATATGCAGCTCGCCAGTAACATTCGGCGGCGGCATGATGACGGTGAAGGGCTCACGGTCGTGGTCGATCTCAGGTGTGAAATAGCCGCCCTCCGACCAGAAGTCGTAGATGCGCCTTTCGACACTCTGCGGTTCGTATGCTCGTGGTATTTCGCTAAGGCTGGTCCTCTGAGTCATAGATTCCGATCCCTATGAGTTACGGGCTAGGCCGGCCGTTACAACTATGCTGCAGGTCATTTCCTAGCCACTGTAAATGTACTGTCCGCCGGCACGGTCGCAGTTCAGTCTCCGGTTCAGATGAAGGCCTTCCAGCACGAACTCTATTGCCGAAGCGATTGCAGCCGGCTCATCTGAAGGCTCTATCTCCCTGATTAGCTCTGCAGCCTCACCCATTTCGGCATACGCGCCCATGTACTCGGACGACGGCTTGTCGTTCCCTGCCTCGATCTGCAGCCCATCCTCGAACCGCTCCGTAAGATCCGCGAATTGCCGCGCCTGGTAGTACTTCCCGAATGTGTTCAGCACTGCCTTCTTCACAAGGTCCTCGATCACGCGGTATTCCCGGCCCTCTTCGACGCTCTCCATCTCGATCTTGCCGGTCGTGGAGGCGACCAGAGCAGGTAGATCGCTCACACGCGGAGAAGCAGCCTCGTTGTGCCTCAAGCTCCGCTTGAACGCCGCGCTGAGCATCGTCTCGTAATTGGCGATGGACACGCGCAGGCTCACGCCTGAGCGCTGGTTGATGTCGGGACTGCGCCTAGCCAGCGAGGTGATTTCCGCGATGACTTCCTTCATGTAGTCAGGCACGCTGACGCGGTTCTGCGTATCCTCGAAGTTCGAGAATTCCTGCTCCACTATGTCGATCTCATCGTCCAACGAGTGCGGGTAATGGGTCCTGATCTGCGCCCCGTACCTGTCCTTCAGAGGCGTGATTATGCGCCCTCTGTTCGTGTAGTCCTCGGGGTTGGCCGTTGAGACCAGAAACACGTCCAGTGGCAGCATTATCCGGTAACCCTTGATTTGGATGTCCCGCTCCTGCATCAGGTTGAACAGGCTCACCTGAATTCGCTCCGAGAGGTCCGGCAACTCGTTGATGCAGAAGATTCCCCTGTTTGTACGGGGTATGAGTCCATAATGGATGGTGAGCTCGTCCGAAAGGTAGCGCCCTTCAGCGACCTTGATCGGGTCCACTTCACCTATCAGATCGGCAACGGTGATGTCGGGCGTCGCCAGCTTCTCGCTGTACCTCTGGTCCCTGTGCATCCAGGACACCTTGGCATTGTCGCCGTTCTCAGCCAGTGGACACTTGCGCTCCGCACAGATCGGAGCCATCGGGTCGCAGTTGAGTTCGCACCTGTCCATCACCGGAATCTCTTCATCCAGCAGCGAGACCATGTGCCGGATGAGCCGTGATTTCGCCTGCCCGCGCTCGCCCAAGAGGATTATGTCCTGACCGGCGAGAATCGCGTTCTCAAGCTGCGGAATAACCGAACCGTCGAAGCCAATTATACCGGGAAAGAGCGCTTCGCCTTTCTGAATCTTCCTGATGAGGTTGTTTCGGATCTCTTCTCTTATTGTGAGGGGTTCGTACCCGCTCGCTCGCAGTTCACCAAGTGTCTTTGCCTTGCCGGGCATATTCGCTCTCCCATCCCCTTGCATTCAGAGTATGCGCCGCAAGCTGCCGGATCGCAGCCGGATCGTCCTGTCTCCGTGTACAATGCACTGAACCAATGCACAGAGCAATAATAGCAGACATCCCCAGCAACTGACACTCCGAATTGCTCCTGAACTGATACAAGGACTACTGTTATGCAGAACTTCATTTGCAAGACTTGCGGCGTGGAATTCACCGAAAGCGAAGCGCCACCACCCAACTGCCCTATCTGCGACGACCCGCGCCAGTACGTAGGCTGGGAGGGTCAGCAATGGACCACGATGACAGAGTTGAAGACACAGGGCTATGCGAACGAAGTCCGTGAAATCGAGCCAGGCCTCACGGGCATAGGCATCAGCCCTTCGTTCTCGATTGGCCAGCGCGCGCTGCTCCTGCAGACACCAGGCGGCAACGTCCTTTACGACTGCATTAGCCTGCTCGACGACGAAGCAATCGGGGCTATACGGGCGCTCGGCGGCATTCAGGCAATTTGCTTCTCACACCCGCACTTCTACGACAGCATGGTCTCCTGGAGCCTTGCCTTCGACGACGCTGCAATCGTCATTCCTGATGCCGACCGCGAGCACGTTATGAGACCTCACGCAAACATCAGGTACTGGGACGGCAAGCCGCTCGAGATTATGCCTGGGGCGAGTCTGATCCAGTGCGGCGGTCACTTCGACGGCAGCGCGGTCCTCCACTGGGCGGGAGGCGCTGAGGGAAAGGGCGCTCTCTTCGTCGGCGATACGATCACTGTTGTTCCTGACCGCCGTTATGTCAGCTTCATGACAAGTTATCCCAACCTGATTCCACTACCGGCAACCGAGATAGAGCGAATCGTGGCAGCCGTCGAGCCGTACAACTTCGACCGCATCTATGGAGGCTGGTGGGGTCGTAATGTCATGCGAGGCGGCAAGGATGCCGTCCGACGATCCGCCGACCGCTATATTGAGCACATACGGGGATCATAGAAGCCAGGATGTGCAAGGGGGCGCTACTCCCGTCGCCTGTATATCTCCAACCCTGCATACTCCAGTATGCTCCCCTCGATCGCTACTTCGGGCTTCTTGATCGTCACGCTCACTCCAGTCACGTGTAGCTCCGACAGGATCCGATCTGCAATCTCTTCAACGACTCTCTCAATCAGGTCCCTGCTCTCACCTTCCACGATCTCCTTGACGATCCCAAACGCGGGCACATAGTCCGTCGCGTCCGCAAGGTTGTCGGACTTGCCGGCAGGCCGCGCATCGCATTCCAGTGTCACATCCACGATGAACCGCTGCCCAAGCGCCTTCTCGTGTGGGCTAACCCCATGATGCCCGTAGAACACCATTCCTTTCAGAAATATCCTGTCCGTTCGTTCGTTTTCCGAGTGACCCATCTGTCCATCCTTCGCAGCCGAAGTGCTTTAGTGTTCAATTAGCTGCTCGTAGGAAGAGCATTCGCCATCTCCAGCACTGCCTGCGCCCTCTTCACAACCGGCACATCAACCACCATGCCATCGAGTGATGTCGATCCGCGGCCTCTACTCGCCGCCTCTTCGAATACCTCTACCACCCGACGGGCGTGCTCAATCTCAGCTGCGGAGGGTGAGAACGTTTCGTTGATGATATCGATCTGGGCCGGGTGGATCGCAAACTTGCCCTTGAATCCATACTGCTTAGCCGTCATTGCATTCGCACGCAGCCCGTCAGGGTCCCTGAAGCCGAAGTACGGCGTGTCCAGTGCGAGCACATCGGCGGCTCGAGCCGCCACCGCGATGCTGTTCCGTGCGAAGTAGGTCTCGGCTTCCGATTCGGTGCGCTCTATGCCCATGTCATTCGTGAAGTCTTCAGCACCGAACGCCACTCCAACAATGCGCGGCGACGCGCTGCATATCTCGTACACCTTCACGATTGCCATCGCCGTCTCGATCCAGGGCACGAGCCGCACGCTCCCCACCTCGATGCCTGCCTTGCGTTCCAGCTCTTCCAGCTTGAGGCTTATCGTCGCGATATCGTCCGCGGTGTAGATCTTCCCCACTGAAACGCCAAAGATGTGATTTCCGACTACTGCCGCCAGGTCATCGTCCAGCAAGCCGGTGTCCAGCGAATTCACTCGTGGAATCACCGGAGTCCCACCCTTGGCGAGATTCGCGAGATACGACGCGGTAACCTCCCGCGCATTTGCCTTCTCATCAATCGGCACCGAGTCCTCCATATCGGGAATGAAGGCGTCCGGCTTCAGCCCCGATGCCCTCTCCAGCATCCTCGGCTGGTTGCCTGGCACGAAGAGCAGGCTCCGCAATATATTCATTGAGTTTCCTCCCGCGTTGTCATGCCCGCACTACGACTTGCTGATATACTGGCAGCCTGGAAAGTCTGCCGGTTGGCACACCCATGTTAGCCTTCATTTCGGAGAACGCAAGCATGCAGGACGTCCCCCGCCTCGAAGTCATAGGCGTCACAGGAATCCCGGAGATTACCGGCGGCGAATCACTTGGCAGCCTGATTGCCGACGCCGCTCGTGCACAGGGAACACCGCTGCAGGCGGGCGATATCCTTGTCGTTACTCAGAAGATCGTCTCGAAGGCGGAGCGCCGGCTAGTGGACCTCAACACGGTCGAACCTTCGCCGCTCGCCCTCAACTTCGCAAGGGAGACGCAGAAGGACGCCCGCCTCGTGGAACTCGTCCTGCGCGAGAGTCGGTCGGTCGTCCGTATGGACTCTGAGCGAGGCATCATCATCAGTGAGACCCGGCACGGCTTCGTCTGCGCCAACGCTGGCATAGACAACTCCAATGTCCCCGGCGACGAGGTGGTTGGTCTGCTGCCCGAGGACTCTGACCGCTCCGCCAGCAACATTCGCGAAGAGATTCGGCGCGTGACGGACGGCGCAGAAGTGGCGATAGTCATATCGGACACATTCGGGCGAGCATGGCGTGACGGCCACTCGAACATCGCCATCGGAGTGGCAGGCATGAACCCGGTCAAGGACTACCGGGGCACACTTGACGTGAACGGCATGGTGCTGAAGGTCACCACCATCGCCGCCGCTGACGAGCTTGCCGCCGCCGCAGAGCTCGTAACCGCCAAGGCAATCCAGGTCCCCGTCGCCCTCATTCGCGGGTACGCCTATGAGCCTATGGAAGACGCCAGCATCGCTCCACTTATTCGCGAGCGATCGAAGGACATGTTCAGGTAGTTGCGCGTCCATGACTCGGCGCTAGGCCGGCCACTCCTCCATCCTCCACGCCGCATCCCAGAACATGTACTCATAGCGGCTGCCAGTTACGAATGCCTCGCGCATCCGGTCAATTTCATCCGCGCCGCAACCTTCGGAAACGCGATCAAGGAATTCTCGCAGGCGCGCTGCTAGTTCGGCGAACTCCGGGGAGTTGTACATCTCGATCCAGCGAGTGTACAGCGGGGCGCCCTCCGGCACTCCTCTGTCGTACAACATCTGTCCGATCTCACTGTATCCCCACATGCAAGGCAGAATCGCGCTCGAAATCTCCCCTATGGTGCCTCTGTACGCCGTTTGTAGCAAGAATCGCGTGTAGGCTTGAGTAGTGGGAGAGGGCTTGGTCTCCAGCAGCTCCTCCTCGCTAATGCCGAAGTCCTCACAGAAGCTGACGTGCAGCGTCATCTCGGTGTTAAGGGTCTCGTCCAGTAAACTTGCGAACCAGCCCATGTCCTCCACATCAGGTGTTTTGGCGGCGGCAAGCGCAATCACCCTGCAGAAGTCGATCAGGTAGATGTAGTCTTGCCGCATGTAGTACCGGAACTTGTCCAGCTCCAGGGTGCCGTCGCCAATGCCCGTAACCAGCGGGTGGTTGTGTTCCTTGTCCCACATCTCCGAGCATTCCCGCCGCATATCATCTGAGAGTCCCATTTCAATCTCACTCCATCCTGTTTGGCTGTTCTGCTCTAGGCCAATTCGACTACTACCCGCGCTCCCGCCCGAACTTGCTTGAGCACAGTGGCGTCTCCTTCGATTTCTCCCATGAGATTAACCGCGCTCGCAGCCCTTATCTCGTCGGCTCGGCTCGCCGGTGTTCGCCCAAAGAACAGGCACAGTGCCTGGCCCGGCGGCCAATACGCTACTGCTCCCATATCCACCACGTCGCTCGCTCCATCGTCTTCGTCCGCCTGCACCGCGATCCGAAAGTAGATCTCGTCTCCCCATGTGCTCGCTGATGCTTCCAGAGGCAGTGCATCCCAAAGCAGGTTGGATGTGGGTCTATCGTTCAGCACCGCCGTAACCGTCACATCGCCCGCCGAAACTCTGATCTTTCGCTCTCCCATGTCTGTCAGCCCCTTCACAATTCATAACAGTCCGTCATATACTCACCGCGAAATTATAGACTAATACGGCGCTCTTATTCCTTTCATTCGGTATATGCCTCTACCAGGACTTAAGCCATATGCCCCCATCAGGTTACATACTCGCAATTGACCAGGGCACTACGGGCACGACCTCCCTCCTTGTTGACGGCTCGGGACGCGTCGTGTGGCAGTCCTACCGCGAGATCACACAGATATATCCGCAGCCCGGTTGGGTCGAGCACGATCCAAACGAGATATTCGACTCTGTCATCGAGACCGTAGATGACCTGTTGGATGCAACCGAGATAGGCCCGCGCCAGATTAATTCAATAGGCATCGCAAACCAGCGGGAGACGACGGTAATATGGGAGCGCGCCACAGGCAGACCTGTCTCAAATGCAATCGTCTGGCAGTGCCGCAGGACAGCGCCCCTTTGCGACGAACTCAAGGCTCGCGGAATGGGGGACGAATTTATCGAAAAGACCGGCCTTCCCATCGACGCATACTTCCCAGCGACAAAGATTCGCTGGATGCTCGACCACATTCCCGATGGACAGATCAGAGCCGAGAGCGGAGAGCTCGCATTCGGCACCGTAGACTCCTGGCTGCTCTGGAATCTCACCAACGGCACCGTGCATGCGACCGATGTTACGAACGCTTCCCGCTCCATGCTCTACAACATCGACACTCTCGAGTGGGACACGGAGTTGCTGGGCGCGCTGAACATCCCCTCCGCCATACTCCCCTCAGTCCAGCAATCAAGCGGCGAATTTGGCCGAACGGGCGGCAACTTCTTCGCGGGCCATGCTATACCCATCGCCGGAGTTGCGGGAGATCAGCACGCCGCCCTCTTCGGCCAGGCCTGTTTCGAACCCGGGATGGCGAAGAACACCTACGGTACGGGCTCTTTCATCCTCATCAATACCGGCTCGGAACGCGTTCGCTCTCAGCAGGGTCTGCTCTCCATAATAGCCTGGGACCTCGGCAACGGTGTGACCTATGGGCTGGAAGGCAGTATATTTTCGACCGGCGCGACCGTTCAATGGCTCCGCGACGGCCTGCAGTTCATCGAGGCATCATCCGATGTGGAATCGCTCGCTGCATCAGTTGAAGACAACGGCGGCGTCTATCTCGTCCCGGCATTTACCGGCCTTGGCGCGCCCCACTGGGACATGTATGCCCGCGGTACGATCATCGGCTTAACAAGGGGCACGACACGCGCCCACATCGCACGTGCCGCCCTCGAATCCACCGCTTACCAGACAAAGGACGCTGTTGACGCAATGACAAGCGACGCCGGTTTGGACATACCGCTGTTACGAGTTGATGGCGGTGGCACCGCTAATGACCTGATGATGCAGTTCCAGGCAGATATTCTCGGCATTCCAATCGAGCGCCACGCGGTCGCCGAAACTACTGCCCTCGGCGCGGCATACCTCGCCGGGCTTGCCACGGGATTCTGGGAGAATACAGAGGAGATCGCTGCGCGCTGGGAAAGTGACAGGCGATTCACCCCGACCATGGATGCCAGCCGGCGCAACGTACTTTACTCGGATTGGCAGCGCGCCGTTGGTCGCGCCAGAAACTGGCAGCGATCTTAACTCTCCTACCCGTCGTCGGGGATTATGGATGAACGGGTGTTAGAATAGCGCTGCCCATAACGCTACCAGGCTCTAATACAGCCTAGAATCAACTCCAGGAGGGAACTATGCCCACCATCCAGGCCGAACGACTTCAGAATATAGCCGCGCAACTCCTTAAGGGTGCGGGCGCAAGCGAGGAAGAAGCTGCTATCGTCTCGCGACACTCCATCGGTGCCAATCTCGCGGGACATGACTCGCACGGCATAATACAGATTCACACCTATATCGACAGGGTAAAGCGTGGACACATCGTCCCCGGAGCACCCTTCGACATCATCCGCGAGACCTCCACGACGACTGTCATTGACGGCAACTGGGGATTCGGTTATGTGGTCTCGGAACGGGCGATGGAGATGACCATCGAGAAGGCAAAGGAGCACGGGGTTGCCGCAGCCACCGTCTTCCGCCAAAGCCACGTCGGCAGAGTCGCGGACTATCCCCTGATGGCGGCGGGCCAGGACATGATAGGCATAATGACTGCTGACTCGGGCAGGTCGTCCAAGGGCGTCGTTCCATTCGGCGGTCGCGAGCCGCGCCTGGGCACCAACCCGATCTGCATCGCAATGCCCAGCAATCTCGAAGGGCCGATGTTTATAGACATGGCGACTAGTGCAGTCGCCGCGGGCAAGCTTGGCGTTGCGGTAGCTCGCGGCGCATCCGTTCCTGAAGGGTGGATAATCGACAAGGACGGCAACCCGTCCACCGACCCTACGGACCTTCGCAACGGCGGTGCTGTCCTGCCCCTGGGTGGTCCTGAGGGCCATAAGGGCTACGGCTTGTCAGTCATGGTCGAGATTCTCTCCGGCATCCTGACGGGACTGGGCTTTGGTCATGATCCCTCGGGTCGCCATAACGACGGCTGTTTCCTGGCCGCATTCAATGTGGACGCGTTCCGCCCGGTCGATGACTTCAAAGAGGAAGTGACCGAATTTGCCCAGTACTTGAAGAGCACACCTACGGCGGCGGGCTTTTCAGAAGTCTTCTATCCAGGCGAGCTCGAACACCTCAGGGAGCAGACACTGCTCGAAGACGGCATCACGGTCGAAGACGCCACCTGGCAGGCGCTCCGGTCACTCGCTGACGAATACGGGCTTACAGAAACGCTGGAAATGGCATAGGAAGCGGTGCTCAACGGGAAGGGCTGGTTGGCACCCCACCCTTCCTACTTTCCTTTTCGCTTCTCCGACCTTAGCGCCAGTTCGACAATAATCGTCAGAATAGCGGCTAGTATCACTTTTGCCCATCCCAGCGGAGTGACTTCGTCGCTATACCCGGTGGGTAATGACATTATGTCTTCACCGCGGACACAATCAACGCCAGTGCTGATAAGGAACCATAGCACCAGGAATCTTATGAACCACACCCATTAGCTCCCGCAATCCTCTTTGTATGCGCTGCCGTACAGCGCGTTGAACAGCAACTTGTATGTTCCTCTTGCCTGCGCCCTGAAGTGCGGCCTGAATCCGAACAGCACCACCTCGCCCTCGCCAAGCGGGACTGTCGCCAGCGCTGTCCTGTTATACAGATGCTCCGGCCCCACCAGCATGCCGCTGAAGAGCGGGTTGCGCAGCGGGTATTTTGCAACCACCCTGCCGCGCCGTATGTCGAACGCCGGGCTTTCGTTGAACATCACTGCCGCCAGGCTCGGCATCCCAAGGGACAGCGGATGGCCGGTGTCCACCAGTACAGCCAGCAGGCTTCCCGGGCAGTAGAAGTCAGACTTCTTCAGGTCAGCCAGCACATTCCGAACTGGCAGCTCAAGGTGCCGGATCGCGTACCGTGCCGAACCGTCCCACGTAACCAGCGTGCCCCCTCGCTCGACGAACTCGCGCAGCCTTTCGGCACCCTCCTCCCCCAAGCCACCCGAGTACTTCGGGTGGTAGTACGACTCGCGGTGACCTCTTCGTATCTGATAGACCGGCTGATGCGGCAGCACGATCGCATCGAAGCGCTCTCTCAAACATCCTTGGCGTATGTCATCATCCGCCAGGGACTCGTACTCAAACCCGTACTCGTCCAGCACGTACCGAGTCCAGCCCTCTTCGGTGTTTGCGATGTAACTCTGGTACACACCAATGCTTGGCTTCTGCATCACAAAGTTGGTTACATCCTGCACATCTCCCACGGAAATAGGCAGACCTTCCTTCCTTTCGGTCCATGCCGATTCAAGATCGCCTAGTCCACTGGCGATAAAGGTCCCACGTTTGTAAGACTTCCCATCGGCCAGGAAAGGCTCGCGTGCTCGCGAGACAACAGCGCCTGCTCCAAGCGCCTCGTTCACCAACTTGGCGCTGGCGTTCGACTCCGACGGTACGACCCACAGCCTGCCGAGACTACGACCTGGATTTCCTCTGTGTGAAACCACGGGTGTTCTTACTCCGCCAGTGGTAGTCTGTGCCGGCATCGAAGGCTCGCCCTCCCCCAAGAGTCTCATCCGAGCGGAAAACCTGCCCCTGATTGCGTAAACATTGACGCCCATTTGAATCGGCATACAATGGGAGGTCACATCGTAGGGCTCCTTCGGCGGTCCTCCAGGATGCGTCTGCCTTTCCGGGTATTTCTGCTGTTCCAACAGAGTCTTAGCGAACCCCCAGTACGGCTGACCGCTAAGAATGACACGCGCACCGCTTGCAAACGGCTGACTGTCCGCAGTGAATGCCTCCGTTGCCTCGTGCACTTCTACCATTCCCATGCGGAGAGCGTCGAGCATCTCAGTGGCGGCGGAGTGATCGTGCTGCTGAGTAGAAACGACGAAAGCAAACGGCGCCCCGTCCTGCTTTACGGCGTTCAGTCCGATCTGGTAGAAGTTCGCTGCAATTGTCGCCCTCAGCCGTGCCGAATGCCTCAGGCACGAAAATGCCGCAGAATAATCGTAATCGACGATGTCACGTAGGCGCCACGTTCCACCCTTCCAGGGTAGCGGGTGGTTCCAAGTAATTTCCTTTGGTGACTCGCCTCTGTCAGTCTGCAAGTCTCTTTCGGGCACCTTCACAGGAGTAGCGATTCGCACTCCGGCTGCCTCCGTCAGCAGCCTCACGCCTCCGTGATACTGCTGGTACGCCCTGTTCGGACTGTACGAGTCGTACACGACATTCATCGCTACGCCCGCCTTGCCCTGGGATGTCAGGTCGGCCGCCATCGATGCCCCCAGCATCGCGCTCTCGGCGTTTAATATTGCATCCACATTTGGCCCCATCGGATCCACGAAGGGCGGCACCATCATTCTCACGCCAGTCGATCGAGTCTGATGCATATCAAGCGCGACGTGTGGACGCCATGCATTGAAGCAATGCTCCACAACGGCACGAGTCTCCCGCTGCGTGAACATGAACCAGTCGCGGTTGTTGTCATGCCCCGTGTAGTGCTGATACAGGAAAGGCGGCATTACCCCTTCATATGACTCGCCAAGCGTGCTTTCATACCACCGCTTCACATCATCCAGTCCGTCCGGGTTCAGACTAGGGAGCAGCAGCAATATCACGTTGTCCAGAATCGCCCGGACATCTTCGCTCTCTCCGGTCGCCAGTTCGTGGGCAAGCAGCATCGACATCTGCGACGCCCCAACCTCTGTCGCGTGAATGCTGCACGTTATCGCTATGACTGCCCTGCAATTTGCTATGAGCGTCTGCGCCTCTTTCTCATCTTCGATGGTACGCGGGTCAGCAAGCCGCTCCTGTATTACTCGGTAATCCTCCAATTTGTCCAGATTCTCAGGAGACGAGATTATCGCCATCAGCAGGGAGTTCCCCTTGGTACTCTTGCCAATGTCCAGGGTCTTTACTCGCCCAGACATCTTTCCAAGCTTTAGGAAATAGTCCTCAATCTGAGCCCATCCGGCCAGCTTTCGATCTTGTCCAACCTCAAAGCCCAAGTGTTCCCCGGGCGTAGGAATTATCTCTTCAATATCAGAAGTCATCCGACCAATCCCAATCGACATTCAACTGCGATAAGATGTTAGTATCCTGCTATCTGTTTGGATTTTCACCCGATAGCATACAGCACTGGAGAAAAAGGTATGTCAGAGAAGCGCTATTGGCTCATGAAATCGGAACCCAACGCCTACTCGTTCTCGGACCTCATGAATGAGGATGACAGCACCGCGGAGTGGGACGGGGTTCGCAACTACCAGGCACGCAACACCATGCGCGACGACATGAAGGTCGGCGATGGCGTCATATTCTACCACTCAAACGCAAAGCCACCCGGTGCGGTCGGCATAGCCGAGATTGTCCGCGAAGGATACCCCGATCACACCGCTTGGGACCCGGAATCTGAACACCCGGATCCCAAGAGCACCCCGGACAACCCGGTGTGGTACATGGTGAATATCAGGGGGATATCCGAGTTCAAGCGATTGGTCCCACTGCGCGAGATCAAGGGGACTCCCGGCCTCGAGGAAATGCCGCTGGTCAAGAATTCTCGCCTTTCCGTTCAG
Organism: uncultured Dehalococcoidia bacterium; assembly: GCA_964632415.1. Classification (GTDB taxonomy): domain Bacteria; phylum Chloroflexota; class Dehalococcoidia; order Lucifugimonadales; family JADFKI01; genus Bin90. The sequence goes on along the minus strand of CAZWDM010000028.1, from coordinate 17,894 downwards.
CCTGTTTCTAAGCAGGAATGGGACATTATCATTGCTCTCGGCGATCAGGATTGACGCGAAGACCTTGTCTAATCCAAAGCCACTCTTATCTTCTCATCGCATCACCATGCCGTTCTGAGGGATCAATCCGTGTCGGCACAGGTCCTGCTAAGAACTATGTCTGTGAGCTTGTGGCATCCGCTGATTAAGCGACTGCATTGGGTGTTCCTCGTCCTGCTCTTCATGGCATCTTCATGTACTCAGGCCACACCGCTACTGCCTGCCTCCGAAGGCGACAGGCTGAAAATCATGACGACGCTTGAGGATCGATCATTCCGAAAATTCGATCCATCTGTTGACGCCGACAGGAGGAAGGGCGTGATCCTAGACTTCTCAGGACCCGTAAGTATATGGGCCCAGCACGCAATCGGAGAATACGCCGTGGACGAGTGGGAGATTGTCGCGCATGACTACCGGATCAGACGGAGCAGCGACTTTTCCGAGGTTGTCATACACCTGGAAGATGCGGCGTCAAGGCGTCTTCTCCCAGAAGAGTGTACAGACTGCATTCCAACGGCAGGCGTATCCATCTCCATTAAGGACATTTTCAGGAGGGAGAGCACGAGGTTCAGGATAAATGATCCCCACAATGCTCTACCCTCGCCATTCCCGTTGTTTGAGACCTGGACAGAATTTCCTGAGGACGAATACTTCCACGGCGGATAGTCCTTGCTGCGTCTTTCTGCCGGGGCGCATTCTCTCCGTTGCTGTGTTGTGCCTATCGCGTCTCACAGAGCGGCGCACCGGCACAATTGCCGGCATCTTGACAACCTACTGAGCGAATGACAATATCGCTCTTGGTTGCACATCGCGCGTCCAGTTAATCTCAGCGCCTCGAAGTGAAAGGCTTCCGCCAGATGAGTCATCCACACCACTCCACAGAAGAACACGAAGCAGACAGCCATGATCACGGAGAGTCCCAAGGTCATCATGGCCACGGGCACCACTCCCCGGATATTCGCGGCAGAGGTGGATTCATCATTTCGGGGCTCACCGGCGGCCACGGCGTATTCCACTGGTTCACGCAGAGCTTCATCGCCATGCTCCCTGAGGTCCAGGTTGCGTTCGGATTAACTGGTGTCGGCGTTGGGGGCATTACATCGATGCGGGAGCTTGTCTCCGGCGTTGTAACCTTGCCGGGCGGCATCATTGCCGACGCACTCCGCAAGCACTGGGGACTTGTTCTAGCACTGTGCATGGCATTTTTCGGTGTCGGCTGGCTGATCATTGGACTCGCCCCCACCTACTACGTCCTGCTGATAGGCATGGCCGTAGTGGCTCTGGCAGCTTCGATCTGGCATCTACCAGCAATGGCATCGCTTTCGCACCATTTCTCCCACCGAAAGGGCACGGCTTTGTCGTTCCACGGCGTCGGTGGACAGATTGGCGATGTACTGGCACCTCCCGTAACAGGATTCTTGCTGGGATTCCTGGCTTGGCGCGGCATTATCAGCATATACGCCGCTCTCCCGATTTTTCTAGCGTTTCTGGTATTCTGGGCATTCAAGAACATTGGCAGAACCGTCCAAGAAGATTCCGATACTGAGGGAGGCGATCAATGGGCGGCGACGCGGCGCGTGCTGCGTAATCCCATTCTCTGGATAGTCGCCTTCGTGGGCGGCATCAGAGGCATGGCTTTTATCGGCCTGATTACCTTCTTCACCATATTTCTCGACGATTTAGGCATGTCTCCGCTCGTCAGAAACCTTCACTTCGGCCTGCTACTGGCAGTCGGCATCGTGTCCACGCCCGTTGTAGGCTGGTTGTCTGACATCTTCGGAAGGAAGGCGGTTCTTGTTCCCGGTTTGCTCCTTCTGGCAATCCTGTCATATCTGCTTGGCGAATCCGGCCCGGGAATCGCTCTGATCATCATAATCGCCCTCATGGGCACATTCCTGTACGGCGACCAGCCAATCCTCACCGCGCTGGCACTCGATGTAGTTGGCGACCAGGTTCCGACGACCGTGCTGGGCATCTTGTCGCTGGAGCGGTTCATTCTCAGTGCAGCATCGCCGCTGATAGCAGGCTATCTGTACGATCACGGTCTGGCGGTGGCCGGGCTCGATCTTACCGGTCCGGAGGCAACGTTCACCTATGTTGCGGTTCTGTTCGTGATTGGCGCGGTTATTCTGCTTCTGACTCCGTTGCCACGCCCAACGCATGCTGCAGACCATCACTGATTGAAAAATCGCAAAGCCGTGGTGAGTATCCGCCTGAGTTTATTGGGCATATAATAGTCCCTGCGCTCAAGCGCCTATAAATCTAGACAGGAGCAATCAATGGACTTTTCGATTACAGTGCTGCCCGGCGACGGCATTGGTCCCGAGGTAGTAGCAGAGGCAGTCAAGGTTATGAATGCCGTCGGCAGCCGCTTTGGTCACAGCTTCGACACGGAGTACGGCAGGGTTGGTGGAAACGCAATAGACGACTTCGGCACTCCTCTTCCTGATGAAACGGTTGAAATGTGCAGTGAGACCGACGGCATACTCTTTGGTGCAGTCGGCGGTCCGAAGTGGGACGATCCTCGCGCGCCCACTCGTCCGGAGGATGGCATTCTGGCGATCCGCAAGAGCTTGGGTCTGTTTGCCAACCTGCGCCCGGTCAAGGTGTATCCTCAGCTGATCAACTCCAGCCCTATCAAGCCACATCTGCTCGAAGGCGTGGACATGATCATCGTGCGGGAACTGACTGGTGGGCTGTACTTCGCCAAGCCGAAAAAGCGCTGGGATACATCCAGGGGCAGACGAGGGGTGGACACACTCAAGTACACCGAGCAGGAGATTGAGCGCATCGTCCGAGTCGGATTCGAACTTGCAAAGGGACGCAGGAAGCGCCTTACGTCCGTTGACAAGGCGAACGTGCTGGAAACCGGTAGGTTGTGGCGTGAGATCGCCACCGAAGTGTCTGAGGACTACCCTGATGTCGAACTGGAGCATGTGCTCGTTGACGCAGCATCAATGCAGCTAATCAACAATCCCGCGCACTTCGATGTCATTGTGGCAGAGAACACCTTCGGCGACATTTTGACAGACGAGGCGTCGGTATTATCGGGCTCAATGGGGATGCTGCCTTCTGCCAGCCTTTCGGGACTTCCTAGGTCGAGCGGCCGTGGGAAGCGTCCGGTCAGCCTGTACGAGCCAATACATGGTAGCGCGCCTGACATTGCTGGCGAAGGAATTGCGAATCCAATTGGCACTATTCTAAGCATGGCTTCTATGCTGCGGTATTCCCTCGGGCTTGATGATGAGGCACTCGCCGTGGAGCAGTCTGTTGAGGGCGTCCTGGCGGAAGGCTATCGCACGCCCGACATCGCCGTTGATGGGGGCGAGAGGTGCGGAACGACTACGATGGGCGATGTCATCGCGGGAAGAATATAGGCAGAACACGCGAAACTACAAGGGTTGCCAAATGGTTGAGTCACACCGCTACGACGCCATAGTTGTCGGGCTTGGTGGAATGGGAAGCGCTGCTCTATTCCAACTGGCGCAGCGTGGGAAGCGCGTGCTCGGCCTTGAGCAGTTCGAAATCGCTCACGACAAGGGGTCATCACACGGCGTTACCCGCATAATACGGCTGGCCTATTTCGAGCATCCCTCGTATGTGCCTCTCATGCGCCGAGCCTACGAACTCTGGCGGGATCTCGAGTCGGCTTCAAATGAACAGATTCTTCACATTACGGGATCGATAGATGCGGGCCCCCCGGATGGTCTCAATTTCGCCGGATCGCTACTCTCCTGCGAAGAGCACGATCTGCCGCACGAAGTGCTAACTAGTAGGGAACTCACCAGTCGCTTTCCCTGCTACCGCCTGCCATCGGAAACAATGGCGGTGTTTCAGGGTGAAGGGGGCTTCCTATTGCCTGAGCGGTGCATCGCCCTCTATGTAGAACGGGCAGAGGCACTCGGTGCCTCGGTGCATACCGGGGAACGGACCCTTGAGTGGAAGCCCACCTCAGACGGTGTGCGTGTGAGAACTGATCGCGGATACTATGAAGCGGATAATCTGATCATCACTGCTGGAGCGTGGACTTCAAAGCTGCTTCCTGCACTCGGCGCTGCCGCCGTGCCGGAACGGCAGGTCCTTGCCTGGTTTGAAACGCTGCGTCCAGATTTATTCACGCCGGATAGATTCCCGGTGTTTAACCTGGTAGTCGATGAAGGGCACTTCTACGGTTTCCCGGAGTTCAGCGTGCCAGGATTCAAGCTTGGCAAGTATCACCACCTTGAAGAAATAGTCGATGCGGACACGTTGGACCGTGAGGCAAATTCCAGGGACGAAAATGTGCTTAGAGACTTCACCGAGAAGTACTTCCCGGATGCAGCAGGTGCGACATCTTCGATGAAAGTCTGCATGTTTACCAACAGCCCGGACGAGCACTTCATAATAGACCGTCTGCCAGAAGCGTCAAATGTAACGGTTGCCGCCGGTTTTTCCGGCCACGGGTACAAGTTTTCGAGCGTTGTGGGAGAGATTCTCGCGGATCTGACGCTAGATGGTGCCACCGGCCACAACATTGAGATGTTCAGACTATCTCGGCTCGACTAGTGAACCGGCACGAGCGCGAAGCGGCCGTGCAATCTAGCTCGTGGTCAGAGTGGAGAATCGTCCAAGGCGGTAGGGGCCCAGTACAGAGTCGACTTCGGCGCCATCGCAGATTTCCAGCATTGCGAGCTGGCTGAGGACAGGCGCGAGCGTTACACCGCTATGTGTCAGAGCGATGTACAAGTTGGGCGCTTCCGCAGCGAAGCCTAAGATGGGATAGCCATCAAGTGGCATTGGACGCCACCCGACAGGCACGGGAACTGCCTCGGCATCCGCGAGTTCCGGCAATACTCTGCTTGCGCGGTCTAACAGGTCATTCGCGTGCGCTTGGCTATCGTCTTCGGCAAGGCTTTCCTGGCTTCCCTCTCCGATCATCATTCTGCCATCCACGCACTGCCTGATGTGAATCTCCTGGCGCCCGTCCTCCAGTGTTGGCGCATACACGACTGGCACATTTTCGAGGAGTGGCGGCAATGGGTTGGTTCGTATGACAACGCCCGGACTCCTGTCCTGCGGAACATTCACCCCGGCCATCGCTGCTAGGGAAGTGACGCTCGTTCCTGCCGCCAGCACGACTTCGTCACACTCGATGTCCCCTGAAGTCGTCTCAACGGCATTGATGCGACCATCCGCGGTCCGGCTGAAGCCTACGACTTCTGTGTTCGAGTGTATCGATGCTTCAAGTTCGGATAGTCGGGCAACGCAGGCATCAACGATCATCTGAGGCTCTACCTGGGCCTCGTTCTCGCTATGTTCTGCAGCACTGACTGCTCCCAACTCGAGAGTAGGCACAAGTTCTGACAACTCTGATGAGTCAATCAACCGGGTCGGGTATCCCCAGGATTGAAGCTGCCTAACCTCCGAAGTAAGCCTCTCAGCCCCGGCAACGGTGATTTCCCACGACACTTTACCGCCCCATCGCAGCCCTACACTGGCACTGCTGCCGTCTGGTGAAATTGCAGATGCAAAGTTCTCCCACATCTCCAGGGAACGTCGATTCAGATTGTGATAATGCAGTGGCTCTTTCGACCCTGCGTTGATCCAGGCAAAACTGTGGCTGGATGCACCGCTGCCGGGTTCAGCTTTGTCCACAAGTGTCACACGGCGGCCACGTTGCGAGAGACGCCACGCAATGCTGGCGCCCAGGATTCCGGCACCAATAACTACTATGCTTCGTTTCCTGCGAGGATCTGTCATGGCTACGAAGAACTCAGCTCTCTTTCGTTCATACGTCCTGGCGGGAGGTCGCAGAGGCAAGTTTACGTCCTGATGGCATAGTGAAGGGCAACACTGCCACCTACGGACTGGTCATCACTTCGCCGGCTGCTCTTTCGCCGGCGCGCTGACATATAGAGCAGACTCGAGCATGCGATTCGCTGCTCCCACCTGGCTTCTCGACTACGCTCTTGCGGCGGCCGAACAGTATGATCAGAGCATGCACAATCAGTGTGCATATGCTGACGACAATGCCTACCACCAGTGTGAGAATGGCGTGTGCAACCATCCTAGTCAGTCCGAATGTATTTGGTGTTGCCGTGCTCACGGACGGACCTCCAAAAATCATACAAGTTCAATTCATAGGGTTAAACAATAATAAA
>CAZWDM010000028.1:0-11615 GCA_964632415.1 uncultured Dehalococcoidia bacterium | reverse complement strand
GGACGGACCTCCAAAAATCATACAAGTTCAATTCATAGGGTTAAACAATAATAAAGCTCTTGTTTTGAAGCAAGTCCAGCACAATTCGGCAATCTCCGCAAGCTAAATTTTGGTCCGTTTTCCGCCATTAGGAGCCGCGGAGATTCCAAGATCGAAGGCGAGAGGGGCTCCATCTCTCTGCCGCAGGACCGGTTAACCAAATTCTTACTTCTCGTGCAGGCCGATGAGGTGAAGTTCCCGGAGCATATTCTGACGTTGCTTCCGGTTGCCCTGAGAAATTGGTTCGAATTATGAAATGATGTATGCTTATTTCTCGGCTGTTGGTAGCCGTGTAAAGTCGCCTGGTCATCGATAAATGCTTGGCAAGTGGAAGACTGATACGAGGAGTAAGAGCCGTGAGTAAGCCAGTACTGAAAACTGCGATCGCGAATTATGGTCACACAACCCCGCTTAAGGATGGAACCGCCACCTCGGAAATGTTCGACATGGAGCATTTTGAAATATCCCCCGTTCCGATGATTTTCCGTCGCATGGTGCGCAGTCTGGAGTTCGATATTGCCGAGATGGCCCTTGCTACTTATCTCTGCGCCCGCGCTCACGGCAAGCAATTTACTGCACTTCCGGTGTTCTTAACCCACGACTTCTACCACGGCGGCATACTAGTCCATAGGGAAAGTGGTATAGGGAGTCCAAGGGATCTTGAAGGCAAGAAGGTTGGAGTCCGCAGTTACACCCTGACCCCGGGCGTTTGGACGCGAGCCATTCTGCAGACCGAGCATGGAGTTGACCTTGACGCGGTCACCTGGGTGCTTTCCGGCGACGAACATGTAACTGAATTCATTGAGCCTGCAAATGTGGTCTCGTCACCAAACAGCGATCTGTCAGAAATGCTCCTTTCACGAGAGGTTGACGCGACAATAGGTGCCGGCCCGATCGAATCTTCCGACGTTCGACCGCTCTTCGAAGACTCTTACGACGCTGACAAGGCGTGGCACGAGAAGACGCAAATCTATCCGATCAGTCACCTGCTGGTCGTGAAGGACGAACTGCTGGCCTCCAAGGAGGGATTCGCGAGGGAAGTCTTCGACCTATTCGACAGAGCCAGAACGCCTTATGTTGAGAAACTAATCGAAGGACAAACTTCAGGCCCCGGCGACGATGCATTGCTGAAGCGCGCGAAGATAGTCGGAGGCGACCCGATTCCCTATGGCTATGAGCGAGCCAAGCACACGCTGGATACATTCATCCAGTTCAATGTGGAACAGAATGTAATACCGGAGGCGGTGGATTCCGCCAGCCTGTTTCCCGCCGACACATTGAGACTCTCATAGATAGCAAGGCACTCCACCAATATGGCCATATAACCGTAGGAGCCACCTGAGAACTCTCGGGTGGCTCCATTACTATCGGAATGTGAGTAGCCTGGACTCGCTAACGCGCCACCACATTTACGAGCTTGCCGGGGACATAAACAACGCGGGCGATTTCCTTGCCTTCAATGTGTGGCGCGACCCTCCTGCTCTGGAGCGCCGACTCGCGGGCGGCGTCCTCGTCGATGTTCACTGGTACTTCCAGCTTGTCCCGCACGCGCCCATTGACCTGCACGACCAGCGTGATTACCTCGTCAGCAGCTAGTTCCTTGTCCCACTCCGGCCAGCTGCAATCGTGAACGCTGCCCTGATGTCCAGTGACCTCCCACAGCTCTTCGGACACATGAGGAGCCATAGGCGACATCAATGTAAGCAGGTTGCTGACCGCTTCCGCCCAATGTTCGGAGTGGACTCCCTTTGCCTCCCAAGCCTGATTCAGGCCGTTTGTATACTCCATCAATCCCGCCAAGGCGGTGTTGAACTTGAATCGATCGAGGTCTTCGCCTACGCGCCGTATCGTCTTGTGCATCAGGCGCTGCACGTCCCTCACGGCAGACTCATCCCGAGGAAAATCGTCGAGCTGCCGGCCATCTCGCGTGGCGACATCCCATATTCGGTTCAGCCAGCGCGCCATGCCATTTATGCCCGAGTCGCTCCAACTCCCACCCTGATCCCAGGGGCCCAGGAACATAAGGAAGCAGCGGACTACATCGGCACCAAACGCATCGACGTACTCATCCGGGGCAATGACATTTCCACGCGATTTGCTCATCTTCTCGTGGTCCGGCCCCAGAATCACACCCTGGTTGTAGAGACGAACAAAGGGTTCACCGAAGTCAAGCATACCCAAGTCGCGCAGCGCCTTTACGAAGAAGCGCGCGTACAGCAAGTGCATTACTGCATGCTCAACTCCCCCTGTGTACTGGTCGACAGCCCCCCATTGGGGCAGTCTCTCAGGGTCGTAAGGGCCGTCCTCGTATTTGGCGTTGGTGAACCGCAGGAAGTACCACGACGAGTCTACGAAAGTGTCCATCGTGTCAGTCTCGCGTGTGGCAGGGCCACCGCAATCGGGGCAAGTGGTGTTGAGGAACTCATCATTCAGGGCAAGAGGAGACTCACCTGTGGGTCGGAACTCGGCATCTTCCGGCAGCAGCACCGGCAAGTCCTCTTCCGGCACAGCGACATCGCCACAGTCGTCGCAGAAGACGATCGGTATCGGTGTGCCCCAATAGCGCTGGCGAGAGATTAGCCAGTCGCGAACACGGTATTGCACGGTGCGCTTACCCCAGCCGTTTTCCTCTATGTGTTCTGCGATCCGCTGCAGACCTTCCGTGCTGCTTAATCCATCGAACTGCGCTGAATTGACCTGCGTTCCAACACTAATGAACGCCTCCTCCAGCGGTTGTCCGTCCCATTCCGGAGGCGCAACCACTACACGAATCTCCAGTCCATACTTCTTGGCAAAAATGAAGTCGCGTTCGTCGTGCGCGGGCACGCCCATGACGATGCCTGTTCCATAGGTCAGGAGCACGTAGTCGCCGACGAGAATGGGAACTCGCTCACCATTCAACTTGTTGACGCAATATGCGCCGGTGAAGACTCCGGTCTTCTCCTTTTCGGTGGACAGTCGCTCGATTTCGGTCTGGACGCGTGCCTGTTCGACGTATGCCTCGACCTCGTCTTTGTGTTCCGGGGTCGTCAGCTTCTCGACAAGTGGATGCTCCGGCGCCAGGACGACGAATGTCACGCCATAGACAGTATCAATACGCGTTGTGAATGTTGTGATTGTGTCCTCTTCCAGCCCGTACTCGGAGATGTCGAACTGAATATCAACGCCTTCGCTGCGTCCAATCCAATTGTCCTGCATGCGGTTGATCTTGTCGGGCCAGTCGATCTCTGAATGGTCCAACAGCTCTTCAGCGTAATCGGTTATCTTGAAGAACCACTGGTTGAGATCCCTGTGAGTAACGGTGGAAGAACAGCGCTCGCACAGGCCGTTAATCACCTGCTCGTTGGCAAGCACTGTCTGGCAAGAAGGACACCAGTTGACAGGCGCGTCGGCTCGGTAGGCCAGACCGTTCTTGTAAAACTGCAGGAAGAACCACTGGTTCCACTTGTAGTATTCCGGTGCGCACGTGACAACCTCTCTGTCCCAGTCGTAGATTGCCCCCATGCTCCGAAGCTGACGGCGCATATTCTCCATATTCTCCGTTGTCCAGCGGTACGGGTGGATCCCACGCTGGATTGCGGCATTCTCCGCGTTCAAACCGAAGGCGTCGAATCCCATGGGGTGCAGGACGTTATAGCCCTGCATGCGACGGAAGCGCGCGTGGGCGTCCGAAGGGCTCATGGCGTACCAATGACCGATGTGCAGATCGCCGGACGGGTATGGGTACATAGTCAGCTCATACCACTTCGGACGTGGGTCATCTTCGTCCACTCGGTTTGAGCCGTCCTCAAGCCATCTCTGCTGCCACTTGGCGTCAATCGCCTGATGGTCGTAGCGCTGCTCGGTAGTCCTGACAACTGCCATTAAGTTCCCTCCGATTGTTGAAGTGGTAGAAGCTGCAAAAAAATACCGCCCCTGCACAAGGGACGGAACTCCAAAGTGAGGATACCGCGGTACCACCCTAATTCCCCGGCCAATGTCGTACTTTTAGCCAGAACACTCATAAGCTATAACGGGCATACCCGTCCGGCCCTACTTATCAGTTTCAGGCAGGATGCTCAGGGGCGAGTTCACAGCAGGATTGTATCGGGTTCTCAGCGCTCTCCGACTCTCTGTAAGGCTCCTGACGAGCTACTACTCCCCTTCAACGCATTTCGATTCTATACTAAAATAACCTAACATCAGGCAAGAATGGCGTCAAGGAAATGTCTCTGCGCCTGGTACACTCCTGGAGCGATTTCGAATTGTCAGGCTTCTGTTACTGACGGCCTCATGTGTCAGATGAAAATTCAGACAATGAATCAATTGCAGGAATTCCGCATTGTCATCCTGGGCACTACGGGCTCGGGTAAGACCACGCTCTCTCATCGCCTCTCTCAAACGCTAAACGTCCCAGCTATAGAGCTAGACGCATTCCGACACGGGCCAAACTGGGCAGAGACGCCGGACGACGAGTTCAGGTTCAGGATCGCCGAGTCGCTGACCGGCGACAGTTGGATCGTGGATGGCAATTACAGTGTCGCCCGCGACATAATCTGGCCCCGTGCGACAACTCTGGTCTGGCTGGACTATTCATTCCCGCTGGTATTCTGGCGGCTCTTCTGGCGCACGATGACGCGAGGCTTTCTGAGAAAAGAGCTTTGGAACGGCAACAGAGAGGATCTGTGGAGGCATTTTCTGACGAAGGATTCCCTTTTTCTGTGGGCCATTAAGACTCACTGGAGTCGGCGTAAGTCTCTGGCCCGGGTGCTTTCCTTACCAGAATACAGCAGTATCGAGGTCAAGAGATTCAGGTCGGCAAGCGAAACAGAGAGATGGTTTGATGGGTTAGGGTCCTATCTATAGTGTATGATAGCGGGAATTCGCCAGAGTCAAAACACAATAAGAACGTAGCAGTTAGAGAGGTCAATCATGGCCGAGCATAGGGTCTCCGTTATTCGCGGCGACGGCGTTGGTATCGAAGTAATCGAAGAGGGTATCAAGGTTCTCAGCGCCGTTGGGGATCAGTACGGCATCGACTGGAACTTTGTCGAGCACCCATGGAACTCGGATTACTACTTCGAGCACGGCAGGATGATGCCGACTGATGCACTGGATCAGATGTCTGAGTCGGACGTCATTTTTCTTGGCGCAGTGGGACATCCAGACCTTCAAGACCATGTGACACTCAACGGCCTGCTGCTTCCGATTCGGCGAACCTTTGACCAGTATGTCTGCGAACGTCCCAGTGTTTTGTATCCAGGAATTGACTCTCCTCTGAAAGACGTTGCCCCATACGACATTGACATGCTCGTTATTCGCGAGAACACTGAGGGAGAGTATGCTGAAGTGGGGGGATTTCAGTACGCCGGCACAGAGGACGAAATTGGCATCCAGTCGGGCGTTTTCACCCGGCGTGGGTGCGAACGCATCATAAGATATGCCTTCGAGCAAGCACGAAAGCGAAATAGTGCAAAGCACGTAACGTCGATCACCAAGTCCAACGCCCTGGGCTTTGGAATGCTCGTCTGGGATCGCGCTTTCGACCGCATCGCAGAGGAATATCCGGATATCGAAACTAACTCGCTGCTTATAGATGCGGCCTGCATGGATTTCGTCAGACGACCGGATACTTTCGATGTGGTTGTGGGCAGCAACTTGTTCGGAGACATCCTGACCGATATCGGCGCAATCATAACCGGGAGCATGGGACTCGCGCCCAGCGGCAACATCGACCCTGAGCGCCGCCACCCGTCAATGTTCGAGCCTGTACATGGGAGTGCGCCGGACATTATGGGCAAGGGCATAGCCAATCCGATGGCGGCCATTCTTTCCGGCTCGATGATGTTGCGTCACCTGGGACACGAAGACGCTGCCGACGTCGTGGACAAGGCGGTTATATTCATAATTGAGCAAGGTGAGATTCTCACTCCAGATCTGGGTGGCACATCATCGACATCACAGGTGGGGGACGCAATCGTTAACGCACTCGGCAAAGGCTAGTCAATGCAACTGAATGCCACCTCGAAGCCGTCGAAGCCCACAAGACGGCGAAAAGTTCGCGCCCAAGACGTGATGGACTTCCTGGGTGCCGATTACGGCCCTGCTCAGTGGCATGTGCGCTATTCGCCCGTCGAGGAGCTGGTCTATACAATTCTCTCCCAGCACACCTCAGACCTGAACTCCGAGCGTGCCTTCCATAATCTGATGGACACCTTCGACTCAATCGACGATGTCGCGGACGCTTCGGTGGCGGACATAGAGGATGCAATCCGCAGGGGTGGACTGGCAAAGCAGAAGGCACCGCGTATAAAGAATGTGCTGAATCAGATACGCGACGAACTGGGCTCGTTCGACCTGACGTTCCTTGCCGAAATGCCACTTGACGAGGCGAAGGCATGGCTCAAGCGGTTGAACGGCATTGGCCCCAAGACCGCGGCGATTATCCTGTGCTTTTCACTTGGCATGCCCGCAATGCCGGTGGACACTCACATATTTCGCGTTTCAAAGCGCCTCGGGCTGATCGGACCAAAGGTGAACGCGGACAAAGCCCACGACGTCCTTGAGCCAATGGTGGAACCTGAGGATGTATTCGCCTTTCATATGTACCTGATTCAACACGGTCGGCAGGTCTGTAAGGCCAAGCGCCCAATATGTGAAGAGTGCTCGCTTGCGTGGGGCTGCAGAGAGCGTCCGAAGATCGAGCGAGAAGCCAAGCGAAAGACGCGCAAAAGGGCCAGAAAGTCCGGCTAAACCTTGTCCGTCCATTTCCCCGAGGTTATACTTTTGATATTCAGAATCAGGAGGTTGATGCGTTGAAAGTAAAGGTTGGCATCATTAATGTTACGGGATACGCCGGTGTGGAGCTTGCTCGTATCCTCGCTCGACATCCCAACGCAGAAATCACCTCCGTTACCGGTAGGAGCGCAGCGGGTAAGAAACTAGCCGACGTGTTTCCGCACATGTCCGATCTCGACCTGACGATTACTGAAGACGTTACGGAGAGCGTGGATGTGGTCTTCTCGGCCCTGCCACACGCCGCAAGCGCAGAGCGGATAGGCAGCGCGCTTGCCGAGGGCGTGAAGGCAGTGGACATAAGCGCAGACTTTCGCCTGAAGGATCTGGAAATATACGAAGATTGGTACAGCGTCCAGCATCCCTGTCCTGAGCATATTGAAGGCTCCGTCTATGGCCTGACCGAACTCCATCGCGACGAAGTAACGGATGCGGACCTCGTCGCCAACCCCGGATGCTATCCGACTGCTTCGATAATGGCGCTTGCACCGGCCGTCGATGCAGGCATCATCGAGAGTGATGTAATCATAGACGCAAAGTCCGGCGTTTCCGGTGCGGGGCGCGGGCTGTCTCTCAAGACCCACTTCTCGGAAGTGAATGAGAATTTCATGGCGTACTCCGTTGACGGCCATCGCCACTTGCCGGAGATTCAGCAGGAGCTTGATCTGCTTGATGCCGGTGACGGTCTACGGATCACTTTCATGACGCACCTGGTCCCGATGACCAGGGGCATACTCGCAAGTTGCTACGCGCCATTGAAAGAGGGTGCAATTTCATCCGGCGAGGGTGCAAGATCCGACATTCGTGAAATCTATGACGGCTATTACGATGGCGAGACCTTCGCGAAAGTTGTTCCTGAGCCACCGATGACCAAGCACACGCTCGGCAACAACGACTGTGTGATCTACCCGACCGTTGACCTACGGACGAACCGCCTCGTGGTCATTAGCTGCATCGATAACCTCGTCAAGGGGGCGGCTGGACAGGCAGTGCAGAACATGAACCTTATGTTTGGGCTGCCGGAAGACGAAGGCATAACTCAGCTAGCCCTCTATCCGTAGCCATCAGCTCTCGCGAGGCATTCAACTGCATTTTCGTTGCGTGCCGTCCGTCGAGTCTCTACAATGAATAGGCGGACGACACTCGTCTGCAAACTTCGTGGCCCCATCGTCTAGGGGACTAGGACAGCGGCCTTTCAAGCCGCAAACACGGATTCGAATTCCGTTGGGGCCACCACCTCTATCCCACCTCTTCTTCCGCAGGTATTCACGCCTTGTCCACCGATCAGATCAAGAGAGCCATCGGGCTTGGTTGGGACGAGATGTCCGAGTCCTACCAGGCCGAAACTTTCATTTCGCTGGATGACGTGCATTATGCGCCGCTGTGCCCCGGTGAGAACGAACTCAACCTTATCGGGGAGGTGGACGGGAAGCGAACACTGGAGCTGGCTTGCGGCGGCGCACAGAATTCCATCGCCTTGTCTAAGTGGGGAGCGGATGCCACTGCGGTGGACCTCTCGCCGATGCAGTTAGCGCGGGCGCGGGCGCTTGTCGAACAGGAGGACGTGAGCGTCAGTCTGCTGCGGGGAGATGCGGAGCGGCTGGGGATGTTCGGGGATGGGTGTATTGACCTGGTGATTTCATGCTTCGGTATGGAGTTTTTGCCGGACCCGGCGGCTTGCCTGGCCGAGTGCTTCCGGGTTCTGGGGGATGGCGGGCTGCTTGTGATTGGGACGGTCCATCCGCTGACGGCATTCGAGTGGGACGAGGATGAATCGCTGCTTCGGGTCACCGACTACTTCAGTCCGCCGGTGGAGGTGTGGGAGGAGCCGACGGGCGGGGATGGGCAGAAGGGGCTGACCTTCTTCCGGACGGTGTCGGAGATGTTTGCGCTGCTGACGGGGGCGGGATTCAGGGTGGAGGATGTGGTGGAGCCGGCGCCGTACGATGCGGCTGACCCGAGGAGCGCGCTTGCCCCATACGGTGGGCCGTACTGGGAGAGCCAGCGGGAGCGGCTGAGCAGAGTGCCGTTCTCAATCGTGTACAAGGCACGGAAGGGCGGCACCTAGCCGCCTCCGACCGCACGAACAATCTCCACATCGTCGCCCTCGGCGAGGGTAACATCGTCGAACTCCTCGCGGCGGATTATGGTGCCGTTGTGAGCGACGGCGATGAAGCGAGTGTTGACTTCAAGCGACTCTAGGAATTCCACCAGTGGAGTCGGTTCGTCGAGGCTGCGTTCCTTGCCGTTTATGGTAAGCGTGATCATGGTTGACCTCATCTCGCCTGCAGTGAGACCGGAGCGGCTGCCATTCGCATTGCCGACAGCAGTGACGAAGCGGCCGCCGCGGGGTCTTCCGCTGTTGTGATTGCGGTGATGACAGCGGCACCGCTTGCGCCTGCGGCGATGACCTGTCCTGCATTCGAGGCTTCGATGCCGCCGATTCCTAGGAAGGGCACGCGAACAGCGGCTGCGACTTCCTGCACCAAGGATGTGCCCCCGGTATAGGCTCCGGGATGCGATGCCGTGGGGAATATTGTGCCGAGCGTCAGGATGTCCGCGCCGTTCTTCTCCGCATCGAGAGCACCGGCGACGCTGTGGACTGAGCGGCCGAGCAGTAGGCCGGGACCTGCAACATGCCGAGCTGCTTGAAGAGGCAGGGCGTTTTCGCCGAGCTGTACTCCGTCCGCACCTGCGGCAAGGGCTATGTCAATGCGGTCGTTAATGAAAAGGAGCGATCTGTCGCCAATGACATCTTTGATGCGCAGTGCCAGCGAGTATATCTCGGCTGCGGGCATGTCCTTTTCCCGAAGCTGAACCAGCCCTACCCCACCAGCGACCGCAGCATCCACGACATCTTCGAGGCGTCTGCCGTTGCAGCGATGGCGGTCGGTTACCAGGCAGAGGGTGGGATACGAAATCTGCATGGCTACGCCTACCCGGTGCTGCCGACGGGAGCTGCCACGCCCTCGGTGGGGCTGGAGGCGATTGCGCCCTGCCTGCGCTCGATGCGACCTGCGAGATATGCCTTGCGGCCGGCCTCGACACCCAGCTTGAATGCTTCGCCCATCAGCTCGGCGTCGGCTGCCTGCGCTATGGCAGTGTTGACCAGCACGCAGTCTGCGCCGGCTTCCAGAGCCTGCGATGCTTCAGACGGGACCGCCAGGCCGGCGTCCACGACCACGGGCACGCCAGCGTCGGCGATGATTAGGCGGATTTCGTCGAGGGTCAGGATGCCCTGCCCCGAGCCTATCGGGGAGCCCAAGGGCATAACGGTTGCGCAGCCGATGCTTTCCAGGCGAGTGGCGAGGACGGGGTCGGCGTGAATGTATGGCAGTACGGTGAATCCATCATCCACCAAGCGGCAGGCCGCTTCGTAGGTACCGACGGGGTCCGGCAGAAGGTGCTTTGGCTCGGGAATGACTTCGAGCTTGATCCAAGAAGAGCCGGTTACCTCCCGGGCGAGTTGCGCGGTGAAGACGGCTTCTTCGGCGGTCTTGCAGCCGGCGGTGTTCGGCAGGATCGTGTACTCGTCCCAGTCGAAGTAGTCGAGGATGTTCTTCTCGGCGGGGTTGTCGAGGTCGAGTCGTCGAATTGCTACGGTGATGATCTCAGCGCCGGATGACTTAACAGACGCGACCATCTCCTCCATGCTGCGGTGGCGTCCGGTGCCAACCATCAGTCGAGACTTAAATTCCTTGCCTCCGATGATAAGGGGGTCGTTCATCTGAAATTCTCCTGTCAACTCCGCAAGGCAGCCCTGAAATTGCGGGTAATTATAGCACTATCTTATTCCCAGAAAGACGAACAGGCCGCTGACATGATGCCAGAAGCCTGATTGAATTGCGCAGTTGGCGCAGTCCCTACGCTGGCATTATCCAGGTCAGGTAAGAGGGGTCGCTCCGAAATGTCGAAGCCTCTCAGCCTGGCTAGCCCAAGCTCCCCCAACAGTCTGCATATTCGATTGTACGTTCAGGATAGCCTACGATGCGGCGCAAGTCAATGAACGGAGTGTGTCGGCCGTCAGCGGTCAGCGGTCAGGGATGGGATAGCCACAGAAGGCACAAAAGGGCACAGAGGGTCAGGGGCTGCGGATGGTGGGGTGCCGGAGGGTGCGGGCGAGTGGGTTGGGCAGGAGGGGGACGCCTTCGGCTGCGGCGGCTTCCTTGATTTGCCGGAGGGCGATGGCGTGGTTGCGGTGGGCCTCTTCTGTTGGGGGGACTATTGAGATTTCGTCCTCTTTGTAATCGCCGGATTCGATGAGGAGTTGGTGGTCGAAGATTGCCTGCTGGTCGGGGGTTAGGGGTTCGTAGTAGCAGTCGGGGGTGTCGGGGGAGTTTTGAGTTTTCAGTTTGGAGTTTTCAGTTTTGCCTTCGGCCGCATCCGAACCCCTGCCTTCGGCAGGGGCGTTATCCTCGGAATGACGGGTGGGGACGGCTTCGTTGTTCGGGGCGATCCGTTGGAGGGAGATTTCCCCCTCACCCCAACCCTCTCCCCTGGGGAGAGGGGGCTTTAGCTCGGCCTTGCCTCGCCCATCTGGGTTCTTTGATTGGTTTGGTTCGGGGGTTGTTGCCCCCTCCCTAGCCCTCCCCCTGGGGGGGAGGGGACGGTTGTCGATGGGAGAGGTGGCTTCGAGATCATTGGTTTCGTGGGAATGGCGAGTGGGGATGGTTGCGTTGTTCGGGGCGGGTCGTTGGAGGGAGATTTCCCCCACACCCCAACCCACAACCCAGGGGTGAGGGGGGTTTAGCACCGCCATTACCAGCCCCGGTGGGTTGTTTTTTTTGGTTTTTTAGGGGGGT
>CAZWDM010000027.1:15512-35728 GCA_964632415.1 uncultured Dehalococcoidia bacterium | reverse complement strand
GAGCGCTTCAATGGCATTGAAGAGGTAAGGGGTTCGAGTCCCCTCAGCTCCACCACCAAAACGGACTTGCAGCGCGTAATAGACAGGGAAACGACGACGTGATCAAGGAGCTGAAGCTGGTTGCAGAGCAGTTCAAGCTTATGGGAGAGTTGCTCTATCTCTACACCTTGAGATTCTGCCTCGTTATCGCAAGAGACCTGCTCGGCGGCATCATCGCCCTCGGTTGTACCAGGTCCGTCATGATCTTCCTGATAGCTACGACATTGCTTGTCTGGTATCTGACTATTCTGACAAATGGATAGGAAACAACGCTAAGTAATGTTTAGCAAAGCAACTGAGAGAGGTTACGACCGGGTGGATCCGGTCCGTTGACAAGTTGAGGTAAGGCAACGGTAAGAAAGTCGCTTAGCAATTCGCCCATAGAGAAGCCCCCTCGTGCAACGGGATGCGAATTGCTACATACGCGGACCCTTTTCTCGCGAAGAGACACTCAGGGGCAAGAAACACCCCGGCATTTCTGCGCGAGAAACACGAAATCTTCATGTTAAGGGTCGTATGTAGCAAATTCACAGTACTTTATCGGGCTGATGCTGTCAACGAGGATGAACGACAGAAATTGGTACTTTCACAGGAGAACCAGAACAGAGAATGGCTGTCCACTTCTCCGAAAGGCGCGCCAGGTGGCGTCACAACGAAAGTGGCAGCACTGCCGTCACAGATCAGATGTCGGCACGGTTCTCAGGGGTGCCAGCACCCCAGTTATGACGGCATACCTATTAGAAAATCCAAATAAGTAACTCATGCAATATCGGCTAGCCGGCTAGCTGGCTGATTTTCCGACTGAAAGAAATAGAGCGAATCTCAGGGGCACCTGGAAGCGCGGATATAGAAAGGTCACTGTCCTGTAAATCGACCAAATTTTGAGATTCCCGGTCTGTCCGTAAGTGACAGGCTATTCAAATTATGGGAAGGACCGGCGGCCCCAGGGCAGTCCATAGTGGTCTCCCGGATGGAATGATTTGTTGGCACTTTTCACTTCCACCGTCGGTCCCCCTACCCTAGAACTCTTGCAATTGAAGAGGCACGTCCAAATGGGCGTGCCTCTCTTTTTGCGTTTCGGGCTTGACGGACGCGCCTGCACGTAGTAATCTGCCCTCGCCAACAAATCTCAATTCCATTCGAGCGAACACCAAAAATGGACACCCTTCCTCCCGGGCAGGCGGTCGTCTCAGACGGAGCTGCCTTACAATCGGCATCTATGGACGCCTTGCATCCGCGCGACTGGGTGATGGCGCAGACCGCCCTCTCTGGCGCGACACGCGATGCTCTGAGCGTGTTGGTGGCCGCATACGGCGGACTCCAGATACGAAACGGTGAGTTCTACATACTTCGGAGCCGTGTTGAACCGTTGCTGCGCACGAAGTTCGTCACGTTCAAGAACTACCTCACTACGCTCCGAAAGCTAGGCCTCCTTGAAATCGCCAGTCGCGGTCCGAACCAGTATGGACCCCGGACGATCTGGCGCATGCGACTCGATGTCGTTTTGAGCGCCAGCCAGCTGAGGATGAACTTCGACGAAGCGCACCCCGAAGAGCTTGCCGACACTGACGCTCGTCCTCAAGACCCTTCCCCAACTCCAAGTTCCCACTCGATCGCACTTTCACCTGCTCCATCGTCCCCTGCCGCAACCACAGAAACCCCCGCGGGCAAGCACGCGCCGGTTCTTCCAGGCGGGGGGAGTCGTTCGGATTCGGTAGATGATAGAGTGCGCGAGCTTGAGCGGCTGACTAAGAGTCAAGAGCGTGAGATCCGACGTCTGCGCGACAACGTGAAACGCCTACGTCTCCTCCTTTCAGAGGAGAAAGAGGACCTCGGACCTCGCGATAATTCCAACTCCGACGAAACCCCTGTACGCGCACCGGTGAAAGGCAAAGCGGACTCCCCACTGGAAGGACAGATCAATGCACTGTTCACGGAGTTGGAGGTCCGACCACTGACTGAGGAACAACGCGAACGCCTGCTGTCGATGGAAGCGAAGTGGCTGAACCGGCATCAGAAGGCCATCCCCGAGCATTTTGCCGAGTATGCGGTGTCAGAAGCACTGAAATCAGGCACCGACCGCTTCACCGGATACGTCCTTGGCGTCCTGGAGCGAAGTATAGAGGAGGGCTACACGGTGCAGGGAGCCCCGGACAGTGTCGCCGCGCAAGACTTCCTCAGACGTTCCAGAGCCAGTCCGCAGCGCCAGCGGTACGCGGTGAAGAAGAGTCGCTACTAGGGGAACCTGGCATTTTCACGGGAGAGTTGAGTTGTTGAAAGAGTACGGCAGACCAATTGCAGAAGAAGACCCGGACTTCGTGATCCTGCGCATAGCGCGGCAGGTCGCGGACTGGTTCGCTGAATATGGTTCGGGCAGAAACAGAGATGAGCTCTACGCGGAGGGAGTCCGATATTTCCGGGAAGTCCTGGAACTCTCAGACCACCCCGAGTCTTCGAAACTGAGGGTTGAAGAGGTCGCGCTCATACAACACGGCCTTGAGTGGGTCACATTCTGCTGCGACGGTGCTGACGGTGTGGCGGCGATGCTCTGGCTTCAGATACTACCCGCGCTGAAGACGAATCTGGGCGAGGGTCAGGGGTACTGGCTTGAGAAGATCAGCCCGATGTCCCTGGACATGGAACGCCGCGAGTTCCTGCTGTCGGTATCGAATCCCGAGGACGCAGATCACGTCTGGCGCAACTGGGGCCGTCTGTTTGCGGTCGAGCTGGAGAATCTTACCGGTCTGGCGTTAAGCGTTGAGATATGGGATGACGACTTTGGAATCTGGGGGGATGAGGCGGCTTGAACCACACTCGGTAAGGTGTGCCATCACTTACCTGAGTTGAGGCTGATGAGATGAGTTCCTGCTGATCCTCTGTCGAATAGCAACACATTAGCAATGAGGTGCGTCAAGGTGGAAACCGTGAAGATCGTATTTCAGAAGCGGATGCCGGACGGGACGCTGCGGCAGAGCACACCCCTGTACGACACCTCATCAAGACTCGCCCGTATCGAGCACGCGATCAAGCATGCCGGGATGCTTCGTGCCGGTTGCGAGAGTGGAGCGCTGACTTCGCAGGCCCTGTGCGATATGGAGTCGAATCATGTTCTTACCGCGTACATCGCCACGGCGCATTTGCAACGGGCTCATATCGAAGGACTGCGAGAAGAAGGAGAGGTGGATACAGGTCTTCGGCTCCACTCGATGGCCGTCGGCCATGGGGAGTGGCTTGGGGACATCCGGCAGGTCCGGTACTGCTGCATCGACCTGGACGGGGAGCTGTCGGCTGATGCGCTCGCTATTGAGGAGCAGCCGTGGTAGCGGCAACGGAGCCCGCCAGTGTCTGTCGCCGGTGTGGGAGCGACGTGAGCGCGCAGGTGCTTAGGCCCGAGCGGTTCGCCTGCATCTACTGCGCCTGGCGTGATTATGGCATGTGGGACAAGGAGTCGTGGGGCGAGGGGCGAGTGCTGCGGCTGCATTATCTCGGGGCAAGCCCGATACTGATGCGCCTTCCTCCGCTCACAGCCCTGATGGTGCCCGGTGGTGACACGGCAGCGCAGTCCAGTCTGGGGTTGCGGATTGCCTGCCCTCTCTGCCGCGAAATGGGCGTTCATAGAATTATGTACGAGCGTGACCGGTTCCAGGTGCGGTGGCGCTGCCGTGTGAGACACGAGCTTCGACTCCACCGCGTCGGAAAAGAGGAGGTCGTGGGGTGGTCCTGAGACGCTTCGCTCATCTTCCTAGGCGCCTAGTCGGCATCGCCGTCCTCGCGCTGACTGCTGTCCTCTGCTCGCTCGTTGTACCGGGCGATGTGCTTGCCCAGGAACCGCCCCCACCGGTGGAGACGCTGCCGACCGAGTCCGGCCTCGGCGACTGCGTAGAGGGTATGAAGGTGTCAGTGCTCAACAGCGGCTTCAACGCGCTGCCAGAGGACCAGTCGAAGCGGGACGGCAGCGGAGGATTCGAGACATTCATAGTCCTCAACTGCAAGGCGTACGAGATTCGCTGGGAGATACTGGACGACGCGGGCAGAATCGTGCCAGGAGGGACGGGCGCGAACCGCATCAGCGACAAGTTCGACGAGGTAGAGTGGGTCGACCTGGAGGTCATCGAGTACCAGCGGCACACCTCTGACGTTCTGGATTCGGAGGGAAACATTCTGTTCCTCGCCGGCGACGTGGTGGTGGACGAAGATGGCAACGGCATACCGGCGACCGTGCAGCCACCGGCCGTGACAGCGTACAGGTTCAAGTTCGAGTTCGCCAACGACGAGGTGCAGCAGGGCACCGAGATGGTCAGGCCTCTGACCAACAACCGCGACTACCTGCTGAAGTTCGACATCTTGCCGTACGAGGGAGCTCCGAACAATCACATTCACGGCTGGGTATTCGAGATCGTGGGAAAGCTCGGCGGCAACTGGTGGCAGAAGATAATCAGAGTCTTGTCGCCCATCAACTGGCTGGAGAAGGGACTGGTCTTCCTGTTCCAGGGAATGGGCGCTGCCGTGCATGGCGGGATGTGCTTCGCGATGGGTCACTTTATGACCGATGAGGAGCGGGAGACATTCGACCGCTATGACTCCAACGGCGACGGTAGAGTAACGGTTGACGACGACCTCGTGGGGAATGCAGGGGACCCGCACAAACCGAACGCCAACGGGAACTGTAAGAAACCTGACAAGTCACCGCGCGAGGAGCTGGAGGAGTTTCGCACGGCCGCGTACATCGAGGTGAACGATCGGCGTGCGCTCGTCGGGCTGCCGCCGTTGCAGCGTAAGGAGAAGCGGGACACATATCTTTCGGAGGTACTCGACGGTCGGGACCCTCGCTCAGGAGAGGTGCCGCTGGCTACGCAGGTCCACTACGAGCTGAGCCACATCACTCTCGCGCCCAGGTTGGTACTGGAGAGAGTGGGTGCGGTGCCTCCACAACAGGCGATGGAGGGCGGCATCACCACCTTTACGGGTCTTCTGACGGGAACACCTCCTGAGCTGACCTATGAGCGGGGCATAGTGAGGATCGGCTGGTCGGCGCTCCTGAACGTGATGGTGGCGGCTCTCGCGCTGGTGATCGCGTGGATCGGACTGAGTCAGGTGGTGCGCAGCTTCATCGGCGGGCAGCGCACGATGGCGGACTGGCGCGAGACGGTGCCCCGTCTGATACTCGCTCTGATAGCGGCGCTGACGAGCTACTGGTGGTGCTCCCTGCTGGTGGATGTGGCGGATGGAGTCTCACGTTACGTCGCGGCGGCAATGCGCGTCACTCCGGCGGACATCACGCTGACCCTGGGTAACGCGCTGTTTGCAATTGTCGCAAGGAACGTCTCGCATGCCTGGCTTGCAGCAGTCCCTGTCGCGGGCACGCTGCTTGTCGCCATCAAGGTTGCCTTCACCGGCCTGATCGTCCTGCTGATGAAGATATTCGCTATCACGGTACTCCTGGTGATCGCTCAGTTCGTGATGCGCATAGTGTTGCTGAATCTCCTGATAATCATCTCGCCTCTGGGAATGCTGATGTGGGCACTGCCCGAGACTTCGGGCTGGGGACGCAGGTGGGTAAGCCTCTTTATGACCACGCTCTTCCAGCACGGCATCCAGATCATAGGCTTCGCCGTGGCGATCTGGTTCGTGCGTCTTGCTACGCCGATAGGCATCATTGCCGACACCGGCTCCGTCAACTCGGCGCTGCAGGCGGTGCTGCCTACGCAGATGTTCTGGGCACTGCTGATCGGGATCATGGGGATGATAGTGACATTCAAGGTGCCCAGCATCCTGGGTCAGGGCAGCCTGCAGGAGAGCTTCCTCAGCACGATCTCGTTCGCCGCGCTCGGATTCCGGGCGCTGGGCTTCATAGCGGGCGGTGGGTCGATCGGACCGCTCGGCTTTCTTGGCATGAGCGGCGCACCCGGCGGTGACCCCGCAACTCCTGGAGGGCTTGCCGCGCAGGCTCCCGTGAGGGGAGTTACATCCGGAGTGACGGCGACCGCGTCGAACATTGCCGCTGGCGCTGCCGTGGGCGGCCTCAGGTCACTCCGCGCGGGCTTCAGCGCAATTCGTGGCGCGGGTTCTTTAATCTCCCCCGAGATCAGCGCACAGCCGCAATCCTCGACTCCATCCACAACCTTGCCTTCCTCCGGCGATGCCTCTGAACAAGGGCCGGAGTTCACTGCGGAGAGAGTGACTCCAGTTACAACTGCAGGTGGGCCTATTGAGGGATCGCATACCGGGACAGGAACAATCACAGGCGATACATCCCGCGCGGGACCGGAACGTGCGGCATCCGACGACCAGGGAGCGTCTCGGGCGCTTACACCTCGCGAGCAGCACCAGGCGGATGTGAGGCAGGTCGTGGGTGGCATAGGGGCGAGAGGCTACTTGCGGGGACGGCGTGGCGGGCTGGAGGCGATGAGCGGCTGGTACGTGCGGGAGAACGGTGTGCCCCGGATAGCTACGCCAGTAGAGCGACAGCTCATCAGGGACATGGGAGTAGGACGGTTCAACCGAGCATTCGACGCCAGACCTGCTCCGGGAGTGCAACCCGAAGTGGGACAGGGACATGTCCAGGAGCGTGTGCCTGACAGCGTGCGTGCGCGGGCTGTGATGGGCAACCAGGCATTTGAGAGGGCGAGTGGAAGTGGTGTAAGGGCGCTTAACGACAACTACGTGATGGAGGGTGCCAGTATGCGCCCGGTCTCACCTGCTGAGAGGCGCGTGATCTCTGAGATGGGACGTGAGCGCTTCAACCAGGTGTTCAGCGCCCCGCCTTCCACCTCACAGCCGGCATCGATTTCCCAGAGGCAGGCGTACTTTGACGCCAGGCAGGCCCGCACGGCCATGGGTGAGCAGAACTTCGCAAACGCGCGCGAGGGAGGGCTAACCGCGCTGCGGGGCGCTTACGTGTCTCAGGCGGGTCAGACGCGGCTTGTGACGCCTGTGGAGCGACGGCTGATCGAAGACCTGGGACATGAGCGCTTCAACAGGGTCTTCAGTGCTCCGCCGGCGGTGCAGGCCACTGCGGGCACGGGTGATGATGCAGTCGATCCTCCCGCGCGAGTGGCCGGAGGGTCGCAGGAGCGGGGGGCCGGTCGCCCGTCGGTCATAGGCCAGATGGGACAGGCGTTCCGCGAAGGTTACTCGGGGTACATGGAGCAGGCGCGAGTGCCTCTCGTCAGGGATATGGACGCCGACCGCATCATGCCCGAAACGAGCGAAGGACACGTGGCCCGGCAGACCCTCGGAGAGGAGTACTGGGAAACGGCGGGCAGGCGAATCAGGTATGTGGGCAGCGGCGCCTGGCAGAACACGGGCGGAGCCATACGGCCATTGACGGGCGAGCAGGTGCTTACGCGGTCCGTTATGGGTGACGAGGAGTTCACCCGTGCAATGGACGGCAGCATCAGGACGCAGGGGCAACGGAACGACCAAGGAGAGTACCTCGTGACTGAGAACGGCGAGCAGCGGGTTGCTACGCCGGCTGAGGCGCGTCTCATCTCGCCTGACCAGCTGGGCGTGCAGGGCTTCAACCGGGCTATGGGCTCTCGCAGCCAGTTCATGGGAGAGGGTGACTTCATACGTGACGAAGGAACCACAAGGATCGCGACAGAGAATGAGTCACGACTGCTCGATCAGGTGGGTGAACGACGGTTCAACGACGTGATGGGGCGGCGTATCGAGGATGCGGGTGGAGGCTTCCGGGTCGATGCGATGCCGGAAGCGGGAGAGGTGCTCGAACAGGCAGGACGTGATAGTGCACGGCTTGCAGTCGAGGCTCGCGAGGGTGGTGAACGCCTTGCGGAGCGCGGTCGGGAGCTGGCGGAGGAAGCAGGTCGAACCAGGTTCTCACAGGGCCTTGGAGACTGGGGACGCTCCGCTGCACAGGAGCTCGGCGGGCGTGGAGAGCGGCCTCCATACGATGCGCAGCGTGTGGAGAACCAGGAGGAGCGGCAGCGCTACTACGGGATGCGCAGCCCAGACGAGTAGAGGTCGGTGAGAGGAGGTGATCCGTCGAAGTCCGAAGAATCGTGGAAGTGGACGGTATCGGCGTCGAGTCAAAGGAGGAACAGGGAAATGATTGAATTCGGAGCTGAGTTTGCGGTGCAGTTGCAGCACGGAGCGGCGCTTGTCGAACCGGTCGCCGAGCAGGTCCATGCCGAGCAGAATCAGTCGATCATCGAGGGGCTGTTTCGTGGAGGACAGACAATAATCCGCTGGGCTATGGGGCTGGGGCTGCTCGCGGCAACCCTGTGGTGCATCTGGGGCTTCATACTGCTGAACCGTGCTGCCGACAACCCCCAGATGTGGGCCAAGGCGCGCAACCAGATAGTCTTCAGCATCGCGTCCGCCGGTGGCTGCGTGCTGGCATTCTTCTTCGTGGGCGGCGGCGTGGAGTTCTTCTCCACCGCGTTCGGCGGACAGAACGTGGATGTGGGCAGTGTCGGAATTGTGGAGTCCTCGGCGACGGAGATTCGTGTCGAGGGGGAGTTTCTCGGGATGTATAACAACGAGGTCGTGCTCTGTCTGGAGGACAGCACGGGACTGACCGAACTGGAATGGACATGGGCAGCCGGCACTGACACCGACGCTGACGGAAATGCCGCGACCGGGCAGTGTAGCAAGGGGCCATAGAAGTGCCTGAAATTGTGTCTGTTCCCAGGTCGCTGTGCGGGGCCCACTCGGGATCTACCTGAGACAGGAGAAGGAAAGGCTATGGGGGGTATGAAGGAATGCCGATGCTGAAGATTGGGGCCGGTCTCGCTCTTGGGCTTGTCACGCTGTTCCTGCTCTATGTCGCGGTTGTGTCGGCCGTCGTGATGTTAATGGGCATATTCACAGCGAGCAGTGAATTGACGGGACAGGGACTTGCGGGACTGGTCTGCACCGTAGTCCTGATAGTGGCACCGGTCCTCTGGTATGTGTCGAGGAGGAAAAGGCAGAGATGATCGAGCGATGTCCCCACTGTGGGGAGCTTCTCGCCATAACGGTGCCTGAAGAGGGAGGGCCGCTGCCGGGTGAACTCATCCGATGCTCCACCTGTGGGCGCACGTTCGTGATGCAGTTGGAGGACATGATTCAGAGCCATGTGCATCCCGGGTCGGGTCTGGGTGGCGCCCTGAAGCGGCTCTTCTTCCAGCTTGGAGCAATGGTCACGGGCTTCGTCTCGGCGGTTCTGATGCTGCTGGTGCTGGTGTTCTGGGCATTCGTCATGTTCCTGCTGGGATGGGTCTTCGGAGACGAGGTTTTCGGCGTATTGAAGTGGGTATTCACCTAGGTCGATAGGTCAGCCGGAGAGCGACAGGTATGTTTCTGGACTTAAGTGGGATCGAACTGCTAGGGCATATGGAGGAGGCCGATCGGTTGGTCAGGTCGGTTCTCGATGTTGCTACGCGACCCCCAGGAGTGCCGCAGGAGGCGTTCTTCGAGGACCAGGAGGTGAAGGCGGTGCTTGACATGTCCAGGACGGGAGCGCGGGTGATCATCCTCGTCACGGTGCTGGCTGCCGTCGGCTACTGGCTATATGCGATGTTCGTGCTTATGTCCGCCGGGGGTGACGCGCGGGGTCTGGAACGCTGTCGCGACATCATCTGGAGCGTCGTTAAGGGACTGATGCTGGGCGTGTGCTCATACCTGATCATCAACGGCGCCGTCACGCTCTACATCAACGCGGGCGACCTCGGGGACATTGTGAGGTTCTGGGACGAGAGTCAGTTCGAGGGTGAGTTCAGTCTTAACGAGCTACTCTCGGGGGAGATTGCGCTGGAGGGGGAGGTACTGATGCTGGGTGGGGATGGCAGGCCGGTTGCCTGCCAGGACGGGCTGGAAGACATTGCGCAGGATGCAGGATGGACATGGAGCGGGAGCGGCGTCGGTGGAACAGGCGTGCCCGGGTGCATAAGAACATATTGAACTAGCCATACATATAGGTATGTCTCCGATGGCCAACGAAGAAGAGAGATTAGTAGGCGATCCGCTGGACAGAGTGGCGGCGGTTCTTGGCGTGTCGAGAAGGCAGGCGCTAGCGGCTCTCGCCACGATCGTTGCGGTAGTGGGTCTGAGTTTCTACCTGGCTGTGACGTCTGGGCTGACGCTCTTTCGTCAGTACGAGACGGGTGGGGCTCCGTCGACGCCGGAGGCCGCTGAGGGACAGTTACTGCTTGAGCGGCTGGAACTGCCGACCCTGCTCGAGGAGGGGGAACTGGTGCCGGAGGCGCCGATCGCCGATGACGGAAAGTTGCTGCGCTGCGGTCCTGTGCTGGAAGGTCAGGCAGGCCTGGATATTGGTTGGGTCTGGGATGACCGTGCATCAGGTTGCCGGCGAGTGAGACTGAGGCGCTGATAAGGAAAAGTGGGCCAGAAAGCGTCCCCGATGGACTCCTGTTGTGAGAAGGCCAGGACGTCGAATGACAATGAACATCGACTCGATACTGCTAGTTAAGAGAAATAGGATACGGAGCCTGCCGGTTGTGCTGGTCTGGTTGGTGCTGCTGATTTCGTCAGTTCCCGCCTGTGGTGGGCAAGGGAATGCCGAGAGACTGATGGCATCCGAGGCTCCTGTTTCCACGGCGACTTCTCAGTCTTCGTCAACGGCTGAGGTCGCTGAGCCGGTGCGCGAGACGCCAACGCCATATTCGCTGAGTGTGCCATCGCCGGTGATTGTGACGGCAACTCCCGTGCCTAGGGCCACTGCGGTTGGTGGCAACAGCGCGGCGAAAGTTGCGGTGAGCCCAACCGTGGGAGTTGCCACGAGGACGGCTGCCCCTGCGGCTCCCGTCGAAACACCGGCTAGTGGCGTGGTGAAGACTCCGGCGGCTGTTCCGGTGCAGATGCCGGTAAACTGGCCGACTCCGGAAGAGCTGGCGGCTGTGGAGTGGGGAAAGTTCAGGGAGAGGGGTTATTTCTTCAGGCAGGTGTCCAATGGCAAGACGATAAATGTATATGAAGGGCCGAAGAAGACCAGGAGAGTCACGTGCGGGCCGGAGATCGGCACCGCCTTCGACAGCAGCAATCCGACGTGGAACGACAGCAGCCACTGGGTCTGGGTCTGGAAGGAATCGGATGGATGGGGCTCGTCTGGGTGCTGGGGCGTGAGCAAGTACGAGAACTGGGTGAACAAGCCGCTGCCCGCGGAGCCGCTTGAGCAGAGTGAGATTATCGAGCGGCACGTCCGGTGGGGAGAACCTCTGAGGTTCGCGCATGATGACTTCACTCGAGACTTCAGCGTGATGCTTCACGATACCGAGCCCGGTGCCTGGGATGGCGACCAGGTCAGGCTCAACGACGGTTTGGAAAGTAGATGTGATGTGTACGCACTGCCCTTTGCGGCATGGACGCGTGAGCGTGGTTTCTACACCATATCGATCAAAGACGAAGAGGCCCAGATGCGCACGGAGTGGACAGACGAGCAGATCGCGCTCAAGGAAGAATGGAGAACGCGCGGGTGGTTCTACATCTACAAGGGGATGCAGCAGCGTCGTTTCTGCTGGCACGTACCCAATCACGAGGATATACCGCCGCACCGGCCGTGCTTGGAGTGCCAGTGGCGCCGATAAGAATTCAACCGAGCAGGAGCTGAGTTCAGATGACGACGGAGCGTGACAACAGAGACGCATGGCGCACGCATGAGGTGCCTACCTTTACGCAGGCCGAGGACACGTGGCTATTCGGTCTGACCGCCAAGCAACTGCTCGGCGTGGTGTTAGCGGTGGTTCTCGGCTATGTCGTCTTCCAGTTCGCGCCTCTCTGGTTCCTGCCGTCTGTGGTGCGGATTGGCGTAGGGGCGGTCATCGGAGTGCTGGTGGCGGGTTTCGTTGCAGTCAGACCTGGCGGACGCACGATGTTCGGGCTCATCAGCGAGTTTCTCTCATTCCGCTTCGGCGCGCGCTATCACGTGAGCGAGGTCAGGGACCTTGTGAGAAGGCGGCCTATGGAGCAATTCCGACGCAGGCGCAGACGACGGAGGACGCATCTAAGGGTGCCGTTACCCCTTCCGGGGCGAACGGTCTGGCTGGAGATAAGGCTACCCTTCAGCCTCGGCGGACGCGGTCGATCCACGGTCGGGATGCTTATGCTCATCTGTGCCGGTGGTTTGCTGGCGGGATGCGGATCAGACAGGGCGCAGGCACAGGTGGCGGACGATTACAGGGGCAGACGGGTCTACCTGCAGTCGGTCGTCGTGAAGCTGAGCGGCTCCGTGAACGAGGGTGCGCAGGCCGCGACGATAAGGCTCAGAGCAGCTGCTCCACTGAAGGAAGCAGGGCCTCGCGTATATGAAACGCTTCAGTCTGTGACCGAGCTCGAGTCTCACGGGACGCGCGTGCTTCCCGCCTGGACCAGGGTGGGAGCGGCGGGGCCAATCCAGCCAGTCGAAGCCCTCACAGCCGGACAGGAATTTGCGTTCGAGAACGTTTTCCTGGGAGATTCGGGAACTCAGGCCGGAACTGAGGATATTCGTCCGTATTGTGACATAGCGATGGGTGAGGGGCAGTACATTCAAAGGGGTTCCGCGCCGAGAATCAGCTACCGCGCCCACTCCAAGGACTGCCGCATCCGGGCGCAGGGCAGAGTGGCAGACAACGTCGAGGGACTTACCACAAGGGACGCCATTTCCAAGCCGGTCCTGTCCGTGAACTGGCAGGATCGCAGGCGCAACCAGGGGGCGCTGTCCATTGGCGAGGGGATGCTTCCCTACCCGAAACAGCGAGTGCTTTCCGTTACTCCTGTGGATGACCTGACCGACGGGGATGCTGTCCTTCTCGACAGGCACGAAGTGTGCAACGGAAACAAGGTGCAGATCCTCAGCCTCGGCATCCAGAGCGAGCGGCCAGATTACCCCGGAGATGACTACTTCGACGGCGCGTCCGGACAGCGGATTGCCGGTGTGGTACGGACCTGCCCGCTCGTGGCTCCGAGCAACGTGGAGGTCATCCTGGAGGAAATGACGGTCTTCGCGCAGGGAGATGCAAATTTCGAGATCAGGGTGAGGCCGGTTGTAAGCACACTCGTTCCGCAGGACATTGTGAACTCCGCGACGCTGGTCGTAATGGACGGAGATGGCAACGAGGGCCCGCGATTTGAGGTGACTAAGCCTGGCGAGGATGGTTTCGATCCCCTGATGCCCGATACCGTGAAGTTCAACGTGGCTCCTACGGCGTTGGAGGACAAGCGCAACAGCACCGACCCCGACAGCGCGATCATTCAGCTGCGTCTCGACTTCGAGCACCGAATCACCGTGAAGAGGCCGGTATACCAGCCGGTGGACCACTACAACCGGCGCGTGGAGAGGCATATCAATAGCTGTTCGTGCTCATGCAGCAGGAGGGGAGGCTGTCCCGGTGGTTGCAGCTGCAGCAGGAACTCCAGCCGCTCCTATGCGGACTACGAGTACTGGCCGGAGCACTACCGCGTCGAAAGTGACGACAGGCAGTACCTTCCGGACTCCGAGGAGTCGAATGTCGTGCTGGTGTTCGAGCAGAGCTTTCTATTCGAGAAGATGCTCGTGACCTTCGACCGTCCCTATAAGGAGCTTGTGTACGTTGACCCCACGCCTGAGCCGGGCGAGGTGCGTGAGCCCGACTACTACGAGGAGGGCCGCGTGATCGGCCTCTGGGATGGCGAACCGCTTCAATGCGGACCGGGCGTGGCACAGGACGATGAGGGACGATGGACCGGCTGGCTCTGGGTGGAGCCGGGCACGAACAGCAAGGGTGAGGCTTACGGGGGCTGCCGGCGTGCGTTTGCGTGCAAGCTGAAGATTCCCGAGCAGGAGGAACCGTTCGGTCCGGACGGTACGCCCACGGAGGAGGACTATGCGTGCGTCAACGACTAGGAGATCTCGGCTCGTCGGCGTCGTAACGGCGATTGCACTCGCGGTTGGCGCTTGCCTGGCAATTCCTGGAGAGGCGAACGCGCAGGCGCCGGAGGGAGTGGAAGGACCGTGGCTGAACATATTCCAGCTCGTCTGGTTCACCAACCCTGACTACGGCAACACCGGCGCGGACCAGGAGTACACCGCAAACTACGGGCAGAGGTTCGAGTACGGCAGGGACAGACGGCCGAAGTGCTGGTATCACCATACGGACGGACCGGACGCGGATAAGGTCAACTCTCTGTATCTGATGATGTCGTGCCGCTTCGGACTTGTGGTGGGAGCCGTAACGTGGGCTGCAGTTGGAGTTGCCCTGATGGCTATGGCATGGAGTGGCCTGATGCACGTGGTCGACTCCACTGCCGGAGGTGAGCGCGCGGGCGTGCTGCGAAACATGATAACGAGCCCCCTGGTGGGGCTGCTGCTCGCGTTCATGGCCTATGTGCTGGCGACTCTCATATATGTCGTGATGCGCTACAACTTCGAGAGATACCTCAACCCTGATGTATGGGCCTAGACGTTCGACAGTGTGAATAAAGGAGCTAGGAGACATGGCAGTCGCCACTGAGGAAATAGCCGAGCAGGAGCAGACCGAATCTAACACCGGGAATGAATTGCCCGCTCTGGGGAGACGGAACGATGTGGTCAGGAGAGGGGTGGGAGTGTTGAGCATGGCTGGCGGCAAGCTGGCTGTGGCTACGCTTGGCGTAGTGGAACGGCTGCTGCCCCGGAGACCGACGGTGGATGGAGAAGAAGGCTCGATACCCGTGTTCATCGATCCTGACACGGAAGTGAGAGCCCGCGAGGCCGAGCACGAACGCGAATGGCCCTCCGAAAATCTTGATGAAGTGCCGGAGCTTCTGGGCTACCTGGGCTACAGCCACATTGAGAACGGCAATCGCGTCGTCAGGTCGGACGGGCGCAGGATGGTCGTCTTCCAGATCAAGGGTAAGGAGAGTGACGAGGCCAGCGTCAGAAGCTTCGCCGGCGCTCTGAACTCTCTCCAGGGTCAGGTGCAGTTCCTGATAAGACAGCACCCGCCTCGGCTGAACGAGTTCCGAATCAAAATGCGAGCTCATCGTGAGACTGCGGAGGCTGAGAAGCCGCTGAGCGAGAGGCTGCGGATGGC
This sequence comes from uncultured Dehalococcoidia bacterium, assembly GCA_964632415.1. Lineage (GTDB taxonomy): Bacteria > Chloroflexota > Dehalococcoidia > Lucifugimonadales > JADFKI01 > Bin90. Next base: position 20,699 of record CAZWDM010000027.1, on the reverse strand, counting down.
CGCCGAATCGCTGGACGTGCTGCTGGGAGACATGGAGAGCCGTGAGGGGCTGATGGACCGGCGCTTTTACATCATATGCGACGAAGAGCACATGGACGAGGTGATGGCGGCGATAAGTCGCGTGCAGCTCACTGCGGGCGTTCTGGCTGAGCGTGCGCTTGAGATACTACTGCTGAGCTGCGTATTCGGTCAGTCTCCAGCGGACCTTCCGGAGCAGGTGAGCATTCGGTACAGGACCGAGTCATCACACGTACGCAGTGACAATGGCGATTACCGGAAGACGGTCTGGCTCAGGGTGTTTCCCCGGCAGATAAGCCTTGGCTTTCTTGAGTCGATCCTGACACAGGGCATACCGATGGACCTGTCACTGCAGGTGTCCCAGGTTCCCTCGGCGCAGGCACTGTCCAACCTTCAAAGCCAACTTACGAAGATGCAGGCGTCCGCGACGATCCAGCTGAAGCGAAAGGGAATCGTCGACGAGAAGGAAAAGATAGCGATGGAGGACATCGTCCGCCTGCGCGGGGCGGTGATGCGTGGCGTCGAGCGTATGTTCAACGTCTGCCTTGCCGTAACTGTGCATGGTTCGAGCGAGCAGAAGCTTGAAGAGTACGTGACCGTGTTGCGGTCGATCTTCACGTCGGTGATGGCGCAGTTGGAGGAGATGCCTCGCGTACAGGCCAAGGCGCTCAGGACGACAATGCCGCTCTGTGAGAACCCGCTGCGCACCTGGACCGTTGTAGACACGAGCTCCGTGGCGCTGCTCTACCCGTTCGGCCCACCCGATATGGACGCAAGGGATGGAACATTAATCGGGTTGGACACGAACGCGCGGAGCCTCGTCACATTCGACAAGTTCAACTCGCCCGTGGCGCAGAACCTGAACACCGCGATACTGGCGACGAGCGGCGCGGGCAAGAGCTACAGCGCGAAGCTGGGTATACTGCGGCAGCTGACGAGGGGTGTCCGCGCTTACATCGTTGACCCCGAGGGTGAATACGTCGATACCGCGATTGCGGCCGGCGGCCGGGTGCTGACACCCGGCGTGCCCGGGCAGGGAATGAACCCGTTCGTGGTGACAGAGACCGGCGCGGAGCTGATGGAGCGCATCCAGAACCTGGTCAATCTGATTCAGGTGATGATCGGGCAGAAGCTGGACCCCACTCTGTCCGCGAGCCTGGACGATGCGATGACTACCTACTACGAGAAGGTGACATCGGAAGGTGGGCAGGGCAACTGGTCGGGACTGTACGCGCACCTGGAAGACAGAGAGCCTGCCCTTGCGGCAATGGTGAGGCCCTTCTACTCCGGCAGCATGCGCTATCTGCTCTCGGACGAAGGAGCGGACCTTCTCGCCGACGAGCCGCCAATTACGGTCTTCAACCTGCGGCTGATCAAGCCTGAGATGAGCGCGGCAGCCGCAATGGTTTGCGCCGAGGTCGTGTGGACGATGGCGGCGCGGGATCCGAGGCCGCGGGAGCTTATCGTTGACGAGGTGTGGAGGATAATCCAGGTGCCCGAGGGCGCGGAGTTCATGATGAATACGGCCAAGAGAGCAAGGAAGCATGTGCTTGGGCTGACGAGCATAACCCAGGACGTGAACGACCTGCTAGCAGTGAACGTGAACGAGGGTGTCCGGGGGAACAGCGGTCGTGCGGTCATCCAGAACGCAAGCTACAAGCTGCTGCTGCGCCAGGACCCGGCGGTCGTGGAGACGATCGCGGACACTTTCCAGCTGCCTCAAGAGGTTGCCGAGAAACTGCCATCGTACCCGACAGGGCAAGGACTGCTGCTGACGCCGATGGGCCGCTACCCGGTGGAGATGGAATCGGCGCCCGTCGAGCACGAGATCATCGAGTGGGAAGCGGGCGTTCACTGACGCCCGAGTGTATCTGAGAGGACAGGAATATGGCGAACGAGCCTGACGTCCGTAGCGCCGAGAGAGCCAGAAAACGCCGGATAACTCGGCTGAAGGTGTCGATATGGACTTCGGCAATATGCGCGGTGGTTTTCGGGGTGATATTGATTGTTACATGGTAGCGGATATCGAGGAATACATGGTTAAAGGTAACCGCCTGAGTGTAGTCGAGGAGTTGCTGCTGCTTGCCGTCGGAGACGGAGGACGACTGCCCGCCGATGACGAGTTGCTGAGCTATGGGCTGGTGGCCGGGGTCCTGATGGAGCTATCTCTGGCGGGCCGGATCGACACGGACCTGGATAGGTTGATGGTACTCAACCTGGAACCTCTGGGAAATGGAATGCTGGACAGAGTCCTGTCGGAGCTGACCCGTACCGATCAGGCAGGGGACGTGAGATTCTGGCTCAAGCGGCTGGTAAGGCACGGGGAGTCCACCAGGAATGAGGCTATTTCGAGTCTGGTCCAGAAAGGAATAGTCGATAGACGAGACAGGCGTGTACTGGGCCTATTCCGCTCACGGCGCTATGTGGTGATTGACGAAGTCGCGAGAGACTGCGTGAAGGAGAAAGTCCTGCACGTGCTGCGCAGCGGTGAGATACCCGAACCCAGGGTGAGTTTTCTTATCTGCCTCGTCGATGCCTGTGGGTTGCTCGGCGGTCTCGTCGACAGAAACGAGCTAGCGCGGCTGGATGAGCGGCTTGAGATCATCAGGCGGCTGGAGCTTGTCGGGCTGGTGACCTCTCGCGCTATTGATGATATCCGATCTTCCCTTTCGGTTTCTGTTCGCAGCCGGCGATGAGGTGAGCACGGCGCGGCAGTCCCTGCCAGGAGGGCACAAAGACCTTGGAGAATCAGGAAGGAGCTACATAATGAAGACCGACGGCACCCTGATCAGGGTGAAGCCTCCACGCCTGGGTGAACACACGTTGCTCAGTTTCGAGAACCTGCTGGAGTCCCTGGACGCCGAAGAGCCGTTCAGCCTTGAGCTTGTAGCAGAGCATAGTGGCATTTCGATGCTCGTGAGAAGCGAGCACCCGGACCGCGTGGCGCAGCAACTGCGGGCACATTACCCTGAGGCGGAGCTGGAGTACATTGAAGACTGCAACGACCCACTGGTCTTACGCGACGGGGAGATTGCATGGATGCAAGTGCTCCGCCCGGAGGGCAGTGAGTGGCTGCCGCTCCAGGTGTACGACGACACGGGTCTTCTCGAATACGGCTCGGACCCTTTCGTTGACGTGCTGGGCTCGCTGTCGGGCGACGTCAGGCCCGGGGAAAGGCTCGTCTCACGACTGGTACTGAGCCAGAAGTCTCACGACTGGTCGGAGGCCTGGCGGGAACGAGCGATGAGCGGTGCGGGCAGCGAGAACCAGCAGGCGGCGGAATCGGAGCGAATGGCTCAGCAGCTTGAACGGTCAGGACGGATGCATGTCTCGAAGAGTGCCGCTTCAGCGGTCACGGCTGATGGAACGAGCGACTCGCTTACCCTTTGGATCCTCTATGCGATCGTTGGCGCGATGGCGGTACTTCTGGCAGGACTCTGGTTCAGGCAGCTCTGGGAGTCGGGCCAGATATGGCAGATGGTGCTGTACGGCGGCACTGGATCGGCTGTTCTCGGGGGCATCGGATTCCTGTTCTGGAAACTGGGTTTCTTCAGGAAAATGCCCGGGCAGGAGTATTACGATCCGCAACAGGTCGCCGTGCGCATATCGGGGGCCGCCTTCAGCCTGGAGGTGCAGCTGTTCGCGGTGGCGAGTGGTGAATTCCGCCAGCCACGGCCACGAAAGCTGCTTGAACCTGTCGTCGGAGCGTACCGGAGCTTTGACAACCCACTCGGATGCAGGTTCTCGGTTGGCGAACCGGTTGAGGTGCCGGATGGGAGGTTGAATGGTGGGCTGCTCAGCTTGGAGACCAACCGAGGAAAACGCAGTATGTTTCGACCACCCGATCCGAATGGCCAGGGAGTTGTGGGAGTCCGCGAGGTCGCCGCGCTCTGGCATCTGCCGGGTGAGTCTGCCAGGGTCGAGGGACTTGATCGCGCGGCGAGCAGGAGGCTGCCTCTGCCTCAGACCCTGGGCGCAGGGGCGCTGGTGGGCGAGGAAGTAGTCGGCGACGGGGGGAGTCGGCTCGTTCGGTTCCCGCCGGAGGCGATGCGGCGACATCACCTGTACGTGGCCAGAACGCAGATGGGGAAGTCAACGCTCATGGGACACGTCGTGGGGAGCAGGCTGCTGGAGAAGGCGGCCGGGCGGGACGACCAGGCGGTAGTGGTGATGGACCCGCACGCCGATCTTGTGTCGGGCATACTCGCCCGTGTGCCCGGCGAGGTCGCCGGGCGAGTGCGCCTGGTAGACCTGGGCGACAGCAGTCGAAGGTGTGGCATCAACCTGCTCGACGTGCATGTATTCCGGGAGCGAGAGACTACGGTCGACACTATCGTGCGCGTGGCTCGCGCGCTATGGGACCAGTGGGGCGGCAGGATGCAGACGATCCTGGAGCATACGCTAAAGGCGCTCTACGAGGCGAACAAGACCCTGCCGCGCGACGATCAGTACACCCTGCTGGACGGGCGACTGATGCTCACGGACGAGGGATTTCGCAACAGGGTACTGAGACGGGTGAGGGACCCGTTCATCCTCGATTGGTGGCAGAGTGATTTCGGGACATGGCAGGTCCAGTATCTTGCGGATGCCCTCGCCCCGGTACAGACGCGGCTCGCGCAGTACGCCGGATCGGCGGCTGCGCGCGAGATACTCGGACAGCGCAGCTGCACGCTCAATGTGGCCGAAGCCATAAGCAACGGAGAGGTACTGCTGGTGAGCACCGACCAGGGTGCAGTGGGCCGACACGTATCCGCGCTCGTCGGTGCCGCGATTTTGAATCTGGTCGAGTCGGTGATCAGACAGGAGGGCGAGAAAGACGTGGCGAAGCGCGGAGGGGCGATGGTCGTTGTGGACGAGATGCAGACGATACCGGGTGTTGAGTACGAGGAAATGCTGTCGGAGCTGCTCAAGTATCGCGGGTCCCTTGTGCTGGCGACGCAGAGCCTCTCAAGACTTGATGACCTGTCCCCCACGATGAGGGACTCAATACTGGCCAACGCCGGCTGCCTGTGCGTCTTTCAGGTGAACGCCGTGGATGCGAAGAGACTGCTTCCCGAGCTGGATAGCGAGCGCCTCGACGAGGAGGACATAACCGGGCTTGCCGCTCACAACTGCTACGGCAGGCTGGACCTGGGCGGTCCACGTCCCGAGTACTTCTCGATGCGGCTC
>CAZWDM010000027.1:0-15412 GCA_964632415.1 uncultured Dehalococcoidia bacterium | reverse complement strand
CTACGGCAGGCTGGACCTGGGCGGTCCACGTCCCGAGTACTTCTCGATGCGGCTCTTGCCGCCAATGCCCGGCAATCCTGCTATCGCCGAGGGGATACGCAGCGCCTCGGATGCCTACACCAGGCCACAGGCCGAGGTAGCGCGCGAGCAGGAGCAGTATATGGATGATCAGGTGAGCGACTTCCGAGACATGCTGGACAGGACGGGTGGCGATGAGGGACTGGACTTCGGACAGGGACCTAGGACTGGCAGGGGCGGCAAACGGGGCCGCCGCGGAAGGAGGGATGACAGGGAGGATGTGAAGAAGGACGGTAAGGACGACGGTCAGGACGACGATGCCAATGCGGCAGCTGGGGACTAGGCTACCCGGCACCAACTCGCAGAGGTAGGGCCGCACCGTGATGTCGATCTCGCCCCGGGAATAAGGCAACTTAAGCAAGTGCGAACGATGACAGGGGTATTCGCGTTGCCGATGCTGATATATGCCATCACGCTGTGTGGTTTCCACGGCTGGCTCCCGCCGCTCCTGACACATCGGAGGAAGTGGTGGTGCCAGGAATTGCGGTTCAGTCATGTGACTTTAGCGGCGGCTCCGGGTATTGGCGCGGTGCTGGCTCGAAAATATGGAGGTGACGCGTATTGGCGGTGGATGTGACACAGAGCAGCGACGAGGTGGCGATTCGCGCCCTCGGGCGGATGCCGTTCCTCGAAAGGCGCGAGCTCGCCTCTGTCTCATCTCTGGCGGAGAGAACTGCCCTGAATGCACTGCATCGGCTTGAGATGTCCGGACTGACCGACACCATCAGGCATTCACTCAATGAGAGATCGCGCCTGCAGCGCTGGTATCTCACGCCACGCGGGATCGGGAAGTTCGCAGAACTGGAAGAGCTGGAATTGGACGAGGCACTGAGGCTATTCCCTCTGTCCGCCGAGTGGCGGCGCAGTCTGCTCAGGCGGATTGAGACCTTGGCAACCTGTTATCGAATTGCACTGGATGCCTCCCTACCCTATTGCGGACGGCTGAGCTGGCGTTGGGAACGGTCGGGGCCACTTGATGCGTTCATGACCCTCCCTGACGGGCGTGCTTTCGGTATGGCTCGCTTTGGGCCGACACTTCCCCGACGGTCGACGTACAGCCGCCTGGGGAGCCTGCTCGAGCTGCACCGGCGCAATACCCTGTTTGCGGCGCTCCTCCTTGTTCCAGGCCCAATCGAGGCTCACGGCATACTGGACCGGATGAAAGGAGAGGTGTTTGACCTTTCTATCGCCGTTGAAGGCGACGTGCGGAGCATGAAGCCTGGCGATGCCATATGGCGAAGTCCCATCTACCGTCCTGACGCGGCGTTTCCCATCGAAGGCGTCATCCGGAGTACGGTACGAAGGCCGGCTGCGCCTCCAGATGCGCCTCCCAGGCGGATATCGATGCCGCGCGGCAGAGCCAGGGGTGGGAAAGTCGATCCGGACCTTATCTCCTGCAATCTTGTACGGCCTGCCACAAGGATGCTCGACGCTCTTGCGGACTGGCCTCTGATGCACCTGTCGGACCTGTCGAAACTTCTTGGAATCGGTGCAGAGCGCGCAAGAGCCGCCAGGGCACAGCTCTCCCGCTCCGGCCTGATCGTGGGGCTCAGCTTCGGAAAGACAGCTACGGAGAGGAGAGAGAACGAGACCCGGCTTGCGCTCAGCCTCCACGGGCTGAGGTATCTGGCAAGAAGAGATCGAACGAGGCTGTCAGACCTGAAAGCGTATTGGGAAGTTAGCCCCGATAAGAGTGGCGACCACGCCGTTGGCCTGACAAACCACCGCATCGCGGGATCCAAGCTGCGAGTTCTGGCTCGCGAACTCAAGCATACCAGTGGTGTTCATCGCTTCATTTCAGCACTGGCAGCGGAGTGCCGAATTGAAGGTGAGTGGGAACTGGCCGAAATCCTGCCACCACACCGATGGGAGAGATGGTTCCACTACAATAACCGGCGTTACGGGCTGAAGCCGGATGCGACGGGCCAGCTTGTATGGCGCGGGCGAACCTTTTCGCTACTCCTTGAATATGAGGCGCGAGCGATTAAGCCGGCGCATATGGATGAAAAGCTGCTGCGCTACCGTCGATATTTTGGCGCGCTCGAGACGCAGAGAGATTTCCAAGGCGGCTCTATGGTTGCGATAGTCTTCCCTGATACGGCCGCGGCGAGTCGATTCTCAGCATTCGCTTCGAGACAGACCGGCAAGAATAGACGGTCAGGCGCCGACACTCCACTGCTGGTAGGGAACATGACGGGACTGGTCGCGGAGGGAGTTCTTGGCAGATGCTGGCTGATACCTTCCGCCCTGAGCGCAGGCCTGGTGAATCTTCAGACCGCCATGAACCTGCGATAAGCAGGTACATCAACTAAGGAAGTATCCACGGTGTGAAACATACGGTCTAGGGCTAGAAGCCTGGATCGCATATCAAGACTCTGTACAGGAAAGGAGGGGGTGGTCGGTCGGGAAATAGAGAGGTGAGGGGAAGAGGTTTAGGTGGTAATGAAGCGGCGGACGGGTGGTCGGTCGTCGTAGGGGAAAGTGCGAATGGCGAGAAAAGGAAAGTTTGGGCGCTGGGCAGGTGGTCGGCGGTGACAGCTGAGGCAGGAGTTTGCGATGACAAGTGAGATGGAGCGCGGACACGGCGATGGAATACGCAAGTGGCTGCGTGAGTGGGTGGACAGAACAAGCCAGCGACGAGTGGCGAAAGCTCTCGGAGTAAACCGGGACCCACTGAGGCGGGCGCTGAACGGCACGGGTGATGTGACCGGCGTCGTGCGAGAGGCTGTAGAGAGGTATGCGAGGGAGCACGGCATACAGATTCACGGAATCGACACCGGGGCTTCATCCTCTATCGGCAAAACTGAGGTGGGAAGCAACGAGGACGGCTCCGGGGGCGAAGGGGAACAGGCAGAGGACGGCGAGACGGAGCAGGCGTCTCGTGGGAGCGAAGAGGGGACCCCGGACCGTACTCAACATTCGAAGGGTGGTACTCAGGGGTATGCCGGTGAGCAACCACCAGGCGAAGCGGCGCAGGGCGCTCAGCCTGACACGTCTGCTCAGCCCGGAGTTGGTAGAAGCGCAGCGCAGACCGAGGGCGCAACAGGCAGGGACGGCGTAAGTAGCAAGCAGCCTTCATCCCTACTGGGAAAGATAGACGGAGCGGCGACACCTTCCGAATTGGCGGTATTAGCCGGAGCGCCAGTACTGGGCGAATTGCCGGTGGAAGCGGCGCGTGCGGGAGCGCTGGCGCTGGCCCGAGGGTGGCGGTGGATAAGAGACCCTGCGCCTGCTGGTTTGCACGGTGATGCGTTGTACTATCTCCACACGAGAGAGGACGTGAACTTCGCGGACGAGGGGGCGAAGCGTGTAGCATTCGCTCCTGACACTGAGATATTCGAGTGTAGCCTCACTGGCGCGGAACTGCGATACGGGGTGCATCCTCATCAACGACAGAAAAGTTATGCGGTGGAACGACACGAGGACAGAGGCCTGCTTATCGGCATACGAATGGCGGCTCTGGTCCCCGAGAAACCATACCCTGATGAGCAGTGGTTCTTCGGTTCCGAGGTATGCGACGCTGACGGTGCCCGGCAGGCGACCGCGGCTGAAGTGATTTCCGAGCGTCGAAGGCTGCTTGCCATGGAATCCAGCTTTGCAGAGTGTAGTCCGGAGGGAAATCTGACGCCGTGGCAGCTGGCGCTGCGCAACACGCGCATGCGTGTGGAACTGCAGATGGTGAACGGCCGCTACGGTCTGACGATAGGCGAGCATGTGAAAGGTGACCGAACATGGACGCCATCGACGAGACTGGGAATCGAGACGCGCTGGCGGGAGGAGGAGATCGAGTTGAACGCGGCCGAGATTCGGCGCCAGCTGCGGCGCAGGCGGCGCATGGCAGGTATGCTGTGGCTTCCGCGTCTTTCAGGACGAATAGTGAGGGCGGCTGTTCGGTGGTGACTTTGGCAGGGGACGAGTTCCCCAGCGACGTGCCTAATGTCTAGCCGAAGAGCATCCACGGACTCCGGTCAGTGCTGGTTATGTCATACACTGAAGTGTGCCCCCACTTGTCGGCATACTGCGTATTTCCGGTGGTGTTCGGCGTGTCAAAGGATGTGGTTATCTTGACCATTCTGACCGAAGTCGATACCTCGAATTCGTACAAGACCGACTGTTTCTGGCCCGGCTCCACTATCAACTCACCCTCCTTCCACGGTCGTGAACCTCTGGCCAGCAGTTGCCATTCTTCTTTACCATGGTGATCGCAGCCGCACAGAAGCTGATGGAGCATCGCGGCCCGGCGTCCTGGAGGCGGGGCCAAGACCTCAAGCCTGTAGTGCCCTTTGCTGATCTTCACTTCGATCCTGGAGGTGTTTTCCATAAGCACGTTTACTGAGATATGCACAAGGCCGCGACCTATGCGCCTATCGGAGATCTCGTGAATTACGCTCAGGTGAGGTATAAAGGTCCTTAATGCCTGGAGGTTCAGGACCACATAGAGACCACCCAGGAACAGAGCGAGCATGGCAGCTATAGAGTGTAGATCTGCGGTCGAGTCCAGGTAGGGCACACTATCCACGAAGTTATGCACTGCCAACGCGAACAGGAAGAGCAACAGGTAAACGCCACCTACGATCAGTAACCCTATACCAAATGGCTTCCCAAAGCGTTCAATTCTCATTTTCCTCACTTTCCAGAGGCACACTGATGAATTCTCGCACATCAGATTCGATGAAGTTGGGGTTCTTGAAGGAGTTCCTCTGGAATGAGGTCAGGTGTTTCGTCCAACCAGGATGACTGGTAAAGGGGATCGGTAAGGAGATTCGACTCAGAATGTCAAGGATTCCGTTTACCTTTAGGGTAAGAGGCCCACAAGGCAACACAACTGCAAATTCTCGAGTCGAAGCGTGGTGAGTCTTATCAACTGGCCTGTGCTTCATCACTTGCCTAATACCTTCAGTGCCAATCCGTACTTCCAAACAAGGCCCCTAAAGAGTTCATCTCTTACCTCCAACACCCCACACGCAAAGGGAACCTCGCCGCATTCAGCACTGTGTCATGGGGTTGAGACGGTCTGGTTTCCGGCTGCTTCTGTGAATGTGCGACGCAAGTGGGCGGCATGGGCAGTATCGCGAATCTGTATGTCGCCGTAGCCAGGTGGAAAGGTATGCCAGTTCTCGGCGGAGTTGAAGCGGGTTGCGAAAAGGTAGGTGTTGCCTAGCTCAGGCATGTCAGGAGCACCGTTTACTGTGTGGATAGTCCTAGTCCACCTGTCATATCCGCCGTGCAGGTTGACCGTTACTTCACCGCTCAGCGAACCCTTGAAGACCTCTAAGACCTGCACACTGTATTGCGTTTCAACCCACCCGTGACTACTTGTCTGTCCTAGTTTTTCGATGACTTCGCCGAAGAAGATGTCGTCTGACGAGTCCACAAGAGTTCTGGGGTCGTTCAAGTCCTTGAAGTAGTCAAGGTGAGTCACAGAGACGAACGCACCCACACATGGCGGGAGGAACAGCCACGCAATCAAAGCCACCGAGAATAATGCGGCGAGCGCGAGTAATCCACGAGTGAGTTTCGTATTTCCGCGCATGCTCATATTGCTGCACTCCATCCCTGATATGCAAACGGAACCTGCCAGGGCCTGTTTGTGTTCAGAATTGGATAAGTGTCTCTAATGTCGCCCGTCCAATAGCGTTGGCTGAAGACGCTAACTTTCTTTATGCTAGGCGGATAACAGACGACTTTCCTCCTTGATTCTACCACTCGCAGGCGAGGGTAAGATCCGCCATTGGGGAGAATTTCCTGTGCTGCTGTGCCACAAGCTCTGTGGACATGTCCACGTATATCATCGTGGTCGCAAGTCTCCTGTGACCCATTATGCGCTGCAGTGAGAACACGTCCCCGCCGTTCAGGATGTAGTGCATTCCGAAGGTGTGCCGCAGCGTATGTGGTCCTATCTTCGGCGGCTCGAAACCCGCTTTTCGCATGTTGCGCCTCACTATCTGCTGCAGGCCCCAATCCGTCAGCGGCCCCTGCATGCCGACCCACAAACTCCGCTCGTCTCCCTGCCTGTTAACCAGCTCCATCACGCTCGGCGACATTGGCACCATCCTGTCCCCTGTCTTTCCAGACACGAGCACTCCTTCGGCACTGACTCTGGTGCGGGTCATGGACGCAAGCTCTCCGATGCGCATACCGGTGTCAAGGAGTGTAGCGAGAATCGCATAGTCACGCTCTACTTCGACCGAGTTCAGAAGGCATCTGATTTCGGTGGACCTGAGTATCCGAGGCAGTTTACGCTTCATTACCGGAGCGGCAACACCCGCCATCACATTTGAGCAGATACCCTCCTGTGCCGCCCAGTTCCAGAAAATCCGAAGCCTGTGCCAGATTGTTCGCAGCGATGATGGCGACAGATCAGAGTTGGCGATGAACAGTTTCTGGACTTCGGCGGACGTCCGTGGCAGTTCCTCGGGATTCATCTCGGCCATCTTGCGGAGAGCCCAGCTGTAAGTATCGATTGTGGTTTCTGACAGTCGCCTGGATCGGCGGCTTTCCAGAAAGAGGTTAACAACAGTTTCTGTGTCCATTCTCTCCTTCTTAAGGGCCTGCGACGAGGCAAGAGACAAACGAGCGCCTTAGGCGGCCGCTTGTTTCAGCGGCCGCCTGTGACGTTTCTTACTCGGTGGTGGAGACTATCGGGTAATTCTTCTGTATGTCACGGGGCGGAGCCCAGTCCCTCGATGTTCAGCGTGAAAGCGCCGCCCTTTTCAGCGTAGTACGTCGTCGCCTCGATGGTGTAGTCGCCGGCCTGCAGAGTCTCCGACATACGGGAGTTCGTGTTCACGCCGTACTCGATGTCGTCCTCCTCGTAGAGGACCCCTCCGTTCCTGCCGTGGCCGGAGAGCAGGTAGAGGTACGTGTCCTCGTCGGACGTGAGCGTGATCGTAACGTCTGAAGCTTCATCGAGAGTGAACGTGTAGAAGCGCGTGTACCTGTCGCCACTGCCACTGAGGGCGGCTCTGGACGACACGCAGCTGTTGTCCCAGCTGCCATCCGTCTCCCCGTCAGCCTCAAGAGACTCAACGCACGTGTCTTCTTCAGGCTGGGGCTCGGGCTCAGGATCAGGTGCCGACTCGTCCGCTCCGCCAAGGCCCTCTACCGCCAGCGTGAAGTCGCCGGACTTCTCGGGCAAGTATGTCGTCGCCTCTATCGTGTAGCTGCCGGCCTGCAGCGTAATCGACAGCCGAGAGTTCAGGTTCACTCCTCCGCTCGCAATGTCGTCGTTTGAGTGAAGCGTGGTCCCGTCCCTGCCGTGCCCGTCCTGCACGTAGAGGTAGGTGTCCTCTTCGGAACTGAGCGAGATGACAAGGTCAGCCTCTTCAGCCAGCGTGAAGGTGTAGAAGCGCGCATACCTGTCGCCGCTGCCTCCGGGAGCCACCTTCTGAGACAGGCAGGTGTCATCCCATTCGGCTTGGATCGTGCCATCGGATGTCAGCGACACCACACAGGTGTCCACGGGCTCCGGCTCCGGTTCGGGCTCAGGATCGGTGGCGGCAGCTTCCGCGCGAGTCACGGTAACCGTGTATGTGCTCGTTGTCTCGCCGTCTTCGGCGGTGACCTCGACCGTGATTACGTTCGCCCCGACAGCCAACGCTATCGTGCCGTCGGCGTCTTCAACTCCGTCCAGCTTGACTGCGTGGGAAGCATCCACGTCGTTCCGCACAACCGTAACGGTCGTCTCCGCCACGTCGTTCTCGACGGCGGCGGTGTAAGATGCAGTCTCGGAGTCGAATGTGCCGATGTCGATCCTGCTCAGCGAGAGCGAACGCAGGGACGCATCCGTGGACAGATCGGCGGTTACCTTTGCCCGGTTCACGACCACCGTGTAGACGCGGGTGGTCACGCCGTCCTCCGCCGTGACGTGAACCGTGATCACGTTCCTGCCGGTTCCGAGGTTCACCGTGCCGTCCGAGTCTTCCGTGCCGCCGAGCTTCACAACGTAGCTCGCCGCGGAGTCGCTCAGCGTGGCAGTCACGGTGGTCTGCGTGACGTCATTGGCGACGCTGCCGCCGTAGCGGTAGAGGGTTGAGCTGAAGTCCGGATCGAGTGTCACACCGCTGAGAGACAGTGACCTGAGAGCCGCGTCTGACGACAACGTCGTGCCACCGCTAGCCTGCGTCGTTACCTCGATAGACTTCTCCAGGATGACGGTTCTGTCGCCGCTCCTGAGCGACAGGTCGTACCTGTACCGGGAGTCGGCCGCAAGACCCATGCTGGACACAGACACACTGCTTCCGCCTGCCGTACCGGCAGACGAGCTCCAGTCCGAGAGCGCGAACTCCGTGCCGTCGTGGTCTTGCCGCTCCAGAACGTAGCCGGTGATACCCCTGTTGCGCGGGACCTCCCACGCCAGGTTGACCTCGTCCTCGTCGAAGCTCGTAACCCTGAGGTTCACAGGCGGGTCGTCAGTTGCAAGGTCCCCGACGGGGAGGGTCCGCGCTCGGGTCACGGTAACCGTGTAGGTCCGCTGGGTCTCCCCGTCCTGTGCGGTGACGATGACCGATACGACGTTCTCCCCGACATCGAGCGGGACCTCGCCGTCGTCGTATGTGTCTTCACCGACCTTTACCACGTAGCTAGCGCCGGAGTGGCCCGTCGTCGCGGCAACCGTAGTCTCCTCGACGCCGTTTCCGACATCGGCGCTGTAGGACGTGGTGGCGCTTTCGAAGTCACCGAAGTTCACGTTGCTAAGGCTGAGGGCGCTGAGCGTCGCGTCCGACGAAAGGGTCCTCACCGTTACGGACAGCTCTATGATCGCGGTGTCCGCGTCGTCGCTGAGCGCCAGCGCATAGAGGTATAGCGTGTCCGGATCCACGTCCGTGTTGCTCCAAGTATGGGACTTTCCACCTTCGGTCGTTCCCGATGTCCCGGAGTCCGCGTCGCTTCCCGACGAGACGTACTCGCTGCCGTCGTGCTCGTACTTCTGCACGGTGTAGCTGCTGATCTTCCTGTCTCTGGGCACGGACCAGGCAAGGTCCACCCGGTCGTGACCGTAGCTCGTTACCCTGAAGTTCACCTTCGGGTCGTCGGTGGGAAGCTCTCCCGTCACGGGGGTGTCGTCCGCCTCCGATGCGCGAGTTACCGTCACGGTGTACGTGCGCGTGGTATCGCCGTCCTGCGCGGTGACCTCGATCGTGATGACGTTGCTGCCCACTGCGAGCGATACCGTGCCGTCCGAGTCGGTCGTGCCGCCCATCTTGACGACATAGCTCGCTCCCGAGTGACTGACGGTGGGCGTGACCGTAGTCTGCGTCACGCTGTTGGCTACGCTTGCGCTGTAGGACGTCTTCGAAGAGTCGAAGGTGCCGAAGCTCACGCCGCTCAGTGTCAGGCCGCTCAGAGTGGCGTCCGTCGACGAAGGCGCGGCGCGCGTCACGGTCACCGTGTAGGTTCTGGTGGTCGTGCCGTTTTCTGCCGTCACCTCCACCGTGATCACATTGCTGCCTACGGAGAGAGTGACCGTTCCGTCCGCGTCGGTCACACCACCACGCCTGATCACGTAGCTCGCCCCCGAGTCGTTCACGGTGGGCGTGACCGTCGTCTGTGTGACACTGTTTGCCACGCTTGCCGTGTAGGAAGTAGTTCCCGACGCGAACGTGCCGAAGCTGACGCCGCTGAGCGTCAGGGCGCTCAACGTGGCATCGGTAGACGGTGGAGCCGACCTGGTAACGGTCACGGTGTATGTCTTCGTGGTCTCCTCATCTTCCGCGGTAACCTCGACCGTGATGACGTTGTTGCCCACGCTCAGGGAGACGGTTCCGTCCGTATCCTCCGTACCGCCGAGCTTGATCACGTAGCTCGCTCCGTCGTGGTTCACGGTTGGAGACACCGTAGTCTGGGTGACGGTATTCGCCACCGTCGCCGTGTACGAGGTCGTCGTGGAGTCGAAGGTGCCGAAGCTGACGCCGCTCAGTGTCAGTGCGCTGAGCGAGGCGTCGGTCGACTTCTCCTCGGGTGTCTCCGGCTCGGCCCGCGTGACGGTCACGGTGTAGGTCCTGGTGGTGTCCTCGTCCTCCGCGGTGACCTCGACGGTGATGACGTTGCTGCCCACAGAGAGCGCGACGGTGCCGTCCGCATCCGTTGCGCCGCCAAGCTTGATGACGTAGCTTGCCCCGTCATCGTTCACGGTGGGCGTGACCGTCGTCTGGGTGACGCCGTTCGCAACGCTCGCGGTGTATGAGGTGGTAGCCGATTCGAAGGTGCCGAAGTCCACGTCGCTCAGGGTCAGTCCGCTCAGGGTAGCATCCGTTGACGGAGGCTCCGCGCGGGTTACCGTGACCGTGTACGTCTTCGTCGTGGAGTCGTCTTCCGCGGTGACCTCGACCGTGATGACGTTGCTGCCCACTGATAGCGAGACCGTGCCGTCCGTATCCTTCACGCCTCCCAGCTTGATGACGTAGCTCGCCCCATCGTCATTTACGGTGGGCGTGACCGTGGTCTGAGATACGCCGTTCGCCACGCTCGCCGTGTAGGTCAGTGTCGACGAGTCGAATGTGCCGAAGTCCACGTCGCTCAGGGTCAGGCCGCTAAGCGTCGCGTCGGTGGACGGCGGCTCTGCTCGGGTTACCGTGACCGTGTACGTCTTCGTCGTAGAGTCGTCCTCTGCCGTCACCTCGACGGTGATAACGTTGCTGCCCACCGATAGCGAGACGGTTCCGTCTGCATCCTCCGTTCCGCCCAGCTTGATCACATAGCTCGCCCCGTCGTCGTTCACCGTTGGCGTCACCGTGGTCTCCGAGACGGTGTTGGCGACACTGGCAGTGTATGAGGTCGTGCCGGAGGCGAAGGTGCCGAAGTCAACGTTGTTAAGGGTAAGGCTGCTCAGTGTCGCGTCCGTCGAAGGCGGCTGCGCGCGAGTCACGTTGACCGTGTAGGTCTGCCCGGTCTCTCCGTCTTCGGCAGTCACCTCGACGGTGATAACGTTCTTGCCCACGCTGAGCGAGACCGTTCCGTCCGTGTCCTCGACCCCGCCCAGTTTTATTACGTAGCTTGCGCCATCGTCGTTTACGGTCGGAGACACTGTGGTCTCGGTCACGCTGTTGGCGACACTGGCGCTGTATGTGGTGGTCACCGACTTGAACGTGCCGAAGTCGATGCTGCTGAGACTGAGCGACTTGAGGGTGGCATCCGAAGACGGAGGTGCCGCTCGCGTCACGGTGACGGTGTAGGTCTTCTTGGTTGTGCCATCTTCCGCCTTGACCTCTACAGTTATGGTGTTGCTGCCGACGGCAAGTGACACCGTGCCGTCCGAGTCCTCCGTTCCGCCCAGTTTTATGACGTAGCTCGCATCGGAGTCGTTCAGCGTGGGAGTGACGGTCGTCTCAGACGCGCTGTAAGCAACATTGGCCGTGTAGGTCTCAGTCGCCGAGGCGAAGGTGCCGAAGTTCACGCCGCTGAGGGTGAGTCCGCTGAGAGTCGCGTCTGTCGAGGGTGGGTCGGCACGTGTGACGATGACGGTGTAGGTCTTCGTGGTCTTGTCGTCCTCTGCCGTAACCTCAACAGTGATAACGTTGCTGCCCACCGCCAGGTCCACCGTGCCGTCGGAGTCCGTAACTCCCCCGATCTTGATGACGTAGCTGGCGCCATCGTCGTTAACGGTTGGTGTGACGGTGGTCTCAGAGACACTGTTTGCCACACTGGCGGTATACGAGGTCGTACCTGACGCAAACGTGCCGAAGTCAACCTCGCTGAGCTTCAAGTCGCTCAGGTTAGCATCCCTGGATTTTGGGGTCTCAATCACAGAATCCGAGTCCGCAGAGACCGCACTGTGAGTCAAGACAGCATCATTGCCCGCGCCATCTTTAATTGCCCCTCCGTTTAGCCCAATTGCGTTGGCGTCAATGGACACACCATTTGGTGCTTGATCACCTCTCACGACGGCGTACTCGAATACGACCTTGTCCCCTCGTCTCGAGTTAGGATCCGGACTAAAGACGCAGACGTCGCCGACCTGACTCTTACATGCAGCTGCGAAGGCGAAGTAGGCGTATCTGGTGCCGCTTTGAAGGCTCAGTTTCAGACGGGGACTTCCCGGCTGCGGTATCGAGGTAATGCCGGCTGCAGTAACTATCACATCCTCGCTGAAGTCCACATTGAAGTAGAGACCGTCGCCTATTCCATAGGTGCCGTCCAGACCATCAGTACTAAGGGCGAAATGTGGGGCACTTGAAACCCTCGGTCGAATTCCGTCTACCTTGTGCTCAGACTGGGCTGTCAGTGCACTATGATCTAAGTCTGCAGGATTGTCAGCTGCATCCTTAATTGTCCCGCCACTTAACGTGAGCTTGTTCGCACCAACTGCGACGCCGTCTGTGTCATTGTCGCTCTCTACCACGGTGTAGACAAAGGCCACGCTGGCACCGACTGTACTGTCGTATGCCGCGCTCTTGGAAACGCCGCCAAGGTCTAGTGCTAGTCGCGGCGAGCCGGTAACAGCGACATTTTCGCTGAACGTCACCGTCACCTCAATTTCATCGCCTATACCATAGACATGGTCGTCATCTAGTGCGTTCTGCCAGGTAGTATTCCCTTCATCTCCTGTATCACTTGTTATTGCAATACTCGAAACGGTTGGGGACGTAGTATCTGCCTGCGCAAAAGCCATACCCCCTCTCTCAAACCTGAAGAGGTCGACGCCCTCCACTGATACAGCTATCACTATGGCAAGCCAGAATGCCATTCCGAGACTCTTCATATCTATCACAACACTCCCTAATCTCTGCTCTTATCCCAATTGCCCAGAATATGTTTGGTATCTCGCTAAAGCTGAACGGAATTAATGTGTGAAAACGAGATCAGGAGATGACCCTCTCCGAGTCCGATTCTATGACGAATCCATTGGCTGCCTGTCGGTTGGTACCCACGGTGACGTAATTGAACTTGCCACCTGTTTTATCTGCGGAGGCCTTTTGAGGATTCCGTTGCGCCTCCGGAATTGATGATAAATCCGATTTGAGTCAAAACTTCCTTCAGCAGAGGATTCGGGGTTAGTCTGAGCGGCCTGTTTTCCACCACTAATCCACAGATCATCGAAAATGAGCGCCCCAGAGTGCGTGCATTGTCGTAAGAACTATGGTTTACTTTCCGGGCACAATAGTCTCTATGTGCATCTAAAGAAGTATATAAAGACAGTTATACGGCCCTTTTTGTATCACTCGTAGGGGAGGAGGATGGGAGGATGAGACATTCACTTAGCGACATCGCGGCTGTTTCCTTTCTTGAACCGATGGCGCCAGACCGGTCTCGTATCACAGCAGGCCAGCAGCGTACGAGAGACTGCGAAGCTGCGACGATCAGATGCCCGGATGCAGAAGTGCTGTCCGTGACAAGGCATGATGTCAAGGGCTCTCTCGACGCGCGTCTGTTGAGCGGGCTGGCAGACAACACCCGTGTGAACTACGAAGCGCAGTGGGCGAGGTTCGTCTACTGGACCCGGGAGAGGGGTATGCAGGCACTGCCCGCCGAACCGCAAGCTGTAGAAATGTATCTGTGCGAGCGATTCGAGACACAAGGACACAGACCCGCCACCATAAGAGCGGCAGCCTCCGCCGTCGGGTTTGTTCACAAAGCGCTGGGGCTGGCCGACCCGTGTGATACGCCGGTTGTGAAGGCGCTCATCAGGAGCGTGAACCGGAAGGCTGGAATGATGCAGAAGCAGGCCGTAGCACTCACAGAGGATGCCCTTGCGGTTATTATGACATCCGTATGCGAACCCAGGTCCGGACGAGGCGGCGGCAGGGAGAGCGTGATGTCCGCCAGAAGGAGGTGCGAGGTGGACATAGCGATAATGTGCTTGATGAGGGACGCGATGCTCAGGGTGTCGGAAGCTGCGGCTCTCGTCTGGGGCGACATCGTCGCCGAGGAGGACGGCACAGGACGTCTCTTAATCCGCCGATCGAAGACCGATCCTGACGGTGAGGGCTACGTGGCCTACGTGTCGGTTCCTACCATGACATTCCTGACGCGCATCAAGGGGGATGCTGTCGAGGAAGACAGCGTTTTCGGCCTACGTCCGAACCAGATCTCGAGACGGATCAAGCAGGCCGCGCGAATCGCAGGCTTGGGAGACGGCTTCAGTGGTCACTCGCCCCGCGTGGGAATGGCCTGCGATCTGGCGAGGGCGGGAATAGAGTTGCCGAGCCTGATGACAGCCGGCAGATGGCGTTCGCCGAAGATGCCGGCGCTTTACACCCGCAATGAGATGGTGGTGAGGGGCGCCGTCGCCCAGTATTACGGACTGAGGGTGGGCAACGGCTGAGTGACGAGAGAGCCCTTTCGGGATTCTGTTGACAGCGAAAAGGCCCTATGCTAGCCTTCTGCGAACTTGGCTGATGCTCCTTCATCCAAGGTTTCAAAGCGTGTATAACTGTCTTTATACACGCCTCCGTCAGCGCATTCTCGCAGAGTCCGGGAACTCTCTGTTCAACGCTTTTTACCGGACTCACTCTGCAGCCCTGGATAATGCTCTTAACACTTCCTTAAGTTCTTACTTATAGTCTAACAAAGGTGGGGCCACGGTGAGGGCGGTGTTGTCGAGACGATCAACGGGTATCGCGCAGGCAGATTCTGGATACTTAGAGATCCCTTCTTCTCAGTTTTCTCTTGGCAACGTTTGCTTCCTCCAATGTGAAAGGTCCAAGATGCTACCTGTTGTCAGTGCGAGTCCCAGGGATTCCGTAAGTGAAGTAGCGGCAGAATGTGTTGTGAATCCGCGCCCTATTGGCAGGGTCGCCCTCGCAGATGGCATACCGTCGAGATTCCGCTACTTCTGAGCAGCTCCTGCTGGTCTGGGGGAATCGTCTCCCTTCTTAGCACCGGACTCAAACCGTGACTCGCACGCATGTCACCTGCAGGACCCGAAGGACCTGATGGAATCTGCACAGCAATCCTAGCTAGAGCATGAAAGCCTCCGTGTCAACACTGAGCGAACAGGGTGCGTCCTGTCAGAGGCGCGAACTGAGATGAACTCAACGGGGATTCAACGCACGAGAGCAGGCGAAACACTCAGGCATACCACCAGGGTCCCACGCGGCTTACGGCGGCTCGCCAGAGAATCGCGCGGAAGCATTCGTAGAAGCGCAGCATGCTACAGCGAACATGCGCCATTTCCCAGCAATTTCCGCCGTTTTCTGTCCAATCTTGTTGACTCGCCCGAATCTCGTGAGATAATAAAGGTGTATTTATCTATCCCCCACCCCATCAGCTACGCCTGCAGCCTCAGAGCAGTCGTAGTCGAAGCAGCCGGCATCTCATCCGGCTAGGAATGCAAGGACCTGTGTCGTAGCGTTCGCGCTCCCGGTCCCTCTGTGTTCAGGATTTCGGCAACCGG
>CAZWDM010000026.1:8420-35830 GCA_964632415.1 uncultured Dehalococcoidia bacterium | reverse complement strand
GCATCCCACAGTCTCTGTATCAGCTAAAGACTTACACCTTAAACAGAGAGATAGTCTGCACACCGCCGGCGTAGGTTATCTCATCCACAAGCTCGGCCATTACACCCTAACTCCCTCTACCTGCGCGACGAGCCTGCCGTCTGACAGGACGATGCCGTCGAGGCAGTGGCATTCGACGCGACCGCTGTCGAACTGCTCGTGGTATAGGTCGGCGTACAAGCCACGGTTCACCAGCAGTTCCTCGTGTGTGCCTTGTTCCACTATGCGGCCTTCGTCGACGGCGAATATGACATCGGCGGATAGAATCGTGGACAGCCTGTGCGCGATGGCGATGGTGGTGCGCCCCTTCATCAGCGGCTCAAGTGCTGCCTGCACGTACCGCTCGCTCGCGGTGTCGAGGGCGGATGTCGCCTCGTCGAGTATCAGGATGCGCGGGTCGTGCAGGATGACGCGGGCGATGGAGAGGCGCTGCCTCTCGCCGCCGGACATGCGGTAGCCGCGCTCGCCGACGATGGTGTCGTAGCCGTCCGGGAACTCTATGATGCGGTCATGGATGAACGCTGCTTTCGCGGCCTCTATCATCTGCTCCTCAGTGGCGTCGGGGTCGCCGTACATCAGGTTCTCGCGCAGGGTGGCGTGGAACAGGTAGCTCTCCTGGGAGACGTAGCCGATCAGGCGCGCAAGGGATTTCAGCCGGATGTCGCGCACGTCCACATCGTCGATCTTCACCGCGCCTTCCGTGACGTCGTAGAGGCGCGGTATCAGGTATGAGATGGTTGTCTTTCCCGCACCGCTGGGGCCGACGAATGCCGCGAGCTGGCCCGGCGCGATCTGCAGGCTGACGCCGTCGAGTGCAAGGCGGCCCGTGCCGTTCGGGGATACGCCGTTGATGCTTGCGTTCAGGCGCTCTTCGGCGGACAGGCCGTACTGCAGGCGCACATCCTCAAGGGTGATTCTGCCGTCCAAATCGTTGGGAGAGAGCGGAATCGCGTCTTCGGAGTCCACAATCTCGGGTTCGATGTCCAGGTAGCCGAAGATGCGCTCGAACAGCGCCATCGACGCCTGAAGCTCGACCGAGACTTGCAGCAGGCTGCCAATGGGGAAGAACAGGCGCGCCTGCAGGGTGGTGAAGGCGATGATCGTTCCGGCGGTAAGGTCGTTCGTTGCGCTGCCGGACAGGATGTAACCGGCGATGAGGTAAATGACCACGGGCGTCAGCGAGAAGAAGACCTGCACGAGCGTGAAGAATGTGCGCCCGGTCATCTGGCGCTGGAGGGTCAGGTCTGACAGGTTCTGGTTCTCCTCGTGGAAGCGCTGTATCTCGCGCTCCTGCTGCCCGAACAGCTTGGAGAGCATCATGCCGGAGATGGAGAGCGTCTCCTGCGTGATCGCGCTGACTTCGGCTGCCGCCTTCTGGGTGCGGGCGGCGACGGCGCGTCGTCGCTGGCCTACGAACTTCGAGATGAGCGCGAATACCGGCACGGTGCCCATAGATACCAGCGTCAGCTCCCACGACAGGATGAACATGGCTATGAGCGTGCTGATGAATATGACGCTGTTGGAGAGCACGTTGGAGACGGTGCTGGAGACGACATTCTGCACGCCGCCGACGTCGTTCGCCACGCGGGACTGGATTTCGCCGGTGCGGGTGTCCGTGAAGAAGCTGATGGAGAGCGTCTGCAGGTGCTCGTAGAGGCGGTCGCGGAGGTCGCGCATTACTCGCTGGCCGACCTGGTTGGTGAAGAATGTCTGCACGATGCCGAGCCCGCCGGTCGCCACCGTGATTGCCGCCATCACGGCTGCGAGCAGCCAGAGCAGATCGAGGTCGGGGGTGCCTGACGGCGGGAAGAGGGCGGAATCGAAGACGACGCGGATGAGGACGGGGTTGACGACACCGAGACCTGCGGTGACGAAAATGAGCACACCCACGACCGACACCTTGAACCAGTACGGCGCGAACGCGCTCACGATGCGGCGGCCAAGTCCCTGATCCGCCGTTCTCTCGATATTTGCTCTGCTGTCGTGCATGCCCACCCGCTTACGGCTCTACGATAACACGCCTCCCGTGGTCCAGTGTAACCGAGAAGTGTCGGATGACTTCGACGCCGATGATGGGTTCGTCGCCTAGAGGGGAGGCTGACACTTCAATTGGGTCAAAGCCGTCAATTTCTACCACAATCGGGTAAGAACGAACTGTAACTTCACTGCCGTCAGCCAGCTCGTAGGTATCCTCTTCTATATCTGGGACAGCATCGAACAGAAAGTCGCTAGGCAATAGGACTGCGCCATCGAATCCAGTATCAAGCAACGCCTCAACTTCATAAGTTATGGCACCACCCAAATAAATGTGGATGGGTAGATAAGGAAACTGCGAGCTAACTGTCTGCTGTGTCACTCATTCCGCCTTGGACGTCCCACTTCAAAGACGAAAATGTCGGAGCCAAGTGCTTCTATTGCCTTATTGAAAAGAATGTCTTTATCCGTTCCCAACATCGTTCTACCGTCTGAGGTTATGGCGACGAACTTGCCTTGGTGCTCGGCTTCGAGCGGCTTGCCATACCGTTCATACAGCCTGATGATGGGTATGGAAAGCCTCCAGGAAAGCCTCTTTTCTTTCCCCTTCAGACGCTTTGGCGGGGGTAGCTTTATGAATTTCTCTCCCACATGGAACACATGCATTTCCTCACCGAACGATTTGCGCCCTTCTCGATGAGTGGTGTGCAAGTCCGTGCCAAGCAGGGTTCTACCATCATAGGATACTGCGACATATTTGCCCCAATGTTCACCTTCGAGCGGTTTGCCATACCGCTCATACAACTCATCCGCTTGCTCGAAAACATTCAATTCACGAATAGCCATGTCGCGCCTTGCCTTCAATTCTATCTATCCTGCTCAAGCCGATGCAGCTCCCGTAACTGACAAACTGGGATACTGACGAACTGACCGGCCTCCTACCCCCACATGCCGGTGCTGAAGTAGCGCTCGCCGATGTCGTTGAAGATGGTGACGAACTTGCCGCCGCGGTCGCGCCTGGCGATCTCGTATGCGCCCTGCACATAGGCGCCGGAGGACTGCCCGGCGAAGAGGCCGACGGAGGACAGCCTGCGCGACATCTCGTAGGAGGCGTCGACGTCGATTTCCAGCATCTCGTCGACTACGGAGTCGTCGAAGGTGTCGGGGATGATATGGCCCGCGCTGAGGGGCTTCAGGCCTTCGACGCCGGGCCATTCGGGCGGGTCGATGCTGATGACCTTGATGTCGGGGTTGTGCTCCTTGAGGCGCCGTCCGACGCCGGAGATGGTGCCGCCCGTGCCGACGCCGGCGACGAAGTGCGTGATGTCGGGGGCCTGCCGCAGTATCTCCGCGGCGGTGGTGTCGTAGTGTGCCTGGGGGTTGTTCGGGTTGCTGTACTGGTCGCTGTAGTAGTACTTGTCGGGGGACTTCTCATAGCGGCGCTTGACCTCGTAGAGCGCCTCGTCGTAGCCGAGCATGGAGTCGGTGTATATGATCTCGGCTCCGTGCGCGATGAGACGCTTCTTGCGCTCTTCGCTGGCGTTCTCAGGCATTACGAGCGTTACCTTGTAGCCAAGCACCGCGCCGATCATCGCGTAGGCGATGCCCGCGTTGCCCGAGGTTGCGTCTATGATGGACTTGCCCTTCGTCAAATCGCCCGCAAGGATGGCCTCGCCAAGCATCCGCAGGACGGGCCGGTCCTTGATGGAGCCGCCGGGGTTCAGGTGCTCATACTTGACATGTATCTCCGCGTCGCCGATGTCGAAGTCGGCGTCGACCTTGACCATGGGCGTGTTTCCGATCGCCAGAAGCGGAGGATACTGTGCGATGAAATCTTTGAACTCTTGTGACTCGGGCAAAATGTCATCCCTCATTTGTGTTACGGGGTCTTGCTAAAGGGTATTGTCGTTAGTTTTAAGATTGCTTTTCATGCAGGCTTCACCCCCATCCTAACCTTCCCCCATCAAGGGGGAAGGAACAGAATGCCTCCCCTCAACACATGCAAGCAATTCCCGCTCACGCTGTAATTCGGCGTCCATATCCGCCTTCATCGCCTCCCAAGTTATGGTAGGCTCGCTAAGTGCGGAATGGGCAACTATGTTGTCATAGATGTCTTCCCACAACTCGCCCCATAGCTCCAAGTCTATGAGGACCGATTTCTTGTTGCCGTGCTCGTCAACCAAGAATTGGATACCTTTCATAAACTGGGTTCCTTTCGTCATCCCTCATTTCAGACTGTCTCATGAGTATATCTAGCGTGTAATGGTGCGTCCACTTTTCGATGTCGGGCAAGGCTACAATGGTGATACTAGGCTTGAGCGTAATTCATCATATCCCCCTTCCTAACCTTCCCCCAAAGGGGGCAGGAACAAAATGAACCGCAATTATGCCCATCTCTAGGAGATACCGTAGAGCCTTGAAGGAAGAGGCGGTATTCGCTAGCATCGAATTATGTTTGTGTAAGTTGCGACTCTTTTGGTGAGCTTATGACTACCACCGATGTAACAGAGCGAATAGAAGAACTCCGGGAGCGGCTGAACTACCATAACTACCGCTACTACGTGCTGGACAGCCCGGAGGTCAGTGACGCGCAGTACGATGAGCTGATGCGCGAGCTTCGAGCCATCGAGGCGGAGCATCCGGGCCTGGTAACGCTGGACTCGCCGACTCAAAGAGTGGGCGCTGCGCCCGCCGAGGGATTCGAGCAGGTCAGCCATCGCAGGCCGATGCACAGCCTCGGCAATGCCTTCGACGACGAGGAGTTCATGGCGTGGCACAAGCGTGTGTCGGACATGCTGGAGGGCGAGCCTTTCGATATGGTGTGCGAGCTGAAGTATGACGGGCTCGCGGTCGCGCTGACCTACGAGGACGGCGTGTTCGTGCAGGGTGCGACTCGCGGCAACGGCATGGTAGGCGAGGATGTGACGCTGAACCTGCGCACGGTAAAGAGCATCCCGCTGCGACTACTGAGCGAGGATGTGCCGGAACGGTTTGAAGTGCGAGGCGAGGTCTATTTCCCGAAGTCGCTGTTCGTGAAATTCAACGAGGAGCGGGCTGCGAGAGGAGAGCAGACATACGCCAACCCGCGCAATACGGCTGCGGGCTCGCTGCGGCAACTGGACCCGCGCAGTACGGCGGAACGGCCGCTCGACATATTCATCTACTCGCTGGGCTACGCTGAGGGCGGGGAAGTGCCCAGTACGCACTGGGAGATGCTGCAATACCTGAAGGGGCTGGGCTTCAAGGTCAGCGACGACAGCCGCCTCGTTCACTCGCCTGAAGAGGCGATTGCTTTCTACAACCGGTGGGTGCAGAGCTACGAGGAGGAACTGGACGCCGCTGCTGATGGCATCGTGATAAAGGTGGACGATCTGGACTACCAGAGACACCTGGGCGTGGTGGGCAGAGAGCCGCGCTGGGCCGTGGCGTACAAGTTCCCCGCGGTGCAGGAGATAACGCGGCTGCTGGACATCCGCGTGAATGTGGGCAGGACGGGGAGCATCAACCCTTATGCCGTGCTGGAGCCGGTGAATATCGCGGGCGCGACGGTGAGGCAGGCGACGCTGCACAACGAGGACTACATTCGCAGCAAGGACCTGCTCATCGGCGACTGGGTGGTGGTGGAGAGGGCAGGGGAGGTCATCCCGCAGGTCGTGAGCGTCATCGCAGACCGGCGAAGCGGCGAGGAGCGCGAATTTCGCATGCCGGAATCGTGCCCGAGTTGCGCCGAACCTGTCGTCAGTCCCGAGGACGAGGCGATGTCGTACTGCGTGAACGCGTCATGTCCGACGCAGCTCGTGCGCCTGCTGGAGCACTTCGTCAGCCGCGGCGCGATGGACATAGACGGCATGGGCATCAAATGGGGCGAGTACCTGATTCAGCAGGGTCTCATAAAGGATGTGGCGGATATCTACTATCTGAAGCCGGGCGATCTGGCGCGCCTCAACTTGCTGGATGTGATAGAGGCTGCCAAGGCACGTCCATTCGAGGACGCGCTCGCAGCCAGCGGCATCCCCACTGTGGGCAAGAAGTCGGCGGGAATCATCGCCGAACGGTTCGGAGATATGAGCGTGCTGTCCGGCGCGAGCGAACTGGACATAGGAGAACTCAGCGGAGTCAGCGCGCGTACCGCGAAGTCGGTCGTGAGCCACTTCGCGGAACTGAGGGCGCAGGCGCATATCACTTCTATCAGCTCGGAGTTCCTCGGAAACGGGCTGATCGAAGCGCAGTCCGACCTGTTCTATGTGAACAGGAAGCACCTGCTTGAGCCTGGTTCGCTGCGTCAGAAGAGCGTCTCAAACCTGCTGTCTGCCATTGAGGAGAGCAGGCAGCGACCGCTGGCACGCGTTCTGGTCGCGCTGGGGATACGGCATGTCGGCGGAGAGGTTGCGGAGTTGCTTGCGCGCGAGTTCACGACAATCGACAAGCTGATGGCAGCCGACGAGGAAGCCTTGGTCGCCATAGACAGCATTGGGCCGCGCATCGCGGAGAGCGTGGTGTCGTACTTCCAGAACGAGGCGAACCGACAGGTTGTGGAGAAGCTGCGCGCCGCCGGTGTGCGCCTGGAGGACGAGGAGCGCGTGATGCCGACGGAGCAGCCGTTCGTGGGGATGCGATTCGTGGTTACGGGCAGGCTGGATCGCTTCAGCAGGTCGCAGGTGCAGGACCTGATCAAGCAGTACGGTGGCGCTGTGAGCGGCAGCGTGAGCAAGAACACGAACTACCTGGTGGCAGGGGAGGGCGGAGGCTCGAAGCTGGCGGACGCGCAACGGCTTGAGGTCGAGGTGCTGACCGAGGACGAGCTGTTGGCTATGCTGCCGGTGGAGTAATTTAAGAGGGTGTAAAGGATGTCACCCCCATCCTAACCTTCCCCCATCAAGGGGGAAGGGATTTCTCCCCCCTCTCTTATCCTCCCATTAGGGGGAGGGGATGTTCACCTGTGAATGGATGTCAGGGTGCGGAGTCGGGCAGCCATCCCCAGGGGCGGGGGCCCCAGTCGGGCGAGTATGGCTCGCCGTCCTTGACGGTAACGATTGGCACGAGCGCCTTGTCGCCGCGCAGGGTGTTGCCCTCGGTGTCGTGAAACAGCCAGTCGCCCGTCTCTTCGTTCAGCACGCTGATGTCTGCGGGCCTGCCGACCGCGAGAGATCCGAGCGTGTCGTCCATTCCGAGCGCGCTAGCCGGGTTCGCGGTTGTCATGCGAATGACGTCTTCGAGGGAGAAGCCCAGCGCCATGAAGCGCGCCAGCATCTCGGTCATGCTGTGGACGGTGTTCATGCGGCCGGGCGGCGTCATGTCGGTGCTGATGCTGCGGGGCTGTACGCCCTGGTCGAGCGCAGACTTTGCGACATCGAAGCTGAAGTTCTGCCGACCGTGCGCCGTGTCGAGGAACACGCCGCGCTCCTGTGCCTCCAGAATCTCCGGTATGACCTTGCCGTCGCCGTCGATGATGCGCCCGGGGTTGCCGCTGAAGAGGTGCGTGATGATGTCGCCGTCCTCCAGCAGGGGCAGAAGTTCGTGCGTGATCGTGGGCTCGGTGCCGTCGCCGCCGGCGATGCTGCGGTCGCCGATATGCACCATGAGGCGAACGCCGCCCTCGGTCGCCGCCTGCTTTGCCAGTCGCACCATCTCCACGCCCATGCGCGGCACGCCAGGACCGACGGCGCGAATTTTCACGCCCTGGATGAGCGGCCTGTTCGCCTTGATGACGCTGACCGTCTCTTCGAGGTCGATGTCCTCGCGGCGGGATGTGTCGGGCTGGTAGCTCAAGCCGACACGGGAGATGTGCAGCATGCAGAAGACGTTGGTCTTGGCGCGGGGAACGACATAGTTGGGGAAGCCGCCGAATGTGTAGCAGCCCGCGCTGCCGGCGTCCAGGACGGTCGTAACGCCGGAGCGTATGCCGGCGAGGTCGGGGTTGATGCCGATCTGGTTGACGCCCTCGTACACATGGGTGTGCAGGTCGATCATGCCGGGGGTGACGATGTTGCCGGTCACATTGATGACGCGGGACACTCCGGACGGGTCTATGTCCGGCGCGACTTCTGATATGACGCCGTCCGTGACCGCGACGTCCAGCTTTGCCCTGATGTCCTGCGACGGGTCTATTACTTCGCCGCCCTTTAGTAGCAAGTCGGTCATGCTTCTCTCCATACTGCCTGCCCAATCCGCTTGGGGTGTTAAATTCCGTCTATGGCCTCTTGGAGATTCAGATTTGACGCGCCACTCATATCCTCAATCGTACTCAATCCCAAGATATGAAAGCCCGTTACATTTCCGTGCTCATCTACCCTCGCCATAACTCTGTCGTCCGTCGTCTCGACCATATAGCCGTCTTTGCCGTCGAAAGTCACAGACAGGAAATCGGATTGAGCGTCCCACCAGACATTTACATCTCTCTTTCCCATAATAACTCCCCTCGCTTTATTGCGTCAGTCAGATAAGCGGTGATGGTCCAGGCGTCATTTTCAGCTACTACAACCACGACGCACACGTATTTGTCATTATATTTTGTCTCAGTGTACCAGCGGTAGTATAGTCTCGTGTCGCCGTTTCGTGACGACAGCCTCACAACATCGGGGCTTGCCAAAGTTTCGGCGATGGCGTTGGGTAATTCCAATAGCGAAGGGTGTGCATTCGATATGTGCTGAAGCCTCTCATCTGTGAGCCTGATGCTGATTCCGCTGTAATCCGCAATAATATCCATAAATGGTAACTGGCAGACCTCACCGTCGTTAATCGCCGCGGCGCAGTATGTCGCTGACTTCCAGCGAGATATCCGGCAGCTGCGTTGGCACAATCTGCTGACCGGGAGAGTGTCGCATTACTGAGCGGTATCTGACGTTCTCGGTGTCCAGATCGCTGAACTTGTCAATGAGCCCGTACACGAGATTGACCTGCCAGACTTCGGGTACGCTTGCCTGCGCGTATCTGGGAATCTTCACGTTCCTGTCGTAGTCCACGCTGCTGTCTGACACTTCGATGATTAGAAGGACATCTTTGGGCGTAGGGTGTGACTCGGTGTAGAAGTCATCCCTGGGGAGTAGGATAGCCAAGTCGGGCTGGAACACGGTGAGTTTATCTAGCTGTAAGGGGTTCTGCACGTTCACAAACGCTCTATCGCCGGCCTCTCGTGCGAAGAGTGTTGTCAAGCACATCACACAGCCCGCATGGTAGCTTCCGATTGCCGACATATTTACAATCTCTCCGTCAACGAGTTCGACGCGGTCATCTTCGCCGAAAACGCCGGCTTTGCCCATATTGTAGAATTCTTTGGCGCTGAAACGCCACTTCGGCATGACCGTAGTCATCACGCTCTCCTTCGTCTTGCACCCAGCCGTTGAATCTACCTTACTATAACCTCGACGCGCTGGACGAGGTTGTTGCCCATGCCCTGAAGCGTCCACGGCTGGGCTGTGGGCTGCACGTTGCCTTCTTCGTCGGTGGCGCGGACGGAGAGGAAGTGCGTGCCGGGTTTCGCGTCCCATGCATACGACCAGTTGCGCCATGCGAAGCGTCCGGCCTGCTTGCCAAGCTCGGCTTTCTGCCAGCTCATGCCGTCGTCGGTGCTGACCTCGACTTGCGTGACCTCTAGCCTGCCAGCCCATGCCTTGCCGGAGAGCGTAGTCGTGCCTGCTTCCAGGAGGCGCGTGCGGGTCATGAAGTCGGGGATGCCCGGCGGAATCATCAGGGCGCGGACGCGCATCGTGCTAACCGGCACTCCGGGGTCGTCCGCCGAGGTCTTGTAGCGGTAGGTCTGGTCCATCTGGTAGCCGGTGAAGTGCTCTGATACCGCTTCGATACCCTCCAGCCACTTCACGCTGGTCATACCGTACCAGCCCGGTACTATCAGGCGGAGCGGATAGCCGTGCTGCGGCTCCAGCGGCGCGCCGTTCATCTCGTACACGAGCATTACTTCCTCGCGCATGGCGTCTTCGATGGTAAGGCTGCGCTGGTAGAGCTGGGTCTCGCCGCCCTGGATGCCTTCGTCGCGCCCGGTGAAGACAAGCTCGACCGCGCTGGAATCGATGCCCGCGTCTTCGAGGATGCCCCTGAGCGGCGTGCCGGTCCACTCCGCGGTGCCGATGGCTTCCAGCAGCCAGGGCTGGCTCACGGGGCGCGGATTCAGGCGCGCCCTGCCGTTGCCGGCGCATTCCATCGTGACGGGCATCGAAACGCGGGGGCGCGCCCGGATGTCCTCCATGCTCAGGTTGAGGGGACTTGCCACGAGTCCGCCTATGTCGAGCTGCCAGGAGTCGGCGTCCGCGTCCGGGATGTCGAAGTGTATGAGGAGGTAGTGCATGCCGGTGGGCGTGATGTCGTAGCGCAGGCCTTCGAGCGGCATGCCTCGATTGCGGAATGCAAGCGCGAGCTCCTCTTCGTAGTATGTGTTGTTGCTGTTCAGTCCGCTGCCGTCACCGACCGTGCGGAACAGATGCCTGAGGTCTTCCTGTGTCATTGGTTCACCTTTGTGCCTAGATGTTCGACTCTTTTGAAGCGTTGCCGCCTGGGGATGAATCAGGTATTTCACCCCCATCCCTCGCTTCCGCGAGGGCAGGCTCTGACCTTCCCCCATCAAGGGGGAAGGAATCTTAACATTCGCTGAAATACGCAATGGGCGGCATGCCTGAAGCTATGCCGCCCATTGTAGTGAAGTTTTCCGGTGTCTGCTACCGCTCGATGGGAGCGCGGACGATGCTGCCGTACTCGGTCCAGGAGCCGTCGTAGTTGGAGACGTTGTCCAGGCCAAGAAGCTGCGTCAGCACGAACCAGGTGTGCGAGGAGCGCTCGCCGATGCGGCAGTATGCGATGGTGGGCTTGGAGTTGTCCACGCGGCTGCCGTAGATTTCGATAAGCTCGTCGGCGGACTTGAAGCTGCCGTCTTCGGCGACCGCGGTTGCCCACGGTACGTTTGCAGCGCCGGGGATGTGACCGCCGCGCTGCGCGCCCTCCTGGGGCAAGGCTGCAGGCGCAAGGAGCTCTCCGCGGTACTCCTCGGGTGCGCGCACGTCAATGAAGAACGCGCTGCCGGTCGTGGCGGCACCAAGTACGTCCTCGCGAAGGGAACGGATGCTGTTGTCGGGCTCCGCGGCAATGTACCTGACGGATTCGTGCGAGACTGCGTCGGTCGTAAGTGGACGGCCTTCCGCCTCCCACTTGGCGCGGCCGCCGTCCATCAGCTTCACGCTCTCGTGGCCGTAGAGTCGCATCTGCCAGAACGCCCATGCGGCGAACCAGTTGTTGTTGTCGCCGTAGAGAATTACGGTGGTGTCGTTGCCGATGCCGGAGCCGCCGAGAAGCGCCTCCATGTCGGACTTGGAGATGATGTCGCGGGCGAGGGTGTCCTGGAGCTGGTCGGTCCAGTCCCAGCCGACGGCGCCTTCGATGTGTCCCTGGTCGTATGCGCCGGTGTCGACGTCAACTTCGACGAGGCGGACACCCGCGTCGCTGCCGTGTTCGGCGACCCATTCGGTGCTTACAAGTGATTCAGGATGTGCGTATTGAGCCATGTTTGAGTCCTCCTCGTTGAATCGTTTCAGATATTTTCGTTCAACTGGCAATGCCGTAATTCGTGCCTGTGGGTCAGAAGACCGACGATTTACAGGCATTTATGAGTTTATACCATGTCTATTTGCTAGTCCAATTCAGCGCATAAGGTTGTTCAGGCTCGCGAATCGTGCGGGGTCGAGGTCGCGCGCTGCGAGCGCGGGATGGTCGGGGCCGTAGCGGTGGCAGCGGAAGGTGGCGTTCGAGTATTCCATGCTTTCGCTTGTCCTCGACCTGTTGTGCATGAAGAACGGGTTGATGTACTCCCAGACGACTTCGCCGCGTGGCGTAACCTCGAAGAGGCGTCCGGGCGCACCCTCGCAGATGAGCGTGTTGCCGTTCGGCAGCCGTTCCGCCCCGCTGATGTTGTAGCTGTAGAAGGATATCTCCGGCATCCCCTGGTACTCCCAGTGGATTTCGTTCGTCGTCGGGTCAATTTCGATGATGCGCGAGTAACTGACTCCGCGGCGGTGGCTGCCGTTGTCGAATATCAGCACGCGCCCGCTGTCCAGCCAGGTGGGGTTGTGCTGGTGGTACACCTCGCCGGGGCCCCACTTCCACTTGAACTCTCCGGTGGCGCGGTCAACGATGCCGACGGTGCTGGTCAGGCGATAACTGACGAGCAGGTCGCCTTCCGGCGTGACATTCAAGGTGTTGCCATGCGACCATTCGCGGCGCGCATCCAGGGGGCAGATTACGTCCTCGCTTACATCCATGTGCTGCCAGGCATGCCACTCGGACACCGTCTCGCCGTCGGGCGTAACCTCGCGCACCAAATCGCCGAGCATGCCCGGCGCGAAGTCCACATCGAAGCCTCCCTGCACGCGCTCGACGAGGTCTGCCGGCAGCGGTTCCCAGAGAAGGAGGAGCGTATTGCCGTTGGGGAGGCGCTCGAAGTCGTGGTGCAGCATCTGGTCCCGGTAGGCCCACACGATATTGCCGTCCCAGTCCAGTTCCAGGACGCCCGCGGATGAGCCACCCAGCGTCTCCACGCCGCCGGCGTCCTCAGGTGGCGTCGTGCGGCACAGCAGGTTGCCGTTGTCGAGCAGGTAGGCGTAGTGTATGCCCTCTTCCGAGTGCCAGCGGTGGACGACATCGCCGTTCATATCGATCAGGTAGGCATGCTTGCCGTTTCGCGTGTTGGAGAACAGCGTGTATCCCCGGTAGCTCGCCGCCGGAGTATGGTGAATCAGCCCGACAGGATGATGGATGGACCAGCCCATGAGTCGCCCTCCATAGGTGTGCAGAGGTGGAGTTGCGGCGGATTATAGCAGGTTGCTCTTCCCGGCAATTCCAATCATTTTGGTCAACAGCCCATTTCAATCTGCGTCCGACCCAGAATCCAATTATGCTATGATGCGTTAAGGGCTTATCGTTCTACTATGAGGTATAACGATTGCTGTGGGACTGGGATGATGAGAAGGCACGGACTAATCTTCTCAAGCATAAGGTTCCTTTCGAACTTGCCATTCGCGTATTTCAGGACCCCCTGCATAGTTCGACTGGCGACGATCACGAAACTGAGGAACGATGGAAGACAATCGGTCAGGTGCGAAACCAGTTATTGATTGTCATCCACACCGTCCCGACAGAAGATGTTCCGGGTCGAATTATCAGTGCGAGGAAAGCTACAAGGCATGAGAGACGCCAGTATGAAGAAGCAATTTAGCACCGACAACCTGTCCGAAGTTGAACTGGAGGCGATCCGCGAGCTTGATGCCATGTCTGAAGAGGATATCGATACGAGTGATATCCCAGAACAGACTGACTGGGCTGGTAGCGTGCGCGGAAAGTTCTACGATCCTGAACCTCAGCGGGCGGCTCGGAAATCTGGCGAGGTGCTCGCAAGCCACCCCCGAGAATAGTCCTACACCGAATTCAAGCACAGGTCTTCTACTTCGTCCGCACTACCTTTCCGGCTGACCTCTTCCCCGCCACGCCATGAACGCTGCCGGCAGCAAGGCTAACAGACATAATGCCGCTGCCACGATGAAGAAGTCGCTGAATAGCGTCAATCCCGCGTCCGCCAGTTGCTGCTGCACGGCGGCGATGCGTGCCTGTGCCTGCTCGGCAGTCTCTCCGGGCAGGGCGAACGGCGGGCTTAGTCCCGCC
This sequence comes from uncultured Dehalococcoidia bacterium, assembly GCA_964632415.1. Classification (GTDB taxonomy): domain Bacteria; phylum Chloroflexota; class Dehalococcoidia; order Lucifugimonadales; family JADFKI01; genus Bin90. The sequence goes on along the minus strand of CAZWDM010000026.1, from coordinate 22,159 downwards.
ACCAGCGCGTCGAACCTTCCCGTGCCCCATGCTGTGAGCGCGGCGACTCCCAACGTCATGCCGACGACGCGGGTGGTGGTGATCAGCGCGGCGGCAGATCCTAGCACATCGTCGCCAACGGAGTTCGTGGCGGCGAGCGCGATGGGCGCGATGAGCAGTCCGAAGCCGAATCCCGCGGTCGCAAGGTGTACCGTCAGCCACGGGTCCGCGATGTTCAGGTCCCAGCCGCTCATCAGCAAGAAGCCGAGCGCGGCTAGAAGCAAGCCGAGCATGGTGGGCAGGCGGTAGTCGTAGCGCTGGCACACCACGCCGCCAAGGACCGCTCCGAACGGGATTGCAACCGTCATCCGCAGCAGCATCAGACCGCCTCCGAGGGGCGATTCGCCCAGAAGCGTGTTCGCCATCAGGGGTATGGTGACCATGCCGATTATCAGCGCGCCGCCGATCAGCAGGTGCGCGGCGTTTGCGGCGACGAAAGCGCGGGCGCGGAACATTGCGCGTGGGAATAGTGGGTCCGGTGCCGTGCGCTGCCGCAGGATGAAGAGCGCGAGGGACGCCATTGCAAGCGCCAGCCACAGCGCCATCAGCCAGTCGATTTCGTCAATTCGTGCCAGCCCGAGCGTGAGGGCGGCAAGGCTCAGCGTTACGAGCGCGCCGCCGATGTAGTCGATTCTTGCAGGGTAGCGCGGGCTCTTGGGCAGTAGAAGGAGTGTCAGCACTATGATGACGGCGCAGAGCGGGATGTTGAGCCAGAAAACCCACTGCCAGGCGAGGAACTTGGTGATGATGCCGCCCCAGAGCGGGCCTATGACGCCGCCTGCCTCCGCGGATGCGCCTACAAGTCCGAGTGGCGTGCCCCGGGTCTCAGGCGGGAACAGGTCGCCCACGATCGCGATGGCGATGGGAACGAGGGCGCCCGCCCCGAGCGCCTGGAATACGCGCAGTCCAATCAGCCAGTTGATGTCGGTCGCCAGCGCGACGCCCACGGAGCCGAGCATGAAGAGCAGCAGCGAGCCGATGAATGTGTTGCGGTGCCCCCAGATGTCAGACAGCCTGCCGATGAAGGGCATCGCGGCGACGTAGCCGAGCAGGTAGCCGGTGATGATCCAGGATGTGTGATCGAGCTCGGTAACGGTCAGGTTCAGGTCGAGCATAATCTGCGGCAGGACGGTGACGACGACCGTCTGGTCGTCCGCCGCGACGAAAACGCCGGCGAACACTGCCGCCAGCGCAAGGTATGCGCGCCCGCGTGCCAGATGCCCACTCAAGACACTTTCCTGTTCATCCCGTTACCCTCCGCTGCCTTCGTTGGGCGGGATTATATTCGCAGGCTCGTCGAACTGCGAGAGCGTGATCGTGCGCGCGGTGCCTTCCGCCTCTGTGGGCGTGATTCGGCCTTCCAGGCGGGCCTGCTCCAGGTAGAGGCGGGCCCTGTCGATGGTCAGCGTGACATCGACCCTGCTATCCGGTTCCGTGTCGCCGAACAGCGGCGCGAGTGCATCCGCCGGAATGCTGCCGCTTATGAGGAATTCGGCGGCGTCGTGCGATATGAGGGTGGGATTCTGCACCTGCGCCAGGATGTCGCTGATGCCCTGCGAAGGGTCGAAGAACTCCAGGGGGTTGAGCGTTGATGACACCGCATGCCACTCGCCGGAGAGGGGATTGGTCATGAAGACATCGGCGCCGATGGCGATCAGGCTGCCCTTGACCGCGAAGCTGCCCGCCGTGCCGTTGAAGTCCACGGCGAGCCTGTCGGGGATACTGACGCTGCCGATTGCCTCGGTGAGCGTCATTCCCTGGGCGAGCGGCGTGCCTCCGTCATCGTCGTGCTCGATGTGAAAGCGGAATGAAGTGAGGTCGGACATGGCGCTGCCGCACTCGTCCAGGATTGCCTGCGGATTGATTGGGGTGGGCGTTGCGGTGGATACGGGCGTTGGCGGAGGGGATGTGCCCGCGCAGCCGTATGCCAGCAGTGCCAGGATCAGGGGTGGAAGCAGCCATTGGGCGAGGGCAGTCGAGCGCATGCTCACTCCAGGCCAAGAGCCTGAAATATCTCGAAGAACTGCGCCGTATTGCTGGGCTGAAACCAGGGTATGGCGTGTATGATGCGCCGGTTGTTGTCTACGACGAATACGGCTCGCACCATGCTCTTGCCGTCGTCCGTTAGGGCGCCGTAAGCGGTGGCAACGCGGAGGTTGGGGTCGCTCGCGAGTGGGAATCGACAGCCGCCGAGCGATTCGATGAATGAGCCGTGAGATTCCAGCGAGTCCGCGCTTATCGCGATGACCTCGGCTTCGAGGTCGCGGATGGTGTCGTATTCGCCTTGCAGCGCGCTCAACATCTGCGTGCAGCCGGGAGTCTTGTCTTCCATGTAGAACGCGACCACGACCTTCTTTTCAGCGGCAACTTTGCTGAGGGTGATGTCACCTGCCGTGCTAGGCAGGGTGAAGTCGGGGGCAAGTTCGCCAATTTCTGCCATTGGAGTCGCTTCCTGTCCGTGCGGTGGTCAAGCAGCCGGTTCCGCAATACACAAAGACTCCACCCACTTGAAGCGGATGGAGTCTCTGCAATTTAAGGCCGGTTTAACTGTGAGGCGTTACGCCTTTGCGCCGTGCCTGCGGTCCCTGTAGAGGAGCGCGCCACCACCGATGATGAGCATCAGAGCCACGAAGAGCATAAGCTGCATTGCGGTGGGCACATAGTTGTCGCCGACTGCAGGCGCTGCGGCTGCTGCAGGTGTAGGCGGCGGGAGCTGGAATGTTGCCATACGCTGTGCCTGCATGTATGCGTCGCTTGCGCCGCCCATGCCGGTTGCTTCCACGCCGTTGGCCGCTGCCATCAGCTTGCCGTTGACGATGTTGAGCAGGGTCTTGGCGGTATCGAGGTTCTCCTCAGCCATTACTGCTGCTGCGTCTTCCTTGGCAGCCATCGCCCATGCGGAGACATTGCCGCTGGAGGACATTACCTTCTTGGCGTACGCATCGACGCTTGCCTTGCCGGAAGCATCCATCGCGGCTGCTGCTGAATCGCTGGCAGAGGAGGCTAGCGCTGCTATCTCGTCCGTCATGCCGGCAGCCTCTTCGGTTGCTGCCATCAGGCCGCTGATGTCATCGGCTGCCTGCGCCTCGCCGACCTTCATCATCGCGGCGTAGATCTGCGACTTGAGCATGTAGAGTGTGCTGCTGTCGCCGACTACCAGCCCTCGGATCTGCTCCATCGCGCCGCCGTCAACCATATCGGAGAAGGCGATTACGCCCGAAGGGGCAGGGTCGTCGTCGGGAACTGGCTCAACGGTGATGGCAACCATGTCGTACATCTCGAGGATGTTGCCGCCATCCGGTGAAGTCCAGGAATGGCTGACGCTGCCGTCGGGCAGGACCGTCAGGACTCCGGTGCTGGCTTTGTCGTCGGTGCTGCTGTTGACCAGCCAGCCCTCGTAAGCCATGCCAGACTCCAGTCGGGTGACGCCGGACATCGAGAATGTGACCTTATCGCTCATAGCACCTGCATCTGAAATTATGGCGGTACCAGAGCCGCCATACATATCAGAGTCGGCGTGTGCGACTGCCATAGGCGTAGTCATCAACAGTATGAGACCCAGTGTTATCAGAAGTTTAGACATAGACATGCTAAGTCTCTCTCCTCCTTGCTTGATGAGATTGGCTGAACCTTAATCAACTACAAACAATACCATAACCCGCTGGAACATGACAGGGCTTGCAGGTGTTTATTTCAGCACTTTTATAAGACTTGTCCAATATGTCGGCAAGTGTTGACAGGGGTAGTTCGGTTGCGCGAACCACATCATACCATACTGAAAGATCCTCGGCGCAACAGGGGATATTATAGCGCAATTTATAGCTGTTAGGCTACTCTTTCCTAATACGATAATAAGCCTGATTTTGAATTGCTCTAGCCGCTGGTTCGGGTGACTTTGTCATGCTCCGACATCTACGGGCTGGTCGGGAATATCCCCCGCAAGTATGGAGGGAAGCAGTTCAGGAAGGCTGCGCGGCACGAAAGTCTCCGTGCTCCTGTTTTCTATCAGCTCGTCCAGGCTCCACCAGCGGTGGCCGAGCACATACTGCATTTCCCACTCGTCTGGCGCTGTGGGCACGACCTCAAACGCGGGCACTCGCAGCAGGTAGAACCATTCGTCGGCCTCGACCCACCGTTCCTCCCACCGCCAGGTATGGCGCCGCGTCCAGATGCAGGGACCCAGTTCAACACCGCGCAAACCGGTCTCTTCGTACAACTCGCGCAGTGCGGCATCCTCCCGTGTCTCACCTGGATCGAGGCCGCCGCCCGGCGTGATCCACAAACTGCGAATGGCTTGTGGTGACGCTCTAAGCCGGAAGTTCGACTGCTGATGTACGCCGACATTGAAGAGCAGCACACGGTCGTGGTCGTCAATGAGCAGCACGCGAGATGCAGGTCGGAACTCGGGCTTTTGCCTGCTGCCGACACCGCTGCCCGGCGTTTCCGAAGACAGCGCCTATCCCGACTTCTTACGGAGTGCGGCAAGCACCTCGTTCATGCTGCCGGAGCGGAAGCCCTGCAGGTCGAGCGTTACGTACGAGTAGCCGATCTCGCGGAACTTGCGGACGACCTGCTCCCGGACCGACTCGTCGGTGAGCGTAATGAAGTCCTGCGGCTCCACCTCGATGCGCGCGACGGTGTCGTGGTGGCGCACTCGCAGCTGCTTGATGCCGATATCGTGCAGGTACTCTTCGGCCTGCGCGATTCGAGTGAGTGCCTCGACGGTGACCATCGAGCCGTAGGGGATGCGCGACGACAGGCATGCCTGTGCGGGCTTGTCCCAGGTGGGCAGCTCCATGTCCTTCGACAGCTCGCGTATCTCTGCCTTGGACAGGTCGGCCTCCACCATGGGGCTGCGGACGCCGTACTGCTTCGCTGCGTTCAGGCCGGGACGGAAGTCGCCGAGGTCGTCGGTGTTCGTGCCGTTGACGATGCTTGCGTATCCTTCTTCCTCGGCGTAGCTGCTGAGGTAGGTGTACAGCTCGTCCTTGCAGAAGAAGCAGCGGTTGGGGTTGTTGGCGGCGTAGTCCTCGCGCTCGACCTCGTGCGTCTCGACGATGCGGTGTCTGAAGCCCAGCCGCTCGGCAAGCTCGATGGCCTCCCTCAGTTCGGATGGCGCGAGGCTTGGCGACTTCGCGGTAACGGCGAGCGCCTTGTCGCCAAGCACGTCGTGCGCCGTGGCCGAGAGGAACGCGCTGTCCGTTCCGCCGGAATACGCCACTATCACCGACCCCATATCAGTGAGGATCGATTTCAGCGCATCCATCTTCTCTTCGATTGTTCGTGTGGCTTCAGCCTGCATCGCCATGGCTATCTCTCCCCGCTGTTCCCTGCTCCTCGAAATGAGTGCTGCATTGGGACAGCCTCAATGGATGGTGGCGGATATTCTCACCCCATCCTAGCCTTCCCCCGTCGAAAGGGAAGGGACTAGAGCAATCTACTCCGCCATCATCGCTTCAATGATGGCGTTCATTTCGTCACAGTAGTGCTGATAGGGCCTGTTCTGGTAACCCAGCAGGCGCTGCGATTCCTCGGTGTCGTACCAGTCCACCCAGCCGGGCGACTGGCGGTAGTCCACATCTTCGAACGGCGCGCCCATGAATCCGTAGAAGTCGCGGGCATAGTCCTCGCCGCGCATCTGCCAAGTGGGACCACCGGCGATGTTCAGCACCTTGTTGGCGGCTCCCGGCGCGTTAACCGATGCGAAGAGCGCGTCCACCACATCGTCGCGGTGGACCATCTCGACACGCTGCTCGGCGACGAATGGCCAGGGATTGGGTGGCTCCATGAACGCCGGCACCATGATGCCAGCTATCCGCATCGCGATCCACTTCAGCGACGACTCGCGAACCATGCGCTCGCCGACGATCTTGCTGTCGGCGTAGATGTCGATGGCGGACTGGGGATGGTCAACGGTAACCGGCGGCTCCTCATCCATCGTCGTGCCGTAGGTGCTGATGGACGATGTGAAGATCAGCGTCGCGTCGGGCGCCCCCGACTCCATCGCCTTGATGATGTTCTCCGTGCCGCCCACGTTCACGCCGAATGTGCGGTCGCGGTCGCGCTCGCTGTTCGGCGGCAGGAGCGCCGCAAGGTGAACTACGGAACCGACGCCCTTGATCGCGTCGGCGACCTGCGCCTCATCGGTGATGTCGCCCTTGACTATTTCGATGCCGTCCCTGTCTTCAAGTCCCGTGAAGTCCATGAATGGGAGGTCGAATATGCGCACGGCCTGCCCGTCCGCTACCAGTTTTTCCACCAGCATGCGGCCTACGCTGCCCGCGCCTCCTGTAACGAGAACCACTCCGCTCACGTCAGCGTTACTCCCTTCATCCCTGCCTTCTCGATGAGATTCTGCGAGGACTCGATCAGGGTTGTGACTGCCGTGCCGAATTCGTCCCAGTCTTCGGACTGCCTGAGCGCCAGGGCGGACTCGGAGTCACGCACAACGGCGCGTGCCGCCGGGACGCTGGGCATCGTCTTGAAGAAGAATGTGTCGCTGATCTCGTCAAATTTGTCTAGGATTTCCACAATCGAAGTTTCCCAGGCGGCATTCACCGTGCCAAGGCCACTGGCGATCTGCTGGCAGTTGTCAATAGACTGCTCAAGGAGTTCCTGTCCGGATACTGGCATTTCACTTATCCTCCGCGTGAATTTGTTGCTCGAAGCCCTGATGCCGCAGTCAGGCGGCATCGAACCTCGCGATTCTGACGCTTAACATTGTGCCGCCCATTCGCGAATGCGTCAAGACTGGGGAGTGCAGGTTCAGGCTGCCGTGGCGCGAGCTGCTGCAAGTCAAAGGGGACGCTGCCCCGCTATGAAACAGCGTCCCCGATTCTATTCCCTGCTATTAGGGCCGAAGTGCCTATTCGTCGTCGTCGGCAGGCTGAAGCTCGCGGATCTCGACTTCTTCCTGGTGGCCGTTGGTCGCGTGGTCGTAGTGCCTCTTGACCGGCTCGAAGTCAACGACGTCGTTGCGCAGGAAGCCCTTGCCGCCGTGCCTGTCATACGGGAACGGCTGGAACTTCTCGAAGCGCTCCTTGAACCGCTGGCGGCTGGGCCTGCGGTCATACGGGAACTTGTGCATGTCCGCGGGCTGCGGCGGGACCTCGATCAGCGTGTAGTCGCGGCTGCCAAGACCGATCTCGTGACCGGTGTTGATGCTGGCGACCTCGCTCTGACCGTGGAAGGTCGCGGCGGCTGCCTCGAACTTGTTGTCACCCGGATGGTGCGCTTCCATCATCTCGGAGGCGGAACCCGGCATGCCCGGCGACTCTTTCGCCTTGTCAACGCACGCCATGTCGATTGCGACGGCGTCCTTGCTGGCGAATACGCCCAGATGCGGGACTATCGGCACATCGGAGTGGTTGCCGCAGTCGCACTTCGGCGACACGTCGATTGCCATGTTGATGTAGCCGACCTTGTCGCGTCCGACTGCCTTCTCAACGCCCAGGCAGGCGTCTGCGATGGCGACGTCAACCGCGTCGAAGTTGACGGGTGGGATTTCGGCGAGTCCACGCGGGCCCATAACGCCGAAGCAGCCCAGGCAGGTGGCGCAGCGATCGCGGTCCCACTCGAGCTCGTCGTTCTCGTTGATGTGATACAGGTCGAACGGGCAGCAGTCCTCGAGGATCTCCCAGTCAGGGGTGTTCTCCTTGCCCTGGAAGCGCTCGGGATGGAATATCGCCGCCGCGCCGTAGCCGTAGTTCGGGTGACCGCCCATGTGGACGTTCAGCTTGCCGCGCTTCGACTGTGCGCCGATGCCGAGGTTCTTCAGCGCGCCGCCGATGACGCCCATGCCGTGGCCCTTGAAGTGGGTCAGGGTGATGAGCGCGTCAGCCGCCGCGATTGCCTGCGCGACATAGGCTTCCTTGAGCAGGTAGCCTTCGGGGATGTCGACGCGGAAGTCGCTCGTGCCGATGAAGCCGTCCGCGCAGATGAACGGGCAGCCCAGCGTCGCCGAGTTGTAGCCGTTGCGCTCTGCCGTCAGCAGGATGTCCAGCTCGCTGGAGCGGGAGCCCCAGGGGGAGTACGTGGAGGTGGTGGTGTCGCAGACGAAGGGTCGTCCGCCCAGCTCCTTGATTCGGTCGGCGAGCGCCCGTGCATAGACGGGTCGCAGGTATGCCGTGTTGTTCCACTCGCCGCAGTGAACCTTGATGGCTACGATGTCGTTGGGCTTGATCATTTCATCAAGTCCGGCGGCATCGAAAACCGTCGTCATCTTCGCGACGAGGCTGGTCTCCGTGGATTCCGAATGGGCATCCATATAGAATACTTCGGATCGTGCCATATCTTACCCTCCCAGTTGAATTCGGCTGTTGGGCGACGCGCCCCCTTTGCCATGCTAGATATAGATTATCAGCATGAGACTAGCACCGAGTATCGCCTTTGTCAATTAGCCATTTGGCAGGTATTGGCGACATGCAGATGTAGGTCAACGGCCTCTCCGTGAAACGGATTAAAGGAAGGTTCGAACACATCCGGGACATTCGCACGGCTCGTTGGCATCCTTGTAATGGTGAAGCCCATGCACAACGCCACCCTCGCCGTCAAAATCGCCTGCAATCACATCGAAAAACTCGTCATCGCCTTTCTCGAACTTTTGCCACATGGCGTAAGCGACCAGATCGGCATATTGGATGATCCGCGTTGCCCTCGAATCCACGAACAAAGGGACGTCTACTAAGTTGCGAGTGACGCCCCACCTATGCCCCACAGTTTTGAATTCTGAGGCTAGGGATTGCAATCTTGTTTCCTGGGATGCTTTGTCGAGGATTATAAGCCCTCTTTGATTGTCCCCTTGGTGATACAGGCGTTTGAGGAAAAGATCAAATCTGCTACTGAGTTGCTCGAAAGCATACTCGACAGGGTCTTCAGGAGAGCGCTCGCGTTTGTCAATCACGACGCCGAACAATCGAAATGGACCGACTAGATTCCGCGAAGTCATCAGCCCCCGCCTAATAACGCCGCGCCTGTCGCTTCTGGGCATGCGCCGCCACCAGCCCCGTCCGGCAAGAATTGCGTTACCGTGAAACTCAAGGCTGTCAGGTTCGGGATGTCCTATTGCCTTGGCGAGCTCGTCCAGTTCGGTCTGAAGCCAATGAACTTGGCGCTCAAAGATGGCGATTCCAGCCAGTATGAAGTGCTTTTCGTTTCGATTTTGCACTGAGCCGGCATCGTCTAGATAAAGCAGGTGCATAATAAAGAAAAGGCAACCGGGCGAGAACAATGTCTCTACGGGACGCTTAAGGCGCCCCTCCCGGCTGCTGACTATTATTGATGAGGGGCAGCCAGGTGAGAACCATGCCTCAACGAACCGCTAAAGGCGGCCCTCCCAACTGCTAAATCCAATCTAGCACCGAGTATCGCCTTTGTCAATTAGCCATTTGGCAGGTATTGGCGACATGCAGCCTTGGTCTCAGGATACCGCAATTTACATTGAGCCGCATGCTGGATACGATATGCTGTCAAGAGACATGAGGAGGCAATATCATGGCGAATTCATCATTTGACCTTAGCGGGAAGTCAGCAGTCGTTACGGGAGGAAACGGGGGCATCGGGCTTGGCATCGCGGTGGGACTGGCGGAGGCGGGCGCGGACGTACTGGTGGCGGCGCGCAATGAGCAGAAGACGGCGGCGGCGGTCGAGGAGCTAAAGAAGTTCGGCGTTCGCGCAATGGGCACGACGACGAATGTGCAGAACGAGGAGGAAGTCTTTGCCATGGTGAACATGGCGATCGACGAGTTCGGCAAGCTGGACATCCTTGTTAACAACGCGGGGATCGGCATTCGCAAGGCGCCGCAGGACTACACGCTAAATGACTGGAACCTGATCATGGACATCAACCTGACGGGGACGTTCCTGCCTTGCCGCGAGGCGTACCCGCACATGGCTGCGGCGGGCGGCGGGAAGATCATCAACATCGGCTCGATGACGTCCATCTTCGGGCACGACCTGGTGATGCCGTACTCGGCGAGCAAGGGCGGCGTCGTGCAGCTCACGAAGAGCCTTGCGACCGCATGGGCGAAGGACAACATACAGGTGAACTCCATACTGCCCGGCTGGATCGAGACCGACCTGACCGAGCCGTTGCGAACCGAGGAGAGCTTCCGCGAGCGATTTGAGCTTATCTCGGCGCGTATTCCGCACGGTCGCTGGGGAACGCCGGATGATATGGCGGGCACGGCGGTGTTCCTGGCCGCGCCGGCGTCAGACTATGTTACGGGCGTTTCGATTCCGGTGGACGGTGGATACGTGGCGTTCTAGCCGTCAATCGGCGGGTGCAGGTTGTGCCAGTCGGTTGCCTGCTCGTAGGCGTGGCCGATGCGGCATAGCAGCGGCTCGGACAACGCCTTGCCCACGAACTGCAGGCTCAGTGGCAGCCCGTTGCTGCTGAGTCCGCAGGGAAGCGAAATCGTTGGCGCGCCGTTGTAGTCGTAGGGCACGGTGTAGCGCTGGAAGGATGTGCCCCTGTCGCCGCTGAGGGGGCCGTACATCTCTTCGGGCGTTATGGGACGCGCGGGTGCCATGACAGTTGGGCATGCCAGCACATCTATGTCGCTGAATGCGTCACGGATGAGCCCGTTGAGTTCGGCGCGGCGATTGTTCGCTTCGGCGTAGTCGGCGCCGGTTACGGCGGCGCCCATGTCGAGCCAGCCCCGGAACCACGGCCCGTAGTCGTCGCGGCGCGATGGGTAGTTCTCCCTGTGCGCGGCGACTGCTTCGGCAGAGCATAGAGTGGGCCATGCGGGCAGGTAGCCGTCCACATCGGGCATCTGCACCGTTACGATCTCCGCGCCCAGCTCCTTCATCACTGCCACGCCCTCGATTACCGCGGCTGCAAGCTCGGGGTCAACGCCGTCGGTGGCGTATTTTTCGTCCAGCCCTATGCGAACGCCCCTCACGCCGCCGTCAATGCCTTCGAGCATGTCGGGCACCGGCGCGGGCAGCGATGTGGGGTCGTTGGGGTCCTGCCCGGCGATTGCCTGAAGCGATATCGCGGCGTCGGCGGCGCTGCGGGTGAGCGGGCCGACATGGTCGAGCGATTCCGCGAGTGCGAGCACTCCGTAGCGGCTGACGCGACCCCAGGTTGGCTTCAGTCCGACTGTACCGCAGGCGGCGGCGGGGAAGCGTATGGAGCCGCCCGTGTCGCTGCCGAGCGAGCCGAAGCACAAGCCTGCCGCCGTCGCCACGCCGGAGCCGCTGGATGACGAACCTGCCCAATGCCCTGTATTCCAGGGGTTCAGGGGCAGGTCGAGAGCGGGGTTGTAGCCGCCCATCGCGCCCTCGGTGAGGTTCAGCTTGCCCAGCGGCACTGCGCCGGCTGCGTTGAGCTTGACGACCACCGTGGCATCGAAGTCCGGCACATGGTCCATGTACACCTTGCTGCCGCCCATTGTGCGGACGCCAGTGGTGAAGCAGAGGTCCTTGACGGCGAAGGGCACGCCGTGGAGGGGGCCGCGGTACTGCCCGGCGGCAATCTCTGCTTCGGCGGCTTTCGCGGCTGCCTGTGCCTGGTCTGCCATCACGGTTGCGTAACTCTTGTAAGTGCCGTCAATGTCCTCGATACGGCGGAGCATCGCTTCCGTGACCTCGACAGGCGAGATCTGGCGTGCCTTGATGAGCGCCGCAACTTCGGTGATGGTCATGTAGTGCAGTGGTGCGTCAGCCATTAGTTGGCTCTCCTTGCGTCTGTAATGTGGTTCGTTGTCAGCCCGTTGGTTAGCTTCCGGCCTTCACGAAGTCGGCGATGCGCTCGCCTATCATCATCGTGGTTACGTTGATGTTGGCGCGCACGCAGTCGGGCATGATGGATGCGTCCACCACGCGCAGACCCTGGATGCCATGCACCTTGCCGTACTGGTCAACGACCGCCATGGGGTCGTCCGCGGGCCCCATCTTGTTCGTGCAGGAGATGTGATGTCCGGTCGTAACCTCACTCCTCATCCAGGCGTCGAGCGCGTCGTCCGACACCAATGCCTCGTCGGGCGGCTCGGTGCGCTCTTCGATGATGTCCTTCCACGCCTCGTGCTCGCCGAGTTTCATGCAGATTCGAACGGCTTCGCGCATGCGCTCCCGGTCGAACTCTTCCCGGAAGTAGTTGTAGTCGAGCATCGGCTGCACGCTGGGATCGCTGGACTGCAACTTCAGCTCGCCCGCGCCGACAGCGAGGTCCAGGCCGATGATCATGCGTATGCCGATGGGGGACATTCGGTCGCCGCCGCGGTCGATGCGCCCGGTCGCGAAGATGTTCATATAGACGATCATGTCGTTTTCGAGGTCCGAGTTGCTGGCGGTGTAGCGCAGCCCGAACTGGATGCGCGGCCCGAAGGTCTCCAGATCGTACTCGGGCTTAGTCTTCCAGGTTACATATACGAGCGGGTGGTCGCGAAGGTTCTGCCCAACGCCCGGCAGGTCGTTGACAACGGGGATACCCACGTCTTCAAGATGATCTGCTGGGCCAACGCCGGACAGCATCAGTATTTGCGGCGATCCGACTGCGCCCGCGCTGAGGATAATCTCGTCGCCCTCGACGACGAAACGCTCGCCGCCGCTCTCCACATCCACGCCGGTTGCCCTGTCGCCGTCGAAGACGATGCGATGCACCAGGCAGTTCGGACGAATGGTGAGGTTGAGACGGTGCCGCGACAGGCCGAGGTAGCCTATATTGGTGCTCCAGCGGATGCCCTCAGGATTGTTCAGCGGCAGGGGGCCGACGCCGGTCGTATCGGGTGCGTTGTGGTCCGGGCAGTCGGCAAAGCCGTATTCGAGGCAGGACTCGTAGAACGCCTTCGATGCGCCGCGCCACTGTTCCTCTGGGAAGCGATGGCAGATGATGGGGCCATCCGTGCCGTGGTAGTCGTCGCTGTAGGTGGTGTCCGTTTCCAGCTTGCGGAAGTAAGGCAGCGAGTTCTCGAAGGTCCACTCGTCGTTGCCCCAGGACGCCCAGCGGTCGTAGTCGTCGGGCACGCCGCGCAGGAAGATCTGGCCGTTGATCGCGCTGGAGCCTCCGGTAACCTTGCCGCGTGGGACGAGCATCGGCTGTGCCTGCTCGGTGGCGCGCGCCGTAAACTGCCAGTTGTGGTCGCTGGTCATGATGTCGGTCGCGGACGCGTAGCCGTACTTTACCTCTTCCGGCAGGTCGTCTATGTCTGCGTAGTCGGGACCCGCCTCCAGCAGCAGGACTGAGGTGTTGGGGTCTTCGGTGAGCCTGGTTGCGAGAATCGCGCCCGCCGAGCCTGCGCCGATGATGATGTAGTCGTACTTCATGGGTGCTCCTTGCTGATTTACTCGACTCTCATCCAGTCATCCAGATGCGAAATGTAGTAACTATCCGCGGTATGCGCTGTCTCTTCTGTTGATGCTCACTACAAGGATGTGACGGGAACGCCTGTCGAATTCGAGAATGACCCGCCATTCACCAACGCGCATCCGTCGGCGATTTCTACGACCTCTTAGATGTATGAGATCCACCTGCCCACCGGCTTCCAGTATGTCGAACCCTCTACCTATTCTCGACTGAGTGGCTCTGTCCAGCCGGTTAAATTGCCTGTCTGCCCTGGGGCTAAACGTAATCTCCCAGTTCACAGGCCCAATTCTTCCTTGATGTCCTTCCACGACCGGCCTCTTCCTGCGGCAAAATCCTCGTTTGCCTCTTTGATGGCTTGCTCATCTTCCTCGGTCAGTGGCTCATCGTCCCA
>CAZWDM010000026.1:2456-8320 GCA_964632415.1 uncultured Dehalococcoidia bacterium | reverse complement strand
CGGGGCGCGAGTCTGTCCTGCTCGAAGCCGGGCTTGGTCTTCCAAGTGAGCTGCACCTGCGGATGGTCTCGCAGGTTTTTCCCAACGCCCGGCGAGTCGTGGACGACGGATATGCCCATGTCCTGAAGGTGGGCGGCGGGTCCAACGCCGGAGAGCATCAGCAGGTGAGGCGAGCCGATTGCCCCGGCGGACAGGATTATCTCGTCGCCGTTAGCGGATTGCAGATCGCCGTCCACCTCGTACTCGATGCCGGTTGCTCTTGTGCCTTCGAAGATGACGCGGTGCGCCAGTGCGCGGGATGCGATGGTCAGGTTTGGGCGTTCGCGCGCTTCGCTCAGATAGCCGATGTTGGTGCTCCAGCGGATGCGGTTGGGGTTGTTGAACGGGCAGGGACCCGCGCCGGTGGAGTCGGGATCGTTGTGGTCGGGGCAGTCCGCAAAGCCGTATTCGCGGCATGCCTGGTACCATGCCTGCTGGTCGGGCAGCCATTCGTCGGGCTTGTAGCGCCGGACGATGGTCGGGCCGTCAACGCCGTGGAAGTCGTCGGAGAAGTCGGTGTCCGTCTCCATGCGGTTGAAAAACGGGATGAGCTTCTGGAAAGACCACTCGTCGTTGCCCCACGATGCCCAGTCGTCGTAGTCCTCCGGGACGCCGCGCAGGAATATCTGCGCGTTGACAGCGGAAGAGCCGCCGGTCGTCTTGCCGCGCGGAACGAGCATCGGCGCCGCCTGATCGGTTGACTTGGCAACGAAGTGCCAGCGATGCTCGGTGCCCAGCACATCTATCGCCGCGAGACCATGTCCGTAGCCGAACTTCACATCGGGGGGCATGTCGTCGAGGCCAGGGTAGTCGGGGCCTGCTTCGAGCAGAAGCACCTTGCGGTTCGGGTCTTCGGTGAGGCGGCTGGCGATGATCGCGCCCGCCGAGCCTGCACCCACAATGATGTGGTCGTAGTTCATCTGTCGTTCCTCCGCTGCCTGGGCGTGAATTTGATGCACAGGATGATAGAGGGGATGAATACCAGAGGCAAGTGGGGGAAGAGGCAGGCGGTCAGGCGTCACGCACGCAGCGGAATCCGAGGTTGCCTGTGGAACTGTCGGGCGTGTTGGATGTGCGGGCGGCGACGCGGTAGCGGTTGCAGTAGGAGTCGTGGCACAGGTACGAGCCGCCGCGTATCGTCTTTGCCTGACCTGAGGGCGGTCCCTGCGGGTTGTCGCGTGGGCCGCTGACATGGAAGTTCGGGCTGAACCAGTCGCTCGTCCATTCCCAGATGTTGCCGGCGACATTGTACAGGCCGAAGCCGTTCGGCTCGTAGGCGTCCACGGGCGCCGTTCCCTTGTGACCGTCATCGGTGCTGTTTTCGTCCGGGAACACCCCCTGCCAGATGTTGCACCTGTGCTTGCCGTCCGGCGTCAGCTCGTCGCCCCATGGATACCGCTTCTGCACCAGACCGCCGCGCGCCGCGTACTCCCATTCCGCTTCGGTGGGAAGTCGCTTGCCCGCCCAGCGGCAGTATGCGGTCGCGTCGTTCCAGGAGATATGCGTTACGGGGTGGTTCCATCGCTGCTTGAGGTTGGAGCCGGGACCCTCGGGCCTGCGCCAGTAGGCACCGTTGATGACCCACCACCAGGGCGTCTGGGCGACAACCTGCTCGGCGGTGCGGCGAGCCTTGATGCCCACGAACATGTGGAACACGAACGACCAGCCGAACTGCTCCGCCTCCGTCTTGTATCCCGTCTCACGCGCGAACCGCTCGAACTCCTGGTTGGTAACTGCGTATGTGTCCATGTAGAAAGGATTGACGCGCACTGGGCGTATGGGTCCCTCTCCATCCGCCGCAAAGCCGACGGGATCGTCCGTCCCCATCAGGAACTCGCCGCCGGGGATGAGCGCCATGCCGTCGGTGCTGCCGTTGGTCGCCTGAGGCGCAACGGGAGGCTGGGCCGGCGCGGGATTCGCCGGTGTTGAGGGCATGCGGGCTGCGGCGCAGCAGGGGGATGGTTGGTTTTGCATAGGGGTTACCTTGGGCGCTGTATCAGGGTTAAATCCTGTATTTCATCGAAGTCACCGTCATCCGAGACCAGTGGACATCCCGCAGTTATCGCGGTGGCGGCAATCCAAGCATCCGCCATTGATAACTCTCTTCCTGCCCGTCTCGTTGCGCTGCGAAGGCGTGCGCAGGTCTCTATCAATGTACGATTAGGCCAGATTACTATGTACTTGCTGAGATGCCTGTCCATAGCCTCAATCCGCCGTCGGCCCAATTCCCGTACAGTGCGCCGTACCAACGCTCTTCAACTGTCTGGAATGATATGGACAGTCGGAATCCTTCTAGTCTCTCACTGTAATGGTCGTATCTGTAATCCGAGGGATTGAAGAGAATCGAAACGACGCTTGTATCAAGCACGGCCACGCCAGAATTGCTAGAAGTCATACATGTCGTCCTTCGCGAATGAGGCGATTGAACTCGTCCACATCAAAGGTCTCGTCGATTGCTCTCTTGTCTGCCGCCCACTCCTCTTTCCTGAACACCACCCCTTCGCCCTGGTAGGGTATCGACACCTTCTCCACATGGATATGTACCCACTCTTCTTTGTCGGTCTCCGGCGCTTTGATGTAGCCGCTGCCATCGATCTGCACAAACTCCGTCGCGAAGCGGCGCATCTCCTCAGCCATCTCCTTGCCGAACCGCAGCTTGATTGACTTGCTGCGAAAACGGTCGAGCCGCGCCGTGCCCTTCGCCCAGTCCACAGCCATCAGCTTGCCCATGACCAGGGCGTCTTCAATCAGCTCGGCTGAGTCTTCTTCGTGTTGTTCTCGTGCCTGATTCACGGCGACACCTCACAGGAGCAGTATTTGAAGATTATAGCAAACGCCCCGCCTACTCCATCAGCGCCCCGTACACAGCCGCCTGGAACTCGCTTCGCAGCGGGTACCAGGTCGGCGGCAGGAACTGCGCCATCATAATTGCGATCAGCTCCTCGGCGGGGTCAATCCAGAAGTAGCAGCTGGCAAGGCCGAACCATGAATACATGCCGTTGGAGCCGGGAACCCCGTGCTGGGCTATGTCGTTGACCACCCTGAATCCAAGGCCAAATCCGCAGCCCTTCGTGTAGTCAGCCATGCGCTCCTCGACGGCGTAGGGCTTCAAGTCGTTCGTGAGGTGATCGGATACCATCATCTGCACAGTCTTGGGCGACAGCAGGCGATTTCCATCCAGGACACCGCCGTTGAGCATCATCCGGCAAAAGTGCATGTAGTCGGCAGCGGTCGATACGAGTCCTGCGCCTCCGGACTTCATGGCGTGCGGTCGCGTGTGCCGCGTTGTTATCGAGCCTTCGTGCGGGGCGATCCCGCCACCGCGAGTCGGCACATACGCGGTCGCCAGCCTGCCTAGCTTCTCCTCCGGCACGAAAAAGGAGGTGTCGTTCATTCCCAGAGGCGCGAACATTCTTTCCCGCAGGAAGACATCAAACGGCTGCCCTGATACGACCTCCACCAGGTATCCTAGAACGGTCGGCGAAATGCTGTACCGCCACTTGGTGCCCGGTTGATTGACGAGCGGTATCTTCCCCAGCCTGTCCATCAATTCACTCAGGGTGCTGTCCGCGTCGGCGATTCTCGACTCGTGATACAAGGCGTCTATCGGCGTATCCTTGAAAAGGCCGTAGCTTATACCCGCCGTGTGGGTTAACAGGTGCCGAATCGTGATCGGACGCTCCTGCTCGACGAGGCGCATGCCCGTCTCGTCCGTGCCGTCATACACTTTCATGCTGGCGAACGCCGGTATGAACTTGCCGACCGGATCGTCGAGAGAGAAGCGCCCCTCTTCGTACAGCATCATGACGGCGACGCTGGTGATTGGCTTGGTCATCGAGTACAGGCGGAAGATCGTGTCCCGCTCCGTAGGCACGCCCGTCTTAAGATCCTGCACGCCGTAGGTCTCGAAGTGGAACGTCTCACCACCGCGCGCGAGCATGGTGAGTGCGCCGGCGAGCTTGCCGTCATCTATGTAGCCCTTCATTCGGGCACTGAGGCGACCAAGCCTCTTTGAAGAAAAGCCTACGGATTCTGGCGACACACAGTTCATCAAATACCTCGAAATTAGGGATTTTCGGCCATTGTCTCGTAAGGCAGCCTACTCCACGAGCGCCTGGTATGTGGCTATCTGGAACTCGCGGCGCAGCGGGTAGAACGAGCTCGGCATGAACTGGGTCAGCAGGATGGCGACGAGGTCTTCCTGCGGGTCTATCCAGAAGACGGTGCTCGCCGCGCCGCCCCATGAGTAGATCCCGTTGGAGCCGATGATGCCGTGCTGGGCGATATCCATTACCACGCGGAAGCCCAGCCCGAAGCCGCAGCCCTTCGTGTCCGATGCGTTGCTCTGTCCGACGGCGAACGGCTTGAGGTCGTCGGTGAGGTGGTTGGATCGCATCAACTCGACCGTCTTGGGCGCGAGCAGGCGCTGGTCGCCGAACACGCCGCCGTTCAGGAGCATCTGGCAGAAGCGCATGTAGTCGGCTCCGGTGGATACGAGTCCGCCGCCGCCTGAGAACAGCGTGTGCGGCCTGCGCTGCCTGTTGACCATTTCGTTGTCCAGCGGCACGATCTTGCCGTTTGGCGATGCGCCGTACACTGTTGCGAGCCTGTCAAGATTCTCCTCTTCCACATAGAAGGAGGTGTCCTTCATGCTGAGCGGGTCGAGGATATTGTCCTGCAGGTAGCGGTCGAAGGGCGTGCCGGAGACGACCTCGACGAGGTATCCGAGCACATCGGTGGCGTTGCTGTACCGCCACTTGGTGCCGGGCTGGGTGACGAGGGGCAGCTTGCCGAGTTTCTCCGCCATCTCTTTCATCGTGCTGTCCGGGTCGGTTATGTTCGCCTCGCGGTACATCTGCTCGACGGGGCTGTCCTTGTGGTGGCCGTAGCTGAGGCCGGAAGTGTGCGTGAGCAGGTGGCGGATGGTGATGGGCCGCTGCTGGTCAACGAGGCGCATGCCCGTCTCGCTCATGCCGTCGTAAACCTTCATGCTAGCGAGTTCGGGGATGAACTTGCCGACCGGGTCGTCGAGCGAGAAGTGCCCCTCTTCGTAGAGCATCATGACGGCGGCGCTGGTGATGGGCTTGGTCATCGAGTAGATGCGGAAGAGTGTGTCGTGCTCTACCGGCGTGCCGCTTTCGAGGTCGAGGACGCCGTAGGGTTCGAAGTGGAATGTCTCGCCGTGCCGGGCGAGCATAGTCAGCCCGCTGGCGAGCTTGCCGTCGTCTATGTAGCCCTGCATCATCTTGTTGACGTGACCTAGGCGCTGGGATGAAAAGCCGACCGATTCGGGGGATGCGCCGTTTGTCATTGTTTGCTCCTTTAACTTGCTCTCGAATAATGTATGGGTTGGAACTTGCCCCTCACCCCAGGGAGAGGGGACTGAATTGCCCTTATGCTACCCCTAGCTGCCCTGCCATGCGGAGCATTGCGCGGGCGGTTTGCTCGTGGGCGATGTCAACCATGTCGCCACCGTAGGTTACGGCTGCGCCGCCTGTCTCGCGCATCTGCTCCATCGCATCGACCAGGCCGCGCCACTCGGCGATCTCCTCTGCCGATGGGGTGAAGACTTCGTTGACGACAGGCACATGGTAGGGGTGGATGAGGCTCATGCCGTTGTAGCCGAGCCGCTTCAGCTCGCCTGCGTAGGTGCGCAGGCCGTCGAGGTCGCGGATGTCGAACCAGCCGCCTGATACGGGGAATTGCACGCCCGCAGCGCGGGAGTCCACAAGCACCTTGGAGCGTATGAACAGCGTCTCCATGCCCTCCGGCGTCCACTGGTAGCCGATGGAGCGCGCGGTGTCGCCGCCCTTGCCGCCGCTGCC
>CAZWDM010000026.1:0-2356 GCA_964632415.1 uncultured Dehalococcoidia bacterium | reverse complement strand
ATCTCGCGGGCGGCGTCCTTCTCCTGTGGTGGCACCGAGTCCTCGAGGTCTAGGATGAGCGCGTCCGCGCCGTACTTGGGGGCTTTGCGAATCCAGTCCTCCTTGTTGCCGGGAACAAAGAGGACTGAGCGTAGGGGCTTGGCTTCGTATTTCATGGTCTTGCTCCGACAAAGGAATAAGTGGGATGAGCCGAGTGAATAGAATGGAGAGACTCATTCAGCCGCGGGAGTCTGACCGACCTATTCATCCGTAGTCATTCATTGCCGTATGATACCATCAAAGTATAATCTCACTCATGCGGATTATAGCCAAGAGGACTCTGCGGGAGTTTTGGGAACGCCATTCGGATGCCAGACAGCCTCTGGAGGACTGGTATCAGGAAGTCAATTCGGCTGACTGGAATACGCCCGCATCAGTAATAAGTCGGTACCCGCGCGCAAGCATCGTGGGCAATGATCGTGTAGTCTTCAGGATCAAGGGCAACGAGTATCGACTTGTGGTAAGGATTTTCTACCCTGCCCGGATAGTCTATATCCGTTTCATCGGCACTCACGCGGAATACGACAGATTGAATGTTGAGGATGTATAGGCATGGCAGACATACACCCAATCACTACGGAAGCGGACTACGACGCTGCGCTTTCGCGCGTTTCCGAGCTGATGGATGCGCTTTCCGGACCACAGGAACAGATAGATGATGTGAGGCATCCTGCGAGGGTGGAGCTCGAAGCTCTTGTTGACTTGATAGAAGAGTATGAAGAAGAACACTACCCGATAGAACGTCAAGATACTGTTACCGCAAGCTAATGTCCTCTCTATCCCTGTCAATTCCTGACGCCTGAACGCTATATCACGCCCTCTTCCTTCAATCCCGTCAGTTCGTCATCCGACAGCCCCAGCGCTCCGCCGTATATCTCTTCGTTGTGCATGCCAAGGGTGGGCGCGCCGTAGGGTTCGGGGAGTTCGCCGCCGGAGAATATCACGGGGAAGCCGGCGACTATGCCGGGCACGGGGTCGTCCATCTTGCCGTGCCGCATGGGTAGCAGGCTGCCGCGGTCCCAGAAATGCCGGTCGCTGATCGCCTCGTCAACGGTGCGGACTGCGCCGCTGGGAACATCGTGCGCTTCGAAACGCTCCAGAGCCTCTTCGCGGGTCAGCTTCTTCACACGCTTCTGAATCTCCTCGCGCGCCTCCTCCACATTCGCGGTGCGGCTGTGGAATTCGGCGAAGCGCGGGTCGTCGATCAACTCCGGGGCATCGAGCGAGTTGCACAGCCGCCCCCACTGGTCATTGCTCGCCGCCGTCAGAGTCAGCTCGCCGTCGCTGGTGCTGTACAAGCCCGTGGGACCGCCACGCGTGGTGTTGCCCATTCGCAGGGGCAGGCCCATCTCCACGTCGTCCTCCAGCGTGTCCATGAGCATTATGGATGTGAGCGTGTCCATCATGGAGACGTCGAGGTACTGCCCCTCGCCCGTGCGCTCCTTTTCGCGCAGGGCAGCCGTAATCGCGTAGCAGGCGAACAGCGGCGTTACCAGGTCGCCGATGTAAAAGCCGACGCGGGTCGGCGGACCGTCTGGGTGGCCGTTGATCTCCATCAGGCCGCTCATGCCCTGGATCTGCGGGTCGTGCGCTGGCCTGTCGGCGTACTCGCCGGTCTGGCCGTAGCCGGATATGGAGCAGTAGATGATGCCGGGGTTCACTGCTGAAACATCCTCGTAGCCCAAGCCCATGCGCGTCAGGGAGCCGGGCGCAAGGTTCTCCAGCATCACGTCTGAGGACTTCGCGAGGTCGAGGAACATCTTCCGGCCGGTCGCGTGCTTGAGGTTCAGCGTAACGCTCTTGACGCCCTGGTTGCGCTTGAGGAATCGGGTGGAAATGTCCTCGGGGGTCTGCTGCTGGGCGTGCTTGCCTTCCGGTCCGATGAAGGGGCCGTTGCCGCGCACCGGATCACCCTTGCCGGGCAGTTCGACCTTGATGACCTCCGCGCCCAGCCGCGCGAAGTTCATGCTTGCAAAGGGGCCGGCAAGGAAGCCTGTTACTGCGAGCACGCGGATGTCTTTGAGGGGTTGCATGGTGCCTCCGGTAGGGTTCGTCAGTGGATTGGCCTGTCAGTCAGGCTGTCGCGTATTCTACAACATTCCGGGGAACGGGCCCTCAACTCTGTTCAGGTCAGACCGGGGATCAAGTGGCAGATGCCGGCGAAAAGAGCAAGGGCGAACGGAAGTGAATGTGAGTTCCGTTCGCCCTCATTTGGCGGGCGCAATTGCCGTCGGCGCCGGCTGCCGTGCTAGCGGCGCAGCGAGAAGTAGCGGCGGTCTTCGGGCGGCGCGCCGGGGCCACCGTTGTCAACGAGCAC
>CAZWDM010000025.1:34747-36496 GCA_964632415.1 uncultured Dehalococcoidia bacterium | reverse complement strand
AAACTCCTGAAGCCGTTTGGCGAGCGTGTGGATGTGCGCACGTTCGACTTCGACTCAGATGAGTGGCGCGGCGAGATGGGCGCCGCCGACTGCGTTGTCTCGTCGCTAGTGGTGCATCACCTGACCGACGACGGAAAGCGCAAGCTGTTCGGCGACGCATACCGGCGAATGAACGACGGTGGATGCCTGATGCTGATAGACTGCGTTCAACCGCAGCGGGAAGAGGGCATCAGGTTGTTCGAGCAAGCGTATGATGCCTTAAGCAGGCAGCAGTCCATAGATCGCGGCGGTGACACGGCACTCTTCGACAGGTTTGTCGAAGAGCAGTGGAACATCTTCAGGCATCCCGAACCGAGCGAGATGCTCACGCCGCTGTCGCACCAACTGAGGTGGCTCACTGAAGCCGGCTTCGAGGGAGTGGACTGCTTGTGGCTGACCGCGGGATACGCCGTATTTGGCGGCTACAAGGGTACTGCGGCGGGTGGCAGGCTGCCTCTCGCCTATGCGGTGGAGGCGGTCAGGCAGGCAATAGAGGCAAACAGAAAGATCACATAGCAGGGATGTTCAGACTATGCATCCAATGAAAGACAGGGGTGAGAAATTGTCCGGGTACCTATTGAGCGAAGACGAGCTGCTGCTGAAAAATACTGTGCGAGATTTTGCAGACAACGAGATTGCTCCCCGAGCCGCAGGCTACGACGAAAGCGGCGAGTTTCCATTCGACAATTTCGAGGGGCTGTCGTCTCTCGGCCTGCTCGGAATGACCCTGGACGAGGAGTACGGAGGCAGCGGGGGTACATTCCGTCAGGTGGCGATTTCGGTCGAGGAGATTGCGCGGGCGTGCGCCGCCACTAGCACATCGTACATCGCGCACCTCTCCCTGTGCGCGCAGTTCATCAATATGTGGGGGACCGAAGGGCAGAAGCGCCAGTTCCTGCCGAAGCTGGCAACCGGAGAGCATATCGGCGCGTTCGCACTGACCGAGCCGGGGTCCGGTAGCGATGCGGGTGCGATGCGAACCACCCTCTCTCGCTCGAACGGCGGGTACCTTATGAACGGCAGCAAGACCTTCATCACGAATGCGCCTGAAGCGTCGGTGTTCGTTGTGCTTGCCTCTCACGACCTTAGCCTGAAGACCCGGGGCATCAACGCGCTGATACTTGAGGGCGATAGCGAGGGACTGAGTGTGAATCCCCTGAAGGGCAAGATGGGGATGCGTGCGTCATCCATCGCGGAGGTGGTTTTCGAGGACTGTGCGGTATCTGAAGAAAACCGCATGGGCGCAGAGGGCGACGGCTTTAGGGAGACGATGCATGTGCTGAACTCCAGCCGCATATCCATTGCGGCACAGTGCGTGGGCATTGCGCAGGCGGCATACGAGGCGGCGGTGAATCATGTGAAGCAGCGGGAAGCATTCGGCGGCAAGTTGGCCGAGCTGCAGGCAATCCAGTGGATGATCGCGGACATGGCGACGCAGATAGACGCGGCACGACTGCTGGTGATGCGAGTGGCGACGCTGAGGGACGAGGGCCTGCCCATCGTCAAGGAGGCGTCGATGGCAAAGCTGTTCGCGTCTCGCGTAGCCGTGGAAGCTGCCGACAAGTCGGTGCAGATGCACGGCGGGTCGGGATATCTCGCCCCCACACCTGCGGAGCGGTACTACCGGGATGCCAAGGTGACTGAGATATACGAGGGAACATCGGAGATACAGCGGCTGGTGATCGCGAGGAGCGTATTGCGGGATGGGTT
>CAZWDM010000025.1:16346-34647 GCA_964632415.1 uncultured Dehalococcoidia bacterium | reverse complement strand
GAACATCGGAGATACAGCGGCTGGTGATCGCGAGGAGCGTATTGCGGGATGGGTTAATCTAACCGGATGCACTGGATTGGGAGGACTGAAATGACTAGATGGGCGTCCTGCGACGCGGTGGAGAGCCATCCCCAAAAGTTGGGGGCGCGTTGATTTTTCGAGGTACGCGCGTACCGGTGACGGCGCTGTTCGAGAACCTCAAAGACGGCGCTTCGGTCGATGAGTTTCTGGAGTGGTTCCCAGGCGTGGAAGATTGGCAGGTACGGGCAGTATTGGAGCATGAATTGCAAGATCTGGAGCAATCCACAGCCTCGTGAGGATCCTATTCGATCATTGCACGCCGGCGCCTCTGCGCCGCCGGCTTCCTGGGCACACAGTGGACACTGCGTACGAACTAGGCTGGAGCACACTCCTAAATGGCGCACTGTTGGATTTGGCTGAGCAGCGAGGCTACGAGATATTGATCACTACGGATCAGGGAATCCGCCACCAGCAGAACCTGGCCTCAAGAAAGATTGGCTTGGTGCTATTGCTGTCAAATTAATGGCCCAGAATACGAGAGAATGCAGGTTTGATCCAGAATGCCCTCATGTAGGTGAGTGTTGGCGAAATACAGGAAGTGCCGATCCCGCGATTAACTCAATGACTTCGGATGGGAAGGTCTGTTGTAGTTGAAAGCCTGGACAGGCGTCTATATGATTGGCGTGCCTAGTTTTCGGGATTATCAGCAAAGGACAGAAGATGTCAGACAAGTTCAGCAGAATGTTTGCGGAGTATTCGGAGGGGCTGCGGTACGAGGATGTGCCGCCTGAGTCGGTTCACGAGGTGAAGCGGCGGATTCTGGACAGCATTGGGGTCAGCATGGCGGCGTTCTCGGAAGACGCTCCTAAGGCGGCGCGAACCTATGCCTACGACTTCGAGCAGGCAGGCGGCGCGACTGTATGGGGTGCGCCGGTGCGGGTTACGCCGGAGGCTGCGACATTCGCGAACGGATTGATGACACGCTACCTCGACTTCAATGACACATATCTCTCGCTGGAACCTCTGCATCCGAGCGACATGATTCCGGGAATTATGGCGCTGTGCGAGTGGAGCGGGAAGCCAGTGCGCGACATCTTCACCGCGACGGCGGCTGCCTACGAGGTATCGGTGAACCTGTGCGACGCGGCGAGTGTACGCGCTCACCAGTGGGATCATGTCGTCTATACCGGCATCGGCGCGGCATGCGGCGCCGGCAGGCTGCTTGGACAGTCTGCGGAGCAGATCGAGCACACGATTTCGATTGCAAGCGTCCCCCATGCTTCAATGCGGCAGACCAGGGCGGGAGAGCTATCCATGTGGAAGGGCGCAGCGGCGGCAAACTCCGTGCGGAATGCGGTGTTCGCCAGCCTGGTGTCGCAACGTGGACTGACCGGACCGTACCAACCTTTCGCAGGCGAGATGGGCTTCTTCGCCCAGCTCCTTGGCGGAGTGCCCTTCGACGATGCCGCGCTGAAGTCGGTCGCCGATGGCGCCGCTCCCACGCGGATACAGGATACCTACATAAAAAAGTGGCCGGTGGAGTATCACGCCCAAAGCGCGGTGGACGCTGCGGTGGAACTTCGGGACGAGCTGGGCGGCGACATCAACCTGATCGACTCCATTCACCTGGACACATTCAAGGTGTCATACGAGATCATCGCCAAGGACCCGGAGAAGTGGGCGCCGAAGACTCGCGAGACTGCCGACCACTCCCTGATGTACATCGTGGCGGCGGCACTGCTGGACGGCACCGTCACTAAGCACTCGTTCTCGCAGCAGATGCTGGACAACGCTGACATTGCGTCGCTGCTGGCCAAGACGACGCTCGAAGAGGACGATGCGCTGACGGAAGGCTACCCGGAGGGCATACCGAACCGCATAACCATTAAGACGAAAGACGGCGGCACACTGTCGCGGGAAGTGAGCTTCCCGCGAGGGCACGCGATGAACAAGATGAGCGACGCCGAGGTGGAGCAGAAATTCCTGCTCAATGTAGAGGATGTGTGGACAGGGGAGCAGGCACGGCAGGTGATCGACCTCGTATGGCACATTGACGAGCAGCCCGACCTTTCCGAATTGATGACTACGATGCGAATTTAGAACAAGGGGTTGAGGGCGTTTGCGCGCTCAATATCTGGATGAATACCGGGATTATTGGAGGCGAATCGGATATGACCTGGATGCTGGAGCAGGAGGCGGAGCAGAGCCACGGGCTAAGGCTGCGGGAACTGCTCGATTCCGGCGAGCCGCTGAGCGTGCCGGGCGTGTTCAATCCGATGACCGCGATGATCGCGCGTAAGGTCGGCTTCGATGCGCTGTACTTCTCGGGTGCCGCGTTCTCCGCAAGCCTGGGCATACCGGATATCGGACTGTTCACGCTTGCCGAGCTTACCGACGCCGTGCGATGGATGGTGCGGGCTTCAAAGCTACCCTTCATCGTGGACGCGGACACGGGGTTCGGAGAGGCAATCAACGTGATTCGCACCGTCAGGGAACTGGAGGCTGCGGGCGCGGCGGCAATTCAGATCGAGGATCAGGTACTTCCGAAGCGCTGCGGGCACCTCGACGGCAAGACGGTCGTGTCCACCGATGCGTTCGTAGAGAAGATTGCGGCTGCGGCGCAGGCGCGCAAGGACATGCTGATAATCGCGCGCACCGATGTCCGAGCCATCGAGGGAATGGAGGCGGCAATCGAGCGCGGGCGGCTGTGCAAGGAGGCGGGTGCGGACATCATATTCCCGGAGGCGATGCAGTCGCTGGACGAGTTCAGAATGTATGCCGATGCAGTGGGCGGCGACCTGCTGGCAAATATGACGGAGTTCGGCAAATCGCCGTACCTGAGCGTGGACGAGTTCGCTGAACTCGGGTACAACATCGTAATATTCCCGGTCAGCACGCTTCGGGCGGCGGCAAAGACCACCGAAGATCTGCTGACTGATCTCAAGCGCACTGGGACACAGAAGGAGTGGCTCTCGAAGATGCAGACCCGCGCCGAACTGTACGAACTAATTGATTATGATGCCTATGCGGAAGTTGATGGTGCACTGGCGCTGAGCGGTGACAGGGCGTACATGGCAAGGCAGAACTAGCAAGACTCTTACAGGAGAAAACAATGACGACACCCGATTACAGCCCCGGACTGGAGGGCGTGATTGCCACGGAGACCTCTGTTTCATACCTTGATGTGGATATCGAGCAGATCCTTGTAAGGGGTTATGACCTCATTGAGCTGGCACAGAACCTGTGCTACACCGATGTGGCGTACCTCGTGATCTACGGTGAGTTGCCCACACCTGAGCAGGCAAGGGCGTTCTGCGACAGGCTGGTGGCTGAGGCCGAAGTCCCGGATGAGATATATCGCCTGTTCGAACTTATGCCGAAGTCCACGGTGGCAATGGATGCGCTGCGCACGGGGCTGTCATTCCTTGCAGGATATGAAGACCCGGAACTGTTGCACGACAATTCTCACGAGGCGAACCTGGAGAAGGGCATCAAGCTGCTCGCACAGACACCGACTCTGGTGGTCAATTCATACCGCGCCCTGAATGACATGCCCATCGTGCGCCCCAATCCCGACCTCCCATACATGGAGAACTTCCTGTACATGCTGCGAGGGGAGCGCCCGGACGCGGAGTCGCTGGATGCCTTCGACCGCATCCACATGTGCTACATCGAGCACGAAATGCCGAACTCCACATTCGCTGCGCGGGTGATTGCATCTACGCTATCCGACATGTACGGCGCGATGGTTGGCGCGGTGGCCTCGCTGAAGGGACCTCTGCACGGCGGGGCGAACGAGGCGGCGATCGAGTTCCTGATGGACATCAACGGCACCGGAGGACCCGGTCACGCCGAGGACTACACGATGGGCAAGCTGGAGCGGCGCGAGCGCATCATGGGCTTCGGGCACCGTGTTTACATGCGGAAGTACGATCCGAGGGCGCGCTTTCTGATGGACTACATTCCAAGACTGGCAGAGCGCATACCGGAAGGGCAGGATCTGTCGTCGATCTACTCCACGGTGGAGAATGTGATGTACCGGGAGAAGGGGCTGTACCCGAACACGGACTACCCCATCGGGCTGCTGTACTACCTGCTGGGAATACCGATTCCGCTGTACACACCGATATTCCTGGCATCGCGCACGGCCGGAAATGTGGCCCATGTCCTGGAGCAGCACGACGACAACCGCCTGTTCCGCCCGCGCGTCATATACGGCGGAGGACGCGGGTTGAAGCCGCCGGCGAGCCCGATTTCACCGATGTAGCCGGCTGCGTCCTGGCGGAGGGCAAGTGAATCAAAAAGGGGCGGTCATCCGACCGTCCCTTCAGCCATATCAGCGAGGAGTACGCACTCAGGGGATTGGCGGCTCGATCACAATGGGCTGATTGAAATCTGAGTATGTGATGGTCATGTTGAACTCGGCTTCGCCGCCGATATCGAGAACAGTCGCAGCAAGCCCGGCCGTGTCCTCTTCCTCTGCCTTTGCGTTGCCTGCCATTGTGAGCCGGTAGATGAGATTGTCCGCCACTCCAATCCAGATGTCGAAGTATAAATTGTCGTAGGAGCCGCCAAGCACGTTGGCGCGAAGACTTGCCCTGATATGCCGGGTCAGGATGCCGTTGATGTTCTGATCCTTGACTACCTCAACATCGCTGTATCGCGATGCATCCGCAGGCGGCAGGACCAGGTCATACGGATTAGGCAAGCCTGTCAGAAACAGAGGGTATTGCTCCCAGATACCGGTCTCCGGGTTGGTGATGTACGCCTGTTCGCCAACCGTAACGATTTCGAGTTCCAGCAGTGCGCTCCCCAGTGCGACTTGCAGGTTGCCGGCTGCGCGGTCAGGCATCTGAAATTCACCGGCAAAGCGAATGGGAAACTCCATTCCGAAGCTCTCCTCATCCATTCTGAAGCTCGCCTCGGTCTGCACGACATTGAACGCGGCATCTACCTCCGCACGAAAAGACTCAACCTCCTTCATAGCGTGGACGGAGGCCGCAATGAGGTCAGCCGTGTTCGCATCGCCGGATGCGGCATCGATCGCAGCCGGGGCAGGAGTTTCCAAGGGGATGGGCGTCCGTGTCGGCACTGCCGTGGGAGTAGGCAGCGGCACAGGCGTGGCGGTCGGTTGAAGTGTCGCGGTTGCCACGGGAGTGGAGGTGGGAGGTTGAGTTGGCGTGGGTGGTGGTGGCGCCTCCGATCCACAGGCAGTGAAAAGGAGAAATAGTGCGCTCAGCGCCGCCGTGAAAGTTAATCGCATATTATGCCTAAGAGGCTGAAAAGGTGCCCCACGTGGAGTCGCAGGCTCAGGCTCGTGTTGTAACTGCACAGCCGCCTTTGAATACACCTGGTTAGCTTGCCATTATTCGAACGCACAAAGGATTACATGCCAACCTCGGAATGACAACCTGAAGGCCGGAGTACCTGCATTCTGGCGTAACAAAGGTTGACATGCGTTCAATGCGGAATGTAAAATACCAGTTTGTACGACCTTTTTGTTCGTGCCGAATTTGCGTTGTGCATTTCCACTTCTATTGTAGTGATTGGGGTAAAAGTATGCCTACTGTGAACCAGTTGGTCAGAAAGGGACGAAAGGCCAAGCGTAAGAAGGACAAGGCTCCCGCGCTGCGGTTCTCGTTCAATTCTCTGAAGAACAGAGGCAAGCGCGATTCGGGGTCGCCGCAGAAGCGGGGCGTATGCACCCAGGTGCGAACGCAGACACCGAAGAAGCCGAATTCGGCACTGCGCAAAGTTGCCAGAGTACGCCTGACTAACGGGATGGAAGTTACCGCGTACATCCCGGGTGAAGGCCACAACCTACAGGAGCACTCGGTGGTGCTGATCCGCGGTGGGCGCGTAAAAGACCTGCCGGGCGTGCGCTACCATATCGTGCGCGGTGCGCTTGACACATCCGGCGTTGACGGACGCAAGCGCGGGCGCAGCAAGTACGGAAGCAAGAGGGATTAAACATGGCGCGTCGGAGAAGGGCTGAAGTACGAACTCCGCCACCTGACATCAAGCATGGCAGCGTGGAACTGAGCCAGTTCATCAATCGCGTAATGTGGAGCGGCAAGAAGACCGTTGCGCAGAGAATTGTTTACAGCGCGCTTGAACTGGTTGAGCAGGAAGCCAATCGACCGGGTCTGGAGGTGTTCGAGCAGGCGATTCGAAATACGATGCCGATGCTCGAGGTCAAGTCGCGCCGAGTCGGTGGCGCGACCTACCAGGTCCCCACGGAAGTCCGACCATCGCGGCGCATGGCACTTGCCATGCGCTGGATTATTACGGCTGCCCGGGCACGCGGAAGCAGGCCCATGCACGAGAGCCTGGCGGGCCAGTTGCTCGAGGCTGCGCGCAACCAGGGCCCTGCCGTCCGACGCAGGGAAGAAGCACACAGGATGGCGGAGGCGAATCGCGCCTTTGCCCATTACAGGTGGTAAGACCGTTTATCAGGTCTGGAAGAAACAGACAGTCGCACTTCGACAAGCTCAGGACGAACGAGTTCTCCGAATGAGCTTTCAGAGGCGAAGTTCGATAAGTCGGGCCCAGACGGACGACTAGGACAAGATATAGAATGCCTGCAACTTTGCAGAGTCTTGAAAAGACGAGAAACATAGGGTTTATCGCCCACATCGACGCCGGCAAAACGACGGTGACTGAGCGCGTGCTGTATTTCACAGGCCGCATTCGCAAAATCGGCGGAGTGGATGACGGTACGACAGCGATGGACTGGATGGCGCAAGAGCGCGAGCGAGGCATCACGATTACCTCCGCCGCGACGACCGCCGAGTGGGGCGACTACACCATCAATATCATCGACACGCCGGGGCACGTAGATTTCACGGCGGAAGTGGAACGCAGCCTGCGCATCCTGGACGGCGGCGTGGTCGTGTTCGATGCCGTTGCCGGAGTTCAGCCGCAGTCTGAGACTGTGTGGCGGCAGGCGGACAAGTACAACGTGCCTCGTATCTGCTTTGTTAATAAGATGGATCGTGTGGGCGCGGATTTCTCCCGTACCATCGACTCCATCTCGCACAGGCTCCAGGCAAATCCGATTGCGGTTCAGATTCCCATCGGGCAGGAGGATGAGTACCTCGGGGTCATCGACCTTATAGAGGGCAAGTCTTGGACTTGGGCCGAGGAAGGCGTTGACATTCCGAAGGAAGGGCCCGTTCCCGAAGAGTTCATCGAAGAGTATCTGAACTATCGCAACATGATGATAGAGAAGATCGCCGAGACGGATGATGAGCTTCTCTTCAAGTACCTTGAAGAAGAAGAGATAACCGACCAGGAAATCAAGGACGCGCTGCGAAAGGCCACAATTGGATATAGTGTTGTGCCCGTGTTCTGCGGCACCGCGCTGCGAACGAAGGGCATTCAGCCTCTCATAGACGCCATCTGCGATTACCTCCCCTCCCCTCTCGATGTTCCCCCCGTGACCGGCACAGCCGTCACATCCGATGAAGAGTTGCTGCGTGCCCCCGACCCGGAAGAGCCATTCTCGGCCCTGGCATTCAAGACGGTCTCCGATCCTTATATCGGTCGCCTCGTGTACTTCAGGGTTTACTCAGGAACCGCATCATCGGGTTCTTCGGTGTACAACTCCACGAATCGCCGGCGCGAACGGCTTGGCCGCATCGTGCAAATGCACGCGCAGCATCGCGAGGACATGGAAGAGGTGCACGCCGGCCAGATTGCCGCCGCTGTAGGCTTGAAGTTCACTGCCACCGGCGACACGATATGCGCTCAGGACGACCCGATTGTCCTGGAGACCATCAGCTTCCCAGAGCCCGTCATCTCAGTGGCAGTCGAGCCTCGCTCGCGCGCCGATCAGGACAAGTTGTCGGACGCGCTCGTCAAGTTGTCGGACGAGGACCCTACATTCAGGATCAACTACGACGACGAGACCGGTCAGACGATCATGTCCGGCATGGGTGAGCTTCATCTGGAGATCCTCGTTGACAGGATGAAGCGCGAGTTCAATGTCGAAGGCAATGTCGGGCAGCCTCGGGTCGCTTACCGCGAGACGGTCAGGCGGGCATCCGACGGCGTGGGACGGTTCGTCCGGCAGACGGGCGGACACGGCCAATTCGGCCATGTCGTCGTTGAAATGGAGCCGGGTGAGAGCGGTTCGGGCATTGTCATAGAGGACAAGATTACCGGTGGATCGATTCCCCGTGAGTTCATCCCGTCCGCAGAGAACGGCATTCGAGAGGCGCTTAACACAGGCCCGTTGTCGGGCTTCCCAATGATCGACATCAAGGTGACGATGGTTGACGGCAGTTCACACGAAGTGGACTCCTCACAGGTCGCATTCCAGATCGCGGGCTCCATGGCAGCGAAGGATGCGGTCAGCAAGGCGCGCCCACAACTGCTTGAACCCATAATGAGCCTGGAGGTAGTTACTCCGGGAGAATTTTTGGGCGAAGTCCTGGGCGACCTTGGCAGGCGTCGCGCAGCCATCCGAAATATCGAGGGTCAGGGCGAAATCCAGGTGGTGAAGGCAGCGATTCCACTCGGAGAGAGTTTCGGCTACGCCAACGCGATACGCTCTCTGACACAGGGACGCGCTAGCTACAATATGGAATTCGACAATTACGAGCCTGCCCCGGAGGGGATGCTGACGTCATAGAAGTCAGAATCTACCCGGAGCAATCAATTACCGAGGCCAATACAACGCGGGAGCTGGTAGAAGCGGAATATGGTAACAGCTAACAGCCAAAAAATACGCATCATATTGAAGGCCTTCGACCACAGGCTGCTAGACCAGTCTGCCGGGCAGATCGTCGAGGCTGCCGAGCGCACGGGCGCGCGAGTGTCCGGCCCGGTGCCCCTGCCAACAGCCATCAAGCGCTTCTGCGTGATTCGAGGTCCGCACATTGACAAGAATTCGCGCGAGCACTTCGAGCTGCGCACACATAACCGGCTGATTGATATCCTTGAGCCGACTTCGAAGACGATCGACTCGCTGACACGATTGAATGTGCCTGCGGGTGTCGACATTTCAATCAAGCTGTAAGCGGAGCGAATAGAGTCAACGACTGAAATTCCTCCCCGAGATAAAGAGAACGAATATGACGGTTCATGGACTGATTGGCAAAAAGATAGGCACCACGCAGGTCTTTCACGAGGACGGGCGCGCCGATTGCGTGACTGCCATCGAAGTCGGACCCTGCACAGTTACGCAGGTCAAGACTGTCGATAGCGATGGCTATGAGAGCGTTCAGCTCGGCTTCGAGCCGGTGAAGCGCCTGAACAAGCCGCGTGCCGGGCATCTGAAGCGGAGCGGGCAGCAGTTGTTCCGCCATCTCAGAGAGGTGGGCGTGGACGATGTCGGCGATGTCGAGATCGGCCAGACGCTCGACGCCAGCGTCTTCGAGGCAGGCGATGCTATCGAAGTAACCGGAAAATCAAAGGGGCGCGGCTTCGCAGGCGGCGTCCGCAGGTACAACTTCCGCGGCGGCCCGAAGACTCACGGCCAGTCGGACCGACACAGGGCACCCGGCTCGGTCGGCGCGGGAAGCACGCCGGGGCGCGTCATCAAGGGCCTGCGCATGGCGGGCCACATGGGTGACGAACGCGTCACCTCCCGAGGGCTTGAGGTCGTGCTGGCAGACGCCGAGCGCAACCTGCTGCTTGTGAGGGGAACCGTCCCCGGAGCGCGGAACGGGCTGGTAATCGTGAAAAAAGCGGGTAAGAAGTAACCTGCTGACCTCTTCGGGCTAACGCTGCAGGCAGACGACGAGCAGCAAAATCCCTGAAGAAAACAATACTGATACAAGAGAGAAGATCGTGAAGCTAGATGTCAGAAATTTGAGCGGCGCCGTCGTGGACAGCGTAGAAGTGCTGGACGATGTGTTCGATGCACCGATGAACGCCGCGCTGCTTCACCAGGTCATGGTGGGCCAACTGGCGAACAAGCGCCAGGGCACGGCTAAGGTGAAGACGCGCTCAGAGGTGGCGGGCGGCGGTGCGAAGCCACGGCCGCAGAAGTACACCGGGCGCGCCCGGCAGGGCTCTATCCGGTCACCTCAGTGGCGCGGAGGCGGTGTGGTGTTCGGCCCTACACCCCGCAGCTACAGGCAGCGAACGCCAAAGCGCATGAAGCGCCAGGCAATCAGAATGGTTCTCTCCGACAAGGCGAGAGAGCAGCAGCTTGTGATAGTTAATGACCTGAATATCGCCGAGGCGAAGACGAAGCAGATGGCCCAGGCGCTGAAGGCGCTTGAAGTAGATGCTTCGGCCCTGGTGGTAGGAGACAGCATTGGCGAGGCAGTCCTTCGGGCTGCACGCAACATACCGAGAGTTCGAACGCTTCCCGTTGATCTCTTGAATGTCGTTGATGTTCTCAACACCAAGAAGTTGATCATGACCGTCGATGCCGTCAGGAAGGCAGAAGAGCTTTGGGGCGGCGAGTACGCTCGCATCAAGCGGCAGGTCGTCGCAGTGTCTTCAGACGAAGGGGAGGAAGAATAATGGACTTGCATCCCTTCGAGATTCTGAGAAAGCCCGTCATTACAGAGAAGAGCACGGACCTCCAGGACGACGGAAGGTACGTGTTCGAGGTTCATCGCTCTGCTACCAAGCACCAGATCAAGTGGGCTGTGCAGGAAGCCTTTGGCGTTACAGTCACGAAGGTAAACACGATGAACCGCAAGGGCAAGACGAAGCGTTACGGGCCACGCTTTTCGCAGAAAAAGGCGATAAAGAAGGCGATTGTAACGCTCGCGCCGGGCGATACCATTACCATATTTGAAGGCGTATAGGCGAGGGCGCGTAAGATGCCACTAAGAGCACTGAAACCACGGACTCCCGGGCAGCGCGGCGCGGTATTGTCCACTTCGGACGACATTACCACCCGCAAACCCAAGAAGGCGCTCGTGCGCCCGATGAAGAAGAACGCCGGGCGCAACTCACAAGGGCGCATTACCGTGCGTCATCGCGGCGGCGGCCACAAGAGGCGCTACCGCGTCATCGACTTCAAGCGGGACAAGCACGGCATACCCGGTGAGGTCACCTCAATCGAGTATGATCCCAACCGCTCGGCTCGAATCGCGCTGATCAAGTATCCGGACGGCGACTGGCGCTACATACTGGCACCGGACGGCCTCACGGTCGGCGACAAGGTAGAGTCGGGAGAGAATGCAGAACAGAGCGTGGGCAACGCGCTTCCCCTGCGTGCGATCCGAGAGGGCACACAGGTCCACAACATCGAGATGAAAGTTGGCCGCGGAGGCCAGATGGTCAGGAGCGCCGGCGGCTCGGCACAGCTTCTCGCGAAAGAGGGCAGGTACGCACTGCTGCGACTGCCGTCCGGCGAGATGCGAAACGTGCTGAGCGAATGCATGGCAACCGTTGGCCAGGTGAGCAACCTCGACCACAAGAATGTGAAGCTTGGCAAGGCCGGGCGCAAGCGCAATATGGGCTGGCGGCCAGAGGTACGAGGCTCCGTGATGTCCCCACGCGACCATCCGCACGGCGGTGGCGAAGGGCGCTCACCCATCGGCATGCCGGGGCCCAAGACGCCCTGGGGCAAGCCTGCCCTGGGCTACCGTACTCGCAAGCGGAAGAAGCCGTCCAGCAAGTTCATCGTCAGGCGCAGAGGACAACGATAGAAGTGAAGCCTCCGTTCTCCCAGGCGAATACGCCTGTAGCAGGCGGAGACCCGAAAATACTGACGCGATAGGGTTTGAGATATGTCCAGGTCAACAAAAAAAGGGCCTTATGTTCATCCGAAGCTGGCACGCAAGGTGACGTCTGCTCAAAACAGCCGTAGCCGGACCGTTATCCGTACATGGTCCCGGGCGTCCACCATAATGCCCGACATGCTGGGACTGACGATTGCCGTGCACGACGGCCGGCGCCATGTGCCGCTCTTCATAACTGAGAACATGGTTGGGCACAAGCTCGGAGAGTTCGCGCCAACGAGAACATTCAGGGGACACATTTCCCGGTCTGAGCGAACAACCCGGGCGAGGTAGCCTGAACAAATGGGATGGAAATCCCGGTCTGAAGCACCACACTCTTGTGTTGCCCATACAGACGATCGTGATTTGAATAGGAATCTTTAGCGAGATCAAAAATGCCGGTAAGAGCAGTAGCGACAAATACGGGCTATTCCGTAAAGAAGATCAAGCCCATCATTGACATGATACGCGGCATGAACGTGGAAGATGCGCTGAATTCTCTGCGCTTCCTCCCGTCGCCAATCGCCGCCAGGGTTGCAAAGGTAGTGCAGTCGGCGGCTGCGAATGCTGAGAACGAGCTGATGGCGCAGCCTTCTGATTTGCGGATCACCGAGATCTATGCCAACGAGGGCCCTCGCACAAAGCGCTTCAGGGCGCGCGCAAGAGGGCGCATCACCCGTATCATCCGCAGGAATAGCCACATAACCGTGGTAGTCGACGAGGAGGTCTCATAACTTGGGCCAGAAGACTCACCCCATAGGGTTCAGACTGGGCATAAGCAAAGACTGGCAATCCCGCTGGTTTGCCTCGAAGCCCGAAGAGTACCGCGACCTCGTCAAGCAGGATGTCGAAGTGCGAGACACGATTATGTCTCGCTACCCCGACGCCGGGATCTCCAAGGTTGAGATCGAACGCGGCAACGATGTGGTCATCACGATTCACACCGCCCGACCCGGCATTGTCATCGGACGCGGGGGACAGCGCGTAGAAGAGCTGCGCAAGGAACTGGAGCAGAAGTCGGCGAGACGCGCCCGGCTCAACGTCCAGGAAATTCGCCAACCCGAATTGGATGCCTATCTCGTAGGACGCAATATCGCCGAGCAGCTCGAGCGCCGTGTCGCGTTCAGGCGGGCGATTCGCCAGACAGTGCTGCGAACGATGCAGGCAGGAGCGCTCGGCATTAAGGTGCTTATCG
Organism: uncultured Dehalococcoidia bacterium; assembly: GCA_964632415.1. Lineage (GTDB taxonomy): Bacteria > Chloroflexota > Dehalococcoidia > Lucifugimonadales > JADFKI01 > Bin90. Next base: position 21,741 of record CAZWDM010000025.1, on the reverse strand, counting down.
CCGGAAGACTCGGCGGCGCGGACATCGCCCGGCGCGAGAAGGCGATGGAAGGTCGCGTACCGCTGCACACGCTACGGGCTGACATCGACTACGCCATCGCCGAGGCAGCGACCGAATTTGGAGTCATCGGCATCAAGGTGTGGATATACAAGGGCGACATCGTGCCCGAGCCGCGTCAGGCTCCTCAGGAAGAGCCCGCTCCCGCCGACATCGCCCCCATCGAAGTGACGGTTACCGCCTCACCTGAACCCGCGGCAGCGGAAGCCTCAGTAACACCGGAAGCCGCACCGGCGCCGGAGGCCGAGGTACAGGCAGCGGCAGAACCGGCACAGCCCACGCAAGCAGCGGCAGAACCGGCGCAAGCCGAACCCGTTGCAGAAACTACGGAAGAGGATGCAAATGCTTCAACCGAAGAGAGTTAAGTATCGCAATCACCACAGAGGTCGGCGCAAGGGGCTTGCCATCACAGGGAGCACCATGAACTTCGGCGAGTATGGCATCAAGTCCACCGAAGCCGCATGGGTGACATCCCGGCAGATCGAAGCAGCCAGGCGCGCCATGACGCGTTACGCCCGCAGGGGCGGCAAGATCTGGATCCGCATATTCCCCGACAAGACGGTCACGGCAAGAGCCGCGGAAACCCGCATGGGGAGCGGCAAGGGTGCGGTCGACCACTGGGTTGCCGTAGTCAAGCCCGGCAGAGTGCTATTCGAGATTGCAGGCGTGCCGGAAGAAACGGCGAAAGAGGCGCTCAGGCTCGCTTCGTCCAAGTTGCCAATGGGCACCACTATCGTGTCGAGACAGGGTCTGTAGAATTTTGGCGGCCAGCCAGCGGTTGGCGGCGAACGGCAGGAAGAGAATGGAAATAGACGACATCAGGGCGCTATCGGACGACGAGCTCGAAGAGGAGCTTGACGAAACGCACAGGGCTCTCATGAACCTGAGGTTCCGCGCTGCGACTATGCAGCTGGCGGACATGAACGAAGTCGGAAGGGCGCGCAAGCGTATCGCGCGCATCAAGACCGTGATACGAGAAAGGGAGCTTGCGGCGGACGCAGTATGAGTTACGACAGACGCAAGGTACGAATTGGCAGGGTAGTCAGCGACAAGATGGACAAGACCGTCGTAGTCGCGGTGGAATGGCGGCGCCCGCACCGGGTATACAAGAAGCCGGTCAGGCGCGAGAGCCGCTTCGTAGCACACGACCCGGAGAACAATTGCAAGCTCGGCGACACGGTCCGTATCCGTGAGGGCCGGCCGATGTCGAAGACCAAGCGATGGCGCGTGGTTGACATCCTGCAGCGCGAGGACATTGCGGAAGTCCTGCCAGACGAACTGACCGCTTCCGACGAGAGCGACATCATCTCAGAGGCGCAGGCAGTATCGGCTCCGGAGCCCGGTGATGTAAGCACGAAGGTCGCCTACGAAGATGATTCCGCGGACGACGAAGCGGAGGCAGAACAGCAATGATCCAGCAATACTCCCGCCTGCGGGTTGCGGACAACTCGGGGGCAAAGACGATAAGCTGCATCGGAGTTCCCGGTGGCAGCGGCAGAAAGTATGCATGGCTGGGCGACGTGATCGTAGCTTCCGTGAAGGAAGCCGCCCCCGCATCCAATGTCCGAAAGGGTGAAGTGGTAAGGGCTGTCATTGTCCGCACCGCCAAGAGCCACAGGAGGCCGGACGGATCGCACATTCGATTCGACGACAATGCCGCCGTGCTCGTGAACGACGACCAGATGCCCAGAGGGACTCGGATTTTCGGACCCGTGGCACGCGAATTGCGAGACAAGAACTTCATGCGAATCGTATCCCTCGCACCGGAGGTGCTGTAATCATGCCAGCCGTTCGACTTCGGCCAGACGACATGGTAATCATCACAAAGGGTCGGGACCGCGGGAAGACCGGTCGCGTCCAGCAGGTGTTCCCCAAGAACGGGACGCTCCTTGTCGAGGGTGTGAATGTTGTAATGCGACACACAAAGCCCACTCAGGGAGTGCGGCAGGGCGGCATCATACAGAAGGAGATGCCCGTGAAGATCAACAATGTGATGCTGATCTGCCCTTCGACTAACGAGCCCACGCGAGTTAGCTATACGCGACTTGCAGACGGGACAAAGGCGAGAGTCTCCAAAAAGAGTGGCGAGATAATCGAGTAAGAGGGACGGCGAGTGAGTACGCAGAACGAAAACGGAGCGGCTGCACCTAGTACGCCGCCCAGAATGTTGACCAAGATAAGAGACGACATCGCTCCTGTAATGATCCAGGAGTTCGGTTTCAGCAGTCCTATGCAGGTACCACGCCTCAGCAAGGTTACCCTGAATATCGGACTGGGAGAGGCGCTGACGAACGCCCGCGCGCTGGAGAACGCAACACGCGACCTGACGGCGATTTCGGGACAGAAGCCCGTAACAACTCGCGCAAAGAAGTCCATCGCCGGCTTCAAGATTCGCGAGGGAATGCCCATCGGCGTGAGCGTCACCATGCGAGGGCGCAGGATGTACGAGTTTGTCGACAGGCTGATAAGTTCATCGCTTCCGAGAATACGCGACTTCCAGGGAGTGTCCCGCAATGCGTTTGACGGCAGGGGCAACTACTCGCTCGGCATTCGTGAGCAGGTGATATTCCCGGAGATAGACTACAACTCGATAGATCGCATTCGAGGGCTGCAGATTGTTATCGTAACGACCGCACTCTCCGACGCGGAAGGGCTTCGACTGCTCGAACTCATGGGCATGCCCTTCGTGCGCTCTGACTACCAGCAGCGCGTTGCATAGTTTTCAACACATTCCGACTTTCGAAGGAACGAATCAGGCAAAGGCAGGAACAAAGTGGCCAAGGAATCTTCAAAGGCGAAGAACGAACGGCGCAAGTTGACCGTAGCCCGGTACGCCGCAAAGCGCGCGGAATTGAGAGCAATCGCAAGTGACATGAGCAGGCCCCAACAGGAGCGGGCGCAGGCGCGGGACGAGCTCGATCTGCTGCCCAGGGACGCCAACCCGAACAGGGTGCGCAACCGCGACCTGACAACCGGCAGACCAAGAGGCTACATCAGGCACTTTGGCCTGTCTCGCATCACATTCCGCGAGATGGCGCTCAAGGGCTTGCTGCCCGGCATACGAAAGGCAAGTTGGTGATGGAATTGTCGGCAAGGCAGAGTCCATCTGCCGAATGCTGACCTCCCATATCCACAAAACGGACAAGGGAATTGAAATGCCAGTAACAGATCCAATATCGGATATGCTCACCCGTATCCGAAACGCAATTATGGCGGGGCACGATTCGGTGCCGGTGCCGATGTCGAAAATGAAGGAATCGCTCGCGGAGATCCTGAAGAACGAAGGCTTCATCGAAGGATACAGCGTCCATCGGCGGGGCACGCCTCAGGCGAATATCCGCATCTACCTGCATTATCGCGACAGGGACGAGCCGGCGATCAGCGGCCTGAAACGAGTCAGCAAGCCCGGCCTGAGGGTATATGTCAAGAATGGCGAAATCCCCCGACCGTACGGAGGCCTCGGAGTTGCCATCCTGTCCACTTCCAATGGCGTGATGACAGGAAGGCAGGCTTGGAAAGAGAACATAGGCGGAGAGCTTCTCTGCTATGTCTGGTAAGGAGCCGATATGTCAAGGATAGGCAACATGCCCGTCACGCTGCCATCCGGCGTTGACGTGGATATCAATGGCAGCGACGTAACTGTCAAGGGCGCTCAGGGAGTGCTGAGCTACACATTCCATCCCGACATGTCGATAGAGCGCAATAACGGCTCCGTCGTTGTCAAGCGGCCGTCCGACGAGGGTAACCACCGCGCTCTGCACGGGCTGACTCGCAGCTTGCTTGCGAACATGGTCACCGGTGTTAGCCAGGGATTCGGCAAAAGCCTGGAACTTGTGGGCGTTGGATATAGGGTGCAGCAGAGCGGCAAGGGGATCACGCTGAACGTGATGTACAGCCATCCCGTTGAGATTCAGCCGCCGGACGGAATCACGCTCGAAGTGGAAGGCAACAACCGAATTCACGTTCGTGGCATCGACAAGCAGAAGGTCGGACACATAGCGGCACAGATTCGCAAGGTTCGTCCGCCCAACATCTATACGGGCAAGGGCATTCGCTATCAGGGAGAGCAGGTTCGGCTGAAGCCGGGCAAGAGCGCCAGGAGAGCGTAGCGCCAGGAGATAACAGGAAACAATGGCAAATATTCGTACAAATAAGGCTAGAAGGGTGATGAGGCACGCCAGAGTGCGGCGCAAAATCGTCGGCACATCTGAGCGGCCGAGGCTGTCGGTGTATCGCAGCCTGAACCATGTGTACGCGCAGGTGATCGACGACAGCCAGGGCAGAACGCTGGCTTCGGCCTCGAGCCTGGAGAGCGCAGTCAAGACACAGAACGATGACAAGAAAAAGGTCGATGTAGCAGAACTCGTCGGCGACCTGGTCAGCGAGCGCGCCAGGGAGAAGGGCATCAGCCAGGTCGTGTTCGACCGCGGCGGCTACAAGTACCACGGCCGTGTTAAGGCACTGGCGGAGGCAGCCCGCAAGGGAGGACTGGTTTTTTAGATGGCAATGCAGCAGATGCAGAGAGATAGAGACAGAGACCGGGGCAGACGACGGGATTCAGACGGCGATGACGACGAATTTCCTCTGACCGAGCGGGTCGTCAAAATCTCCAGGGTCGCAAAGGTCGTAAAGGGCGGCAGGCACCTGAGCTTCAACGCCGTCGTGGTGGTCGGTGACATGGACGGGCATGTGGGCATTGGCATGGGCAAGGCGGACGCCGTGCCGGATGCCGTTCGCAAAGGCGCTACTGCGGCTCGCAAGAACATCATCGAGGTGCCCCGCCAGGGCAGCACCATCCCCCATGAGGTTCTTTCGAAGTACATTGGCTCGGTTGTGATGTTGAAGCCCGCACAGCCGGGCACCGGAGTCATCGCGGGCGCGTCCGTACGTGCCGTCGTCGAGCTCGCCGGCATCCAGGACATCATGACGAAGGTGCGGCGCAGCACGAATCCGGTCAATGTGGTCAAGGCGACATTCAACGGGCTGCGCGAGCTTAAAAACCCTGAGCAAGAGTTCGCCAATCGCAGAAACCTCTACGACTATGGCAGACAGCGCGAACGCGAGCGCGCTGAGCGACAAAGACAGCGACAAGCACGACGGGCCGCCCAGCAGGCAGCCGCAGCAGAGCGACAGGCAGCGGAAGCTTCGGCTCCGGCTGCACCTCCTGCGCCTGCAGCGCCAGCAGCGCCCCCGGCACCTTCAGCGTAACTCTTCGGAAGTGTATTCTTATGGCAAATAAATTATCTGTGACCTGGAAGGTAAGCGGGATCGGCTACAAGAGAGACCAGCGACGCACTATCGAAGCGCTTGGGCTCCGTAAGCTGAACCAGACCGTAGT
>CAZWDM010000025.1:4550-16246 GCA_964632415.1 uncultured Dehalococcoidia bacterium | reverse complement strand
GGACATCGACCTTTCCAGTTCTCACTCTCTCAATAGGACAAAAAATGCAGCAACAAGACTTGAGACCCCCGGCAGGCACGAAGAAGGCACGAAGAAGACGCGGGCGCGGCGACAGCAGCGGCTACGGCAGCTTCGCGGGCCGGGGAATGAAGGGACAAAAATCGAGAAGCGGCGGCGGCGTTCGCCCGAACTTCGAGGGCGGTCAGCTTCCGCTCTCCAAGAAGCTGCCGTTCATTCGCGGCTTCACCAACATTTTCCGCGTTGAATACAATGTGGTGAATGTTGACAAGCTCGCCGAGTTCGAGGCAAACAGTGAGGTGAGTCCGGAGATCCTGCGAGACAGCGGCGTTCTTCGCACCCTCAATAAGCCTGTGAAGATTCTCGGGCGCGGCGAAATCGACATCCCGCTAAACGTCACCGCGCACAAGTTCTCCGCGTCGGCACGGCAGAAGATCGAGGCCGCCGGCGGGACCGTGAGGGAAACCAGCCAATGATGCGCCAGCCGGCTGCGGCGCGACAGCAAGAGGTCTCCAGGCCGCAGCTAATCCAGTCGATGATAGACGCCATGCGGGTGCCTGACCTGCGTGGCAAGATACTGTTCACGCTGGCAATGCTCGTTGTGTTTCGCTTCGTTGCACACGTGCCGGTTCCCGGCGTTGACCCGCAGGCACTCTCCCAGGCCTTCGAATCGCAGGCTCTTCTCGGCTTTCTGAACCTGTTCAGCGGGGGCGCGCTAGCAAACCTGAGCGTCGCGGCGTTGGGCGTGTATCCGTACATCACGTCATCCATCGTGATGCAGATACTCGTGCCGGTGATTCCAAACCTGAAGGCGCTGTCACAGGAAGGCGAGTACGGCCGGCAGAAGATCAACCAGTTCACCCACTACCTTGCGGTGCCGATCGCGGCGCTCCAGGCGTGGGGCCAGCTCACGCTGCTTAGGCAGGCAGGCGTCCTGCCGTTTATAGACTTCGGCTTCAACCTGCCGACGATGGCAATGGTCGCCTCCATGATCGCGGGCACCATGTTCCTGGTGTGGCTGGGCGAACTGATCACCGAACGCGGACTCGGCAACGGCATCTCGCTGATCATATTCGGCGGCATCGTGGCGAGCTTCCCCCAGGTTGTGGGTCAGGGCCTGCTGCAGAGCCAGCAGGGTGCGGGACTGCTACTTCTTGCGGTGTTCACATTCATCGTAATCTACGCAATTGTGCTCTTCACGGAGGCGCAGAGGCGCGTACCCGTTCAGTACGGTCGCAGCGTGTTCCGAGGCGGCAGGATGCAGAGGCAGTCCGGCTCCACTTTCCTGCCCCTGCGAGTGAACTCCGCCGGCATGATCCCGCTGATATTCGCGTTTTCGATCGTCATTCTGCCGGGCACCATCGCCAGCTATTTCCGAAATCCGCTGAGCGACAACTTCGGGTCGAGGATCGCGCAGTTCTTCGCGGACAGTCTCGATCCGTCCGCCCTGCCCTACTGGGCGCTCGTGTTCGTTCTGGTTGTGATATTCACTTTCTTCTACACGCTCGTAACATTCCAGCAACAGGACCTGGCGGGCAACTTGCAGCGCAATGGCGGGTTCATTCCTGGCATCAGACCGGGGCAGCCCACGCAGGAGTACCTGACGCGTGTCCTTGTGCGAATCACATGGGGCGGCGCGCTATTCCTGGGCATCGTTGCCATCCTGCCCTTCTTTGTGACCTACGCCACGGATGTGCGGTCGCTCACGTTAAGCAGCACCAGCCTGCTGATCATGGTTGGCGTGGCGCTGGACACGATGCGGCAGCTGGAAGCACAGTTGCTGATGCGCAACTACGAAGGATTTATCAGGTAATTCCCAGGCAGGACCGAGGCATAATTGAAAGTAATACTCTTGGGACCACCAGGCGCCGGCAAGGGCACGCAGACGGCACGCATAGCCAGCGAGCTTGGCGTAACCCGCGCAGCGTCCGGTGACCTCTTCAGGGAGAACCTTCGCAACGAGACCGAACTCGGACTGCTCGCCAAGTCATACATGGACAGGGGCGCGCTTGTTCCCGACGACGTTACGATCCGACTGGTGATGTCCTGGATTTCCGCACCCGAGCAAATCGGGGGCTTCGTCCTCGACGGCTTCCCGCGCACTCTGCCTCAGGCGGAAGCGCTCGACAATGCACTTGAGCAGAGCGGAGGCCTCGACCGCGTTCTGTATGTGAATGTGCCCGAGGACGAACTCGTCAGGCGACTCGCGGGCAGGTTTATCTGCCGAGTCTGCCAGGCACCCTACCACCAGATCTCGTCGCCCCCACAAGTAGAGGGCGAGTGCGATATTTGCGACGGCGAGTTGTACCAGCGAGACGACGACAAGGCAGAAGTTGTAAAGAACAGGCTGCAAGTCTATTTCAAGGAGACCGAGCCGCTTGTGGGGCATTACCGTGATTCAGGCGTCCTTCGCGAGATCGATGGCGAGGGCACGGTCGAAGCCGTGGGTGATCTGCTTGTCGGAGCGCTTCGCTGAGATAAACCCGCGAATTCCGGCAGTTGAAAATGGTATAATAAATGTTCGGGCGAAATATCGCATAGGAAAATGACAACATTGCGGCGAAAGTCAGGCGGCATAACAATAAAGTCCAGGCGTGAGATTGGGCTGATGCGACAGGCCGGGAAGGTCGTCGCCGAAGCCAAAGCTCACGTAATGGAAGCGGTGAAGCCGGGCGTAACTACCGGCGAGCTTGACAGCATCGCAGAAGATGTCATCCGCAAGATGGGTGCCGTACCGTCGTTCAAGGGTTATGCGGCAGGGGGCCCAATCCCGTTTTCAGGAACCATCTGTGCTTCGGTCAACGAGGAGATAGTGCACGGGATCCCGGGCACCAGAGTGTTGAAGGACGGGGATATCTTCAGCGTAGATGTGGGTGCGATCGTCAAGGGCTTCCACGGTGACAGCGCGTTCACTGTCGGCGTGGGTGATATTTCCGACGAGGCTCGACAGCTGATTGACGCCACAAGGCAGTCTCTGAAAGAAGGTATAGCACAGGCCGCGGCCGGAAACCGCATTGGCGACATTGGCCATGCGGTGCAAGAATATGCGGAGGCGCAAGGCTACTCCGTCGTTCGGAAGTATGTCGGACACGGGATTGGGCGCGCCCTCCACGAAGACCCGCAGGTGCCGAACTATGGCAGGCCCGGGCGAGGGGTGCTGATAAAGAATGGCATGACCCTCGCAATTGAGCCTATGCTGAACATTGGTACACACGATACGCTGCAGCTCGAAGACGGCTGGACCGTGGTGACCGCGGACGGCGAGCTCTCGGCGCATTTCGAGGATACGATTGCGATAACCCCGGACGGTGCGGAGGTTCTTACCACACCGACCGGCTACTACTTTTAATTTGTTTGAGTTCCTGGACTTTAGGAACATCGATTCGGGGGCAAATGGCATACGCCATGCCCGGAAGAGCACTCAAGGGAGAGTGAATGGCAAAAAGGGAAACGATCGAAGTTGAAGGCACAGTAACAGAGTCGCTGCCTAACGCCAGCTTCAGAGTTGAGTTGGCCAATGGCCATGAAGTGATGGCGTATGTCTCCGGCAAAATACGGATAAACTTCATTAGGGTTCTGCCGGGCGACAAGGTTCTGGTCGAACTCTCACCCTACGATCTCGCAAGAGGCAGGATAACCTACCGCTTCAAATAGCCATTGCGTGGCGGCCCGCAATGCCCAACAGCCATGCACAACGCATGGTAGGTCATTGTGACTATTGCGTAATCGCCTGAAACTCCAGTATTGGAAGAACCGCCGCGGTCGAGGTCACACTGAAGGCGGCGGAACGAAGTCAGCACGAAAGGCAATCGAGATGAAGGTATCGGCATCGGTCAAGGTCAGATGTGCCAAGTGCCGAGTGATTCGGCGTCACGGCAGAGTCATGATCATCTGCGAAAATTCGAAGCACAAGCAGCGTCAAGGCTAGGAGGGAAGCATGGCGATTGTATCCGGCGTAAACATTCCCGACAACAAGCGCGTGGAGATTTCCCTGCGCAGCATTTACGGCATCGGCCCCTACCAGGCGAAGGACATCGTGGAGAAGGCCGGAATCATCGGCAACCCGCGAGTGCGTGAGCTCGACGAGGGCGACCTAACACGCATCAGGGAGATCGTTGACCGCGAAAAGATGGTCGAAGGCGACCTCAGGCGCGAGGTCGATATGAACATCCGCCGCCTGATGGACGTCGGAACTTACCGAGGGCTCCGCCATCGCAGGGGGTTGCCGTCACGCGGACAGCGAACCCGCACGAACGCGCGCACCAAGCGCGGAAGGCGCCAGACAGTTGCCGGGCGTGGACAGAGGTCCACCACCAAGTAACGAAGAATCTCGATCTGAATTGAACGGGCTCCGTCTGAAGACATCTTCGACCTTGCCCACAATGAACGAATTATGACGGAGAGGCCTTAATAATGCCGCGAAGACCGCGAACAAGGCGCAGAGAGCGCAGGTCCATCCCAGTTGGGAAGGCATACATACAGTCAACATTTAACAACACAATAATCACACTGGTTGACCCGGAGGGCAATGTCATCTGCTGGGGCAGTTCCGGCACCGCGGGCTTCAGGGGATCGCGCAAGTCAACGGCTTTCGCCGCTCAGCGCGCCGCCGAGGATGCCGCCCGCAAGGCGCGGGACAACGGGCTGCGGCAGATCGAGGTTTTCGTCAGGGGACCGGGAGCCGGCAGGGAGGCCGCAATACGGACACTGCAGGCTCAGGGGCTGCTGGTGACAAGCATTCGCGACGTCACCCCCATCCCCCACAACGGCGCACGACCACGCAAGCGACGGCGAGTATAGCTGCTGTGTCGACACGGCTTGCGAGGTAACGCCGGTGGAGCAGCATCCAAGGCAGACTTTCAGGCGCAATCCCTTTGAGATACTCAGAGAGTGCTTCCGCATTTACGGGAGGCACTTTCGGAAGTTCCTACTAATTGCCCTGATAGTGCAGGTGCCGACTACAGCCGTGGAAACGACTGTTTTCGCCAGCCTGCCGACCTTTGAAGGCTTTGAATCTCTGCAGGAAGGCTCAGGAGGGGGTTCTCCCGAAGCGCAATCGGATGAAACAACCGAATCTACGTCTCTCGATGCATTTCCCATAGGTGGGTTCTTCGGCATGATGCTGAAGCTCATACCGTACCTCGCATTCGCGAGCGTCGCGAGCACCGTTCTAAACGGCGCGTTCGCTGTTGCGGTGGCACAGCAGTATGCGACGGGTACCGTCTCCGTGGGCGGAAGCTACGGCAGAACCTGGTGGAGAGTGCTTACACTTCTGGTGTTGGGCCTCATCATGTTTGGAGCAATCGTCCTGATGCTGGTTGGAGCGCTATTTATCGTTCCGGCCATTGTGGTGATGGTCGTGCTGGTGTACTGGTCGGTAACGGCTCAGGCAGTAGTCTTGGAGGGTTACAAGCCTATCGGGGCATTGAAACGCAGCTGGAATCTGGTGCGAAGCAACTGGTGGCGGACATTCGGAGCCTGGTTGCTGGCAGGTCTGGTCACACTGGGGCTGGTGGTCCTACTATCCCTAGTTCTGATGGCACCGCTAAATCTCATGGAGGAGGCTGGCGACTTCCTGAAGACAGTAATAGGATTCGCATCCGGCGTTGCAACCGGCGCACTGGTTACACCGATCCTTGGAATCGTCGGGGTGCTAATATATCTCGACCTGCGTTCGGAGAACGAAGAATACACCCTGGACGAACTGACGGAACAGATGGGAATCTCAAGCCATCCTGACGAATACGGAATGGATGCACAATAGATTAATCGGACCGAGAGGGCACGGCTGAGCGCACTGCCCCTCAGGATGCACGCAATTCGAGCTTCAGCGGAAGCAACGGTTCACAGCGGAGGACAAGAGAAAGACAAGATGGCAAGATATACAGATGCAGTATGCCGACAGTGCCGCCGAATCGGGGAGAAACTCTTCCTGAAAGGCGAGCGCTGCTACACGCCCAGATGCGCGGTCGAGCGGCGCAGGAAGCCGCCGGGAGACAGCATCCCGCGGCGCAGGCGCTCCTCCGACTGGGCACTCCAGCTGCGAGAGAAGCAGAAGGCCCGCTTTACCTACGGAGTGCTGGAAAAGCAGTTCCGCAAGTATTTCGAGATGGCGCGCGAAAATCCGGGAGTTACCGGTGACACGCTGCTCCAGATTCTGGAAACCCGTCTCGACAATGTGGTTTTCCGGATGTCCTTTGCCGAATCGCGCCAGCACGCCAGGCAGCTCGTCAATCACAGCCACTTCACGGTGAACGGCAGGCGCATGGACATACCATCCTACCTGGTGCAGCCGGGCGATGTCATAGCCTGGAAGAGGGGCGGCGAAAACGGCAGCGTGCCCGACTTTATCAAGGAACTGACCGACGGGCCGCCGAAGCGCACGGTGCCCATCTGGCTCAGGCTGGAATCCGGTCGGCGATCCGGAGAGATGGTCGCGCTTCCGGACCCTTCAGAGATCGACACCAACATTGACGTAAGGCTTGTTGTGGAGTTCTACTCGAAGTAGCGCCGACTTTCTGTACACACAAAATGAAATAGCCGCAATGGGCGATGGCCTGGGGTGCGGAGAGGAGATGCGCAGTATGGTGTTGGATTACTCATTCACGCTTTCCGACATTGAGGAAGAGGAAGAAATTGAAATCAACCCGGAAATAAAGCAGCTCGAGTTTGCGGACAGGTACGGCAAGTTCGCGATCGAGCCGCTGGAACCGGGATATGGCATGACGCTGGGCAACCCGCTTCGCCGTGTGCTCTATGGCTCGCTGACGGGCACGGCGGTCACTTGGGTGAAGGTCGAAGGCGTGCTGCACGAGTACGCGACCATAGCGCATATGAAGGAAGAAGTGTCAGAGTTTCTGCTCAACGTAAAGGGCATCCGACTCCGTTCCGAAAGCGACAGGCCCGGAAAGCTCCGGCTTGAAGTTGCCGGCGAAGGCGAAGTCTGCGCCGCCGACATTATGGCGTCCTCAAACTTCGAGGTCGTAAATCCCGAGCTTCACCTTGCTACGCTCGACGCGGCGGAAGCCAAGCTAGCGGTCGAGTTCAATGTCGAGCAGGGCGTAGGCTACAAGGAAGCCACAAGCGGCAATGACCAGGCTATAGGTACGCTGCCCGTCGATGCCGTCTTCACGCCAATCCGAAAGGTAAGCTACCGCGTCGAGCCGACTCGCGTGGGCCAGCGAACAGACTATGAGCGACTTGTGATCGAGATCTGGACCGACGGCACGGTGGAACCCCTTGAGGCACTCCGCCAGTCGGGAGAGATTCTGATGAACAAGTTCTTCCTGTTCGCAAAGGTCCAGATGGACTCGTCCGAGGCGGGCAGCCCCGTACTTATTCCCAGCATTTCGCCGGAGAAGTACAACATCGTCGTGGAGAAGCTCGACCTCTCTTCGAGGACGCTGAACTGCCTAAAGCGGGCGGGCATCAACAAGGTCGGCGAGGTACTGGAAAAGAGCAAGGACGAGCTGATCGCTATACGCAATTTCGGCGAGAAGTCCTACACCGAGCTTTTTGACCAGCTTCGCGCAATGGACCTGCTGCCACCGAATCTTGACCCGAACAATACCAATGGCGTGGAGAGCGCCGTAGCAACTATAGACGAATAAATCGCGAGGAGTTGAGAGGACGACAATGAGACACCGCCTCTCGGGAAGAAAACTTAACCGTCCCACCGCGCACCGCATGCTAATGCTGCGCGGAATGGTGACGGACCTGCTCAGGTATGAGAGCATCAGGACGACGGAAGCGAAGGCGCGCGAAGTCCGCCCGCTCGCGGAGAAGGTCATCACACGCGGCAAGCACGGCTCGCTGCACGACCGCAGACAGGCAGCGGCGTTCCTCGTGGACGACGATGTCCTGCGAAAGGTCTTCGACGAGCTTGCGGACCGGTACGAGGACAGGCCCGGCGGCTACACCCGGCTCACAAAGATTGGGCCGCGCAAGGGCGACGCCGCGCCGATGGCCGTTCTCGAACTGATGCCTTAGCCTGCTGAAATCATCGAGAATCGGAAGTGAGAGCAGGCCGCTCAATGCGACTTGCGTTAACAATCGAATATGAGGGCACTTGCTATCGCGGCTTCCAGTATCAGGTAAATCAGCCTACGGTACAGGGGGAGCTTGAGCAGGCTATCGAAAGCCTGACAGGCGAGCGAGTGCGAGTGCAGGGCGCGGGGCGCACCGACGCGGGCGTGCATGCCGAGGCGCAAGTCGTAGCTTTCGACACGTCTTCGGACCACACTGTGGACACATTCGTGAGTGCGCTGAACCACTACCTGCCGCCGGACATCGCGGTCAAGGCTGCATATATCGTCAGGCCGGACTTCGACCCACGGCGGCAAGCCACGCTCCGCACATACCGCTATACCATCCTCAGCAGCAGGTCGCCATCGCCATTAATGAGGCGATTCAGCCACCACATCCGGGAGAACTTGGATGTGGGACGGATGACAGAAGCGGCGGGGCTGTTCATCGGCGAGCACGATTTCCGCAATTTTGCGGCGCCGCTCCCGGAGGGCAAGACTAGCAGCGTCCGGGCCGTCCACCGTGCGTCCCTGGAGCAATCCGGCAGCGTCATCAAATTCTGGGTTGCCGGCAATGCGTTCCTGCAGCACCAGGTGAGGCGCATGGCAGGTGCGCTGGTGGATATCGGGCGGGGCAGGTTGTCCGAAGATGACCTGCAGATGATGATTGAAAATGGAGAAACGAACAAGGTGGCTCATTCCCTGCCCGCGCAGGGGTTGTGCCTCGTAAGAGTGGAGTACGCGGACTATCCGCCGCGTTCCCATTCGACGAGCGACGAAAATTAAGACAATAGGGAAAATCTAACGGAGAACGGTGAATTAAAATGCCTAGAGGTAACAAGCCGTACCAGACGACGGCAGCCGAACTGAAGCCCGAGTGGCACGTAGTTGACGCCGCCGGCAAGACGCTTGGCAGGCTGTCATCTGAAATTTCCGTGCTGCTCATGGGCAAGCACAAGCCCATCTATGTGCCGCACCTGAACACCGGCGACTATGTCGTTGTCGTTAACGCCGAGAAGATTCGCGTTACCGGCAACAAGCTGGAACAGAAGATGTACTACCGTCACAGCGGCTACCACGGCGGCCTGACGGAGCGCACGCTCTCGCAGATGCTCGAAAAGACGCCGACCCGCGTGATTACGCAGTCGGTCAAGGGCATGCTGCCGAAGAACGCGCTGGGCAGGCACATGCTCGCCCGCATGAAGGTCTATGCCGGGCCCGACCATCCGCACCAGGCGCAGCTGGCTTCGAGCGCAGCCGCAACCACAATCCAGGGGGAGGATTCCTAAGTGACTACCATGCAGCAGCAGTATTACTACGCCACCGGCAGACGCAAGGCAGCGATCGCGCAGGTCCGCCTATACATGGAGAACGGGCCGGTCATCGTCAACGGCAAGCCCATCGAGGAGGCGTTCCCCTGGGACAACTGGCGGCGCGAGATCATGGAGCCATTCAGGATCACGCACTCCACGGGCCAGTTCCGCGTCGTGGCAAAGGTCACGGGCGGGGGCGTTACCGGACAGGCCGGCGCACTGCGACACGGCATCTCCAGAGCACTGACCGAGGCAGACCCGAATCTCCGCACACCTCTCAAGCGCGCCGGAATGCTCACCCGCGATCCACGCGTCAAGGAACGCCGCAAGTACGGCCTGAAGAAGGCACGCAAGGCCCAACAGTACACCAAGCGGTAGCCTGTCAAGCGTCCTCCCTCCCCCTGAGGGGGAGGGTTAGGGAGGGGGCAGAACCCCCTCCATACCGTAAATCCCTCTTGTCCTTACACCATGTCTCGCAGCGGATCGATGTTCGATTCCTCATAGGGCATCTCGCCGCGCTCCACGCGCCTGACGATGTCCACTATGCCATCGCAGAACGGGGTCTCGATTCCGACCATGTCTCCCCGTGATGCCACGAATCCGTTCAGGAAGTCGATCTCGGTCTTGCGCCCCTTCATCACATCCTGAAGCATCGAGGGCCGGCCCGCGCCCAACTGTCCCGCGCCCTCGGCCAGCCTCGATTTCAGGTCCTCCATTGCCTCGGCGTTGTCCGTGGGCAGGTAGTCGTCCGCCGGTATTCCGCTGATCGGCTCGACCTGAATGCCCAGCGCCTGCGCCACCTTGACGACCTCGGAGGCGATGTTGATCGACACGTCGTTGACGCCCGGTGTGCTCCTGACTGCCGCAGACCCCAGCCCAGTGGACGCGGCAATGGGATTCGCCATGCTGTTGACGGCAAGCTTCGCCCAGCGTTCTCCCCAGATGTTGCGGCTGACCTTCGTGGGCCCTATGTCGTTCATCACCTCCGCAAGCGCATTCACTCGGTCCGTGGGCAGACCGTTCAGCTCACCCAGCGTGAACGACAACTTCTGCGGGTCGCCTGTGTGTATCGCCTTCGCAGGCTCGTAAAGCCCCGCTCCCAGAGTGATTACGCAGGCAATCTCTCGGGAGTAACCGACTATGGGAGCGATTACCTCATCATTGATGCCGTTCTGCGCAGAGACGATGATGCCGGTCGGCTTCAGATAGCGCATCGCGAAGTGCGTCGCCCAGACCGTGTCGTACGACTTCACGGCAAGGAATATCGCGTCGAACGGCTCTATGACCGTGTTGACGTCGCCCAGGTGCATCGCGTTGACGCTCGTCGAAAACTCTCCGTTTTCGGCGGTTATATGCAGCCCGTCCGACTTCATTGTGTCCACATGCTCTGCCCACGTATCGATCAGCGTGATGTCTCTGCCCGCCCTCGACAGGTAGCCGCCTACGACGCTGCCGATCGCTCCGGTTCCAACAATTGCTAGTCTCTCGAACATTCTCGTCCTCCGTCTGTGTCAAATTTCAGTGGTCAGTATATCAGCAAGACCGCCACCCCGCCGTTAACGGCAACCGATGGGTTGCAAGGCAGTGGTCAGCCACCCGCCCTGAATATCTCGACTGCAGCCTTGCCGGAGCGACTGCTGAAATCAACAAACCTGCCATCTGGGAATCGCTCCGACAAATCGTTCTTGAATGACTGGATATCGTTATCCTCAGGGTTAAGGAAGATGACACATCGCGGCGGCTCCAACGGCAAAGCGACTCCCGCCCTGGCATCGGCATGGTCAAGCAGGTGCGGGATCGCACCCCCGGGATTGTAGGACTCCAGGGCGGGCTTCAGCAGCGGCACCGTACTCCTGCCTACCATTATCAAGCCTCCGGGCTCGCCCTTGCACTCGTCGGAGCGCATGGCGCCTATCGCCACGGCTTCCTGCGTGTGGTGATACACCTTTGGCGTGGCAATCCAGAACTGCCACGCGTTCAGCGCCAGCACAGCCACTCCGAGCACAGCAAGAACACCCACCACACGATCGCCCCGCGCTTTACTGCCCCCAACGACGGATAATGACAGCGCCCCAGTCCTCAACAGGAACTTTGCGCCGAGTCCTGCCATCAGGGCGAACGGGATGACCATACTCGCCATGCGTGTGATGGGCACATAGGGGTAGGGAGACAAGAGAGCGGTCCCAGCAGCGGTAACTGCAAAAACGACAAGCAGAAGCCTGGAAGACGCCCTCTGCATCGTTCCCAGGCAGTATCCCAGCCCCAGCAATGCCAGCAACGCGCTGACGGGGTCCAGGAGCGCGCCCGAAACATAGTGGCTCGTGTGGGGATTGTAGCTGAA
>CAZWDM010000025.1:0-4450 GCA_964632415.1 uncultured Dehalococcoidia bacterium | reverse complement strand
GACCACACGATGATCGGCAGCACATCAGTGTTCGGGTAACCGGTATGCACGAACGCGAATATGTAATGGCTGAACGCCAGAATCGCGGCGGAAACGGTCGCGGCAATCCGCCCGGCCAACATGTACCCCAGGATGTACACGCCGGGTATGGTCAACGCGATGCTCACGATCAAGCTGAACTTCCAGCCGAAGTTGTCGATTCCCACAGCCCGCATGACCAGCGCCGGATAGATTGACGCCATTAGGGGATTGATCTCGCTGTACACGCCATCCAGGTCGAACGGGCGACGCAAGCCGTCTTCCGCCAGTTCTCTCGCATAACCATAATGGGCATACTCGTCCCCAATGGCGGAGTAGTACCAGCCCGTCAGGTCGTGCGTGTTCAGTGCGACAAATATGCTCACGAGCGCGACAACGATCAATACATCGGGAAGACAGTTTCGTACATTTCCGGCACTTAGTATCGAACCGCGCCGTATCTGAACAAACGGCATAGCCAGGGCGCACAGGGCTACTGCCCAGATCAGCAGGTCCCAGCCGGATTCAGAGCCGGCTATCAGGCGGAACGAGAGAACGGAGATCAGAATCAACCCGGCGGCAACACCGATTCCGCCTGCCGGCGACAACCGACCGACAGCCGAACGCATCGAAGGGACTCTGAGCTCGCCTAGCGGGTCGGGCAGCTCACCGGCTGCGCTCCTCCCGAACACGCCAACCGTGAAGAGTGCGAGTCCCACAATTAGAGCAGACAGCCCGAGGGATGGCGCGGGGCTGCCGGGTTCATAGGCAAGCGCAAGATATGCCTGTGCAGCCGCCGCAAGAGCTGCGCCACCGATGAGTAGCACACCTGAAATAGGTGCCACACCACGCCTTAACCTGGCGGGCAAGGACGAAAGCCACGCCGGAAGTGACAGGTTTGGCGGGTCCCAGCGAGGAGAACGCACAGGGCCACCCGCTGGCTCCCCTGCCATTTCCTCGCTTCGTGAAGCGCCGACGCCTGAGCCGCACATGCCGCAGAACCTGGCACCCGCGCGGTTTTCGAAGCCGCATGAGGCACACAGTAGGTCGCTATTACTCGCCATGTCACATCATCAGCATCATCTGTGGTTTACGGTAGCTATCCCAGCAGTTCGCGGCGCACTTCGTCGAGACGGGCACGCTGCTCCTCATCAACCTCAGGATACGGCTCGCCCTTCTCACGGATGCTGCCGGTGAAGTCCGGCGGGCGCTTCTCGATGAACGCTCGCCTGCCCTCGTCGCCGTCCGCGCTGAGCTGCGTCAGCAGCGTGTTCATGAGCGTCTGCACGCGCCATGCTTCCGTAACTGGGGTGTCGCGGAACCTGATGACGAACTCCTTCATCATTCGCACCGCCAGCGGCGGCAGGCCCGCTATGTGATCGGCAATCTCCTCGGCGCGCGTCATTAGCGAGTCGTGCGGCACGACCTCATTGATGAGATTCATGCGAAGCGCCTCATTCGCATCGAAGGGCTCGTCGGTGAGCAGAATTCGCATGACATCGGCGTATGCGATCTGCTTCATCAGGTATGTCGCTCCAGGACCGTTGCCGACCCATCCCTGGCTGAGCAGCGCAAACTTGAAGCGCGCGTTCTCCGCGCTCGCAATGCGAATGTCCGTGGATGTGAGCATCAGGTAGAAGCCCGCGCCCGCAGCCCAGCCGTTGATCGCGCCGATGACGGGCTTCCAAATCTGCGGGTAGTGGTCGCCGAGCCTTCCGTCCGCGCCAATCTTGGCTGCGCCGTTCACCGTGCCCGACGGCGGCCAGAATATCGCCTCGGCGCGGATGCGCTCGCGCTCTTCAGGCGTGATGTCGGGCCGAACGGCGAGGTTGTGACCAGCACAGAAGTGACGGTCGCCCTTGCCGGTCAGGATCGTTACACGCACGTCCCAGTCCTCCCATATCTCCTTCCACACTTCCGCAATCTCGTCCGACGTGGGCTTGTCCAGTATGTTAGCCTTCTGCGGGTTGTCAATCGTCACATATGCGACCGCGCCCTTCTTCTCGTACTGCACTGCCATAGCTCACACCTCGCTCATTTGGCAAGATGGCATGGGTAGGCACTCCGACCCATCACCACTGCCCTAGTAGATTATCCGCTCCTCGACCAGTCGCGCCATTTCCTCGCTGGAAAGGCCCAGGAGCTTGCCGTAAACATAGTCGTTGTGCTGCCCTAGAACGGGAGCCGCGGTTATGCGAGGCTCAGGTCCGCCATCGAAGCGCCAGCCCAGTGCCGGAAGGTCGCGCTGCTTGCAGTCACTTGCGGTGTGGGTGCTGAAGAAGCCGCCCTCACGCAACTGCGGATCTGTGAACACGCGCTCCGGACTCAGGTACGGCGCCGCCGGCACGCCCGCTTCCTGAAGCACTTGCATCGCATCATAATCCTCGCATCCCGCGGTCCACTCCGTGATTGCGGCGTCAATCCTGTCTTGCTGTCCCCGCCTGCCATTCGCATCTGCCAGTGCAGCATCCGCCGACAGGTCATGCCTGCCGATCGCGCTGCACAGCGCTCTCCACTCATCACTGCTGGTAACGGCGATTGCAATCCAGCGATCGCTACCCTTGCAGCGATACACATTGTGCGGGCATTGCCGGCTATCGGCATTCCCCACCGGCTCCGGTACGCGATCATTCATCTGGTAGTCGAGCAGCGCCTCCGGGATGCTGGCTGTGAGCGCCTCCGCCATCGAGAAGTCCACATAGTTGCCCTCGCCCGTCACTGCGCGGTGATTGAGCGCCGCCGACGCGACCATCGCCAGCTCCATACCGACCCAGGGATCGGCCCACAGGCCGCCCTTGATCGGCTCGGAGTCGGGATAGCCGGATATCGCGTTCCAGCCTGTGTAATACTGCAGGAGGCTGCCGTATGCCACATAGTCCTTGTCCGGCCCGGTGTGCCCCGTACCTGAAGACGAGAGCATGATGATATCGGGCTTTGCCTCCCTGAGCGCGGCGTAACCCAGTCCAAGCCGCTCGATCACCCCGGCGGCAAAGTTCTCTATCACTATGTCGGACACCGACACCAGTCGCATCGCCAGTTCCAGGCCCTCAGGGCGCGAGATGTTGAGCGCGGCGTAAAGCTTGGACTGATTGTACGCCTGGAAAGGCGCGCCCCTCGTGGACGGGTCAGGCCGTCGCGCGCTCCCCACCTTGATGACCTCAGCCCCCATAATCGCCAGGAACCGCGTGGCGGTCGGACCGGCGATTATCCAGCTCAGATCCAGCACTCGCACGCCTTCCAGCGGCAATCCGTCGTTCGCAGGCATTGTCAGGCGTCCTCACGCAAGTATATGTCGTTATGCTCGCCAAGCAGCGGAGCAGGTCGTTCAGCGAGAGGCAGCGCCGTGTTGGACAGACGATACGGCACGCCAGGATACCTGAGCGCACCTGCTATCGGATGATCTATCGTCGTAAAGAAGCCTCGCTCTTCCAGGTGCAGGTCGTTGAACAGATCATGAACTGTATTCACCGGAAAACAGGGGATCCGCCTCTCCTGTCCCATGCGGGCGATGTCGTGCTTGGAGCGTTTGCGTGTCCACTTGCCGACAAGTTCCCACAGATCGGTGAAGTTGCTTTCCCTGCCGTCTCGGCTTGCGAAGCGCTCCTCGGATGCCCAATCCGGGCTGCCCATGAGCTCCACCCAGCGTTCCCACTGAGCGTCCTCACGGGGCGAAATAGCCACATAACCGTCATTGCAGGGCAGGATGCCGCCAACCGCCGATACCACGCCCCCAGTCGCCGCTTCCTGTACTTCTGACAGCGATCTGGATGGCGGCGGGTTGTCGAACGCACAGCTAGCGAGGGCACTGACGAGCTGCGTCGCCATCGCCTCGTAAGCCGACGCCTCGATGTGGCAGCCCTTCCCCGTCATGCGAGCACGGAACAGGGCCATCAGCGTAGCGGTCGCCGCCGACATTCCCGCCACAAGCTCCGCCTGGTGCCCTCCGGCTCGAATCGGCGGCTGGTTGTCAGGGTCTTCGACCGGACCGAGCAGGCTGTGTGCCTGCCCGCTAATGTGAAAGAGCGTCAGGTCCGTCAGCTTGTACCCTGCATAAGGTCCCCATGTGCCAAATGGCAACAGCGAAGTTTCGACTAGCGCGGGATTGTCCGACGAAAGCAAGCTGTACCCCAACCCCCTCTCGTCAAGCCATCCGTTCGGCATGCTCTCGATGATGATATCGGCATCCGATGCCATGCGGCGAATTGCCCTCGCTCCATCAACCGAGTCAACATCCAGCGTCACGCCAAACTTGTTGGCATTGAGCGCAAGGAAGACCCCACTCTTCTCAGGATGCGGCACGTCGCCTGGAAAAGGCCCCATACGCCTGGCGACATCGCCCCCAGGCGGCTCAATCTTGACTACCTCTGCGCCGAGTCCTGCCAAAATCTTGCCGCAGTAAGGCGCAGGGACGCCCTCGCCCAGCTCAAGCACC
>CAZWDM010000024.1:0-37489 GCA_964632415.1 uncultured Dehalococcoidia bacterium | reverse complement strand
GCTTTACTTATGACACAAAGGGTGACGTTGATGGGAGGGGCGGAAGTGACCCGCATGTCAAGGGCGGGGCAAAAACATGCCAGCGGGGCGGAGTAAAAGTGTGTCTGTCTCATAAGTCAGCGTGATTGTGGGGTGTAGAATGTCGGGAAGACTCGGGATTGGGAGGATAGCAGATGCCCCTTCGAGAGATGAACCGAGAGCAGGCCTGGCTGTTGCCGCCGACACTCGATGAGCTCGTCCCTCCGGATCACCCTGCCCGGTTCGTGGCCGAGTTCGTGGATGCCCTAGACCGGGAGGACTGGATAGAGTTGGGAGTGCAGCCGGATGGAGAAGTGCTGGGAGCGCCAGCCTACCATCCACGCGCGTTGCTGAGCGTGTGGCTGTACGGCTTCATGACTAACGTGCGCTCATGCCGGAAGCTGGAGGCAGCCTGCCGGGATCAGATTCCCTATCTGTGGTTGACAGGATGGCAGCATCCCGATCACAACACGCTGTGGCGGTTCTACCGGAAGCACAGGCAGAGTATGAGAGAACTGTTCAAGCGCACGGTACGGACGGCTGTGGCTATGGATCTCGTGGATCTGGCGATCCAGGCGGTGGATGGAACGAAAGTGTACGCAAACGCGGCGGTGATCAAGACTTACGATGCCAGGAGACTACAGGAGTTGCTCGATCGGGTGGAGAGTGCCATAGAGGCTCTGGAGGCTCAGAACGAAGGCGGAGAAGAGGGGGAAGTGGTGCGTCTGCCGGAGGAGTTGGCAGAGCAGAAGGCACTGCGACAGCGTGTCAGACAGGCAATGAAGGACCTGCCGAGTATGGAGCGTCCAAACCGATACAAGCGCCCGGCGCGCATCAACCTGACTGACAAGGATGCCAGGTTGATGCGAACTCGTAAGGGAATCGTGCCGAGCTACAATGCTCAAGCAATGGTATCGCCAGTTGCTACGGATGAGGGAATTACCGGCATGTTGGTCACCGCCTCGGACGTGGTGGATGAGCCCAATGACACCGCCCGACTGACTCAGATGGCTGAACAGGCCGAGGAGATAACCGGAGTCAAGGTGCCGATGACCCTGGCTGACGCCGGTTACTTCGCCGGCAAGCACGTTGCGGAATTGCACCTTAGGGGCCAGCAGGTGGTGATGCCGGACAAGGCCCGGCCAACGGACCATCCATATCATAAGGACCAGTTCAGATACGATGAGGAGACCGACACTTACACCTGTCCTCACGGACAGACCCTTGCCTTCACAGGAATGAAGAGCGACCGGAAGAAGAGCCGCTTGTATCGAGTGGCTTCTGCGGCGATCTGTCTAGGGTGTCCCGCTTTCGGAACCTGTACGAAGAATAAGAGGTACGGGCGCAGCGTGGAGATCGGACTACACGATGTCGCTCTTCGCCGTCACAGGGAGTGGATGGCGACGGATGAGGCCAAGCAAATGTATGTGCGTCGGCTGCCGCTAGTGGAACCTCTCTTCGCAATCATCAAGAACCAACTCGACGCGCAGCAATTCAAGCTGCGGGGCATTGCCAATGTCAGGGCCGAATGGACTCTACTCGTGACGGCGTTCAACCTACGGACTCTCTGGCGGGCGTGGAGCGCCAGGACTGAGGCCCGTTCAGCCTTCGTCTGAGTGGAAACGATCGGGAAAACCTGCGTCTCTCATCCTGGAACGGCTTCACGCTGGTCATGCATCACCCACACCTAAAATCCTGATGGAATAACGACACTGGCGGAAATCCTCAACTCAGTGCCGCATCGGTCATCTCCGCCGCGGTTCACAGCAAACTTATGCGACAGACACATTTTTGCTCCGCCGTTCACACTCACATATAAGTGCAGAAGGACGCTCTTCGTTCTATCGACACAATAACCTCTCCTCTTTCGCTCCCATTTCAGCGCCACCGGGATCGTGCGTCCAGATTTTCGCCCGCTATCCCGGCTGAATCCGGTCGCAACGCCATAGCGGGTTACGTCTACCGGAAGGCAAACCGGGGCCGCAGCGGTGCCGGTGCCATCTCCACGGCCTCCGCACCGTCGGCTGCCTGCCCCACCACCTTGAAGTCCCCCGTCCGCTCCAGCACCCCCACCAAGCCGTCTCTCATTATCGAGTGGTCATCCACGATCATCACCCTCGTTGGAGTGCATTCGGTCACTCGAGTTGCCTCCCATCAAAAGATTCGGAGGGGATCACGCACGTCACCCTAGTCCCGCGACCGCGGTCACCGGTGGCTAATTCCAGCCTTCCATGATGGCGCTCTGCGTCCGCCCGCATGTTCCTGATTCCGTGGCCTTCCCGGTAGTCGACCGGAAGTCCCATCCCATCGTCCGATACCGATAGGGCTATGTCTTCCGCTCCGAAGCGGAGCCTGACGACTACATGGTTGGCCTGCGAGTGCCGCAGGGCGTTCGTCAAGGCATTATGGGCAATCGAGAACAGGATCGTGCCCTCTATTGTGGTTAGTGGACGCTCATCGCCGGACAGTTCCAACTCCGCCGGGATTGACGTTATTGACGTGAATGTCTCGATATGAGCCCTGAGTACACTTCCGAGATCCTTTCCCCGGAAGATCTGTCCACCGTCGATCGGATGCCTCAACTCCCACATTATCGACCTTGACAGCTGGGCCATGCCCTCCAGTTTTTCCCTCAGCTCATCTTCAGACTCGCCGGCGAGCTCCAGTGCGGTCTCCGCTCCCAGGCTGACGATGTACACCAACTGCGCAGTGCTGTCGTGAATTGACTGGGATATCTCAATCCTCTGCCTTTGCAGTTCCCTCTCCCGTTCAACTGCCTGCCGCCTCCTGAATCTCTCAACCGTCGTGATGAGATTTACGACGCCTGCGACACCGTACAATACCCCTATGCGGTACAGTAGGTCCTTCTCGTGCTGCTCGGCGATGCTGATGCCGGAGTTACTGATGAAGCTTGTAGCGACGCAAGAGATAGCCACTAAAGTTACCCAGAACAGGTTGAGCCGTACCGAGGAGAATACGGCGGCGAAGAAGGCGACGTTGAAATAGTACAGAACGAAATACCTGCTCGTCATTCCTCCGGAAAGTGAGGTGCTGAATGTGATCATAGCCGCATCCATGGCGCTGAGCACAAGCAGCCAGCGGAAGCTGTTGTCCCTGTTCCGACGGATTCTGTAATAGGCGGCCCCATTTATCAAAACTGCGGACAAGAGGTACAGATTGTTCAGGATGTGACTGAGCGAACCATACTCTACCCTGTAGTTCACATCCACCAGAGCGCCAAATAGAAAAAGCCAGCGCACCCAGACGGAGATGCCAATGCTGTATTCGGGCACATTCGGATGCATGCCGCCATCCCTCAGCCAGAGAGCGGCATACCCTCGCCTGATAGGCCGCAGAAAGCGTTCTTTATGGAGAGCGAGCGACATGGCCCTGCCAGTACGAATTACGGTACAGTTGGAGTTCACTTCATGTTGTGTAGATTACTTACTGTACAGTGTAATTGCAGTCTCTGATGCCCTCAAGAGATACTTTCAGACTCATACCTAGATTGACTTATACCAAGTTAGTCTCATCTTCAATAATCTCCAGAATTCCTGCTTCACTGATGATAAGATGGCGACAGCCTCAATCGCTCAACTCACTCAGGTCTGGAGGGGACCGCGCTGATCAGCATGACGACCGCACTCACAAAAGAAGCGGACAGGCCCGACAGCTTTCCCGATTTTCCTCCGTGAGACGACTTGCAGAACTGGCCCCACCCCTACGAACCCTCGGTCATTACGTCTCTTGCGATCAACTATGCCGATGAACCGGACGTCACAGTTGCGAGCGAGGTTACCGTCAGTCCGACGTCACCCGTGAGTGATGACGCTTGAATACCGGACCTGCTGTTTGTGCGCGGCGGTGACCGGGAGCTGATGGAGGAGCAGCGGGGATATTCGATAGACAGTCAGGGGAAGGCGCCCGTCTTCGTGTTGGAGATGACGTCGCCGACTACGGGGATGGCGGGATACGAGCGGTGGGGAATACCGCGACGCGGCGCTTGCGGGCGACCGGCTGGTGGACGGGGTGTAGTACCGATAGAGATGGAGGCGCAGGGCGACGGTCGATTCCGAGGGTACAGCGAGGCGCTGGGGCTATTTATGTGTTGGGAGGATGGCAGGCTGCGCTTTTTCGATCCAGTGACGGAGAGCTATCTTCGCTCACACGATGAAGAGCGAGCGGAGCGCTTGGTGGCCCAATCTCGCGCCAACATCGCCGAAAATCGTGCCGAGAGAGGCGAGTAGCCGCGCTTGAGGCTGAGCTTCGACGGCTGCGGGGCGACTAGCTCCGGAAGCGCTCCTATTCCGCTCCAGAACCTCCCGAAAACCGCACAGGACACAATGCAGCGCATTGACCCGTCAGCCTTTGCCGCAGTCCTCGATGACGATGATATGTGGGAGCCGACTTACCTTCAGAGATGCGAGCAAGCTGTGGTGAAGGAGAGCCTCGACATGGTGGCTTCCGGCATAGTTTACAACGTGTCTGAGGAGCAAGAGGGGCTGCCCTTCACCAGCCCTGAAAGGCTGAATGCGGAGGACTTCTTCGTTCGGAACCCGTATATCCAAGGCTCTAACCTGTTCGTGAGACTTGAGAAGCTGCTTGAAGTCGATGGATTCGACGAGTCCCTGACCAGCACGACGGACCGCGACATCTGCATAAGACTCGCGGACCTTGGAACGGTCAGATACGGCAGAATTCTCGACTGCCTCGTACAGCACTATGCTGAACAGGACCGCCCGCGGCTCTCCACGCCCGGCAGCGACGCGAAGTCTCGCGGACTAACCAGGTTCTACCAGAAGTATCAGGGCAGAATGAATGACCGGCAAAGAGAGGCATTCATTCGCCGGAGCATCGATGTGTTCGGCTGCGATCCCACTGAGGGCTTGGCTGACCGCTTCACACTTCACCTTCCGGACGGACAATCACGAAGGAGCGCTCCTTGATGACCACCGAAATCCTGCCCGCAATCGCAGAATCCGCACCGGCTACGCGCAATCGCCGTCCTCGCGGCCAGTATCCCAAGAAGGCAGATAACGCCGTCGAACTGGTCGAGAAGAAATTGCCGGAGTACCTGGAGGCACACGAGGTGAACGCGATGATGCGTGCCGCCCCCAATTCCAGGGCGCGTCTCCTGATGATGATTGAGTGGCGAGCGGGCCTGCGCGTCTCCGAGGCGCTGGCGCTTGAGGTCAGGGACCTCTCGCTCGACGTGGATTTGCCGACCATTCGCGTGCGGCAGGGCAAGGGCAGGAAGGCCCGGATCGTGCCGGTGCATCCTGAGCTGCACAGTGCGCTCTCGAGCGCGTTGCAGTTCGGAAACGTAGGATCCGAAGACAGGATCGTGAAGGCGGTGCGCTCGACTGCGCACAACTGGGTGCAGCAAGCCGCAGCGCGCGCCGAGCGAGACGGCGCAATCGCTCCCGGTCGAAACATCTCCAATCACAGGCTGCGCCATAGCTACGCCCGCCACTTGCTGACCAACGGCGTCCCCATCAACTACCTGAGCCGGTGGATGGGTCACAGCTCGATCCAGACTACGCTCATCTACCTGGAGCTTGTGCCGGACCCGACGGGCAGCCTGGCGATGGTGCCGTGAGGTCTTATACCCATTCGCTTTACTTATGAGACAAAAGAGGTGATGTGAATGGGAGGGGCGAAATCTGCCCCGCGGGACCAATGACCCCCTGATTAAGTCAGGCACCTGGACCCAGCTCGGTCGGCCCTCCAAGAGTATAGAAAGACCCCCGCCGGCTGCGTGCCTTGTGGAGGCTTGGTTCCGAAGTTCAGGTCGGATTATTCAGGTGAGCCTATGTCATCCAGTTGTAACCAGAAGACCTTTGGGTCCTTATTGAAGTCGAAGGTCTGCGGATTCTCTTCGATTATGACGCTATCAATCTCACTGTCCTTTGACACGCCCGCTACTGCCATGTATGCGGGCTCGCCAGTGAATTGGGTTAGGTATCTGGCGTTCCGTATGGCGCGCTCGGTGTCGTTTGAGCTGGCAGTGTAGGATATTTCGACAGCCACATAGCATTTACCGTTCTTGTCCGTCGCTTCCATTATGATGTCTGGCTTCAGGAAGCTGATCCTGTTCTGACTGGAGATGTCATCCGTCAATCGATTGCGTTCAGCAGCCTGCCAGATGCGTAACACGTCTATGCGCTTCAGTGTGCTTTGCCATTCCAGTCCCATTATCGCCGCAATGAATTCGGCGTCTTGGCGCGCTGCTTGTGCTGCGAAGTGACCTTTGAGGTCGCCTACTCCGCCTCCTATCCCGTCCAGTCGTCTGTTGATGCGATTGAAATTATCCTTTGTTTCTTTCTGGAACTCCTTCATCTCTCCCTGGAACTCCTTGAACTCCGCGGGCAGCTTGATCAGTTCCTCCGTGAGAATCTTATTGCGCACGGCAGTACGAAACTGCTCATTCTCGTCCAGCAGTCGTAGTAGGTCGTCGGTTGTGTTGATGACCACCATCTGATTGCTCCTTTCGTGATTATAGCGTAAATAAATTGATTATGGATAAGCCCGAAGAACGGCGGGAGGCTGTTCTTCGGGCATAGCGATGGCTTTTCCATGCGGGATCGCAACCGCGCGGTATTCACGCAATCTCTTTTGTGTCATAAGTAAAGAGAATTGGTATTAGGCTCGGCAAGAGCTGCGCCGCTTCTTGAATACTGGAGGTTGTAGCGGCGTTCGTCATTTCTGTCGGCGCTACGTCGCTGGTGGGATTCACAAGCGGAGGCACCGCGCCTGAGATCAGGTCTGCCGGGGGCGTGGTATCCGCATCGTCTGCCTCAACTGACGTCAAGTAACTTTCGAAGTCTCACGAACAGGTTGGAGCCTTGGATATACGGGTTCTGTACGAAGAAGTCCTCCGCATTCAGCCTTTCAGGGCTGGTGAAGGGCAGCCCCTCTTGCTCCTCAGACACGTTGTAAACTATGCCGGAAGCCACCATGTCGAGGCTCTCCTTCACCACAGCTTGCTCGCATCTCTGAAGGTAAGTCGGCTCCCACATATCATCGTCATCGAGGATTGCGGCAAAGCCTGATGGGTCAATGCGTTGCAGTTCGTACAGGGCTGTGTTCCATGCGCCGCAAGCGCCAGGAGTTCGTGTGTTCTCAAGGTAGATGGTCCGGGGGCTTGTCAGCGAGTATTCCGTGACAGCCGCTCTGTTCCTGGAGCGTATCTCCGGCGCTGAGTCGTCCACTACTATCAACAAGTCAGGCTGACGTGTCTGCCGGGATATGGACGTGAGCGCTCTCCTGGTAAGCAGTTCTGGGCGGTTATATGTTGCGACTATGGCAGCTATGAAAAGCATGATATTGCTTCAAAGGTCGATTGCTCGGCCCTCTTGGGATACTGGCTACGGGGCCTACGGTTGCGAGTGCCGGTGCAGCTTCGGTGGTTGCGGGCCGGTGCTCGGCGGTCATGGGGTGTATTCACTCTCAGGTGATCATTACAAGAAGAAGATGACGACTATCAGGATTGCGGCCAGAACCAAAATCAGCAGCGACAGTCCCAGACATCCAAGCTCATTGGAATGACGCCCGAACTTACTTCGAGGAGTATCGGGCACTTGTGGTATCTGTGGGTGTGGTGGAACAGTCATAGTATCCTCCGGACACTTCCTCGGAGCGATTATCCTATATTGGGGTGAGGTTTGCCAGTTTAAGGGAGTGGCTCAGGTAGGAGTGAGGGTATCGAGCGGGACATTTCAAATGGAAATGTCCTATGGGAAATTGGGGGTGTCCGGACGGGTGTGGCACCTGCCCAAACGCGACTCCGAGGCGCTCTCGCCGTTGCATTCCGCCAACACCCTGAGACCGTGAAGCCAGGTGGCCCCTACTCTCCCCGCATACGCCGGATCTCAGCCTCAAGCTCTGCTGCGCGAGTTTCCGCTGCCAGACGCTCAATTCGTTCCTGTTCGGCGCGAGACTCCGCCGCCGTCCGTCCGGTTCGCTCTTCTGAAACCAATCTCTTGCCAACGGTCGCTTCCTGATGCCATACTTTCTCACAGTCTGCCGGACTCCTTCCCGCAGGCTGTTACGGAATGTACTGCACAGAGGAGAAT
The DNA here is from genome assembly GCA_964632415.1 of uncultured Dehalococcoidia bacterium. GTDB lineage: Bacteria > Chloroflexota > Dehalococcoidia > Lucifugimonadales > JADFKI01 > Bin90. Next base: position 29,396 of record CAZWDM010000024.1, on the reverse strand, counting down.
CGGATGAGCAATACGCTCCGAAAGCGCGAGATAGCAGAAAGGGTGGCCGAGTCGATGGGACGCTCCAATTCCCAGGGTGAGCTTGCGCTCAACGCCGTGCTAGCCAGCATCTCCGACGCGATGCGTGCGGGAGACCGGGTGGTTCTTATGGGCTTCGGCACGTTCGAGGTGCGCGAGGTCAAAGCGCGCAAGGTGCGACCAATTCGAGGCGCCAACAGCGGAGAACTCATCGAGGTTCCGGCTCATAACAGCGTGCGCTTCAGGGCAGGCGCGACTCTTGCACAGGTGGCCAGAGAGTAACGGAGAAGTGCCCACACAGGGACATCGCCATCAAGGGAGCGCGCGCCACCTGCCGCGACTGCAAGAGGACGATCTCCGGCTGGTGAAATACTTCGACCGGAACGCAAGCGTGGCCTCCGCCACTGACGCAGCAACTGCCGGGTCGAAGCGCTCCTAGCGTACCCTGCCTCGATAATGCGACACATGCGACGATCTCAGATTCCGCCAACCTGCCCTATGGTAGAATTGCAGAAAGATGCGGAAGGGTGTTTCCCGGGCGATAAGGGAGGGTTATCACCCCATTCCTTCGACAAGCTCAGGACGGGTTCCAACCCTCCCCCGTCAATGGGGAAGGAACTTCTGCATATTCCTGATGATTGGCGCGGGCATCCGTGAACGGTCTCAAGAGGGAACGCACCGACCGCTTCCGAACAGGAGAGGGCTGAAGCCGGTAGGAGTCGAGCAGTGGCGATAAACATAAGGGCTACGCTGCATCGCGAGGAAGCCGACATTCAGGTGGTGAACGAGGCATACAGCGGCATGCGCTACTTCAAGCCGCTCTCCGACGGCGCGATGGAGTGGATGGAGGAGAACCTCTCCGGTGAGAACTCTTTCCTGAACGGGGAGCTGGTCGTGGAGTCTCGCTACGCCGATGACCTGATGGAGGGACTCGCTGACGACGGGATGGTCTTCTTCGTGCCGCAATGGATGGAAAACCCACCCGCAATGTGCGACGGATGCCATGAGCCGATAGAGGGGGCAGCGCTGGACAGGCCGATAGCCACCTGCGGGCTGGCGTCCTGGTGCGTCAGCCAGACCTGTGACAGTTGCGTCTGCGAGTGCCCGCAGTGCGGAGCAAAGGGCTGCCCGTCGTGCATATCGAGAAGAGAGTGCTGCGGCGCATCCTGACCTGCTGCCTGAAGCGATGCGCTAGAGCCTGCCATCCTCAGGGCGGTGCTGACGAGCGCTTCAAGCAAACACAGCCCGAAAACTCCTGTAAGCAGACCCTTCCGTGCGGATACAATGTCGGAAACTGCTATCAAGGAGAAGGAAATCTGCGGTAGATTCGGACTCTTTGCGGAACTCGACGCGCTCGCGGAGCAGTTCAACTTTGACCTCTCCACAACTCGGGACATCTGCATGCATCGCTGGAACATTCCCCCGACGACGCTTGTCCCGAGCATTCATCACAGCCTGCAGGCAGGCGCATCCGGCGCGAACAAGGCTAAGCTGCTGCGCTGGGGAATGACGGAGGCGCGCCATCCGCGTTCCAGGGGAAGCAGCCGACCGCTGTTCAACACCCGCGCCGAGACAGTGCAAAGGCTGCCGTCATTTAGGCAACCGTTCAGGGAAGCCGCTGCCTGATACCCGCAAGCGGCTTCTACGAGTGGAAGAAGGACGACTCCGGCGACAAGACGCCTATATGGTTCCACCGCGAGGACCATGCGCCGGTAGCATTTGCCGGCATCTGGGCGACTGAAAGATCGGACGGCGGGGACATCGATGCCTGCGCCGTCATCACCTGCGCGGCGAACGAGCTTGTCGCTCCCGTACATCACAGGATGCCCGTCATCCTGCCTCCCGATATGTACAGGGAATGGCTGGACCCGGACGCCGATGCAGCAGGTCTGCTCGCGCTGGTACAGCCCGCAGAATGGCCCGACGTTGCGCACCATTAGGTACCCAAAGAGATCAATCGCGCTGCCAACGACTATCCGGCGCTGGTGGAGGGCGCGCTCTGGGAGATGCAACTCGACTTAACCGGCGCCTCAGACTCCTGAATGAACGGCGACAGCCGGATTGCTTGATGATCAATGTGATGCCGAGCAACGCAATACCTTTGCACCCAGTTAAGTTGCAACTCCCAGTTGGTATAATGGGTCGGCGCACAAGTACGTCGATCAAGAGGGCTTCGCAGAAAAATGACCGTCTGTGCGGAACAGAATTGATGGGCAAAGTCAACCGGGAGTTTCAACATATGACCAGTGAAGGCGGCGGTGACATCAAGACTGGTATTCCCACAGGCCTATCCACAGTGGACCTCATCAGGATAAGCAAGTCAAAGGAAGACGGATACCAGGTGGGAGAGCCGGATGTAGCCATATCAGGGCGAAACGGCACGGCCCACAACGTAAAAAACGACGAGCCGGGGACGGACGGACTCGACAAGAACTGGAACGGCAACACTGACGACGCGCACCTATCAGAAGACCCCACCCGAATGTACCTGACGGAGATCGGCAGGGTCGCCTTGCTCAACGCAGACGGGGAGCGCAAGCTCGCCCGTGAGATTGAAGAATGGAGGCATATCGACAGAATCGAGGAAGAGCTCCGGTTCATCCTGAATGAACGTCCAAGCGCATGGCAGGTCATTCACCGATTCCTGATGAGTCTCGCGGCGTCCGAACCTCTGCTCGACGCATTATGCCGATACCACGCAGTCCCGAAACCTGAGACCCTAGCCGACTTGCATTGCAGCCAAGAACTCGCCGAGCATCTATCTGGCGAATTGCCCGAAGAGATATTGAACTTCACCTCCGAAATCCTCAACCGGGAACCCGACGACATCAAAGAGGAAATCAGGGAACTTTCACTCAACATCCGTCTCCTGCCCGAAGAGATTCACGAGATATTCGAAGTCTCCCCCACCATCGCTCAGCTCAACACGCTTGGCAGCACCTCTCGTTGCTACGAGCGGATGCAGACCTGTGAGCTCGCATTCGCAAGACATCTCAAGAGCGCCAGGAGCGCCGGGACCCGGGCGCATAGGCATCTTGCAGAGGCGAATCTGCGGCTGGTCGTCAGCATCGCCAAAAAGCACATCGGCAGGGGCATGCCCCTGCTCGACCTCATCCAGGAGGGCAACATCGGCCTCCTCCGAGCTATCGGAAAGTTCGACTACCGCAGGGGGTACAAGTTCAGCACCTACGCTACATGGTGGATTCGGCAGGGGATGACGCGCGCCATCGCCGACCAGGCGCGGACGATCCGCATCCCGGTTCACATGGTGGAGACGATGAACAGGCTGACGCGAGTCACCCGCCGTCTCGTGCAGGAATATGGGCGCGAGCCCACCAGCGAGGAGATCGGCTTGGACATGGACATGTCAAAGGAGAAGGTGCTTGAGATTCTGAAGGTAGCTCAGGAACCCGTCTCCCTCGAAACCCCCGTCGGAGATGAGGAGAACAGCAAGCTTGGAGACTTCATCGAAGACCAGGGGACGATTGCCCCGGCGGACGCCGCCTCCAATCAAATCCTCAAGGAACAGATCGAAGGTGTCCTCTGCTCTCTCGACGAACGTGAAGCCAAGGTACTTCAGCTCCGCTTCGGTCTGGAAAACGGACGAACGCGCACACTGGAGGAGATCGGTAACATCTTTGGTGTAACCCGCGAGCGTATACGGCAAATAGAGGCGAAGGCGCTACGCAAGCTCCGCCATCCACAGCGCTCCAGGAAGCTGCGGGGATTCCTGGAATAACACCGCCACTATAGCCTCAAAAGGTACGCCTCGTTCTCGTCGTCGCAGAAGGCCAGCAGGTCGGCGCGATGATCTCGCACCGGCAACACTATCTCTTCAATAGGACAGTTGCCCACCGTAACCCGGACGGGGGGACCGCTCGGAGCTTGCGATCAGCGTCGAAGGCGCGACGCGGGAATACAGACCGGTTTTCTGGAGTCAGATTTCTTCAATGCAGCGTCACATTCGGGGGTTGGCGCGCCGGTGATCTCATGATGCCGATTCCTTCTTCGACAGCACTTGCTAGTCAGCCCCAAGGTAGCTCTCGAGCATGATGTCGCCTGGTGCGTTCGGTCTGACGCCTGACCTTATCGTCCTGTCTTTCGATGAAGCCCGCTACCGACACGGGTATTCCGACTGCCATCGCTGCTATTTTGATTTTGCGTGCCTTGTCGCTCAGGCCACCCTGACGCCCAGCAGGCCCGCGAATCGAGTATTCGCCGGGCTGCGGCAAGTTCGTCGCCCTTCAGCTCTCCGGTTTCTGCAAAGTCGGGAGCGCCCGGAGCGAAGTATGTTACCAAGCCGCCCGTGCAATCATAGACGGTCGCGGTGTGACCGTCTGCAATGCGAGTGGCTCCTGCTCCCATCGAATTCCTCCAACACGGGCACGACGTACAGGTGCGCCGGCGATACCTTGCCAGTTCCACAGCGTTGCGGCAACGCGTGCCTCGCGGCTCCATCCAGTGCTCGGACGAGACGTCGTACCCCGATGCGGGCTTGCTGTCACACAGGCGCGCGTCGGCGAGCCCGAAGATGTGCCGCTCGACCGCCCCAGGTGAATCATTCGCCCCTGGCCGCGATCTTAACCGGGAAGTCCGCGCTAGTCAGCTAGCACTGTGGGGCTCCGTCCCGACTCACGATAAAAATAAGCAGCAAAATGGAAGCCAATCTGGACTGTGGTAAATCATAATGTGATAGAATAGAACGCGCCATTTGGGTTTGCCACAATCATACTCAGCATGGTCCCCGAGGAGATGAGAGTGATCGTAGCGCTACTTGCGGAAAAGGGCGGCACGGGCAAGACCACGCTAGCCGCCAATCTAGCCGGAATGCGAGCCACCTCGGGCTCGCGCGTACTCCTGGTGGATGCGGACCGGCAGGGAAGCGCCTATTTCTGGGCGCAGACGCGTGAGACCTTGAGACTTCCCCGAGTTGAATCTGCCGCGCTCCACGGGCAAGCTCTTGGCAGGCATCTGAGGATACAGGCTGAGCGGTTCGACGACCTGATCATCGACGCAGGCGCCGGTGATGGTCAGGAAATGGAGGCGGCGCTTCTGGCTGCCGATTGCGCGGTCGTTCCCATACAGCCGGCGGGGCTGGACGTCTGGACGATGGGTCTGATGGACAGCCGAATCTCACAGGCGTCTGGGGAAGACTCGAAGCTAGCGGCTTGGGCGGTGCTGAACCGGGCATCTCACCATCCGTTGAATCAGGATGTTGCCCAGGCGAAGTCCGCTCTGTCGGAGTGTGCTGCAATTCGCGTAGCGGAGTGCGTAATCTGCGACAGGGTTGCGGTCCGGCGCTCGATTACTCAGGGAAGAACTGTGGATGAGTTTCGTCCACGGTCCCCTCGAGCTGAAAAGGAGATGGCGGCCTTGTACGAGCTTGTATTTGGCGAGCAGTGGCCGCCTGCGGGTTGGGAGCAGGGAAGGCTTGTAGTCTGACTGGAGAATAGCAATGACGATGCAGATGAAGAATCCAGAGGGTTCGGGAGGCGGAAGCGGCCCCGGTATGCGTGCGAAGCCAAAGGAGCCCAAACGCTACATAGGGCTACGTTACGATGAGAGCATGGTGCGGAAGATTCGCCTCGCTGCGGATTCTAAAGACATGAGCCCTGGGGACTACATTCTTGCGATCATTGAAGATCAGGTGGAGGACGATGTCAGGGAACTGTCCAGGCAGCTTCATGAGATGTACGGCTCCTGATGGCTTGTTATAGTGATAAACCACGACGTGCTTTCTAACTCTGATGGAAAATGATGATCTGCGAGAGCATTGGATGAGATCGGTCAGTCATTCGGTTCCTAGTTTGTTGAGGTGCGCAGAGCCTGCTGGATCCCATGGATACGCCCCCAGGAGGTTCCCGAGTGGCCGGAATTCCTAACTCCACGTCCAGACAGAATATGATATATCACGATGTAAAGTATCCTTTTTGCGCTTTCTGTTATAGCCCAATGTGCTATGTCATAGTGCGGTATGAGAGGAGTCTCCGCTCGTCAGGCGCGAATCGGGAGAGCGGTGAATCGCTTGATTGGACTGGTTGCAGGACAGGTACTTGCCGAATCTGCTCAAATTCGTCCATTTTCGGTCAGTTGCCAGAAATTCGTCGCTTCAGAAAGCCCGTAGAACCTCTGAATTTTGCTCAAAGGTCTCCCAGTACCTTTGTCTCCTGGTTTGGAACAGCAGAGATTTCCTTTGAACAGTGATCGGCGGGGAATGATCTGGGCGGAGATAGACGTGAAGGCCCCTTGACAGTTGAATTAGCAAATGTCCTATAATTTTGGTTATAAAACGTCTATGACTTTTCTAAGGATTTGGCTCTTGATCTTCCCACCGGAGCCCCCACAGACGCAAATCAGTCCAATTGTCACGGCGAATGGCGGCGATGGACAACCCAGAGGGCTGACTCCTGTTATCTCAGAGGAGGAGCATCGGGCGAACACTGATTTCATCGCCGGCGCCTATGCCGTCAACACCTCCGTCGCCTATCGCTCCCAATTGAAGGCCTTCATCAGCTGGTGCGACCGGCGAGGGCTCTCCTTTCGAGAGGTCAGCAGCGACATCCTGGTCAGCTATCTCAGGGAACGAGCCGAAGGCACACACATCGGGGAGCGCTACTACAGGCCCGCAAAGCCCAACAGCCTTAGGGTCGCCAGTGCCGCGATCTCCAAGGCTTATGAGACTGCCGGCCTGGCCGACATCACCAAAGCGCCGCAGGTGAGGGACGCACTGAGGTCCCACCGAAACAGCGTGGCACGGGCAGGCGTCACGGTGCGGCAGGCAGACGCGTTGACTGCCGAGGTCATGGCGGCTATACGCGCCACGGCCCTGCAGCCTCGCAGGGGACGTGGCGGCATAACGGAGACGGAGGCCTATGCACGTCAGCGGGGACGGCTGGATATAGCGCTTATCGGTCTGATGCGAGACTGCCTTCTCCGGCGAAGCGAGGCTGCGGCAGTGCGCTGGACTCATATAATCGCCGACATCGATGGCACAGGCCGGCTCTATATTGGCGTATCCAAGACCGATCAGGAGGGAGAGGGAACCTTGCTGTTCGTCAGCCGTCAGACGATGATTGACCTCGATGCCATAAAGCCCGCTGATGCCGGCGACAAGCTCGTCTTCGACCTTCATCCCAAGACCATAGGCAGACGTATCACGGAAGCCGCACGGGCCGCCGGCTTGAACGGGGCGTTCCGGGGCCACAGCGCGAGGGTCGGGATGGCCAGGGACCTCGCGCGCGCCGGTGAGGAGTTGCCTGCGCTCATGACCGCAGGCAGATGGCGCAGTTCCGAGATGGTCGCGAGGTACATTGCGCATGAGAGCGCCGGTCGTGGCGCCGTGGCGCGATTTCATCGTGAGTCCTGATCCAATTGGGTTGGATGTGATCTGACAAGATGTGACATCAGCCTGACAGGCAGCGCGCCGATTCTAGCAGTAGGCGCCCAATGCAACGCAGTGCGCAGTTTGTACCTGGCGCTCAGGCTTAACTCGGTCAACCTCCGGCAGTTTTGCAAGCATCTATCGGGCGAAGTATTGCGCCGTGCTAATGCCCGACGATAAGGTGTGAGCGGGCATTCTTCCCTATGATAAAATTAGGCCCACCCAAGTATCCATTCGACTTGATTAAAAGGTGGCGCATTGCAGGATCCGCAAATCGGCAGAATGTCGAACGTCATCTGGGGCGTGGCGGACAGGTACCTTTCTTGGTATGGAGGAATGTATGGGGTTCACGGAGGAAGAGCAGATTGCCCGCGAAATCGAGGCGATCTTTGCCGTTCGGCCTAGAGTGGCGATCGAACAGACGATAGAGTTCCGGCTTGGAGAGCCGCAGGTCTGCCGCGTGTTCCTGTTCGCACAGTACAGGGGCTATGCCCTTTATGACGGCGGCGGAATCGGGATGCGTACTCCGTGGCCTGACAGCGATGAACCGCCGCCGCCGCACCTTGACCTTGAGATCACCGCGCTGGAGGATGGCACTGAGGTCGATGTGCTGGGAGACCGTCTCACACCGGACTTGAACGGCCACGCCGGGAGTAACGGCATTGTATACGAGAGGTTTGTCCGTAATGATGAAACCGAAGACACTGACGATTCTAAACCGTGACGAATGCGGTCTCTGCACCGTCTTGGAAACAGGTGTACCGCGTCAACCAGATTTACCGGTCTGTTATGTCAGTTGCTCTGATGGCCTCGTCGAGTAGAGGATTGTAGTGTGAACAATGCAGAGGTTCAGCAAAATAATATAAAGGTACAACGGCGACGCTCACACAAAAAGTCTATGCCGGACGAACTGGATGCGCTCGACGCCATGTCTGACGCCGATATAGACACCTCAGACATACCTGAGACGATGGAATTCCCGAATCCCCGGCGTGGAGTGTTCTCTGCATTTCCCAACAGAAGAGTCTGTTCAGACAATGGCAGTTCGAACATGATACTTGAGGGGAAGTCCTGACGAATATCGTCTGTTGCATCTGTCGGATTCCGTCTCAGATTCGCCACCATCTGTTACGAAACCCGCTCTGCGCGGCAGTCCAGCGATAGACCGATTTCGTAATTGTCGCTAGGCTCACGGATCTTCCGCGCCAAGCTCCGCGATACGCTCGTCGGCGCAGACGAAACAAATGACCACACCCATGTGCTCGAACTGCTGCCGTGGAGTCCCGAGCTTCCTGCAGCGCTCGCACTCGGTCTCCGGCCCAGCGCCGGCATCGATGTCCTCAAGCACCCGCCAACCTAGGAAGTCCCCGGATACCTCTGGGCCCAGGATTTGTCGGATCTCCTCTTCGAGAGAACTGGGCAATCCGGATGCACCATCTGGCAGTTCATCGGGAGAAAATCCCCTGGCGCGGGCGACATTGCGGGCAGCCATCAGGAATATCAGCGGGTCGTTCTCTTTCAGCGCGGCCTTCAGGTACTCGATGATGGTCTCGTCGTCCGTGAGGAACTCGGCGCTGTCCCAGGGTGAGTGGCTTGCTTCGCTCATGGCTCCGACATCTCCGCTTGCTCCGGCTTCTCAAGCTGATAGAAGACTCCCCGCTTTGCGTCGGACCAAGTGAGGATTTCGGGCGCATCTGTCGTGTCAATCTGGCCGTCGGGCAGGCTTTCCAACGCCCGTATCTGCGCCTGAACCTCTGGCGGCAGCTCACTCATATCCTTCTTCACAAGCCTCCCTCGTGAATTAAACACTGGTCGAAACAAGGACACTAGGTCTAGCCGACTTGCGCCGGTTTTCTGACGACCCGCCCAAAAATCGGCGATTTCAGCCTGGTTCCGGAGTAGCCGTCCTCGTCAAATCGCCATAGAGACGCTATTTTCAGGGCGAATGGCTTAGGTCTACTCTCCCTTGACACGCAGCCCTGGCAGCGCGTGATAGCGCTGTGGAGAGGCGTTTGGGCAGCATGCATCAGCGAATCCCTGCCGAAACCAGCTCGGGCGCGTAGGCCTACGGGCTTATTAGCAGATGGGGTACATGTCGAGAATCAAGGTTGCCGCCCATCAGCAGATGCAACGGCTTCGTTACACTGCTCGCTCAATAGTCTCAGCAAGCCAGGCATTGAGGCTCTTGCCTTCGGACTTGGCAATCGCGTTCACCGCCCTGTGAACCTCCGGGTTTATTCTGAGTGGAATCTGCCCGGAGAAGCGCTTGTCAGGCTCGTGACCTCTTTCAGCGCAAAAGGCCAGGTAGTCGTCTATCGAAAACTGGAACTCCCTGTTGAGTTCCTCCACTGAAGTTCCCTCGAAGAAGATCACATCACGGGTGCCAACAACCTCTCCGTGAAAGACTTCTGCCTCGTCATCATATTTAAGCAGGGCCTGGTAGCCCTTGTAACTCATCATGGCTCTACACCCGCCTCTCTCAGAAATCTTCGCATCGCCTCCACTGCGCCTCTTGTAGTCTCCGGACGAGAATGAGGGCGATGCGCATGCGCTATGACGCCATTCAGCTCGATTGCTATTCTGGAGCCTGCGCGTTCTTCGATATGCGCACCGCACGCCAGCAGCAACGATTCAATATCATTCCACCGAATGCTTGATTGGGTAGGGTGCTGGAAAATCGCTTCTAGCGTCCTGTGATGCCTTCTGCTCATTAGGTAATCATATCATAAAGTGATATGACTCTTGGCGACTATGATACCATAGCCAGGCTTCCCGTAGGGTCCGGCATAAGTTCCAGATAGATGAGCGTCGTCTGGATCGAGCTGTGGCCGAGCCACCGGCTCAGGTAGTTGATGGGAATACCGCCTGTGAGCAGATGCTGGGCGTAGCTGTGACGCAGCGTGCGATTGGAAATCCTTTGCCCTGGCGCAATCGTCCCGTATCTCTGGGCCGCGGCGGTCGCCTCTCTTATACAGCGGTCCGCCGTCGAGCGCGACGCCTTCACGATCTTGTCGTTCTCGGCGATGTTCCCGAACTGAAGCGCGCTTGAGAGCGTCGAGTGCAGTTCCGGATGCACCGGCACTATCCGGGGCTTTATGCCCTTGCCCTGACGGACCCGGAGAGTTGGCAACTCAACATCGAGTGACAGGTAGCCCACCTCAAGCGCCAGTTCCTCGGAGACGCGCAGCTCCCGCAAGCAGCCGGTCGTACACGCCCAGATCCAGCTCACCGGACAGTTCGATCTCCAGTATCTCCGGTATCTCCGGAGACGCCGGTGCGGCCAGCTCGCGCACCACCGCATAGTCGAACCTCACACTCGATGCGAGCAGCCTCCTGAGTGCCCTATCGACATCTGCCTCAATAGACGTCGCCGCAAGATGCAGGATGCGCACATAGTCCACGTCTGCACGCTCTCCCTTCCAGCTGCGCATCGCGTCGTACGCCAGTCGGAAGGTGTGCGTCGGGCAGAGCTGTTCCCTGAAGCGGTAGCGCTCGAACGTCCCGGGCTTGCGCACCAGTGAACCTATGATGTGACGGTAGTCTATGAGTGCCTTGCCCTTGCCCCGTACCCGCTCCATGCTCTCCACCAGATGTCCCTTGTAGTACACCTCCACCCGGTCTGTGTACAGCCGCACGTCCACCTCCACGCCCTATCGGGCGTGACGGCACCGAGTAGGTCCCCCCGCCTTCGCGAGGGCAGGCTCTGCTGTCCACCCTGATGGTGCTCCACTTGTGCACCCTGTTGTAGCTCCCGTACTCAGGCACAGGTGCCGGTGGCAGCGCCCTCAGGTGCGGGTTCTCGGATACCACCTTCTCCCGCACCAGCCTGTTGCGTCTGTCCACTATGCTACTGACGAACTTCGCGTACTCATCCACCAACTCGAAGCCGGAACTGCCCATGAGCACCAGCGGCTGCGCTATGGAGTTCTTCATACGGCGGTGCGCCTGTTCGGCAACTCCGTTCTAGTGCGCACTTTACGAGTTGGTGCTGGTAGCCTTCAGTCCGTAGTGGTCCAGTATATCCCTGTAGTGCTCTTTGAAGTCCCGGCCCTTGCCGTCCTTCATCTTGTGCTTCGCCGCACCAGAGTTGCGCGTCCGCTTGCCCAAACTTACAGAAAGGAGTGCACGAAAATGGACACTCAGACACGGAAACGCCTTGAAGGGCGTACTTAAGGGTTTCGACTACTCTGCGCCGCTGCCCTTATTGGCATGCTGCCCCAACAATGTCGGCGATCCCTTCCACGACAACAACTTCCTTTGCAACACCCACGATATGGAGCGCGTTGATGACGCCGTCCGTCTGGTCGATGCGTTCCAGGGCAGCGTCAATCAGCTCAGACGAAGATACAGCTCCGTTCTGAGCTGCGCAACCGCCTCCCTCGCCGTGATTTCGCACAGTTCTGTCATTCTTGGCACCCACCAGTTACTTTATGACAGTAGGGGCGGTTCGCGAACCGCCCCTGTGGATGTTATCACTGCTGTGTGAGATTAGACAGAACTTCCTGAGAATCGGAAGCTGTGTCAGTCCGGTAGGTGGGGCTTTCACCCTAGCCCTCTTCCTCAGGGAGAGGGAACTGTCGATCCTGAAAGGGGATGCATACTTAATTGACACAGCTTATGGGAGTCGACCCTAGACTGTTGCGCCCTTCGAGTGGACGCCAGTCGCGCCACTCGGCCTGGGTGGATTCTCTTCCAATGTCTGCGGCGTGCCATCGCCTTCGTAGGTGCGCACCTCGAACTCGTGCCGACCCTCGACGAATGGCCAGTCGTATCTCCAGATCACCCAGGTCGTGTCCGACAGGGGCTTGCGCAGCATCGCTTCGTGCCAGACGCCGTCGCCATCGACCTGGACTTCGACCTTGGAAATGCCCCGAGCTCCCGCGTGTGCGATTCCGCCGATCGGCACCAGCTTTTCGTCTCCGTCCTCGATGATCGCGTCTATGGCTATGGTGTCGATGACTGCCGTGGCGTGCATCCGCGCGACCTCGTCCCAGTCGCGAATGACCCAGTAGCCGGGCTTGTACTCGTCGATAACCTCGATGCTGGTTATCCACTTCGGCTGCTTCATGCCGTAACGGTCGGGTAACCATATTCTCAGCGGGAAGCCGTGGTCGAACGGTATTGGACGACCGTCCCAGTTGTACGCGAGCATAATCCTGGGGTCGGACGCTATCAGGTCGAGAGAGACAGTCTCAAAGAAGCCGTCCTCGCTCTCGATGAACAGGTGAGTCGCGCTCGGCAGGGGCCTGAGGTCCGCGAGGATGTCCTGCAGGCTCGCGCCGGTCCAGTAAGTCGTGCTGATGAGGTCTCCGCCCACCCGGTTCGAGATGCAGGAAAGAGTGACGAACTCGTTCTTCGGCTCGTACCTGTTGCGGATGTCATCGAGGGTCAGCGACATGGGGTTCTCGACGGAGCCGTTGATCGGCAGTGTGTACGTGTTGCCGTCGATAATGCTCGGCTGAGATCTGATGAAGATCTTGTAGTGGTCCCTGACCTGAGTGTACTCGGGACGGGTGCCCAGTGCGGGCTTCACAGGATCGTCTTCGTTGGGAAGCTCGATCATGCCTCGCGCTGCGCTGTCGGCGACTCTCTGCTTCATCGCGGCAAGCTCGGCTTCGAGCCTCTGCTGCTCGTTGCCTGACATTACTCGTCCGATGCCAGCTCCGGCAACGGTGATCGTCGCGGTCGCCACTCCCATTCGAACCATGAACTGGCGTCTGCCCATAATCTTTACCGACCGCTCTCCATCCTCTGAGACGATGACCGTGTGCCCAGTCAAGACCAGGCGGCGCGCGACCAGTGCTGCCGCAGTCCCCCAGACTACCGACACGATCATCACCCATGCGAAATTCAGGGTCGGGTCGATGGTGGACTGGCCGATGCTGAACGTGATGAGAGCGATGGGTAGGCCGACGATGACGCCGCACAGCGCTCCAAGTTGAGGCTTGCCGCTCCAGATGCGCCTCTCCACGAGCGCGAACACGATGATAGTCGCGCCGACTCCTGCGCCGAGGAACAGTATGACCGCCATCATCTGTTCCGCGGTCTTCGCGAAATCCTTTACGCTCAGGTCTACCAGCATCAGGGCATCGACCATCGCGTCGATGCCGAACGTCACCAACGGACCCGGCAGCTGCCGCGCTATCCAGTCGAAGGTGTCGAACGGCGTGAACGACAGGTCGAGCCACTTGTCCGTGAGGTACAGAACTGCTATGAGAGGGGCCATGAGGAAGACGCCGGTCAACGCGCCGAAACCGAGGGTTCGCTGTTTCATTCCACCTAGTCCTCCTCTCGAATTGGACCTCTGCACATCCTTTTTGGTCCGTAGTGGCTTCTGTCGATCCCCACATCAGGGCTTCAGTCAGTCTGTCAGGCGATCCGTTACAGCCACATTATTGTGACGTACATAGCCAGCCTGAAACCTCTGGTGAGTTTACCTCCGTTACTGATCACAATGCGACTACCTGGCTCTGCCATCACCTGAAGAGGCATCCGGCTCCATATTCTCCCGGGCCGTTCTTATCCATTGCCTGTCTCGGCTCCTGCTATTGCGTCCTCTCATTCGGGACCTCAATATGATTTTGTTGAACACTTCGTTGGCTTCCTGCCTGCAACCTGTTTTCTTCAGCAACAGGGCGTATCGACAGCTTGCCTCCTCGCCAGGATAATATTTCGCGACCTCCCCGTATTCCCTCAAAGCGTTCGCATCTTCACCCATAATTTCCAGAGTGCGCCCAAATAACAGGTGTCCTTCCGCATGTCTGAAATCAGGGTGAATTTCGCGCAGTCTGACAAAAGTGTTCCTGGCGTCAGAGTATCGTTGATCGAGGTAATTTGCATTAGCCAGCTCAAGCATCAACTGAGGGTCGTCTTTGTAGATGCCTTTCAAGCAACTGGTGTAGAGCTCGATGGCTTCCTGATACTCTCCCACGTTCACGCACTCTCGCGCCAACAATTTCCTATTCTCCACGCTATCCAGGAGGGCAAGGCGCTCCCTGAGTTTCGTCATATTGTCAGACGGCGCAATCATCCCCGCAATTCGTGATTCTGCCCTGCGACCCGTTGGGCTGTACCGCAATTCAGGAAGGACCTCCACCAGGACATAAATCAAGCTCCCGATGACGGGGAAGAGAATAATCAGGTACATCCAGCGCTCCCTCCCCGTTCTGTACGCATGCACGGCAAGGGAAGCCTGAACAAGAAAACTCAAGGCCAGAAGGGCTATGTGCATATCGTCTACTCCTTTAGGCTATCCCATAAACGGTAAGTCAGGACAAACTCTGAAAAACCTGCTCTCTACATTATGTCATTTAGAGCCTGTTAAAGGCCTCTTCCAGCACGGGGCGACTTTCGCCGTCATGCCGGTACGACTGGTTAACTGACGCACTTCCCTTTCAGCGCCGGCCGGGAACGCGGTGAAGCGAAGGATCAGCGATTCACTTGGGCCGGGCTGGCATACCACCGGGAGATCGACGGGGCCACTCCAATATGGAACGCGGGCCGTTCTCTCACGGTGATCCGCATCAAAGGTCATTTCCTTTCCATGCTTTGCCATCTGTCCTTGCATCCACGCACACTGTCCATACATGAGCCATTCCATTAACCTCAGGACAATTTCCGCCCATCTTCCAAGAATGTTCCGTAGCGAGTATTGCAGTGACTCGCGGTTCGTTGGTAGAGGGCGCAAGCAAGTTTGTCCAATGTGGCTTCCCAGGACTTGGGATCGTTGAAGGCTGACGCCGATTGAATTGACTCCTAGGGGGCTTCGATGCTGCCCCAGCAAATTACGGCGCCGTCGTCACGCAGCGCGCAAGTGTGGTTGTCGCCGCTACTTATCTCGGAGAACCGCCCGTTCGTGGGCCGGTCCGAGATCTGACCATGACTGTCACCGTCTTCATTGCCCCAGCACATTATCGAGCCGTTGGCCGCAAGGGCGCAGATGTGGTTCGCGCCGCTGCTGATGGATATGTACTTCATATCGGGCTGGGGTGGCTCAGGCGGTTCGCCTATGTCCACGACGAGCGTGAATTCGCCGGTTTCCCCGGCGTTATAGGTTGTCGACTCGATCGTATATGTACCCGGCTCCAGGAAATGGTCCTCAATGCGTGAGTTGCGGTTGCCCGATGAAATATCATCGTTCTCCACCACCGCTTCTCCGTCCTTTTCTTTTCCGCCCCTGAGATACAGGAAAGTATCCACCGGTGGGTCATCATCTGAAGTCAGGGTCATCGTCACTCTCGCCGTAGCATCCAACGTGAAGGTGTAGAAGCGGGCGTAGTAGTCACTGCCGACTTGACCGCCACCGGCAGCGTCCCGAGGCCTGTATTCTGAGCGACAGGTGTCGGCCCAACTGCCGGTGAACGTGCCGCTCCCGTCAATTGGCACGATGCAGGAGTCTGTGAGCGAGGGCGGAGGCGTTTCATCATAGTAACCGGAGACGATATAGATGCCGATGAAATTGGTCACGTATGAGTGTTTCAACTCCACCTGATTCGTCTGAGGATTCGTCCACATGTGTGTAATCCAACGTGCTTGCTGAGGTTGCACCGCCAGCATGTCCTCGCCAACATCAGGATAGACGTCGGCCATATTCTGTCCTACCAGTTCGGGCATGGTGGCGTCAGCGAAAATTAGACCGGTTGGAAATGCCAGCCAGACGTAAATCTCACCGTCTATGCTGTCGGTCGACTTGTAATGGTTAAATGTTGGGACTACTGTTCCAACTGTTGGGACTGTTACTTCAACCTGCATGCGGGCCCTGGCTTCAATGACGGCTCCGACGGCTTTCTGCGCTTCAGTGAATGTGGATTCGACCTCTCCTTCCAGGTCCAGCCAGCCGGCCGTGAACACCAGGTCTTCCATTTCACCAGGGTTATCGACATCAGGGACGTTAGCGCGAATTGCCCAGGCGGTCTTCTTGCGGAAAGTGTAGTCCTGACTGGGAATCGGAAGGAGATATTCGACTACGGCGCCAACTTCATCTGCTGCTGCCAGCTTTGCCCCATATCTGTTCCCCAGGGGATCTTCACGCCAGGAGATGCTCAATCCCTCAGCGCCGCGGAATGTAGCGTTTGCTCTGATGGTGTCGCCGTCCAGCAGAAGTAGATACAGACCGGGCGGATCGTTGACGATGCTACTCTCCGATCGATAGTAGGCCAATGCCCTTTCAGGGTCTTCTCGGTATGCGGCGATGGCATCACTAACGTAAGCCTTGGTCGCTTCAAGTGGAGCGACTTCGGTCTGAGGGAATGTGCCACTATCCTTGTTGAGGAGCCGCAATTTGTGGCTGCTCGCCTCGGCATTTCCCGAGTTCTCTGATGAGAGAAACCCCATTGGCAGGATGCCTGCAAGAACTGCGAGGGAAAATGCCCCCAAGAGTGTAATTGCCACGACACTGGCTTTCGGTCTCATTTCTCCGTCCCTGATGGCACTGTATGAATTTGACTATCGACCTAAGATCACTTAACTAATCAGTGGGTATTGTATTTGGGCCTTCAGATGAGCGCATATACACTTGCGATGGCGAGAACCTGGACGCTCGCCAGGGTGAACTTTGCGATCTGAGCTGCAATGGAGCCTCTCCAGTCAATCGCCCGACATCGACTGGAACTGCCGTTTATTCAGGGTCCACATCGGTTACGGTTACCTGTACGTCCAGGTAGCCGTAGTAGTTCCCGTACCAGAGACCCAGAACCGGATTCACTTCCCAACCCAGCACGGACGTGTGATAGACGTTGTCCGGCGGCGAGCTGCTGTCCGTAGGCGCTTCGTAGTCCGGCGAGGAGGCAAAAGACAGCACACCATTTCCGTCATCGTTCTTAGTTATGCTGAAGGCGTCCTTGTCGTCTTCTTCGTCTTCCCCGTCTCTCGATGTCAACTTCCAGCTGTAGTCCTTATCAGGGTCGGAAATGGTGTAGGTGCCTATAGCGTCGGTTCCATTCTCCGCATAGTCCACCGTTGCGGAACCGGCTACCGTCGCCTTGCGGATAATGAAGAAGTCATACTGATGTCCGGTATGGTAATCGCCTCGGCTGACACTCAGCCGGAACCAATCCGTTCCGTTGGGATCATTGTCGTCAAACTCAAGCTGGAAGTCGTCCTCCATGTCGTCGTCGTCGGAGACGGGCGATTCGTAGTTGATGGTCCATGTGGCGAACTTGCCGAAATCGACGGCGCCAACGGTGAGGGAGTACACTACCTTCGTCGAGCCATGGTAAGTCGCAGAATATCCATCTCTCAGCACAGGCTTGATCGTCGCCTCGTCAGCCTCTCCAACGTTCCAGGTGTAATAGTACTCTTCGTGCGTATCGTACGGATCAAAGTCGCTTTGGGCGGTGCCGTTGATCTGAAACGCAGTGATTCCCGGCGCGCTGGAATAGGTTCCGGCAACGGGCCTCAGCGAGGTCGAGTCAACGGGGAGTTCGTCGCTATCTATCTTTCGGCCCGTGTCGTCATCGCCGCAGTAGACAAACAGGGAGATGTGATCACCGCCGGATTCGGCCTTGACCGTGGTGAAGTTTGCGATCTTCTGGAGGGGGTCCGTGGTCGCGGCGACGGAGCCGAGGTCAACTCGGCCCGAAGTCGAGTCCTGTGTCGCACCGGAGGGCAAGCCGACGCCGTTCGAGTCGATGTTGTCCATGTATAGATTGTAATTGCCGGTGCAGTCGTCCGCGTCAACCCAGGTTACGGTGAAGGTCGATCCGGTGGTGCCGCTGTCGGCGATGGTTGTTGAGATGGAGCTGTGAGTCTCCCCGCCGTCGGACATGGGGACGACGCTGTGAGTCTCCTTTGCGCCGAAGAATCTATTGCCGTCGCCGTTGGATTGCCCTGGTCCCGGCGAAGTGTAATCCGGGACGTCATGACCGGGACGTTGAAAGATGTTTCCTTTGTGGTCGCCGACTGCGAAACCGGAGCCGCCAATCGCGCCTGTAATGGCGTTGCCCTGAAAGCCTCTCACTGTCGGCGCGCTGGAGTATACTCCCTGTACCGGTCTGAGGGAATCCGCGTCCACCTCGACATCGTCCACTGCGGCAACCTCGCGGCCCGAACCGCTGTCGTCTCCGCAGTACACTGACACGGTCAAAGTCGAAGCGCCCGACGCTGCGAAGATGGCTGTGAATGATGCCGTAACCTGAGTGGCGGATGACGCCACGGACGCTAGGTGGATGCGCCCGGAGTCGTCAACAGTTGCCCCGTCAGGCAAGCCGACCGAGCTACTATCTACGCCGTCCATGTACACGTTATAGCCGGCGCTGCACTCCTCGTCGTCAGCCCAGGCAACCGCGAAGACAGAACCACTTTCGCCGTCTCCGAGAATCAGGACCGTGAGGCTCTCAGCGCCGTTTCCGCCGGCCTGCGCTTCTGAGGGAAGCGCCGCTGCCAGGACGGCCAATAGCGCGCCGGCAGCCAGAAAGAGGTTCAGCTTATTTAATTTGAGAAGTTGCATCCTTATACACTCCCTTTCCAACGGCTCTCACAGGACACCACGGGTCTTGAAGCCCTCTGAGGTCATTCTGATTCGAAAATAGATATGGCAATGCACTCCATCATTATACCGCCCCCAATCAGAGTGAATTCCACCGTCGTTCAAGGGGATAGACCCAAGGAACTGCTGGCGACGGAGTTGCGACTACAGCAAAGCAGCAACTCCTCCGTCATCGGACGGCGCAGTTGCCACTGGAGGGGCATTATGCACGAAAGTCAGATCACGGTCAAGTAATTGATATTTCTATATTACTAACAGCAAGATAACGATAGTTGAGTCGTGCAGCGATAACATTCTCGGAGTTCTGTATAATCGCCACGGGGTTTTCCATGCAGCCGTCCTAGTACTGCCGACGGGAGCGACGACATGAGCCATACCGAAGATTCACAGAGAGCAATGCAGGGCGAGATAGACGACCTGCGGGAGCGCCTATCCATGTTCCACGGCCTCTGTACTTTCAATCGTCAGGATGCGTTGCGGGCACGGACGCCGCAAGAGAGTTGCAGGGCGGCGGCACAAGCATCGAGGGCAGGTCACCTTCTATTGTAATGCCACAACGCTTATGTCAAGATGTGAGCTGGCAGGGATTGAGCGCGATAGGTCCTTTCCACGGCATCACATAAAGGAGGTTCATACATGGGCACAATATCTGTGAACCGGCTAGCGGGCCTGTCCCTCATTTTCGGCCCTATAATCGCCTTCGTCTTCTTTCTTGTGGAACCGGGCGGACTATTGATAGACAACGCCTCCGTGTCAGACGCTATTGGCTCAATAACGGCCAAGGGCGCCAATGCCGCGCTGACCAATGTAACCAACATCGCGATAATCCTCGGACTAGCCCTAATCCTCTCGGGTCTCTATGCGCTAATGCGGAACGTAACCTTGCAGGGTAACGGCAAGGCCTTAGTCCAAATGGGCTTCTTCGTGATATTCGTCGGACTGACCGGCTGGATTCTATCCGGCGGCATTGACTTCATTCTGGCCGATGCCCAAACCGGCGACCAGGTCAGGGAAAGCGTTCCGGTGTACTACGTCGGCTCCGCTTTCCTCTACGCCGGTGGAATTGCGTTTGGGTTTGGCGGCTTCATTTTCGCGTTGGGCCTCTCCACTAGAGACGACTTCAACCGGATAATCTCAGTGATGGCTGCCTTTGTCAGCCTGGCCGTAATGGTCCTTTTCATGGCGGCGGTACTCGACAACGACAGCCGCGACACCTTTACCATGCTGGCCCGAGGCTGCTACGTGCTGCTGGTCATCTGGTATGGATATCTGGGCTCTGGACTGATGAAGCGACCCGACCCCGACCTGTGGCAGTAGACAGAGTCCGGGACTTGCCGCCTGCCGGCCCAAGGTCGAGGTCGGCAGTTGCTCGTGTACAGCTGCTATAGTGAGTCGCGGGCAGGGACTGCCCGGGTGCTGGCGGACCGGCGGGCAGGAGGCCGACACCCTGATGCAATGGGTGTGGGGTCGTCAATCCCCGCACCATCTGGAACAGCTAATGGACGATGGATATTAGAATGAATACACGAAACGCAGCGCCAGACGACCCTACCGCAGCAGGTCGTTCAGGGAGTTTGAAACCTTGGCAGAGAAAATGAGCAGACTGCCGGAATCCCGTCGCAGGGCCATCGATGAGCAAGCTGAAACCCCTCATTGCAGAAGAGATGCCACTACGGGTCATACGGCGAGTTCGCCGTGTTACCTAGGCAACCGTAGCCGAGGAACTTGGCATCAACCATGAGAGTGTATCTCGTCTGGAGCGAAGAACGGATTTTTTGATTCCCAGCCTGAGAAATTACCTGGGGCTATGGGAGGAGAGGTGCATCTGGTTGTGGACTTTCCGGACCGTCCGCCTATCTCAATCGCTGCCATATCAGACCTGGAGACTTTTGACGTTGATCTCGATTCAGACGAGGCAGCATCCGTCGGTATCGCTGTAAGCCCAGTACTAACTGGCCTTACACTGGGGAAGGTAAAGGAATATTTCTAGGTGACAAGGCTGAGTCCCTTTACGACAGAGGTCTAGCTAATCCGGAGGCGGCTCAGTTCGACAAAGCCCTTTGATGTAGCTATTGATTCGAACTCATACTTTTCTGAAGCCTTAGCCAATAGGGCACTCGCCCACCTGGCGATGAAGGGGAGAAGGCCAAGAGCGACAGCGAGGCGATTAGAGCAATCCTGGCTCATCCCGCTTGACTCATTGTCCTTTCCTCCTTAACGGGTGAAGGTGTACGTCAACTCAGTGGCGATTGCCGCGACAGACAGAATCGTACATCTCTCGCTCATACTGGCGTTCGACCTGCCGAGCCACCGCACCGGTGAAGCTCAAGAACGACAATTAGAGCTGCAAAAGTCGCAGTAACTGCGATGATACCTTATCCAACCGAAGCGTTTCCATTCAGGCGGTTGAGCGAAGAAGCCCGCGTATCTGCATGGGGGGCGTCCGCATGATTGCCGGAGTTGCGCCGAAAAAAGCCCCCTCTCCGGTTTGGAGAGGGGGCTGCCTAGATTACGATTTGCCCCCCCGCAGGCGGTTTGCGCTACTGCGACACCGTAATTTGTAGGTTGGTCTTCGCACTGAAGCGGTCTGCCGCGCCGCGCTCGCTGTCCTTGTCATGCACCACGTAGCTCAGCTTCCACACTCCCGCCGCAGTCGGCGTTCCGGACAGCACCCGCGTCATCGCATTGAAGCTCAGGCCGTTAATGGTATGGTCGCTGAAGTTCTTGCCATGTCCGCGATGCCACAGCAGGTACTCATACGGACGGCCGTCGCCGCTGTTCGCGTTTGCCGCAGGCAGCGTCAGGCTGAACGCCTGCCCCACCTTGGCGGCGTGGTTCTTGAACTGCGTCTTGTCGGACACAGTGGGCGCTTCGCTCACATCGTTCAGGCTAACCGTTACGGCTACGCTGTCCGTGCCGCCCGCGCAGCAGGTCGCAGCCTCTATCGTGTTGCCGCCCGCGGCAAGAGCCTCTGCTACGTGGAAGCAGCGCATTTCGCCTAGCCCGGCTTCCAGGTGGTGCCTTGTATCGTCAGCCGCACGATGTCGCTGGACGACTCTCCGTCTCCATCGGTTACGGTCAGCTCGAACTCAATCCAGTTGCCGTCGTTCAGGGCGCCGCGGTCGGTCATGTTCTTGCGTCGCGGCACGGTGAATGTGGCCTGCGCCGACGATGCGTCGCTCAGGAAGCCGCCAGCATTGGCAAGCTCGGTGTGCGACGCGCCTGAAATTCGCCAGCTGTAGGTCAGCGCCTGTGAGCCTTCGGAGTGCGCTGTACCTGAACCGTTCAGAGTCAAGACCTCGCCGCGCCTGCCGTTGAAGTCAGCACCGGCGTTAGCCGTGGGCGCGGATATGGAAACTGGCACAGGCGTTGCCGTGGCAGTTGCAGTGGGCGTCGGGGTAGCCGTGGGTGTCGGAGTGGCGGTCCCAGTCGGCGTTGCTGTAGGAGTGGGCGTGGCAGTTGCCGTCGGTGTAGCTGTAGGCGTGGCAGTAGCCGTCGGAGTAGGTGTGGATGTTGCTATAGGCGCGGGCGTTGCCGTGGCGGTAGGTGTTGACGCTGGTGTTGCCATCGCTTCGCTGCAAAACGGCAATCCGAGCTCGTCAAAATCGTTGTATGGAACACGACGCAGCGCAGAGGGGATGCAGCCCGTAAGTTCATTGCCGCCCATATATAACTCAGTCAGATTGGATAGTTTGCCGAGTTCGGGCGGTATATCCTCGGTCAGTTGATTGTTCCTAAGATCCAACCGCGCCAAATTGGACAGTTTGCCTAGTTCAGGTGGTATCGGCCCGTCCAGATCATTGTCGTTGAGAATCAGCCACTTCAGAGCGGACAGGTCGCCCAGCTCGACAGGTATCTGACCACTCAGAAGGTTGTTGTTCAGAAGCAGCGAAACCAAGTTCTTCAGCTTTCCGAGTTCAGTCGGTATCGAGTCGGTCAACTGGTTATATTCGAGAACCAACCCGCTCAGCTTGGTGAGCTTTTCGAGTTCAGTCGGTATCGACCCGCTCAACTGGTTGCTGCCGAGGCTCAAAGACTCCAGATTGGAGAGGTTGCCGAGTTCAGTCGGTATCGACCCGTTCAACTGGTTATCGTATAGGGCCAACTCTTCCAGTTTGGAGAGGTTGCCGAGTTCCTTCGGTATCGACATTCTCAACCGGTTATCGTGGAGATGCAACTCCTCCAGATTGGAGAGGTTGCCGAGTTCAGTCGGTATCGACCCGCTCAGTTGGTTTTCATCTAGCCACAGATTCTCCAGTTTGGATAGGTTGCCTAACTCACCCGGAAGTGTGCCGGTTAAGTCATTGTCCCGAGTTTTTAGCCAGGTAACACGCTTAGCGCCATTCGTCCAAACATGGCCCCATTCGTTGAGCGGCTCGTCGCTCATCCAGTTCTTCTTGTTCGTCCACTTGTCGCCGCCTGTGGTGCAGTAGAGGATTTCGAGGATTTCCCCATCGCCGCTCTTCGGCGTGCGCGTGTCGCAGATGGTGGGCGTGGCTGTTGCAGTGGGCGTGGCAGTTGCGGTTGGCGTCGGGGTGGGCGTGGCCGTTGCATTATGCGGCGGTGTCGGTGTTGCAGTTACAGTAGGGGTGGGCGTTGCAGTCGTGTCGCCGCAAAACGACAGCCCGATCTTGTCGAAGTCGTTGTACTGGACACTACGCAGCGCAGCGGGGATGCAGCCTGTGAGTTTATTGCCACTCATATACAAGTAGAATAGCGTATCGGTCAGATTGCCGAGTTCCTTCGGTATCGGGCTGCTCAAGTTGTTATTGTGGATCAACAAATACGACAGATTAGAGAGATTGCCAAGTTCGGACGGTATCGGTCCGCTCAGTCGGTTTTCGCTTAGACCCAGCCACCACACTTTGGATAGGTTGCCGAGTTCGGGCGGTATCTGTCCGTTCAAGTTGTTATCGTGGAGATGCAAAGTGATAACGGGCCCGGTGGCCCCGTCATTATTCCATACGCCGAACCACGTTCCGATCGGCTCTTCGCTCATCCAGTTGCTGTTGCGCGTCCATTTGTCACCGCCGGTGGAGCAGTAGAGGACTTCGAGGATTTCCCTGTCGCCCGTCTTCGGCGTCCGGGAGACACAGGCGGGGGGAATGGTGGGCGTCGCCGTTGCAGTGGGTGTGGCCGTCGGGGGTTCGGGCTGCGCGGGAGGTGTCTGCGCGCTCGCAGGGCTCGACTGCGACAGCGCGACGAACAGCAGCGCCATCGCGAGACCGGACGCGATGAGCGTGAGCGCAGCGGCGACATTCCTGTGAGAGAAGGCGTTCCGCATTGAGCTTACCCACCTACGGACTTCGATGCGACTCTACGATTCATAATGAGTCGGATTCGCTGAATCGTAAGGTCATACAATAATTTTGTCAAACGGTGTCATAACATACAAGTTCCATATACTCCAGTATTTATAACGACATGGTAACTGGCGTTCAGTCCTGCGGTAGCCTCGCCGCCCGGCGAGGGGTTTCATATTCGCAGGCGGTCGGCGCTACGGCGACACCGTTATTTGCAGGTTGGTCTTCGCGCGGAAGCGGTCTGCCGCGCCGCGGTCGCTGTCGTTGTCATGCACCACGTAGCTCAGCTTCCACACCCCCGCCGCAGTCGGCGTGCCGGACAGCGTGCGCGTGGAGGCATTGAAGCTCAGCCCGTTGATTGCCTGGTCGCTGAAGTTCTTGCCCGCGCCACGATGCCATAGCAGGTACTCATACGGACCGCCGTCGCCGCTGTTCGCGTCTGCCGCGGGCAGCGTCAGGCTGAACGCCTCGCCCACCTTGGCGGCGTGGTTCTTGAACTGCGTCTTGTCAGACACCGTGGGCGCTTCGGCCACATCGTTCAGGCTCACCGTTACCGGCGTGCTGTTCGACAGCTTGCCGTCGGACACGTCCACTGCCAGCGAGTACGACGACTTCGCCTCGTAGTTGTAGGTTACGCCGGTCTTGGTGGTTATCTGCCCCGTCGAACTGCCTATCGCAAACGACGCGGCGTCTGTGCCGGTCAGCGTATAGGTCAGCGTGGCGCCGGTATCCGGGTCAGTGGCAGTGAATGCCGCGCCCACTTTGGTTCCCGCCGCACTGTTCTCGTCAACCGACAGCGCGGTTACGATGCCGGAGTCGAATGCCGGCGCCTCGTTCACATCGTTCAGGCTCACCGTAACCGGCGTACTGTCAGACAGCTTGCCGTCGGAGACGACCACTGCCAGGGAGTAGCTGGACTTGCCTTCGTAGTTGTAGGCTACGCTGGACTTGGTGGCTATCTGCCCGGTGGAACTGCCTATCGCAAACGCTGCGGCGTCCGTGCCCGTCAGGGAGTAGGTGAGCGTGTCGTCGGTGTCAGGGTCAGTGGCGGTGAATGCCGCGCCCACTTTGGTTCCCGCCGCACTGTTCTCGTCAACCGACAGCGCGGTTACGATGCCGGAGTCGAATGCCGGGGCGCGGTTGGCAGGCTCGGCCTGCTGCTGCCCGGTGTCGCTGTCGCCGGTAACGTCTGAGCCGGACTCGCCCGCAACGTCGCCGAGATTCACGGTAACCTCGATAGCCGACAGGTAGCCTTCAACGCTGTCCTGCTCCGCCACGATAACCAAGAAATTGTAAGAGGTCTTCATCTCATAGTCGTAGGTCTCGCCGGCCTTCGTGGTCAGCTGTCCCGTATTCTCATCGAGGGCAAAGGCCGCGCCGTCCGCGCCGTCCAGCGCGATGTAGCGCAGCGTGTCGCCGTCCGGGTCGCAGGCAAGCACCGGCGCGCCCACTTTCGTTCCGGCAGCGCTGTTCTCCGTCAGGCTCCGCGTGGTGGTCGCTCCCTCCAGGAACAGCGGCGGACGGTTGTAGTAGGCAGGGTCGTTATAGGTGTAGTCCTCAGCACTCACCGTTTGGTGACCGGGCAGAGTTCCGGTTACCGTCAGAGTGAATGCTACAGACGCGCTCTGGGGAATCGGTCCGTTGTCGGTGGCGGTGACGGTAATCGTCAGCGATGCCGGAGCGTCGCAGACCTGCGGCGTGCCGCTGAACGCCCTGCTTGACGGCGTGAAGCTCAGCCAGGTGGGCAGCGCGTCGCCGCCGGCGAGCGATGCAGTATAGGTGATAGTGTCGTTGTCCGGGTCCGTCGCCGCCGGCGCGGTGTAGCTGAACGCCTGTCCCACCGTTGCCGCCTGGTTCGCGGGGGCGCTGCCGAAGGAGGGCGCGCTCAGGCTGTCTTCGGTCATCCCCACCTCCACCGCCTGGTCTGCCCCCGTCCACGAGTCGGGCTTGCTGCTGAAATTGAAATCGCCGGTAACCGCGCTGATGCTGATAGTAGCCTCGCCCGCGCCGACTCCGGTCACGCGCACCCGGCCCGGCCCGCTCTGGCTGACCGGGGAAGCGTACACCTCCGTCCCGTCATCCAAAGTCACCCGCTCGGCGCGGAAGTCCTCGGGACGGAAGGCTATCTTATCCTGGTTGCCCGCCGTGTTCAGATCGGTATCTATGATCGCTACATCTTCGTCGGACGACTCCAGGGTGATGGTAAATTCCTTCGTCGGCCTGACTGTGGGCTGGACGATATAGTCCTGGCTCTTGCTCGCCAGCATCAGCAGGGTCTGCTTGCCCAGCGACTTGAATCCCACCTTATCAACCGTCGTGTCCTCGACCGTCAGCGTCAGGTCCGAAACGGCAACGTTGCCGTAGCCGGCGGCGCGGTTGATCCCGCCGGGGGCCGCCAAGCTGTGGGCGATTTTCACTTCCCTGGCGCCGTCAATCTCCAGGCTCTCGTCAATCCTCACCTTCACCGTCTTTACCTCGTCCCATTGCGCAGGGTGGAAGGTAATCAGATTGTCGGTGTCCGCGTCCGGCAGAGGCAGGTGATGCGGCGGCACAGGCGGCGGGACGAAGGTCAGTCCGCTGCCGCTCGCGTAGATATGCACCATGAAGGACGGCTGTCCCGTGAGCCTGATGCTGTACTCGATTTCCTCGCCCTCTTTCACCGTCCGCTCGTGCTGTATGCCGGACTTGTCCGGGTCCAGGTCCACCTCCACTCCGGCGCCCTCTACGAGCTGTTTTGCCCAAGACACCGCCTCGGACCAGGGACCTTCGACGCCCGCCTCGTTCACCGCCCGCACCCTGTACTGGGGGACATCCTCGGGTTTCGCGTGCGCTCCCCTGGGGGTCTCGTCCACCCACTGGTTTGCCGACACCTCGGAGTCCTGCGTCTTCCAGTCGCCCTTGCCTTTGTCATCCACCACCCACTTCTGCACCTCATAGCGCGATACCTTCAAGCCATTCAGGGTTGCCACGGGCTGCCATTTCAAGAGGATGATGTAGTCAGGGTGTCCCAGCGTTTCCAGCAGAGTCGGCGTGCCTTCTCCGCTGCTCTTGTTTCCCCGTGCAGCGGTGATAGTGGCAGTGTTGTTGCCGGTCTTGTAGTCGTACACCGGCGTAGAATTCCAGCTCGCGTTGGTCACGGCTTCGCAGGTCGCCTTCGTGGTGTGGGCAAGTTCCACCGGATTGCTCTTGGGACCGATGCAGACCTCATAGTCTTCGCTCGCGATACTTACGCTGGCGGTATCTCCGGCAGCCGCGCTCAGGACAAGTATTACCCCTCCGGGCCTGCCCTTTGATAGGGACCGGTCTTTGTATTCCAGTTCGCCGGTGTTCCACACCCCGGTGTTGGGATCGTATCTGCCTCCCTCGCTGATGTGGATTACCTCCGCGCTCGTGGGAAGGCCGGTCACCCGCGCGCCGGGTGAGGCAGTAGGGCCGCTATTAACGGCGACTATCGTCAGCGCGTGTTGGTTGTCATCGACGTGAGGACTGGCTCCGCCATCCTCCACCATCACTTCAGCCATCGGCCCCACGTGGAAGGTGTAGGTTTCGGAGGCGCAGAATACCTGGTTGACGTTGTTGCTGTCGGGGTTGCAATTTTCGGAACCGTGCAAGGATGAGCGTTTGCCTATCGCGTGCCATGTAAACTTGTAAGTACCCAGCTTCTCGAACTCCAAAAAATTGTTGACTTTCGTAGCTGGCGTTATACTGCCCACGGGAGTGGTCCGTAGCTCTTGATAATCTGGACTCTCGGCCTTTCTGATTTCATTGCCACTAGACGTGGAGCGCAAGAATACCTTTCCAGGTGGCGCAGAGCTTCCGTCCGCACCCTTGGCAGTAATCCCAAAGGTAAGGCCTCCCCAGCCACTTGTACCTGCATACGGAGTTCTGGAATAGTAAAGCTCTACACCGGCCGTCAGCCCAGAGTATGATCTGTCTGGGTCAACTGCCGTCTGCCACGAAATAGTGTTGCCGTTATTCACACTCTGTAATGCGTTAGAGTTGTTCGTATGACCATCGTATATTCTGGCTCTATCACCATCGACCCAAATCACCGCCGTACCTTTGCTCCGCACAAAACCGGAGGCATCAACAGCTCGAACACGGATGTCGTTCGCGCTGTCGCAGGGAGCGTCCGTGACGCCAACGCAAGGATAGACGGTGAAGGCATCGACTGGTCCGCTCATGAACGGCTCCTCCGCCGGAGGAGCGCCCAGACACAGTTTCTCCACGTTGTCCGATGCGTCGTCGCTGTAAGGTCGTCCTTCGCCCGGTGGGGGGTTCCCGGTTACCGTCGCCGTTAGACACTGGTCGCTCACGGTCGCGTCACTTGCTACTATGACCGGCAAGGTCACGGAATGGGCTCCCCTTGCTTCGTCCGGTTTCGGGCTCCCGATGTTGAACACGCCATCGGCGTAGCCCACCGAAGCTGCCCTGTTGTTAGCAGGCGTGTAACTTATCGTGCCCCCTGTGTCAACGGTCAGTCCGTCCGTCAGGTCAATATCGACCCTCATGTCAATCATCGCACCAGACCCCGCTCCTGCCTCAACGGTGAATTTGACGGTGTCCCCTGGTGAAGGATTCGGGTTGTCCACTGACACACTGCGGATGGAATAATCCCCATACGCTGGATAACTATTGTCACTGACGGCGGCAGTTACATGTGCCCATATACGTTCTGAGTTGTTTCCCTTGCGGTCGTCTCTCTCGAAGGATGACGTCGTTACATTTCCGAAGAACTCCATTGAGTCATGGGACACATTCACAGTTTGAACGGCGGGGTTCTTCGATATGTCAGAATCATAAACACTTGCGCTTGCCTCAAACTTTGCGCTTGCCTGCCCCGGTAGCTCAGGTATGAGCCAATGGATGGAATAACCACCCTCGGCGCTGGCGCTTGTCGTGCCTGCCGGGGTTGCGACTCCCATAGACGTTATTCTCCCGATGGGAACGGCCGGCACCCGGAACCAAAGTGAGTTTTCGGGTTTCACTATATCCACCACGACTTCCACATCATGGGCTGTCCTGGTCCCAAGATTCATCACCGTGACGTCCATTTTGCGGTTTGAGCCTGATGTCCCAATCCTTCTGTTTCCGGTTGTGGGGTAAGTCCAGGTCGCACCGAGATACTCCATAGTTAGCGCCACGTCAACGCAATCGCATGCCTCCTGCGCGAAGGCAACATGCTCGTTGAAGAAGGCGCCGGTCAGCG
>CAZWDM010000023.1:20184-37510 GCA_964632415.1 uncultured Dehalococcoidia bacterium | reverse complement strand
TTGATGCCGATGGACTCGTCGGTGCCGTGGGCGCGGCTCAGCATCGGGTCGTCGTCGGGGTGGGAGCCGTTAAAGCCGTAGGTCACGGTGCCGAGAGGACGCGTGAAGCGGGAGTCGGTGAAGCCGGTGCTGATGGCGGGGACCCACTGGATGTCGTCAATGCCGAGCGCGGCGGCGGTTGCGCGCTGGATGCTCCTGCCGAGGTCGGTCTCGAAGTCGGAGGAGTTGGGGACTGCCATGTAGTCTATCTCGTATGTGGTGTTGGGGATGCCTTCGAGGATGGCGTCAAGCTGCTCGCGCAGGTAGTCGTCGCTCTGGTGGGGGAGCGTGCGGACGTCGCAGGTGAGGCGGATGGACTCGGGAACGCTGTTGGACTTGATGCCCCCGGATATCATTGTGGGAGTCAGAGTCATACGCGACAGAGCTCGCATCATGGAGGCGAAGCGCGGGTTCTCCGGCTCAACCTCGGCGATGATTTCGTCGACGTTTTCCGCAGATGGCTTGTGCTCGATGGCGAATACGGAGAGGTGGTCGAAGAGGCTGGTGGATGTGTCGCGCTCAGGCTCGAAGGCTTCGATGCGCTGCAGTACTCGCTGCAAGGTGTATAGGGCGTTGGTGCCCTGCCACGGAACGGACGCGTGGGAGCTGACGCCCTTAACCTCGATTTCGACCTGAAGGCGGCCTTTTTCGCCCGTGCCCAGCAGGTATGTGAGGCCGCTTGGGGAGTCAATGGGGGTACCGCCGCCCTCGTTGACGGCGAATGGGGCGCGGAGCTTGTCGGGATGGTTTTCCGCCAGCCAGCCGAAGCCGTAGCGACCGCCGTGCTCTTCGTCGGCGCCTGAGCAGAGGATCAGGCTGTCTTCAAGCTGGATGCCGTTGCGGACGAGCAGGCGCATGGCGTAGAGCTGGGCGGTGAGCAAGCCCTTGCAGTCGGATGCGCCGCGTCCGTAGATGCGCCCGTCGGCGATGGTTGCGCTGAATGGAGGGAAGCGCCATTTTTCTTCTTCCTCGACGGGGACGACATCGGTATGAGACATGAACATCAGGCCGGCTTCGGCGTTGCTTCCCTCGATGCGGGCGATGATGTTGCCGCGTTCGGGGGTGCGTCCGAGGATTTCGGACTGGATGCCATCTTCGGCGAGCCAGTCGTGGATGTACTCGCAGACCGGAGTCTCGTCACCTGTGGGCATGAAGCCGGAGTTGACGGACGGGATGCGGACGAGGGCCTGTTCGAGAGCGATGATTTCGTCGCGCTGTTCGTCGACCTGTGCGAAAAGTTCCTGAAGAGTGGGCATGTGGTTCCTCCGGAGAGTGTGTTGGTGTGTTGGTGTGTCAGTTTACCAGATGGGGATTAACTGGATATTCAGGATGGGATGGAAGGGATTCTCACTCCTATCCTCTGCCTTCGCAGGGGCAGGTTCTAACCTTCCCCTGCCAAGTGGTAAGGACTTTTCTGTCAGGCGTCGAAGATGCAGGTTGCCATGAGTAAGACAGCGATGCTCTTGGCGTCCTGGATTTCGCCGAGACGGATGAGTTGGTTTATCCGAGAGAGGGGGACTTTTTCCACCTGGATGTCTTCGTCGTCGTCCGCCTGAAGGCTGCGCGGCACTAGGTCCTTGGCGAGGTAGGCGTACATGAACTCGGTGCAAAATCCGGGGGATGACCAGAAGCCGCCGAGGACGCGGAGATTGCGGGAGGCGTAGCCGATTTCCTCAGCGAGCTCGCGCTGGGCGCAGTCGTCGGGGTCTTCGCCCTCTTCCACGAGGCCGGCGGGACATTCGAGGAGCATCTGTTTTGCGGCGTAGCGGTACTGGCGCACGAGATGGACATTGCCGTCGTCGTCAATGGGGCAGATTACAACGGCGTTGGCGTGGTCAACGACCTCGCGGATGGATGTGTTGCCGGTGCGCATCAGGATGTCGTCGACGCGGACCTTGATGATTTTGCCGTCGTAGATTTCGCGTGAAGCTATCTGTTCTTCGGGTTGCATCAGAATGCCTTTCTGAATTATGTCGGTTATGTGCGTGTAGCAGTCGCTGCAATTGCTCCGGGAACTCGTCGTTTTGCGGGATCAAGACGAGCGCAGGCAAATGGTATGTGATAGCGAGATTTCAGGCAACCGCGGCGATTCAGGCAATTGGCGCCGGAAGTCTAACTTGCGAAATTGGTGGGGTTGTAGGAAGGCGTGTCCATGCCGAGGGTGCGACGGGTGAGGGCGGCGTAGAATGCGGTGGGAGCGTGGCGCCGCAGGAAGCGGGTGACGTACTCGCTCTTGCGGATTGTGACGCGGTCATCGGCGTGGAGCAGGGTGTCCCTGAAGCCGTCAACACTGAGCAGCGCTTCGTGTTTGTCGCTTGCCTGCAGCTCGAGGTCGGTGTTGTCGGGGAGGATCAGTCCGCTGCGGAGGCCGGTGTGGGCGGCGACGGGCTGGATGAGCATGGCCTTGGTTTCAGGATACATGATGGGGCCGCCGGCGGAGAGGGCGTAGCCGGTGCTGCCCGTTGCGGTGGAGACAATGACGGCGTCGGCGCGGTAATTTGTCAGGATGACGCCGTCGATCGTTGCAACGATATCCAGGAGCCTCGCGGAACCGCCTCTGCCCACTACGACATCGTTAAGGGCGTGGAGTGTGAGGTATGGCTCGTGTTCGTCGCCGTGGCAGACACTGACTTCGAGCATCATGCGCTCTTCGATGCGGGCGCTGCCGTTGAGGTATGCGGGAAGCTCTTCGAGTGCCTCATGTACCTGCAACTCGGCCATGAAGCCGACCCTGCCCATGTTGATGCCGACGAGAGGGACTCCGTAACCGACTATCGTGCGGACGACGCGGAGGATTGTGCCGTCTCCGCCCGCTATGACGATGAAGCGCGTGTCGTGCAATAGAGGGCGCATGTCGTTGAGGCTCTCGGCTGCGGTTACCCAGCAGTCTTCGCCCAGGTCGAGGGAGCGCATTACTGCCTCGGTCATCTGCAGCGCGGAGGGGTGCTGCGCGTTGTAAACGAAGCCGATGTAAGTGGGTGTCATTTTCTTGTAAGGCTTATATTTGTGGCTTTATGGCATCTAGGGCGGGCTCTTCGAAGTGATGACGGACGCTTGCCAGATGCTTTGATGCATGATTGATCTTAATGCCAATGGGGTCGGGAAGCTCGTCAGGGTCGAATTCATCTGGCTTCCAATAACCGATGAAATCGCCATCATTGGTAATCAGTGAAGGATCAGAAGTTGTATCTCCCAGAAGCCAAGTATCCGACGCTTCATCATAACCTCTTTTGAACCAGTAAGATGCGCCCATGATGCTTACGGCTACGATGTCGCATCCTCCGTCTGTCCCGAAATGCAAAACGACGCCGACATCTTCCTCTATAGAAGAACCATCTATAATATGGACGCCAGTCGAGAGGTCCAAGAGGTCGTGCTGTTTATCGTATGCCACTTTCATCTCTTTCCTCCAGACCCTGATACTTTGCAAGGTATTTGCGCGTACCTCTCTGAAAATCTTTGGTCGCCCTTGTGTCAAAGTGTGTAGTGATAATCCTCTCATCGTCCAAGGAGATAGCTACTTTCAGAATTTTAGTGTGCTCAGGAATATAGGCAAAATAGGCATGACTAGGTTCTCTGCCCGGAGTGTCGTCGATTCCTCGCAGTTGCCAATTGTTCAGCACATACGCTACCTGAGCTTCGGTAATTCTGCGTTCGCGCATTTTGTCGATAGCATGCAAGGTCAGCTGCCGGGTTCGTCCACCGGCGGTTATGGTTCGTCTTGAGTGAGTAGAGCCGTTCGCTGTGGCTGCCAATTATGGATTCTATTCGTTGAAAGTCACGGCTCATTGCGGCATTTCGGCAGGGCGAACATCCCTCGGAATCCTGCGCTCAGTATATCAGAGGGCGTATACCGCATCCACAGGAATCAAGATAGCAGGACGCCTGCTGCGGTGCGTGCGAGGTTGAGGAGAGGAGTGGGGTATATGCCGAACAGCAGGGTGCCGATGAAGCCGACGGCGACGGCGAGTTGCATTGGGAGGCCGAATGCGACGCGCTCCTCGGAGGTGGGTTCGGAGAGGAACATCGCCTTGACGACGCGGAGGTAGTAGTAGGCGGATACTACGCTGTTGACCACGCCAATAACCACTAGCCATTCGAGGTTTGCCTCTACTGCCGCGCCGAAGAGGTATATCTTTGCCCAGAAGCCGACGGCGGGCGGGATGCCGGTGAGTGAGATCATGGACAGGGTCAGAACGGCGGCGAGGATGGGCGCTCGGCGCGCCATTCCCGCGTAGTCGTCGATCTTGTCGCTGTTGATGCGGCTGGAGATGGCGATAATAGCGGAGAACGCTGCAAGGTTGGTTGCCGCGAATCCGCCGAGGTAGAAGAGCACGCCGGAGGGGCCAATCGTGCCGTCAGCACCTGGAGTCCGGGCTGCGACTGCAGCGAGCCCGACGAGTATGTAGCCGGCGTGGGCGATAGTGCTGTAGCCCATCATGCGCTTGATGTTGTCCTGGCGGATGGCGACGAGGTTGCCGATTGTCATCGAAAGTGCGCTGAGGACGGCGAAAGTGGCGCTCCAGTCAAGGCTGAGTATATCGGCGGGGAATGCTATGTAGAAGACGCGGAGGATGACCGCGAAGCCTGCGGCCTTGCTTGCAACGGACAGGAACTGGGTTATAGGCGTGGGGGAGCCTTCGTAAACGTCGGGCGCCCACATCTGGAAGGGGACGCTGGCGACCTTGAAGCCGAAGCCCGCGATCATCAGGACGATGCCGAACAGGAGGGCGCTGCTACCGAAAGGTGTTCCGCCGCTGAGGTTGAGGCTCGATATCTGCTCCGCTATCTGCGGCAGGGAAGTGCTGCCGGTGAAGCCATACACGATGACCATGCCGTATAGCAAGACCGCGGAGCTGATTGCGCTGAGTATCAGGAACTTCATGCCGGACTCGGTGGACCGGGTGTCGCGCATGAAGGCCGCGAGCGCGGCTATCGGAAGTGCCGTGAGTTCGAGGGATATGTAGATGGTGATCAGCTCAGTGGTGGATGCGAGGAGCATCATGCCCGTGGTTGCGAACAGTACGAGCGCGTAGTATTCGGCCTGGAAGCGGGCGAACTTCTGCACGTAGTCGGTTGAGGAGAGGATGACAACGCCCGCCGCAGCGATGAGCAGGAACTTGAAGAATAGGCTGAACTTGTCGACGACGAGCGTGTTGAACATGCCGTGGAGCTGCATGGAGTCGTCGCCGGACAGGTCGAACCATAGCATCAGGCTGAATATCAGGGGCACGGCGAGACCGAGCACTGCCAGTATTGGCAGCACGTTCTTGTTTCGGACGACCAGGTCCACCAGAACCAGGATAGCCGCCAACGCCGCGAGGCTTAGCTCGGGGGCTAGCAGGTATAGGTCGTAAACTGACATCCGTTACTCCGGTTAATTCAGGTTCAGCGGGCTCAGTGCAGTCGCGCCTGAGCCACTTGCTCCAGTGACTGGGCGATTGGCTCGACGCCACTGCGGAAAACGTCCGAAATTATAGATGGGAAGACTCCCACTGCGATGATGGCGATAACGAGGAGCGCGATGGGCACATACTGTACGCCGGATACATCGGTTATGTCGGCGAAGCGTTCCTTGATGGGGCCGAACATCACGCGCTGGATGGTCCAGAGGATGTAGCCCGCCGCAAGGACTACACCGAAGACGGCGATGGCGGTGGGCACGGCGAATACCTTGAAGGCGCCCAGGAAAATGAGCAGTTCGGCGACGAATCCGCTGGTGCCGGGCAAGCCGAGTGAGGCGAGTCCTGCCACGAGCAGGGCGACAGCGAGGAACGGCATGCGCTTTGCCAGTCCACCGAGGTCGGGGATGTAGCGGGTGTGCGCCTTGTCGTACACCATGCCGACAAGCAGGAAAAGCAAGCCGGTGATGGTGCCGTGCGTGAACATCTGCATAGCCGCTCCGGTGAGTCCGAGCGGTGACACGGCGCCGTTGACGCCGACAACGGAAGCCAAGCCGATCATGACGAATCCCATGTGGCTGACGCTGCTGAAGGCGATGAGGCGCTTGAGGTCTGTCTGCCGCATCACGACAATCCCGCCGTATATGACATTGATCACGCCCGCGGCGGCGAATAGCCAAGCAACATCCTGCGCCACATCGGGGAACATGCTGACGGAGACGCGGAACATGCCGTAGCCGCCCATCTTTAGCAGTACGCCCGCGAGTATGACGCTGCCCGCCGTGGGGGCGTCGGTGTGGGCGTCGGGCAGCCATGTGTGCAGGGGCCAGAGCGGGAGCTTCACCGCGAAGCCGATGAAGAGCAGGAAGAATACGACGCCTGCAGGCAGAACGAGATTCGCGCCTCGAATGGCCTCGGGGAGCTTGGTCATGTCGAAGGTGCCGGTGGAGAAGAACAGCACCAGGATTCCGACGAGCATGAACGCGCTGCCGAGGATGGTGAATATCAGGAACTTCATCGCCGAGTATTCGCGCTTGCTCTTGGGGTCGCTGCCCCAGATGGCGATGAGGAAGAACATCGGGATTAGCTCAAGCTCCCAGAATAGGAAGAAGAGCAGGAAGTCGAGTGATGTGAACACGCCCATCACGCCGGTCTGGAGTGCGAGCAGCCAGATGAAATACTCGCGGACGCGGAGCTGGATGTGCCAGGATGCGAGGACGGCTACCAGGCCAAGCAAGCCCGTAAGCAGGACGAGAGGCGCGCTGAGGCCGTCGATGCCGAGCAGGTACTGGACCGCGAAGCCGTCATCGCCGAGGCCGGGGATCCAGTTAGATACGCGGTCAACGAGCTGGATGCCGCCTGTGCTGATGTCGTATGCGGCGAAGGCGATCAGCGCGAGAACGAAGTCAATGACCGCGATTGCCGCGGCGAATATTCGCGCGTGCGAGTAGTTTCTGAGGAAGAGCGCGATGACGACTGCCCCTGCTATTGGCAGGAACACTATCGCGCTTAACAAGCCTGTAAACTCCAAACTTTACTCCCGGTTGTCAGTCACCTGGTTGTGTCATAGGGAATTTTCACCCCATCCTAACCTTCCCCCAATCGAGGGAGAAGGGACTTTTTCTTATCCCAAGAACAGGAAGATCGCGAAAATGATCAGTATGCCGACCGATATGCCCATGCCGTATGCCTGGAGTTGCCCGGTCTGCACCTGCCGTATGGCGCTGCCGGCGTTTGCGCCGAGCCAGCCGCAGAAGTTGGCTATCCTGTCCACAATGGACTTGTCGACCCAGTCCAGTGCGTAGCAAATGCCGTTATAGAAGACATGCCTGACGAAGACCGTCTCATAGAGCTCGTCCATAAAATACTTGCGGATTAGCAGGGTATGAATCGGGCGGAATGTACGTCCCATGCCTTCCGGAGAGATGGCGCGGGAGATGTACATCAGGTAAGCGAGGCCGATGCCTGCCAGCGCGACTACCGTCGATAGCGCGGCGATCGTCACATTGAACTTGGCAGTTTCCACGTGTACGGCCGCGTTGTAGTCGAGGAAGTGTGACATCCAGTGCGCTGGGATGATTCCCAGATTGAATACCGAGTTGGCGACGATGCCAGCCAGCACGGCGGGTACGGCAAGGATGATCATCGGCCAGACCATCGTTCCGGGAGACTCATGGACGTCCACGGGATGCTCGGCGTGGGCTTCGGGGTCTCTCTCCGCGCCGCCCTTGAAGTTGCCATGGAATGTCATAAAGACAGCCCGGAACATGTAGAATGCCGTCATGAAGGCCGCTATGAGCGCGAGCGCAAAGACGATCGCGCTGACTGTATTCCCGCCGCTGAACGCGTGGCTGAGGATTTCGTCCTTGCTCCAGAATCCTGCGAGGGGGACTATGCCCGCAAGGCTGAGGCTGCCGATGATGAAGGTGATGTATGTCCTCGGCATTGAAACCCGCAGGCCGCCCATGTAGCGCATGTCGAAAGTGCCGGTTGCGTGGTTGACGCTGCCGGAGCCAAGGAACAGAAGCGCCTTGAAGAAGGCGTGGGTGAACAGGTGGAAGATGGCTGGACCATAGGCGCCTATGCCGAGCGCGAGCATCATGTATCCGAGCTGACTGACGGTGGAGTATGCCAGGACGCGCTTGATGTCGTTCATCACCAGACCCATCGAGGCGGCGAAAATCGCGGTGATGCCGCCGATGATGGCGACTGTATTCATGGCGGCGATTGAGAGCTCGAATATGGGGAAGAAGCGAGCGACTAGGAACACGCCGGCGGCGACCATCGTTGCCGCGTGAATGAGCGCGCTGACGGGCGTTGGGCCCTCCATAGCGTCAGGCAGCCAGGTGTGGAGCGGGAACTGCGCGGACTTGCCCATCGCGCCGGCGAAGATGCCGAGTGCTATCCACTGTGCGGCACCGACGGCGAGCAGTCCCGTCTCGATGCCCTGGTATAAGTCGGAAACCACGAAGACGTTCAAGCCCTGTGCGGAGAACGCGTCGCCGTTGAAGAACAGGTAGAGTATTCCGAGCAGGAACCCGAAATCGGCGAAGCGGGTGATTATGAACGCCTTCTTTGCCGCTGAGGCCGCCGCGGGGCGGTCGAACCAGAAGCCGATGAGCAGGTAGGAGCCTAGGCCAACGAGTTCCCAGAAGACAAACATCTGGATGAGGTTGTTGGCGAGTACGAGGCCCAGCATCGCGCAGGTGAAGAGCGACATGTAGGCGAAGTAGCGGGCGTATCCGCTGTCGCCGTGCATGTAGCCTACGGAGTATATCTGCACCATGAGGCTGACGCCGCTTACGACTACGAGCATTATTGCGGTGAGCGGGTCCATCAGGATGCCGACCGCGAAATCGAACTCTCCGGCACTGATCCAACTGTGGACGCCGTAAGGGTTTTCGCCGTGAGCGGACATGGCGCTGGCGAGTGCCCAGAGCGACAGGGCGAATGATAGGCCGATTGCGGCAATGGTGATGTGGCCCGCGGTTTGAGATTCGGCGCCCATGAACGGGCGGATGACAAGCGAGATCACCGCGAAGGACGCGAGAGGCAGGAACAGGATTAGCCAAGCGGCTATTTCTGGCATCGTCTAAAGCTTCCTCAGTATTTCGTCGGCGACGTGCTCGCGGCCCTTGGGCACCAGCACGCGGAATGTGGAGCGTTCGCTCCAGGTCTGGATATCGCCGTCCGGCAGTATCTTCGTGGGCAGGCCGTCGCCTTCCAGCACATCTTTCCACATCTGTGCGCTCATCAGGTTTGAGGCTTTCTTGTAGTCAGTCCACATGGGTATTCCCCGGCTAGTTTTTCAGCTCGGCTGCGTCTGAGACGAATATGCTTGTTCGCTGCCTGAAGATGGACAGGACGATGGCGAGTCCGAGCGCGACTTCGGCCGCTGCGACGGTGATTATGAACACGGTGAAGACCTGTCCGGTCAAGAGGAACTGAACCGCCAGATCCGCAGCGTTAGGGTCTTGCGAGATCGATGCCGGCACAATGTAGCGGGACATGGCGACCGCGCTGATGTTGACCGCGTTAAACATCAGCTCGATAGACATGAGGACCGTGATGGCGTTGTTCTTGGTGATCGCGCCGTACAGTCCAATGGCGAATATTATCGCCGCTACTATCAGGAAGTTTTCAAGGCTCATTTAGTTTTGACTCGCGGGTTTGGCGATATGGGTTTGTGCTTACTTTTTTTGGATTATCTTCAATTGAGGTTTTTGCCCCCATTCCCTGCCTTCGCAGGGGCAGGCTCTAGAAGGGATTATTGTGTTTAGCGCTCGCGTATGAGAGCGAGTGCGCCAATAAGGGCTGCAAGCAGGACTACGGATGCCACTTCAAAGGCCAGCACGAAGTCGCGCAGCAGCAGGTGTCCTATCGTTGGTATTGTGTTCGCGTAAACCGCCTGAACTCTTTCGAGGGCGTCTCCGGTGATGGCGCCGCTTGCGATTGATGCCTCCAGGGTGTTCCAGTTGGTGCTGAGTGCGACATAGATTGCAACCGCCGCAAACAGGGCCGAGAATATCGCCATGGGCAGACGGAACTTGTTGGACGGACTGCCTTCCTCCACGTCCCGCGTCATGAGTATCGCAAAGATGATCAGCACGGAGATTGCGCCGACATAAACAAGAATCTGCACCACCGCGAGGAACTCGGCGCGGAGCAGGACGAACATGCCCGCCACGCCGAGGAAGGATACTATCAGAAATAGAGCCGCCCTGAACAGGTCTCTGAGCAGGACGACCGCCAGCGCCGCAACTATGCTAGAAACGGCGATGATCCAGAAGACGATGTTCGCGAGCAGGCTTGCTTCGGTGCCCTGACCCAACATCAGCGTTCAGTCCACCTTTCTTCCTGCTGCTCGACAGTCGGGCGCTCGTGGCGACCGGCATCTTGCCAGGGTATGTCGTCATGCCTGTGCGGGTGATAGCCTTTGCCCTCTATCTGCGGGCGGAACCAGAGGCTTGGCTTTTTGGGCGACTCGTTCAGCATCTGCTTGTTGATGACGAGGTCACGGCGCCTGTACTTACCCTCTTCGAAGCCGCTGCCCATGTGAAGCGCGTCGTAAGGGCATGCCTCGACGCAGAGGCCGCAGAACATGCACCTGCCGATATCGATATCGAACACATCGATGAAATACTTGTCGCCTTCGGGGACCTGCTCCTCCGCGCCGCTTGGATGGGTCACGATGCGGATGATTCCGAGGGGGCAGTACTTGGCGCAGCTTGCGCAGCCGGTGCAGCGCTGCTCGTACCAGCTGAACTCCTCGCCGCGGAAGCGTCCGTGCTGTGGCATCCGGTCGGGGACACTGATCATGCCAACGAGTGACTTGATTGCGGTGCCAGGCTGCTTGAACGCGAAAGAGAAAGGACTCGCGCCCTGCATCCGGGCGAGTTCCATTAGGCTGACCTTGCGGTCAGGATACTGATTCAGAGTGAACATCCGGCTGGGCATGACCAGGTTCTTCATGGTGATGCCCAGACCCTTGAGCAGTCCTGTTCCATACATGGCTAGTCTGCCTCCGCGTACATATTTGCAAGGGGTGAGGGCTGGGGCTCTGGGCGTTCGAGCTTCTTGCCGCCGAGCACGTTGAACAGAACGAAAATCGCTGCAACGGCTATTGCCCAGTTTACGGCGGCCATAGTCCACATGCCGCGAGTGGAGATTTCTCCTTCGCCGTTCTGGAAGAGCATAACCTCGATGGCGATGACGAAGATATTCAGAATGGCGAGGGCGAAGAGACCCTTCCAGGCGAAGGACATGATCTGGTCGATGCGGAGGCGGGGCCAGGTGGCGCGAACCCAGAGCAGCCCGAAGAGTACGATCACGACCTTGATGACAAACCACGCCTGGCCGGGTATGGGGTCGAAACCGCGCGTGCCGCCGAAGAAGAGCGCTACCGCTATGACGCTGGTAACTATGGGCGCCATGAACTCTGCCAGCTGGAATATGGCGAACTTCATGCCGCTGTATTCTGTGTGGTAGCCGGCGCCAAGCTCGGACTCGGCTTCGATCTGGTCGAAGGGGGTGCGGCTCATTTCGGCGGAGGCGGCGGCCATGAACACAAGGAAGCCGAGCGGCTGTACCAGCAGGAATGGGACGCTCTGTGCCTGCACGACTTCGTACAGGGAGAGCGAGTTGGCGATGAGAACGACGCCGACGATTGCAAGGGCCATGGGCACTTCGTAGCTGCAGAGCATTGCCACGCCACGCATCGAGCCGAGCATTGCGTACTTGTTCCGGGATGCAAAGCCTGCCGCCAGCACGGCGACGGTATTCACTGAGGTTACGCCGATTAGGAACAGGACGCCGACATTCAGCCTGCCGAGGAAGGTGTTTTCGCCGAACGGTATTACCGCCATCGTGAGCACGGTTGGGGCGAACAGGACGATCGGCGAGAGGGCAAACACGATCTTGTCTGCCGTGGCAGGGGTGGTGTCTTCCTTGACGATGAGCTTGATTACATCGGCAAAGGGCTGCAAGAGGCCGAAGGGTCCCCAGCGGTTTGGGCCGAGCCTTGACTGGAATCTGCCGATGGTACGGCGCTCGAACCAGACGTAAAGGGCGGTGGACAGCACCATCGCGTTTACGACGACGAAGGCGAGTGTTCCACAGGCGGCGGCGTAGGCGAGCCAACTCGGCAGAAACAGCGCGAAGATGCTGTAAATGCCGTGGAAGCTCAGAATGCCTGTTGTGGAGAAGTCTATCATCCAGTCGCCTTTACCTATCTACCTCTCCCAGCACGATGTCGATCGAGCCGAAGATGATGATGAGATCGCTCATCTTCCAGCCTATCAGCATTTCGCGCAGGGGCGTGATATTTATAAAGGATGGGGCGCGTACATGGCAACGGTATGGCGAGATTCCGCCGTCGCTTACAAGGTAGAAGCCAAGTTCGCCCTTGGGTGATTCCACAGCGGCGTAGGCATCTCCGACCGGAGGCCTGATGAAGAACGGGGTTTCCGCCCGAATGGGGCCCTGCGGGATGCCGTCAACACATTGCCGGATTATGCGGATGCTCTCGCGCATCTCCTGTATGCGGACGATGTAGCGGTCGAAGGTGTCGCCGAGCGCCCCGATGGGTACATCGAAGTCAACCCTGTCGTAGATCTCGTAAGGGGCCGCTTTTCGCAGGTCCCACTCGACGCCCGCCGCACGGAGCATGGGACCGGAGATGGAGAAATCGACCGCGTCCACGTCGTTGAGGACGCCCACTTCGCGGGTGCGGGTCAGGACGATCTCATTGCCGGAAATAAGGCGCTCCAGCTCGTCGATGTATGTGGGCATTACATCCGTGAAGTCCTTCAGAGCGGGCCAGAAATCGTCGGGCGCGTCCTGGAAGACTCCACCGGGCCGCATGTAGCTAAGCGTGATGCGCGCGCCGCATAGCATCTCGAAGAGATCGAGGATGCGCTCTCGCTCGCGGAAGCAGTACATCAGCGGTGTTGCCAGGGCTCCGAGGTCATTCAGCAGGAAGCCGGTCGCCATTAGATGGCTCGCGATGCGCTGGAGCTCTGCGCTGATGACGCGGATGTATTGTGCGCGCTCGGGGACCTCGATGCCTGCCAGCTTTTCGACCGAACGAACATACGCCAGGTTGTTGGACATGCTGGCGATGTAGTCCATGCGGTCGGTGAGCGTGACAATCTGGACGTAGGTGCGACCTTCGGCGAGCTTTTCGGAGCCACGATGGAGGTAGCCGAGCACTGGCTCAACGTCAACGATCACCTCGCCGTCGAAGGTGACGCGCAGCCTGAACACCCCGTGTGTACTTGGGTGCTGTGGGCCCAGGTTAATTGTGACCGGCTCGGTCTTGAGGGTCATGTGATTTCTATCTTCCTCGGTGCGCCTATTGCTGGCTGAAATGTTTGTCGTGTGCGAATGACTGGATTCCCGCCTTCGCGGAGATGACGGTTTCTATGGGTCTTGTCCTAAGAAGTCCTTGCGAAGCGGGTGCCCCGGGAAGCCTTCCCAGAGGAGTATGCGCTTCAAATTGGGGTGCCCCTCGAACTTAATGCCGAAAAGGTCCCAGATTTCGCGTTCCTGAAAGTCCGCGCCGCGCCAGATGCCGCTGATGGAGGGAGCGCTCAATTCGTCCCTGCCGTAACAGTGTGCCTTCAGCACAACGCTCTGGTTAAACTTCAGGGATGTCAGGTGATAGACGAGCTCAAAGTATTCGACGTAATCGACGGCGGTAATCGACGAAAGGAATGAGAATTCCAAGCCTTCGGTGTCTTTGAGGTATCGGGCGACGTCCGGGACGGAGGCGAGCTCAAGAAGGACGTCTCCACCGTAAGAATTCAGAACGGAACCAGGAAACTCTGCGTTAACCCGCCGTGCGACATCCGCCCCTGCAAGGATTCTGGTCATAGGTAATCTTTTCTCACTTCTGACGGGAGATCGAGTACCGCTTGATCTTTTCGTGCAGCTGCATGATGCCGTACAGCAGGGCGTCCGGCCTGGGCGGGCAACCCGGGACATAGACATCAACGGGGATGATATGGTTCACGCCGGGCACGACGCTGTAGCTGCCGTAATAGGGACCGCCGCTGGTGGCGCAGACGCCCATGGAGATCACCCACTTGGGCTCCGCCATCTGCTCATAGACGCGCTGGATTGCGGGAGCCATCTTCCATGTGACGGTGCCCGCGATGATAATCAGGTCGGCTTGCCGCGGCGACGGCCTGAAGGCTTCCATCCCGAAGCGGGAGATATCGAAGCGAGACATTGCGCTGGCAATCATCTCGAAGGCGCAGCAGGCCAAACCGAATGTTAGCGGCCAGACCGCCGACTTCCTGCCCCAGTTCACGAGGGCGTCCACGGAAGTTACCGCGACGTTGCGCTCCAGATCGTCCGGCACTTCGATGACCGGCTCAGTCAGCATGGAGGTGTGGGTCGCTTTCAGGTGGTTTATGACGCCACCCTCTTCTCTGTCCACATCCCAGGTCTGCTGAAACAGGGGAATGGTGAAGTCGTGGCCTTCCAGAGTGTTGTTTTCGATCATATTAACTCCACTCCAGCGATCCCTTGCGCCATGCGTACAGCCAGCCTACCAGCAGGATCGCGATGAAGACCAGCATTTCCAGCAATATGAAGATCCCGAAGTGCCTGCTCATGAACCCGTAGCTCGCTGCCCACGGGAAGAGGAATATCACTTCGACGTCGAAGATAACGAATAGCAGCGCAAAGCCATAGAACCTGAAGTTGAACTGGCTCCACCTGCCTGTGAGGGTCTCGAAGCCGCACTCGTAAATGCTCTCCTTGATTGCGCTGGGCATGCGGGGGCGAATATTGAACACCGAGAGCGCCCAAGACATAAGCAGCATGCCTACGGGAACGGCAACCGCTACCGCTGTGAAAATGGCTATGTAACCATACTGTCGGAAGTAGTCGTCAAGCATATTTCGGCTTTGGGGAAACCTTCGCTTTCTCGCGGTGAATATAGCATAGCGAAAGAGATGATTGCAAGCGAAACGCTCTCTCGGGACGAGGCGGGCATCAGGCGATGAACATGGGCTATTCTTTATGGAAGAGGCGCCCAACATTTGACACAGTGAAAGGTACAATGCTACGCTGGGGGCTACTATTCGCGC
Source organism: uncultured Dehalococcoidia bacterium (assembly GCA_964632415.1). Lineage (GTDB taxonomy): Bacteria > Chloroflexota > Dehalococcoidia > Lucifugimonadales > JADFKI01 > Bin90. Next base: position 22,473 of record CAZWDM010000023.1, on the reverse strand, counting down.
CGTGAAATCCGTTGCCGTGGAGTGCATGGCAAGCGCATGCACGCCGATTCCATCAGGTTTGAAATGACCTACTCCCTTCCTGCAGATACGGCCGACATACGCCCGCCCGAAATGCCGGGCATGTTCGCGGAGTATCGCGCCGACATCGGCGCCGCCCTTCGCGCCGCGCTCCAGAACGACGATCAGATCTATACGCTGCTGCGCTATTACATGGGTTGGGTGGACCCTGATGGTGCGCCGACGTCGGGCATGGAGGGCAAGTACCTGCGGCCCACCCTCTGCCTGTTCTCCTGCGAGGCGATTGGTGGAAGGCGAGGGCAGGCGATGCCCGCTGCCGCCGCGCTGGAGCTTATCCATAACTTCTCGCTGATTCATGACGATATTCAGGACCGGGACGAGACCAGGCACAGCCGGAAGACATTGTGGGCCATCTGGGGCATACCGAAGGCGCTGGTGGCGGGTAACGCGCTGAGAATCGTGGCGGACAGCACGCTGGACAAGCTGCAATGCGCAGGGCTGCCTGCATCGCGATCACTTGCAGTGGTGAACCAGCTGACGCAGGCGTACCTGGAGATGATCGAGGGCCAGTACCTGGACATTTCGTTCGAGGGGCATAGCGAAATCAGTCTGACGCAGTACCTGGACATGATCGCGCGCAAGACCGGGGCGCTGATACGATGCTCGTTCACGATGGGTGCGCTGATCGGGTCCCCGCACCTTGAGGTCTCGGACGCATTTCGGGAGAGCGGCAGGGCTCTGGGGTTCATATTCCAGGTGCGAGACGACATTCTGGGAATCTGGGGCGACGAGGAGAGCACGGGCAAGCCTGTGGGCGCGGACATAAGGCGCAAGAAGAACTCGTTCCCTGCGGTGTACGCGATGGCGCAGGCTGAAGGGGTGGATAAGCGGCACCTTCTCAGCATTTACGGCAAGGACGAACTGACGGACAGCGATGTGGGCGATGTGCTTCACATTATGGACGGCTTGAATGTGCGGGAATACGCCCACGCGCTCGCGGCGGAGGAGGGTGAGCTGGCGGTGGATGCGCTTGCCACGGTGGAGATGGACGAACGGGCGCGCCAGGAATACAAGAACCTGGTGGAGTTTCTGCTGTACAGGGAGCACTAGGTGATGGGAACTGCTCTGCGTAGTCGTCCTTCGACAGGCTCAGGATGAACGGGAGCTGATTATGGCGACTGAGTTGGAGCTTGCGTACAGCCACTGCCAGCGCGTTACGAAGGAAAACGCGAGGAACTTCTACTACACTTTTCGTCCCCTGCCCTGGGAGAAGAGGCGCGCAATATATGCGGTTTACGCCTACTGCCGGCTTTGCGACGACATTGCCGACGGGGAGCTGCCAATCGAGGAGAAGTATCGCGGCTTCGAGGATGTGCGGCAGAACCTCTATGCCGGTGAGCCGTCCGGGGATGAGGCGGAGATGTACCTTGCATTGCACGACGCGGCGCGGAGATTCGAGATACCGTACCGGTACTTCGACGAAATCCTTGAAGGCGTCGAGATGGACATGGTGAAGAGCCGCTTCGCAAGCTTCGAGGAGTTGCGGGAGTACTGCTACAAGGTGGCTTCGGTCGTGGGGCTCGTGTGCATAAGGATATTCGGATTCGAGGACCCGAAGGCGAAGGAATATGCAGTCGATATGGGCCTCGCCATGCAGCTCACGAACATACTGCGGGATGTGAAGGAGGACGCCGAGCGCGGCCGAATCTACCTTCCGCAGGATGAGATGAAGCGTTTCGACTACACTGAGGCGGAACTTGAACAAGGCGCTCTGACCGAAGGCTTCAGGTCGCTCATGGCATACCAGACCGATAGGGCGCGCGGATATTTCGAGAGCAGCCGCGCGCTGTTCCCTCTGATCGCTGCGGATGCGCGGACATGCCCTCGACTGATGCACGCAACATACAGCGGCATACTGGAGCGGATCGAGCAAGCGGGATACGATGTGTTCGCAAGGCGCATTGGAATCAGTGCCGGCGCGAAGCTGCTACTGCTGGCAAGGCTGTGGTCGGCGAGTCTGCTGCCGCCGGCATTGGTGAGAAAGTAGCCTGCCCCGAGTGGTGGCACCTGCCCGATGCATGCGCTAATACTCTGCCCTTTCGATGCCCTGTGTATTTCAACGCTTCGATGTTCGATGCGTGTTACGCACGAGAGCTGGACGGACACGAAGCGGCTCTACCATCCGCTGGAGCTTGCGGAGCGCATCAATGACGAGTCGGTGACCGCCCTGGTCGTTGAGTCGGACTTCGTCTTTCAGGAGACGATGGAGCT
>CAZWDM010000023.1:15094-20084 GCA_964632415.1 uncultured Dehalococcoidia bacterium | reverse complement strand
TTCTGATGTCGTCCTCAGACTTCGTATGTGTGCACGTGCCGCTGACGGAACAGACGGACGGCATGCTGGATGCGCGGCTGTTGGGGCTGATGCGTGAGGATGCCTATCTTGTGAGCGCGTCGGACGCGGCTGTGCTCGACCAAAAGGCGCTTGCGGACATTGTCAGGGAAAGTAGGATCGCGGGCGCTGCGATCGATGTATTCGAGTCGCACCCGGTATCGCCGCAAAACCCTCTACTTGGTCTGGAGAACGTTATTCTTAGCCCGCACATTGGTGGCGCGACTGTCGAGACGATTCGCAGGCATTCCGAAATGATGGCATCGGACCTGTTGAGATTTGCAGGTGGTGAAATGCCGGTGCACATTGTGAATCGCGAAGCCTGGAATGGGGCAAACGGGTGATGGCAGTGCGAGGTTCGGGCGGTCGTTGTACGCTTGTGCTGGATGCCGGGACCAGCAGTGCGCGTTGTTTTCTGTTCGACGCTAGTGGGTGCATAACGGCGTCTGCCAGCCGGGCGTATGACCCGATTGAATCCGACGAGGCGTACACGCTGGCAAGGGAGTGGAAACCCGAACGGCTTTGGCGGGGGATGTGTGAGCTTATGGGCGACTGTGTTGCCGCAGGCGGGGTGTCCCCTAAAGAGATAAGTGCGATATCGGTAACGAGCCAGCGGCAGTCGGTGGTGTTTCTCGATGAGGACGGGCAGGCGTTGTACGCGGGGCCGAACCTGGACCTGCGCGCGTTCTTCGAGGGGGCCGAGATAGACGAGGCTTGCAGGGAGGAGGTGTATCGGACGACGGGGCACCTGCCGTCCTTTCTCTTTGCCCCCGCGAAGTTGAACTGGTTCGAACGGCACCGGCCCGAGGTCTATGGGCGCGTGAGGTGGGTGCTGACGCTTGCTGACTGGCTCGTATGCAGGCTGACGGGCGAAGTGGTCAACGAGAGGACGCTCTTGGGCGAAGCCGGACTGCTTGACATTGGGACCGGCAGCAGATGTGACGCGCTGCTGTCGAAACTGGGTGTTGAAACGGAGCGAACGGTAATCGCAGATGCGGGCTGCATTGTGGGGAGTGTCAATGGCAGGGCGGCGAGGGATACGGGGCTGAGGGAAGGGTCGCCCGTTGTGCTGGCGGGGGCGGATACGCAGTGCGGCCTGCTTGGCATGGGTGTGTGCAATACCGGTGAAGTCGGAGTCGTGGCGGGATGGAGCGCCCCGGTGCAGATGATTACGGACGGGCCGTTGTTCTCGGAGGACGCGAGCACGTGGGCGGGACGATTCCCCTCGGACGGCAGGTGGGTTGCGGAGAGCAGTGCGGGCGATGCAGGGAACGCGTACTCGTGGCTGGTGAGGCTGCTTTGCGGAGATTCGCCACGCGGATTCGACGAGATGGATGCTGCGGCAGGTGAGGTGCCCGTGGGAAGCGAGGGAATGCAGGCGATACTGGGGAGCGTAAGAACGCGGTACAACAGTCCTGGAATGAGAGCGGGCGGGTTCGTGTTTCCGGTGCCGGTGACGATTAGCGGGACGGGCAAGGGGGATTTTGCGCGTGCCGCACTGGAATCGGTTGCGTTTAGCATCAGGGCGAATCTGGTACACCTGGAATCTGTGGCGGACCGCAGGGCGGCGAGCGTCGCCCTGGGGGGAGGGATGACGAGAACGCGGGTATTCGGACCCATTCTGGCGGATGTGCTGGGACGCGAAGTGGGACTGTCCCCGCGGGCCGACTCGAGCTCGGTCGGCGCCTGGCTCTGCGCGCAGGCTGCTGTGGGCGAGTTTTCGTCTCTGGAAGAGGGGACTTGCTGGACAGGAGAGCGGATGGGGCTGCTTGAGCCGAATCCACACCGGGCGGCGGAGTATCAGGGCTATTATGAGCGGTGGCTGGATCTGACGGAGAGGCTGGGCGGCCTGGAACTATAACGGGAGGATGAGTGCATTGAGGTGGCTTGATGAGAGGAGTGCAGTGCTGGAGGCGGCGCAGCGAATGGCTGCGCGTGGGCTTACCGTTGGCACGAGCGGGAATGTCAGCATGCGTCTTCCTGATGTGAAGTGCGGGACCGACCTGATGGTCATCACGCCTTCAGGTGTAGAGTATGAAGCTATGGGACCGGAGGACATGCTGGTCACTGATTTGGAGGTCGAGCCGGTAGATGGGGATGGGATACCGTCGAGCGAGTCGCTGCTGCACGCCGAGATATATCGAAGGCGGAGTGATGTGGGCGCTGTGATTCACACGCACTCGGCGCACGCCACTGCGGCGGCTGTCGCGGGCGTTGACATACCTCTTATCATTGACGAGATGGCGCTGGTAGTGGGAGGTGCGGTAAGAGTGTCGGAGTACGCATTTCCGAGCAGCGAGATGCTGGCTGGCAATGTGTGCGATGCTCTGGGGAGCCGGAATGCCGCGTTGATTCGGAACCACGGTGCTGTGGGCGTCGGTGCGGACCTCGGGGAGGCGCTGCGGGTGTGCGAGCTTGTGGAACATGCCGCGCGCGTGTTCGTGTTCGCCTCGCTGCTCGGACGGGCGAATCAGCTGCCGCCGGAGGTGGTTGAGGCTGAGACTGCGCTGTTTGAGATGCGCCGAAAGAGTCTCGATAAGTAGATCGTCTGTCGGAAAGAGGAGTCAGTCGAATGGTGAGCGTGCCGGGATTTCTGCTCAGGCGACTTTACCGTCGGGGCACCCTGAGGAACACCGAGGACGGGTTTGAGTTTCAGCTCGAAAACAGGCTCGGGTCGGGGTATGCGCACGGGATGCTGCCAATCGCGGTTGATGGCGAAGAGGTTGCGTTGGATAGGGCGGCTTTCGTGCTGGATGAGGCTTTAACGCCGTTTGAGTCGGTCAGCAGGGCGAGCACCTTTACACTGGCTATGAACAGGACCATCGTTGTGCGGGTGGAAGGGACAGTGCTGTCGGCAGGGACGCATACAATTTCAATGGGTTTTGATGTGCCGGGAATCGGGACGCTGAAGTTTGACTTTACCGATGTGGTCGAGTAGCGGGGATCGTGGATAAGGTCCGGCGAGTTGCTGTAACCGGTGCTGCGGGATATCTCGGCCGGCTGCTAGTAGGCAGGCTGGCACAGGACGCCGGGCTGGACGTTCTGCTGGGTATGGATGTGTGCCCGAGGCCGACGGATTGGCCGGCGAATGCGGTCTTTGTCGAACGGGACATCACGGGCGACATTGCAGATCTCCTGGTCGAGCATGGCATCGAAGCTGTGGCGCACCTTGCTTTCGTGCTAAAGCCCGACCGGAATGCTGCGCGAGCGAGAAGTGTGAATGTGGGAGGAACCGCGAGCGTGCTCAGGGCATGTGTGAATGCCGGGGTGCGCCAGGTTCTCTATATGAGCAGCGCGACGGTGTATGGAGCGCATAGGGATAACGCCGACGTGCTGACGGAGGGTTCGCCGCTGCGTCCCGTTCGAGGGTTCCAATACGGGGAGGCTAAGGTGGATGTGGAGGCGATGCTGACGAAGTTCTGCGCCGATCACGCGGAGGTCAAAGTCTGCGTGCTGCGCGCCTGCCCGGTGCTCGGGGTGGAAGCCGACAACTTCGTGGCGCGGAGTTTCTCCGGCAATGTGTTGGTTGGGCTGGTAGGCTACGATCCGCCGATGCAGTTTCTCCATGAATGCGATGCTGCGGATATAATGCAGCACTGCCTGCTGCACGGCGTGGAGGGAACATACAACGTGGGAGGACTCGGTACTGTGCGGTGGAGTGAAATGGCAAGGATTGCGGGCCGAAGGCTGGTGCGGATTCCGGCCCCGTTTCTGTACTCGGCAACTGAGATATCGTGGAGGCTTGGTCTGCAGAACAGTTCCGCGGGCTGCGGACTGAATTTCATCAGGTATCCGTGGGTGGTCAGTGGGGAGAAGGCAGAACGAGAGCATGGCTGGACGGCGGCTCACACTTCGCGAGAGGCGTGGGAATCGTTTGTTTCCCGGAGCAGGGATAGAAGATAATAGATTGGATTAGATCGAATTGCATTGAAGGGACGACAAACGATGAAGTGCATAATTGACACGGACCCGGGCGCAGATGACGTGTTGGCGCTGATCATGGCGCTGAACAGCCCGGACCTTGAAATACTGGCGCTTACGACGGTGGAGGGGAATGCGAGACTTGAGCACACGACCGCAAATGCGCTGCGGCTGCTGGACTACTTGGGCAGGACGGAGATTCCGGTGTATGCAGGCTCTTCCACGCCGCTGGAAGGGGAGTTCTACCATGCATACGAGGTGCATGGCGACGAAGGGCTGACGGTGCGGCTGCCCGACACGGAGACGCGGCCTGCTGACGGAAATGCCGTTGACTTCATAGTGGAGACGGTGATGGCGACGCCGGGTGAGGTTACGCTATTCGCGGTGGGACCGCTGACGAATGTGGCGAGGGCGCTCATCAAAGAGGAGCGGCTGAAGGATGCGCTGCCGCGGGTGTACATGATGGGCGGACAGGGTGACGGCTCGGGGAATGTAACACCATACGCCGAGTTCAACATCTGGGATGACCCATTCGCCGCCAATGTAGTGTTTGGTTCAGGGGTGCCGGTAACGCTTCTGGGGCTTGATATATCCCGCCAGACCTCGATTGACCGTGACGACCAGGAGTGGCATACGGGCACAACGAAGGGCGAGCGACTGGCGTCGCAAGTGCTTCAGAAGTGGTTCGAACTCGATGAAGAAGAGCACCGGGCCAGGTTCAGTATGCATGACCCGGTGACGGTGATGGCCGCGCTGAGGCCGGACCTTGTGGAAACGCGGTCGGCGACGCTTACGGTGGAGACGCAGGGTGAGCGAGTGGGCGAGGTAACTGCGGATTATGAGAGCGGTGGCAGCGTGGATGTTGCCGTCGCTGTGGATGCTGCGGGGGCGCTGGCGGTAATGCGGGGGTTGCTGAGGGGATAGTAGGCGGTGCCCCTAATGGGCGGGCGATAATTAATTGACCTGTGTTAGTGGAATTGATATATTGACATATGGCATTGTTGACTGATTT
>CAZWDM010000023.1:0-14994 GCA_964632415.1 uncultured Dehalococcoidia bacterium | reverse complement strand
ATTGACCTGTGTTAGTGGAATTGATATATTGACATATGGCATTGTTGACTGATTTAATCAACAAATGCCAATTGACCTAGCGAGAAGGTAAGCAGTCAAGGGAGAATCTGACTACATGACTACACAACAGGTCATCTCGCGTGAGACTGGGGTAGAAGACAAGGGATATAAGTGGGGCTTTGAGTTCGACATAGAGTCGGATATCGCACCGCGAGGCCTGAATGAGGATATCGTCAGGCTGATCTCGCACAAGAAAGGGGAGCCTGAGTGGCTGCTGGAATGGCGGCTGAAGGCATATCGGCACTGGCTGACGTTGAATAACGAGGAGCCGAAGTGGGCTAACATCGAGTACCCGCCAATCGACTTCCAGGACATGATCTACTACGCAGCGCCGAAGTCGCAGGCGGATGCGCCGAAGAGCCTCGAAGAGGTTGACCCGGAGATTCGCGAGGCGTTCGACAAGCTGGGCATTCCGCTGGAAGAACAGAAGCGCCTGACGGGCGTGGCTGTTGATGCGGTGCTGGACAGCGCCTCGGTTGCGACGACTTACCGCAAGATGCTCGAAGAAGCCGGCGTGATCTTCTGCTCGGTTAGCGAGGCGGTCAAGACGCACCCGGAGATAATCAAGAAGTACCTCGGCTCGGTAGTGCCGTACACCGACAACTTCTACGCTGCGCTCAATTCAGCCGTTTTCAGCGACGGGTCGTTCGTGTATGTGCCGCCGGGAGTGCGCTGCCCGATCGAGCTGATGACATACTTCCGTATCAACGAGCTGGATACCGGGCAATTCGAGCGGACGCTCATCATTGCCGACAAGGGTTCCTATGTGAGTTACCTCGAAGGGTGCACTGCCCCGATGAGGAAGACCCACCAGCTGCATGCTGCCGTAGTCGAACTGGTTACGCTGGACGATGCCGAGATCAAGTACTCCACGCTGCAGAACTGGTATCCGGGCGACAAGGACGGGAATGGCGGTGTCTATAACTTCGTGACGAAGCGAGGAGCCGCGCGCGGCAAGAACTCGAAGATATCCTGGACGCAGGTGGAAACCGGATCGGCGATCACCTGGAAGTACCCGAGCGTGATACTGCAGGGCGACAACTCCGTGGGCGAGTTCTACTCGGTTGCGCTTGTGAATAACCACCAGCAGGCCGACACGGGCACGAAGATGATCCACATCGGCAATAACACGAAGAGCACGATCATAGCCAAGGGCATCTCGGCGGGGCAGGCGCAGAACACTTATCGCGGGCAGGTGAAGATAATGCCCTCGGCGCGGAATGCGCGAAACTTCACGCAGTGCGATTCGCTGCTGATCGGCGACAGTTGCGGCGCACATACGGTGCCGTACATCGAGGTGCGGAACCCGACGGCGCAGATGGGGCACGAAGCGACGACATCGAAGGTCGACGACAGCCAGCTCTTTTATCTGCAGCAGCGGGGTATCGGACTGGAAGAGGCAAACTACATGATCATCAACGGCTTCTGCCGCGGGATCTTCAAGGAGCTTCCGTTCGAGTTCGCGGCGGAGGCGTCGCAGCTGCTGAGAGTGAACCTGGAAGGAACAGTAGGATAACGATGACACAAGGCAACGACACACCACTTCTCGATGTTCGGAATCTGGAGGTGTCCATTGAGGATACGCAGATTCTGAAAGGGATCAGTCTGACCGTGAACATCGGTGAGGTACACGCGATTATGGGCCCCAACGGGTCCGGCAAGAGCACGCTGGCGAATGTGCTGGCGGGCAGGCCGGAGTATGTTGTGGACGGCGGCGAGGTGCTCTACAAAGGCGAGGACCTGCTGGCGATGGACCCGGAGACGAGAGCCAGGGAAGGCGTATTTCTCGCATTCCAGTATCCGGTGGAATTGCCGGGTGTGCGCTCGTGGCAGTTCCTGAAGTCTGCGGTCGATGCGATACGGCAGCACCGCGGCGAGAGGGAGTTGCGTGTGCGCGAGTTCGACAGGCTGCTGGAGGCTGCGATGGGAACGGTGGAGATCGAGGGCGACCTCGTGCGGCGTTCCGTGAACGAAGGGTTCTCCGGTGGCGAGAAGAAGCGAAACGAGATACTTCAGCTTGCGTTGCTCGAGCCGACGCTGGCGCTGCTCGACGAGACGGACTCCGGACTGGACATCGACGCGCTGCGGATCGTGTCCAATGGCGTGAACCAGTACAAGTCGGATGAGCGCGCGATCGTGATGGTGACTCACTACCAGCGCATACTGAACTACATCACCCCGGACTTTGTGCATGTGCTGGTTGACGGCAACATCGTGCGGTCGGGCGGGCGTGAGCTTGCGCTTGAGCTCGAGGAGAAGGGTTACGAGTGGCTGCGGGAGGGAGTGCCTGCTTAGAGGTCGTGGAACCTTCGGCTCAGAGAAGGCGCATTAGGAAGAACCAATGACGACAGAGGCGCGACCGCAAGTTGATGCGGCTGAGGTGTATAGCCGGCTCGGTCGAATCGAAGGCGAGCAGGCGCAGATGAACCTGCGATTCGATGATATGAACTCACGCCTGGAGAGAATCGAGGCGGCACAGACACGTTTACTTTACCGGGTTCTGGGTTTGGGCGGCACCACGCTGGTAACTATGGTAGCGGTACTTGTTTCAATTTTGGTTGGGAGTCGAAGTCCTTAACCAGCATTAATCCAGATTCTGGAATTGCTTTATATCCTTTGACCCTGAGGGTTTTTCAAAACGTATGACACAGACACTTACACGGTACGAGCAATACACAACAGACTTTGACGCGTTGGACGGCGCAGGGCAGCCTGAGTGGTTGCAGAATATACGTGAGCGAGCATGGCGGCGCTTCCAGGATGTCGGTCTGCCGACCGCGAGGCGAGGTAACGAGCCTTACAAGTACACGAATGTCGCGCCCATTGCGGACGCAGAGCTTGCGCTTGCGGCCGATGGTGCCGTCGGAATCGGCGCGGATGAACTGGGAAGCGTTGCGCCGATTCAGGATGGATGCGCGAGGCTGGTCTTTGTTGACGGCAATTATTCGCCCGGTCTTTCTGATTCGACCGGCATTGAAGATAGCGTGAGAGTTTCGAGCCTCGCCGATGCGATTGAATCGGACGATGGAGCCGTTTCTACGCACCTGGGTCGGTATGCCGATGTGGAAGAGGACGGGTTCACCGCCCTCAATACGGCGTTTATCAGGGACGGGGCATTTGTCGAGATCGGCGAAAATGTCTCGCTGGAGTCGCCGCTGAACTTGGTGTTCGTAACTACGGACGGCGAGCGGACGGCGTCGCATCCCAGGGTGCTTGTGATTGCAGGTCGAGGGAGCAGTGCCACTATCGTGGAGAGTTATGTCGGAGTGCAGGGCAATCGCTGCCTGACGAACTCGGTTGCGGAGTTTGTGCTGGAGGACGACGCGACTCTTGAGCATTACAGGCTGTTGATGGAGAGCGAAGACTCATTCCATGTGGGCGTTGCCCGAGTGAAGCAGGGGGCCGGCAGCGCTTATAACTCGAAGGTGTTCGAGCGGCAGGTTGGTCTTGGACGGTTCGACCTATATACGGGCATTGACGGCGAGAACGCGTCGTGCGACCTGAAGGGGCTGTACTTCACCTCGGGCAGGCAGCACATGGACAACTACATCAACATCAACCACGAGAAGCCTTTCTGCTCGAGCAGGCTGCTCTATAAGGGCATACTGGACGGCAGGTCGAGGGCGGTGTTTGGTGGCACGGTGTATGTGCAGCCGGGCGCGATAAAGACGGACTCCCACCAGGAGGACAAGAACCTGGTTCTGTCACCGGACGCTGAAGTTGACAGCAAGCCTTCGCTATTCATCTGGGCTGACGACGTTAAGTGCGGCCATGGGGCGACGGCAGGCAACATCGACCAAGATACGGTGTTCTATATGCGGAGTCGCGGCATCGATCTGGAAACTGCGAGCCGACTGCTGATTTACGGCTTCGCCAGCGAGATTATCGATACTGTGGAGGATGATTTCCTGCGGGAATACCTTGAAAGGCTGTTCCTCGACTCCCTGCCGAGTTACAAGTTCGAATTTTAGGGCGGAAATGTACGACCTCGACGACCTATACCAAGAAGTGATAATGGACCATAACCGCAGGCCTCGGAATTTCCGCAAGCCGGCGGCGGCGAACCGTGAGACGGAGGGGTTTAATCCGCTGTGCGGCGACCAGATCACACTCTACCTGGTGGTAGATGGCGACAAGATCGCGGATGTGGGTTTCCAGGCAGTTGGATGCGCTATTTCCAAGGCGTCAGCGTCGATGATGACGGAGAGCGTAAAGGGGCTGTCCATTGAGGACGCCGGAAAGGTGTTCGAGGAGTTCCACAACATGATCAGGCAAGAGGAATTCGATCCGGACCTTCTCGGAGACGCTGAACTTCTGGAGGGCGTTTCAAAGTATCCCGCACGGATCAAGTGCGCGGCGCTTTCGTGGCATGCTCTGAATTCGGCACTTGGCGACAGAGCAGGCGAGACCGTCACTACGGAATAATCGGGCGACAGCTAGGCGGCTGAGGAGAGTTGCCATGTATATTCCAATAAAGGTCGATTACGGTGTGCGCGCTCTCGTTGACCTAGCAATAAACGGGGATGTGGGACCTGTGCGCGCTAGTGAGATAGCTAAGAGGACGGTGATACCGGAGCAATACCTGGCGCAGGTGCTTCACACGCTGAATAAGAGCGGGTACACGGGGAGCCAGCGCGGTCCGCGCGGCGGGCACTACCTGGCAATGGAGCCGTCAGAGATCAGGCTCAGCGGCGTGATGAAGAGCCTCGGGGGAGTTGAAGCGCCGGTTGCGTGCCTGGCGGATAACACAATCTGCATTCATTCTCAGTGCTGCGCTCAGCGTGAGGTATGGCGCACTGTGGCGGAGGCGGTCTTCGGCATATTGGACTCGACAACTATTGAGGACCTTGTCAATAGCACGCCAAGGAAGTCTGTGGATGGCGAAGGTGATCCCTTTCCAATTAGCCTGAATGCCGCTGCGGTATAAGACGAAAATACGAACAAGGTGACTGAGCCTGTCAATCAGGGAGGGTTAGAATGGCTTTTCAGAGAGTTGCGAGCGTAAGTGATATTCCACCCGGCGTGACAAAGGTGTTCGAGGTCGGGGACAAGGCAATTGCAGTCTGCAATGTGAGTGGCGACCTGTACGCAATCGAGGATGTCTGCACACATGACGGGGCGTCGTTTGAGCAAGGCGAACTCGATGGCTGCGAGATAGAGTGCCCGAGGCACGGAGCCCGATTCGACGTAAGGGACGGGTCCGCGACTGAGTTGCCCGCCGTTGTCCCGGTAGATACCTATCAGGTTCGAGTGGAGGGTGAGAACATCGAGATTGATGTTTAGTCGCCTCAAAGACCCAGATATTGCCCCGGCATGCCTAGGCTGAGGGGCACAGTAGGTAACGATATGCTTGATGTGAGGAAGATCCGAGAGGACTTTCCGGTTCTGTCCAAGAAGGTCTATGACGGGAAGCCGCTAGTATGGCTGGATTCGGCCGCGACCTCCCAGAAACCGCGCCAGGTGATCCAGGCGCTTGTGGACTACTACGAAGGGTACAACGCCAACGTTCACCGTGGTGTCCATGCGTTGAGCGTGGAATCCACGGAGCGGTATGAGGGCGCCCGGGCGAAAGTCGCGGCGTTCATCAATGCGGAGTGCCCCGAGAGCCTCATCTGGACGCGGAATACCACCGAGGGCATTAACCTCGTCGCCAATACCTGGGGAATGGACAATATCAAGGCGGGCGACGAGATTGTCGTTACCGCGCTTGAACATCACAGCAACCTTGTGCCCTGGCAGCAGGTAGCCAGAAAGAAGGACGCGCGGCTGCGCATTCTGCCCATCAGCGACGACCATACGCTGGATATGGATGCTGTGGACGAGATATTAGGGCCGCGCACGAGACTTCTGGCCATGACGCAGGAGTCGAACGCGGTCGGCACGATTGTGCCGGTCAAGGAGCTGGCGGCCAAGGCGCGGGCCGTTGGAGCTGCCGTTCTGGTCGATGGGGCGCAGAGTGTGCCTCACATGCCTGTGGACGTGCAGGACATCGATTGTGACTTTATGGCGTTTTCCGGGCACAAGATGCTTGGGCCAACGGGAATAGGCGGCCTGTATGTGAAGCGGGAAGTGCTAGAGCAGATGAATCCGTTCCTGACGGGCGGCGAGATGGTGCTGGCAGTGTCGTATGAGGACGCTTCGTGGAACGACCTGCCGATGCGCTTCGAAGCCGGAACGCCGAATATCGCGGATGCGATAGCTCTTGGCGCGGCGGTGGACTACCTGGAAGCGCTGGGCATGGATAATGTGCGGTCGCACGAGATTGCACTTACGAAGTATGCGTTGGATGCCTTCAAGGAGCTGGAAGAAGAGCTGGACGTGTACGGGCCGAAAGATGCAGGAAAGCGCGGAGCGATTGTGTCTTTCCATCATCCCGATGTTCATCCTCACGACCTGGGAACGGTGCTGGACAGGAGAGGGATTGCGGTTCGGACGGGCCATCACTGCGCCATGCCGATGGTGCGGAGCCTGGGCGTATCTGCAACGGCCAGGGCGAGCATGTACCTGTACAACACCGAAGATGAGGTGGATTTGCTCGTGGACGCGTTGAAAGAGGCGCTCAGGTATTTCCGGGCGTGAGGGTCGCATGCTTGCACACTTGCGTGATTGGGACGCCGTGCAGGATGGATACTTTGAGCAGGGCGCGAAATGGAGCTAAATAGGCTTGACGACCTTTACAGAGAGGCGATTCTCGACCACAGGCGTAATCCTCGAAACCCTGAACCCCTAAGCGCGCCGGATATCGTGGGTGACGCGATCAACCCGTTCTGCGGCGATGAGATCCACCTGCAAATGTGCCTGGACGCCGACCTGAGGGTGGTCGGAGTGGGACTGCAGGGAGAAGGCTGCTCCATAAATCTTGCCGCGGGGTCTATGCTGACCGAGGCGGTCGAGGGCAAGGCCCTTGACGAGATCGATGCGCTAGTCGCCCTCATCCGCGGAATGATGCGGGGCGACTCCGAAGCCGAAGCTCTATTGAGGGGTGAAGGCGACCTGACAAATCTTGCGGGTGTGCGCGACTATCCGGTTCGAATCAAGTGCGCGCTGCTGCCGTTGTCGGCCCTGACGCAAGGCATTGAGACTTACAAGGCATCGACCGCGAAGTCATAGAAGTCTGCCCGTGTGCGCTAGTGCGGTGTGGGAATGGCCGTTCTTGCCGGGAGCGCTGATCAAAGTGCTTAATTCGGCGTCGGACAGGGTCACGCTGGTTTCGCTCTCACTGGGGCCCTGGTTCTGGGCGGCGCTTCCAATACCCGTGCCGATGAGCGTGATGCCCACGCGCTTTTTCATTTGCCTCTCCTGTACCACACCAAAGATGACATTGGCGTCAGACTTCGCCGCCTTACGGATAACCTCCGCCACTTCGTGGACCTGGCCAAGCGTGAGATCCTTGCCGCCGGTAATGTTGAATAGTATGCCGCTCGCACCTTCTATCGGAGCGCTAAAGAGGGGGTTTGCCAAGGCGTTGCTCGCCGCTTCTCGCGCAGCCCACTTCCCTTTGCCTTCGCCGTGAGCCATGAACGCGGGTCCGCCATTAGCCATGACAGATCGCACATCGGCGAAGTCCACATTGATCATGCCGGCACGGGTGATAATGTCGGAGATTCCCTTGACGCCCTGGCGAAGCACATCATCGGCCGCCTGAAAGGCGCGTTCAAGGGATATCTTGCCCTTGAGGGACGGGAGGAGCCGGTCGTTTTCGACTACGATGAGAGTGTCAACCTTCGGACTGAGGCTACGAATACCCTCTTCGGCTACTTCGCGGCGTCGTGCGCCCTCAAAGGAGAAGGGCAAGGTAACTACGCCGACGGTAAGAGCACCCTTTTTGCGTGCGAGATCAGCGACGGTTGCGGAGGCTCCGGTGCCGGTGCCGCCTCCCATGCCGGCGGTAATGAAGACCATATCGGAACCGTCGAGGAGTTCGGCGATGTGTTTCTGGCTCTCCTTAATTGCACGACGTCCAACTTCAGGATGTCCGCCGGAACCCATGCCTTTGACCGTCTTGGGACCGATGGCATAAGAAGGGACGGACTTCAATCCCTTGAGCGCCTGAATGTCGGTGTTCAACACGAGAGAGTCGATATTGGTCAGCCCGTTCGTCACCATGCGAAAGACGGCATTGCCGCCCGCGCCGCCGACGCCCACAACCTTGACCTTCACGTTCGAGGAGGGATATATGGAGCCGGGGAAGTCCGCCGACCCGTGTCTAAATCTCATAGACTCTAGAATGTCTTTCAGCATTGGGGCTGCCTCGCAATCAACTGGGGTTAGAATCGGCCGCTGTTTACTGAGTTATAAAGATGCAGGCTACGCGGCTTGGGATAGGGTCAGGAAGTGGTAAGGAATGTTCCAGACGCCGGAGTTGCCCATGTCCACGACTGCCTTACGCTGCAGCGCTTCGGTTATGACGCCGCTGCTGCCGAATCTGGGACCGCCATGGATACTCCCCATGTAGACGACTTCCTGGCCGACGTGGACGCTGCAACAGGTTGCCGCCTTTGCTGGCCCGCTGTGGTTGTGGATGCCGGGCAAGTGCAACTGGTGGATATTGCCGTTTGTGGCCGACTTGAGAGTCATAATGACCTCCGTGTCCTTTAATAGAACATATCTCTTATAGAACATACTAGAACAGAACGAGCGTTCCTGTCAACACTATGATTCCTTAGTTTCGAGAATTGGGGATTGAGGCATCGTCTTCGACCTACGATTGAGTGTCTGGTAGTCGATGAAGGGAGGCACTGGCAGATCCTGCAATGGCGTTTGCGTTTTGTTTTGTTTCCACATAAATGGTAGAATCCTGCTGCGATGACCATTGATAAGTAATGGCGGATTCGATTGTTGCGGCTCGCAAGTGATGCGGTATGTCCCAACACCGGAGGGGGTAACAGTATGAGACTCGAAGGGAAAGTGGCTCTGATAACGGGCGGCGCGCGCGGGCAGGGTGCGACAGAGGCGAAGCTCTTCGCACAGGAAGGCGCAGCGGTCGTCATCGCGGATATTCTCCAGGACGAAGGCAGGCAGGTCGAGGCGGAGATCAATGAGTCGGGCGGCAGGGCCTTGTTCGTCGATCTTGACGTTACGAGCTCAGACAACTGGCAGTCGGCTGTTTCGAAGACAGTGGAGACATTCGGCAAGCTGGACATACTCGTGAATAATGCGGCGATTTACAGCCGAGTGCCGATTGAGCACGCCTCTGAGGAGGAGTGGGACAGCATCATCGATATCAATCTGAAGGGTGTGTTCCTTGGTACCAAGCACTCGATAGCCGCTATGCGCGAGTCGGGAGGCGGATCAATCATCAACATTTCGTCCACCGCGGGTCTAGTCGGCAGCCCGAGAGGCGGCGCATACACGGCTTCAAAGGGCGGTGTGAGGCTGTTTACCAAGAATACGGCGATTCAGCTAGCGCCTGACGGCATTCGGGCAAATTCGATTCATCCGGGGCCGATCGACACCGAGATGATTGCGGACAACATCGGGACACCCGAGGGTCGAGCGGCGTCACTTGAGCGGGTACCACTCAAGAGAATTGGCACTGTGGATGACGTGGCGTACGGCGCGCTATTTCTGGCGTCGGATGAGGCGTCGTTCATGACGGGCTCGGAACTTGTGATCGACGGCGGCGTTACGGCGCAGTAAACGAAGCGGGGTTGTGAGTGGCTGACTTCAGGGAACAGATAGACCTGGATGTGAATGGGGAAGCCCACGCAGTCGAGGTGCGGCATCATTGGACGCTGCTGCGCGTATTGCGCGAGTCGCTGGGGTTGACGGGCGCGAAGCGTGGATGTGACAGGGGCGAGTGCGGTTCGTGTACGGTTCTGCTG
The DNA here is from genome assembly GCA_964632415.1 of uncultured Dehalococcoidia bacterium. Classification (GTDB taxonomy): domain Bacteria; phylum Chloroflexota; class Dehalococcoidia; order Lucifugimonadales; family JADFKI01; genus Bin90. The sequence continues at coordinate 5,110 of CAZWDM010000023.1, read as the reverse complement.
GACGGCGATCCCGTGTACTCCTGTCAGATGCTGGCGTTGCAAGCGGCAGGCCGAAGCATTACGACCGTCGAGGCGCTGGGAGACGGCGAGAATCTGGATGTGATTCAGCAGGCGTTTCTGGACAACGACGGCGCGCAATGCGGGTACTGCACACCCGGTTTCCTCCTGAGCGCGAAGGCACTGCTCGATTCGGTGCCGGAGCCGACGGATGACGACATCCGACGGGCGTTGTCGGGCAACCTGTGCAGGTGCAACGCATACGGGCGCATAATCGAATCAGTGAAGCAGGCGGCGGTGAGGCGTTGACGTCAAACACGGTGATAGGGACTTCGGTTGCGCGGCGGGACTTGCCGGAAAAGCTGACGGGCGAGGCGAAGTACACGAGCGACATCCAGCTGCCAGGAATGCTGCATGGCAAGATTCTGCGCAGTCCGCACCCCCATGCGCGAATTGCGGCTATCGACACCACCGCAGTCGAGAATCTGGACGGCGTGCATGCCTTACTAACGCCATTCGATGCGCCGCCGGGGAGACTTGCGCCCGACCTGCCGATACTCGACCGGGAAGTGCGGTTTGTGGGTGACGAGGTTGCCGCGGTTGCTGCCGATGACGAGGACCTCGCCGAGTACGCTGCGAGCCTGATAAGAGTGGACTATGAGCGATTGCCTTTTGTTACGACGGCGCGTGAGGCGCTCGAGTCGGATACAGCGCGTGTTCATGACGGTGGCAACCTCGTGGGCGGGGAGCCGCTGACTCTGACGCGAGGGGATGTAGAGGAAGGCTTCGAAGAGGCGGACCGCACATTCAGCATGTCGTTCAGCACGCCGGCGCACTCGCCCGCGCCGCTGGAGCCGAGGGCGGCGGTGGCGGCATGGGAAGCCGGCAAGCTGACGGTCTGGAAAACGACTCGCGGTGTGCATGCGGACCGGATGAGCCTTGCATCGGCGCTGGGTGTTGGGCGCGAGGATGTGCGAGTAATTGGCGCGACGCTGGGAGCGGGATTCGGCGGCAAGGACGAATCGCGGTTGTCCGTCATCGCGGCAGAACTCGCGCGGAGGGCGGGCAGGCCGGTCAAGATCGAGGCGACTCGGGAAGAGGAGTTTGTCGCGGGCAGAAAGCGGCATTCGACTGAGACCACCGTGAGGGTTGGGGTGAAGAATGACGGGACGGTGACGGCAATTCACCAGAGCACACTGATGGATACGGGTGCGTACCTGGCGTCCGGTCCTGGTGTCGTCAGGCGTGCGGGGCAGGCGGCGCTATACCTTTATCGCTGCGCGAATGTGCGATACGACGGGCACCTTGTGTACACGAATCAGCCGTCGGCGGCATCTTATCGCGCACTGGGGGCGCCGCAGGGTCATTTCGCCCTGGAAGTAACGATGAACCACATTGCCGACGAGCTTGGCATAGATCCCCTGGAGTTTCGACTGCAAAATCATGTCAGAATCGAGGGACAGGCAGGGGAGCGGATAACGCCTGCCAACGAGATCATCGATACGCAGCCGGTGGAGGGCGGCATTCCGTTCTCATCGAACGGGCTTCGGGAATGCCTTGAAATGGGCTCGGATGCCTTTGGATGGAGTGACAGGAACTCGTCGGACCCTCCATCGGAAGAACATCTTAAAACCGGCAGCGGCATGTGTATGTTCATCTATCGCGGCGGCCCGGGCGGAAGGTCTTCGGCGAGGATGAGGCTGAATCCGGATGGATGCGTGCAGGTAATCGCGGGCCTGATGGATGTGGGCGAGGGCAGTACGACGGTCATCGCGCAGATTGCCGCCGAGGCGCTGGGCGTGTCGTATGAGAAAGTGAAGGTTACTTTCGGGGATACGGCGGACACGCCGGAGGCGCCGATTACGGCTGGTTCGACTGCGACATTCTCGACCGGCACTGCAGCGAAGCAGGCCGCGGAAGAACTGAAGGACGAGATCGTAAAACTTGTGGCGATTCATATGGACGATGAAGTGAGCAGGCTCGACATTGTGGACGGGTACGTCGTATCGGAGGACGGCAATGTGCGGGTCTCGCTTGCGGATGTGGCCGGGCTGGTCGGCGACGATGCGCTTGAGGCGGAAGCTTCGGTGATGCCGGGAAGCAGGGACCACATAGTCAACTCGTTCGGGGCGCACTTCGCGGAGGTTGAAGTTGACACCGAGACGGGCAATGTGAGGGTGTTGCGCTATGTGGCCGCGCACGACTCGGGGCGTATTCTGAATCCGCAGCTTGCGACGAACCAGGTGGAGGGCGGCGTGTCGCAGATGCTGGGGTTCACATTCTCGGAGGAGATGCTGACCGATCCGCAGAGCGGCGTTACACTGAACGCGAACTTCCTGGAGCACAAGAGTCCGACGGTGCAGGAGTATCCGCCCATCGAGGTGATATTCACCGACGAGCCGGACCCGATAGGACCGTTCGGAGCAAAGGCGCTGGGCGAGCCGCCGAGTATTGGGCCCGCGCCGGCCATAGTGAACGCGATATATGACGCTGTGGGCGTGCGGATAACCGATCTGCCGGTAACTCCCGACAAGGTACTGAACGCGCTGAGTGAATTAGAGGCGGGGGGCGAGTGATAGATGAGGGCTTTCGAATTCGTTAGAGCGCAAAGTGTTGATGACGCCGGTGAAATGCTGGCTCCGAGCGATTCTTTCATGGTAGTCGCGGGCGGTACGGATCTGCTTGGCGAAATCAAGGAGGGCACGGCAAATCCGGACAGGCTGATCTCCCTGCAATCAATCCAAGATCTCAGGGGCGTGAGGGTCTATGAGCGTGGGACGATAATCGGAGCGATGACGACTATCGCCGATGTTGGCGGGAACGCACATATAAGAGAGCATTACCCCGCTCTTGCTCAAGCCTGCGATTCGGTCGCAACGCCGCAGATCCGGAATGTGGGAACTCTGGGGGGGAACCTGTGCCAGAGGCCCCGCTGCTGGTACTATCGAAGCTCGCAATTTAACTGCCGCAAGAAAGGCGGCGATCAATGCTTCGCCTTCGATGGAGCGAATAAGTTCCACGCCGTTTTCGAGGTCGAAGATTGCCCGGCCGTACATCCTTCGGACACCGCCGTGGCGCTGATTGCGTTGTATGCCCGCGTTCTCTTGATGTCTCCCGACGGTGCGCGAATGCTTCCTATCGAAGAGTTCTTCACATTGCCGGGTGTCGATGTAATGCGAGAGAACATTTTGGTTCCAGGAGAAATACTCGCTGAAGCCGTGATACCAACTGCGGCAACGAGAAGCCGTAGCATTTATCTTAAGGCGAAAGAGCGCCAGGCGATGGATTTTGCGCTGTCGAGCGTAGCAGTTTCGGTTGAGGTGGATGGGGATGCTATTCGCGACTCGCGTGTGGTGCTGGGCGGTGTGGCTCCGACGCCACGGCGTTCGACTGATGCGGAAGAGGCGCTGGCAGGCAGGCGCGTTGACCAGGTGGATGTCAGCGAGATTGGGAGAATCGCGGTTGAAGGTGCTACGCCACTGTCCGACAACGGCTACAAGGTTAGATTGGCATCGGGACTAGTGGCACGCGCGCTGCGAACGCTCCTCAATGCCGACCAGCGGTTGAGCGCCTAGCATTGGGACACGGAGTCGGTAAACGGCCCAATCTGCTAGAGGATTTCGAGGCCGCGCTTGGTTGCCTTGATCTGCAGAGCCTTGCATTGGTGACGGACTTCGATGGCACGCTATCCGAGTTCGTGCCGGACCTTGAGAACGCGGTAATCCATCCTGATATACCTCCCTCGCTGTGCCATCTTGCGGTAAAGCTGCGCCTTACCGCCGTGATGTCGGGGAGGGCGGCAAGGGATGTTGAAGGGCGAGTTGGCATCAAGTCTATCGTGTATGTCGGTAATCACGGTGCCGAGCAGATCGTGGATGGCGTTCTTAGCGTGGCAGCCGGTGTGGAGGATGCCGAATCTCATCTGCAGGATTTGCTCGAAAGACTTGCCGGAGCTGCTGACGATCCCGGACTGGTGCTCGAAAACAAGAGGTACAGCGCGTCGCTGCATTTTCGCAGGGCGTCAGACGAAGAGCAGGTGGTGGAGCGCCTGCAGTCTGCCATCCGAACAATGCCGGATCTAGGTGGCTTTGAAATATATTGGGGCAACAAGATACTGGAATTCCGGCACAGGAACAGCGTGAACAAGGGCGTTGCACTGGCAAGGCTGATCGACGAATGGCGACCGAATTCTGTGATATTTCTCGGGGATGACACGACGGACGCAGATGCCCTGAAAGTTCTGAAGCAACGCAGCGGGGCAGGCGAAATCCAGGGACTGGGCATTGCGGTTATCCAGGACGGCACACCGGCTTCCGTGCTGGACAGCGCCGAATACAGCCTTGACGGTGTGCCTGAGGTGGCCGCCTTCCTCAGCCGACTTCACACTGCTGCCGGCTGAGGAACGGCAGGGCAGCTAGAAGATCGCGATAGGGTTGACGGGGGAGCCGGTCGTGTTGGAGAGGCGGAGCGGGTTGATGGTAAGGAAGAACTCCCACCTGTTGCGTTCGCGGCAGGCTGCCGCCAGGTCTTCCAGATTGGGGTTGTCCAGAATCCACATTCCCATCGCCACGATGCCGACCTGGTGGATCGGGTTGGACATGCTCTCGTACTGGCTGGGCATCACATCGTTGCCGGTGTCGCTTCCGAGGACCGCAATGCCCCGCTCGTGAAACAGCGGCAGGCACGCTGCCTGGCATGCCGGTGAACCAGCTTCACGTGGATTGACTGGGCCTTCCACATTTCGGCGGTGCAGGTTGCCGGTGCGAACCAGTAGTACATCACCTTCCTCGATCTTGAATCCGCATTGTTCCTCGGCTGCGAGGATGTCCTCCGGCATTACGCCTTCGCCGCGCTCAATCCAGTCCACGCCGCGAATCATGGGCGCGTCCACGAGCACGCCGCGTGTGGCGACGCCGTTGCCTGCCAGCTCGATGGATTCGACGGTTGCGCCGAGACCAGTGGAAACCAGGTGTGGCGGGCGTCCGTTGTACATCTTGCCCTGCCAGAAGAAGTGGGCGAGGCTGTCCATGTGCGTTATGTGGTAGCCGTGGAAGGCCATTCCGAAGAAGTCGGTGGAAGCCTGGCTGGGGCGGTTCGTGACCTTGTCGCCGCT
>CAZWDM010000022.1:6871-37921 GCA_964632415.1 uncultured Dehalococcoidia bacterium | reverse complement strand
TGAGCCGCTCGGCAACGACTTCCGGCGGTATAAGGGAAACTACGGGGTATTGCCAATAGGGGTTGGTGTCATATTCGACATTGCTTTTGTTAACGGCTTCACCCCCTTCCTAACCTTCCCCCATTGAGGGGGAAGGGACAAAATGACTTACCTCAATAAGTGTAGGGAATACCAGCTGCGGCGCGTTGCGATTGACGCCGAAAGCGTAGATAATGAGCGCCAGATAATTGACCGATTACACGGGAATACAGACATGGGGGCAGACCATTGAGTACACTTGCGAGCGTCTTGAATCCGCAAAGCGCAACCGACCTGGCGATAAGCGTTCCTGAGGGACCGAATGTGAGCTACGCGGAGTTCGGCGAGGAGATCGAGCGAGTCGCTGAACTGCTTGCGGGCGCGGGAGTGCAGCCCGGAAGAGCGGTGTCCATCGTCCTGCCGAACAGTCTGGAGTTCATGGTCGTGTTCCTTGCCGTTGCGCGCGCGGGTGCGATCGCCGCGCCACTGAACTCCGCATATACGACCGACGAGTTCCAATTCTACATGGAGGATGCGGAGGCGCAGCTGGCGATCCTGCCCGAAGGGGAGCATGCGGGGCGCGAGGCGGCGGTGCAACTGGGCATACCGACGATGGAGGCTTCGCTGGACGATGGCGGCCGAACGGTGCTGTCGCGGGGAGGCGATGTGCTGACGGCGCGGCGGGATGCACCTGCCCCATCTCCCGACGATGTGGCGCTGTTCCTGCATACATCGGGGACTACCAGCAGGCCGAAGGGGGTGCCGCTGACGCACGGCAACCTTGCGGCGTCGATCAAGAATATAGGCGATACATACGCGCTGACGCCTGACGATATTGCGATGGTGGTGATGCCGCTGTTCCATGTGCATGGGCTGATCGGCGTGTCGCTCTCAACTCTGAGCACGGGCGGATCGCTGGTGATTCCTCCCCGCTTCAGCGCGAGCAGATTCTGGGGCGAGCAGCGGGATAGCGGGGCAACGTGGTACTCTGCGGTCCCCACTATTCACCAGATTTTGCTGGCGCGCGCCGATGACGAGGATGCGCCGCATGAGAGCTTCAGGCTGATCAGGTCGTGCTCGTCTGCGCTTGCACCCGCGGTGTTCGAGCAGCTTGAGGCGAGGTTTGGCGCACCGGTGCTGGAGGCCTACGGCATGACGGAGGCGTCGCACCAGATGTCGTCCAACCTGCTGCCGCCGGGGGACAGGATGCCGGGCACCGTCGGCAAGGGCACCGGAGTTGACATCGCCATCATGGACGATGACGGCAATCTGTTGAACGTGGGGGAGCGGGCGGAGGTCGTCATCAGGGGCGCGAATGTCACGCACGGCTACCACAAGAACCCTGAGGCGAATGCGGAGGCGTTCACGAAGGGCTGGTTCCGCACGGGCGACCAGGGATTCATGGAGGCGGACGGCACTCTGACTCTGACCGGGCGCATCAAGGAGCTGATCAACAGGGGCGGCGAGAAGATTTCTCCGCTTGAGGTTGATGCCGCACTGCTGGGGCACCCGTCAGTCGCGGAGGCGGTGTGTTTCGGGGTGCCGCACGAGATGTACGGCGAGGCGGTGCAGGCCGCGGTGGTGGTGTCCGGCGACACGAATGAGGATGCGATTCGCTCCTACTGCGGGGAGCATCTTGCGGGCTTCAAGGTGCCGGACCGGGTGTACATCATCGACACAATGCCCCGCACTGCGACGGGGAAGATCCAGCGAAGGCATATCGCGGCGATGTTCGCGGACTAACAGCGAAGGGCAGGATAATGTCCTTCGACAGGCCCAGAATGAATGGGGCTTAGGTGGGATTTGCCCACCTTACGCCCAGGCTGTTGTGGCTGGGACCAACCTGCTGTGGGCCGGGTCCGCTGCCAGGCGCAAGCCTTCCAGCGTGTATGCCCCTAGAAGCGCACGGGCGTTGTCGTCGCCGAAAACCACCAGAGTCGCTTCAGTGCGTCCATCGATGGTTGCCATAGCCCGCCCGATGTCATACTCCACGGGACGTCCATCTGCCAGCACCAGACCGATCTTGTCGATGGGGGTTACACCCATTTGCTTCAGCAGGCTGGCGGGCACGATTGTGTAGCTGGCACCCGTGTCCACCATCGCCTCTATCTCCAGCGACCGTTCGCCATCCATGCTATCGAGCCGTATTGGCCAATTGAAAACGCCCAAGTCCCTCACCTCGCCTAAGCAATCGCCTGAATATTTACTAATGCACATGACATTATAACATAGCGATATGATTTCATGAAGCGAAAGGACGGGCTTTCAATGGAGAAGCCCGCCCTTTTGCACGCAGGCGTCGCTACCTATTCTGAGCGTTGTTTCGTCCGCCCTATGCCGCTTCGTCCTGCACGACTGCGGTCTTGCTGAAAGCCAGCCCGTCGTCGCGAGCGTCCACCTGCACGGAGTCGCCGTCGGTGTATTCGCCGGAGATGATGCCGCGTGAGAGCGGGTTCTCGATGTGCTGCTGGATGGCGCGGCGCAGGGGGCGTGCTCCGTACACGGGATTGTAGCCGGCGTCCGCCAGCCAGTCCTTGGCTTCATCAGTCAGCACGATATTGACGCCATGCTCGCCGGCGCGCTCTTCGATCTCGTGCAGCATCAGATCGACAATCTGCCGTACCTGCTCCGTAGTCAGCGGCTCGAAGACGATTGTGTCGTCCAGCCTGTTCAGGAATTCGGGGCGGAATGTGCGGCGCAGCGCGTCTTCCACGGATGCGCGCAGGCGGGATGAATCACTGCCTGCGTCGCCGGTGACGAATCCGGTTGCGCGGCGACCTGCCTCCGCCGTTCCAAGGTTGCTTGTCATGATAACGAGCGTGTTGCGGAAATCGACCGTCCTGCCGTGCCCGTCGGTGAGCCGTCCGTCTTCGAGGAGCTGCAGCAGCACGTTGAACACGTCGGGGTGCGCCTTCTCGATCTCGTCGAACAGGATGACTCGGAACGGGCGGCGGCGGACTGCCTCGGTGAGCTGGCCGCCTTCGTCGTAGCCGACATATCCGGGGGGCGCGCCGATGAGCCGTGATACGGTGTGCTTCTCCATGTACTCTGACATGTCGAGACGCACCATGTTCTGCTCGTCGTCGAAGAGGTACTCGGCGAGTGCGCGGGCGAGTTCCGTCTTGCCCACGCCGGTGGGGCCAAGGAATATGAAGCTGCCGATGGGCCTGTTGGGATCCTTCAGGCCTGCGCGGGCACGGCGGATGGCGTCCGACACGGCGACGATGGCGTCCTCTTGCCCGATTACGCGCTCGTGCAGGCGGTCTTCCATGTGCAGAAGCTTGTCGGCTTCGCTTTCCAGCAGGCGGTCGACGGGGATGCCAGTCCAGACCGCAACAAGGCTGGCTATGTCTTCGGCGTGAACGACCGTGTAGTCCTTCGTGTCGGAGTTGCCGGTGATTTCGCTTCTCTGAACATCGAACTCGGACTGGAGGCGCAGGCGCTCCGAGCGCAGTTCGGCGGCGCGCTCGTAGTCCACCATCTCGGCTGCGGCGGCTTCCTCGTCTTCGAGATGGCGAATACGGTGCTCGGCGTCCTTAAGGTGGTCGGGCAGCATCTGCGCGTCGATGCGGAGCTTGCTTGCTGCCTCGTCGATGAGGTCAACCGCCTTGTCGGGCAGCAGCCTGTCGGAGATGTAGCGCGCGCTCAGTCGGACGGCCGCGGTGAGCGCGTCGTCCTCGACACGCAGCTTGTGGTGCGCCTCGTAGCGGGGGCGCAGCGCCTTCAGCATTTCGACTGCCGTCTCTTGGTCAGGTTCCTCGACAAGGACCGGCTGGAAGCGGCGTTCGAGGGCGGCGTCGCGCTCGATGTGCTTGCGGTACTCGTCCTCGGTGGTCGCGCCCATCGCCTGAAGTTCGCCGCGGGCGAGTGCGGGCTTCATCATGTTGCTGGCATCGACCGCGCCCTCGGACGCACCCGCGCCGACGACGGTGTGAATTTCGTCGATGAACAGGATGATTTCGCGCTGCGCCTCGCGCACCTCGTCAAGGACGGCCTTCAGGCGCTCCTCGAACTCGCCGCGGAACTTCGCGCCGGCCACCAATCCGCCCATGTCGAGGGCGAGCAGGCGACGGTCCTTCAGCTCGTCGGGAACATCGCCGGCCACGATTGCCTGCGCCAGTCCCTCGGCGATGGCGGTCTTGCCGACACCCGCACCGCCGATGAGCACCGGGTTGTTCTTGGTGCGGCGGATGAGAATCTGCATAACGCGGGCGACTTCCGTGTCGCGTCCCACGATGGGATCGAGCTTGCCATCGCGCGCGAGCTGGGTGAGGTCGATGGTGAAGCGCTCCAGTGAGCGATAGCGGCTCTCGGCGTGCTGGTCGGTTACGCGCTGGGAGCCGCGCACCTTGCGGAGCGCCTGGTACACGGCTTCCTGCGTTACGCCGTGTTCGGCGAGCAGGCGGGCGGCGGGATCCTGCTGGTCCTGTGTGATGGCGACAAGCAGGTGCTCGGAGCTTATGAAGTCGTCCTGCAGGCGCTGGGACTCTTCCTTCGCGCTGTACAGCAGGCGACTCACGCGGGGGGTCTGGTGAATCTGCGAGGTGCCGCCCTGGGTGCTTGCCTTAGGGGACTGCTCCAGGAAGGCGTCGAGGCGCTGCTTGAGCTGCGGCACATCTGCGCCGATCTCCGCGAGCACATCGGCGGGCGCGCCCTGCTCCTGCTCGAGCAGCGCCATCAGCACATGCTCGGTGTCCCATTGCACATGCCTGTAACGGAGCACGAGCTGCTGCGAGTCGTGCAGCACCTGCCTTGCGGCTTCCGTGAATTCGTCGGGTCGTAGTACCATGTTGTTGTCCTCGCTGTTTGGGGATTGCCTGTGTCGTGTAGTCGGAGTGTTGATATGATTATAGCAGTAGAGTTGATACAGTACAACTCAAAGATACACATACAGAATTGGTGACTGTAGCTAGTGGGGATTTGGTAGAATGACCAGGTAGTTCGTGAGACTAATGAAATTCTGTTTCTCCTGTAGAGTGGCTGGGAATCTCTACCATGCGAGTGAATCCGACAGTCAGTAGTTGGTATTTGTAAGATTGAAATCCACTCAATACTTTGAACTGACGCGGAAACGCCCCGACAGAGCAGATATTGAACTCTCTTGGATTCAACGGGTCTCGAACATCCTATCGTAGAGTCAATCCAGGAGGATGGCAGAATCAGGCGATGGGGAGCAGTTCCCGAAATGGATGGCCGGTATTTGAGAGTAATCCTACTTCCAGACGGTTAAACAGTTCATAATGCTTTCTTTGACAGGACGTTCAGACCATGAACATTAAGCACTTCCAGGACACCGACACGCTATACATCGAATTTCGTCCAGACGACATCGTCGAAACTCGGGACATTGATGAGAACACGTTAATCGAACTGGACAAAGAGGGTAATATCTGCGCCATTACAATTGAGCACGCGACCGAACGCACCGGTATTCCTTCTTTTTCGTATGAGCAGATTCCTGCCTAACAGCCTTCGCACTGCGCTGCTACTCATAGTCATAATCATCACGGCCCTTGCCTGTGGCAATCCTGCGGCTGCGCCCTCCCCTGCCCCAACAACGGTGGCGGAATCGCTGCGGCTGGCGTTTGCGTCCAGCGACCTTGCGGTGGGGAGCAACCGCGTGGTGTTCGGGGTGCTGGATGACGAGACTGGTCCGGTGAGGGATGCGGAGGTTGTGGTATCGACGTTCTTCCTCACTCCGACCGGTGGACAGGAGGGGCCGGTGGAGACGGTGGATGCGGTGTTCCAGGCGTGGCCGGTTACGCCGCGCGGGGTGTTCACAGCGGAGTTGAGCTTCGACCGTCCCGGGGAGTGGGGCATTGGCGCGGTGGTTACGGGTGCGGATGGCTCGGAGCGCAAGGCGTCGGCCAGGGTGCGGGTGAAGGATGAGAGCGCTACGCCATTGATCGGGTCGGCCGCGCCTCGCAGCGACAGCAAGACGCTTGCTGATGTGGAGGGGTTAGAGCAGATCACGACGGACTTCGAGCCGGACGCCGAGCTTTACGGAATAACCATCTCGGAGGCGCTGGACACCGGAAAGCCGCTTATGGTGGTGTTCTCCACTCCTGCGTACTGCCAGACGGCGACTTGCGGGCCGCAATTGGACGTCGTCAAGGAGCTGAAGGCGGAGCACGCGGACGCCATGAACTTCATCCACATCGAGGTGTACGACAACCCGCACGAGATAGAGGGGGACCTGACCAGGGCGGTCATATCGCCGACTGCCGAGGAGTGGGGGCTGCCGAGCGAGCCGTGGACGTTCATTGTGGATGGGGAGGGCGTCATCCGGGCGAAGTTCGAGGCGTTCACGACGCGGGAGGAGCTGGAGGCGGCGGTGCTGAGGGTGATGCCGTAGCGCTATGCTATAATTTCAGATGATGAGAAGTAAGTCGATTGTCAGGAGTATAGGCGCGCTCTTCGCGCTTACGGCGGTTGTGGCGCTGCTTGCGCCGCTGGCGGGTCCTGTGCTCGACCACCACTTTGCGGAGCGCCAGCCCGACCACTTGCACTTTGGCGCGCCCGGCCAGCACACTCACGCCTTCGAGTCACCGTATCACCTGCACAGGCATCCGCCGTCCACACCTGCCGACGGCAGTTCTCCGGTAGCGCTGTACCGCAGCGAGGGAGCGATGGCGGCGACTATCGCAGGCTCGCCCGTCGATGTGGACACCGCCTCGATACGCAAATTCCAGCCAGCATCCGTGTTCATTCTTCCGCCGCCCTTCGCGGGCGCGGTCAAGCAACACTCCCCTGCACCACCCGACAAGCCTCCGGCGGTCCTCGCATAGCTTCCTGCCGACATTCCCTTTCATCCGTTGGACGCAGCGTGAGGTTCGCCGACATTGCCATCATATTGGGTTAGGCTCGCCGCTATTGGGGCGGTTCTGCTGGGCGTTGCAGCCATTGGACTCGCGCAGATGACAGCATCCCAGCTGCACGCCAACGGACGCACGGTGGAGTTCGAGCGCCAAACAGCGGGCTCGTATGAAATCGCGTTCGGCAAGATTCCGCCATCGCCCGTCGTGGGGAACTTCTTTGTTTCGATTCTGCTGACGGACGCGGCGTCCACGGCTCCCGTACTGGGGGCGAATGTTGCCGTCTCCGCTACGGGCCCGCCGGTTGAGGGCGAGGCAAGCCCCATGAGTGATGGCCCGGAACTGGGACCCATGCCAGTCAACCCGGACCCCGACCAGCAGAACTATGCGGGTTACTACGACTCCGACCCGATCAGGCTGGACAGGCCCGGATGGTGGGATTTCAATGTGCTTGTGGACAGCTCGACGGGCGGCGAGGCGGCGGCGCAGTTCCAGGTGTATGTCGATACGCCAAATCCTATTGTCGGCATCATCACCCTGGTGGCGCTGCTCGCGTTCATTGTTGTCGTGGCGCTCGCGGTGCGGATGTACATAAGGGAGAGACGCAGGAGTACAGCATCCTGAAGCAATTCGCTACCAGATGAAACAGCCAGGAGAATGCTCTTGTTAAAGAAACTAATACCCGTCGCGGCAGCGATATGCCTGATCGCGCTTTCGATTGGGACCGCGCTGGCGCACGAACCCAGAGAGATCGAGGACTACAATCTGGTCGTCGGCTTCTTCCACGAACCGGCGTTCGAGGGAATGATGAACGGCGTTTCACTGCGTGTTACAAAAATCGCGGAACACGGCCACGGCCACGAGACGGCAGAGGCTATGGATCACGGCGCGATGGGGCACGATTCTATGGAGTCGGAAGTGCCGATCAGCGTCAACATGACAACCGAAGTGGACGATACCGGGGGCGTAAGTGTCGAGCTTACGACGGAAGGCTGGCTGTGGACGCCGGATAATGTGGACGGCGAACATGTTCCCGGTGAAGGCCACGCGCACATCTATGTGGACGGGGTGAAGATTGATCGCGTTTATGGGCCAAGCTACTACCTGGAAGGGCTTCAGCCCGGCGAGCGAGAAGTGCGCGTATCCCTGAACGCCAACTCCCACGAAGAACTGACTTATGACGGCAATGCAGTGGATGCCATATCTATGGTTACCATTCCAGAGACGGGCCACCACGCCATGCACGAAGAGTCCGAAGAAAAGCCGGAAGCGATGGCAATGGAATCGGACGAGGGCCACGGTCACGGTGAGGAATTGATTACCGGCGTCGCGGGTCTGGAGAACACCGTTCAGGTCGAGGTTACGCATGTGCCGACCGGCGCGACGCGGCTGATGTCGCTATACGCCGTGTTTGGGGAACCGGGGCACTACAAGGCGGACTTCATACCGACCGCGTCCGGACAGTACGCATTCCACTTTGTGGGAGCCATCGAGGGCAAGCTGCTGGACGAGAGGTTCGAGTCCGGCACCGGCACTTTCGACGACGTGCAGCCCGCAGCGGTAATACAGTTCCCGGAGACTGCGGCATCCACGAGGGAGATAGAGTCCGCCGTGCGGGGTGCTCTGGAATCGGCGCAGCAGGCACAGGATGCCGCTCTCGCAGTGGCGCAGGATGCGGATACCGCGAGCAGCAGCGCGTCAACGGCGACAACGCTGGCGATTGCCGGTATCGTGGTCGGCGCGATTGGCATCGTGGTCGGCGGCATCGGCATGGTCGCAGGGTTCCGCCGACGATATTAACGGGATAGGCAGGGTGCGTAGGAATAGAGTCCCGTCAATGCTGTAAAATCACTGGTATTGCCATTAGGTGTTGTTGTCATATTCGACATCGTTGTTGATGCCGGCTTCACCCCATCCTAACCTTCCCCCATCGAGGGGGAAGGGACAAAATGACTTACCTCAATACGTGCAGAGAATACCAAATCACTTGCATGAAGTTCGCGTTCGCAGTCTTAATGGCGTGTGCAGTCGCGCTTGTCGCTCAGTCGCAAGTCGCGGAGGCGCACGCCAGTCTCATTCGCTCCGAGCCGGCCGCGAACTCGACGCTCGACGCATCGCCTGACCGCATAACGATCTGGTTCACAGAGCCGATGGAGTCGGGCTTCAGCGAGATCCGGGTCCTGGACAGCGCCGGCGTACTCGTGGACAACGGGGACAGCGCCGTTGACGCCAACGACCTGACGGTGATGTCCGTCGGGCTGCCCGATTTGCCGGACGGCACTTACACTGTCGCATGGCGCAACCTGTCAACGATAGACGGGCATTCGCTGCGCGGCTCGTTCATCTTCTCGGTGGGCGAGCAGTTGTCCGAGACGGCGGCACAGACGGCAGACGCGCCGATATTGTGGGTGCCCGAAGAGCCGTATATCCGCTGGATCGTGCTGTTGAGCGCGCTGGCGCTGACGGGCGGGCTTGTGTTCGAGCTACTCGTGTCGGGTCCGGTGCTGGTGGCGTCAGGAACGCGCTCGCCGCTCGGCAGACTGAGACCAAGACTGCGCTCACGCTCGCAGCGGATGTTGTGGCTTGCGCTCCTGGTCTTTCTGGCTGCTTCGGCCGCTCAGCTTCTTACGCAGACGGCAACGGCATTCGATACCACGCTCGCGGCGGCGGCGGGCACGCCCGCCATCGAACTGCTGCAGAACACGGACTGGGGCAGGACGTGGGTGTACCGCGCAGGACTGGCGGTGCTGGTTGGCGCGCTGTTCCTGCTGCCGGTCATCGTGCGATTCCGGCGCAACTCGAGGCAGGACCGCCTGCTTGCGGTGACGCTCTGGCTTGCGCTGGCTGCGTCTCTCGGCATACTTCTGACCATCAGCATGACAAGCCACGCCGCCGCAACGATCGGCATAGCGCGCTTTGCGCTTGCCAACGATGTGGTACACCTGACCGCAGCCGCGGTGTGGGTCGGCGGGCTGCTGCAGCTTGTGGCGAACACACCGCTGTTCATTCACGGCATCTCGGAGTCCGCCCGGCGAAATGCCCTGTGGCGGCTGGTCCGCCGGTTCTCCGCCGCTGCGGCACTGAGCGTTGTCGTGCTCATCGTAACCGGCGTGTACAGCGCGTGGGCGCAGGTGACGGAACTCGCCGCACTTCCCACGCCTTATGGCGGCGCACTGCTGGCAAAGTTGGCTCTCATCACGGTGCTGCTGTTGATCGCTGCGGTCAACCTGATCTGGATCAGGCCGAGACTTCGCGGGAGCAATACTGCGGCGCGATGGCTGCGGCGCACCGTCGTCGCGGAGATTGCGCTGGCAGTGCTCGTCATCCTGACCGTGGGATTCCTTACGGCGCTCGAACCAGCGCGGCAGGTGGCGTCGCGCGCGCTGTTCGCCGACCAAGAGGCGTTGACCTTTGCGGACACGGTGGAAGGCGCCAGCATAGCCCTAGCAGTTGAGCCGGCGCGAGTGGGCGCGAACACGTTCACCGTTCAGCTTGCGGACCGATTCGGCGAACCGATTGAGGACGCCACTGATGTGCGGTTGCTCGTGTCGTATCTTGACGCCGACTTTGGCGAGGAGTCGGTGCCGACCGCCAATGTCGGCGGCGGGGAATATGAGCTCGCCGGGCACGCGATGAGCATTGCGGGCGCATACCAGACGGAGATACTGGTTCAGCGCCCGGACGCGTTCGATGCAAGGACGGCGTTTCGCTTCGAGATAGGTTCCGCGGACGCTGCAGGCGGAAGCGCGGCAATCGCGCCAGATGCCACAAGAGGCGGGCTGTACCTCGGGATCGCGCTCGGCGTGCTGGGGCTGGTCTTCCTCGGCGCGGGGATACCGATGGGCGGCTGGTACAATCGCGCGGGCGCGCTGACGATGGCTTGCGGCGCTGCGGGCTTCATCGCGGGCGCGTGGCTGCTGATCGGCGCGCAGAGCGCAACGGAGGCGCAGGCGGTTGTTCGCAATCCGATAGCGCCGACCTCGGAGTCGGTCGCGGCAGGGCAGGTCGTGTATGAGCGGTACTGCATGACTTGCCACGGCGTGAACGGGCGGGGCGACGGGCCCGGCGGAGAGGGACTGGAGCCGCCGCCCGCCGACCTTGCGATCCACGTGCCGCTTCATGGAGACGCAGACATCTTCGGATTCATCGGCGACGGCATCGAAGGCACTTCGATGGTGGGACTTGCGGACAACCTGACGGAAGAAGAGATATGGCATGTGATCAACTTCATCCGCGCGCAGGCGGAAGAGCAGAACTCGCAGTGATCATTCCTGATACCATTTCGCTATGAAAAAGCTCCTACCCATACTTGCCATCCTGTCTGTCCTGTTGGCTCCCGTACCGGTGTATGCCCACGCCTTCGGACAGCGCTACGACCTGCCGATCCCGCTGAGCTACTTCATGGCGGGCGCGGCGGCGACCGTGGCGCTGTCATTCGTGGTCATTGGCCTGTTCCTCAGGGGCGGCGGCACGGAATACCGCTACCCGCGCTTCAACCTGCTTTCGCTGCCGGGAGCGAGGGTGTCATCCCGAATCAAGGCGTTGGTGGCGCAAGTGCTGTCAATCTTGCTGCTCCTGCTTGTGCTGGCGACCTCGCTGTTCGGCAGCGACAACCCGCTCACGAACTTCTCGCCAACATTCGTGTGGATCATCTGGTGGGTCGGCATGGGGTACATCGCGGCGCTATTCGGCAACCTGTGGATGGTCATCAACCCGTGGAAAGCGCTGTACGAGTTCGCGGAGTGGCTGCTGCACCTTGCCGGACGCCGTATGCCCGCGCCGCGCACCTACCCTGCCGGCTGGGACGCGATGCCCGCGCTCATCGCCTTCCTCGCCTTCGTCTGGCTGGAGAACGTGTATCCCGGCTCCATCGTGCCGCGCTATCTCGGAATCATCATCATCGCCTATTCGGTTTACACGTTTGGCGGCATGATGCTGTACGGCAAGCATGCGTGGCTGCGATACGGCGACCCGTTCTCGATGCTGTACGGCATATTCGCGCGCTTCTCGCCGACGGAGGTGCGTGTGGTTGGCGGTGGATGTGCAGACTGCGAACCGGGCTGTGCTTCCGACGGGGGCGGCGGGGCATCACCCTCATCCCAACCTTCCCCATTAGAGGGAGAAGGGGCAGGTCCTTCGACAGGCTCAGGACGAACGGAGCCGGATTGCGTGGACTGCTATGCGTGCTATGAGCGCGCGGACGCTGGCAGCCGGCAGTTCAACCTGCGGCCCTGGGCGGCTGGGCTGGTGAATGTGGGCAATGTGTCGTGGCAGGCATGCGCGTTCGTGGTGCTTGCGCTCGCCGCCGTTACATTCGACGGACTGCAGGAGACGACGAACTGGCTCAGCGTGCAGACGGTCGGGTTGCGCCTGCTCGGTCCCGGCGGCGTCAGTGTCGTGGACACGCTGGGCGTGGTGCTGATTCCGCTGCTGTTCCTGGGGATATACCTGCTGTTCTGTGCCGCCATACGCGCGCTTTCCGGCGAGCGCGCAACGCTGTCAGAGGTGGCGCGCGCCTATGTGTTCTCGCTTGTGCCTATCGCGCTGGCGTACAACATGGCGCACTTCCTGTCGCTGCTGCTGGTGCAGGGGCAGCTTATCATCCCGCTCGCGTCAGACCCGTTCGGCTTCGGCTGGGACATCTTCGGCACGGCGGGCTATCGCATAGACCCGACGGTGGTCAGCACGAGATTCGCGTGGATAGTGTCGGTGGGAGCGATAGTCATCGGGCACATCGTATCGGTGTATATCGCGCATACGATTGCGGTCAGGCGCGCGCCGAGCCATCGACTGGCACTGCGGGGACAGTACCCGATGCTGGCGCTGATGGTGTTCTACACGGCCGTGAGTTTGTGGATAATCGCGCAGCCGATAGTGGCGGGGTAGAGGTGGGTTCCCAACTTAATCAGATTCGGGCGGTTCGCGCATCGGACCACGTGGCGGCAGTTCCAGCTCAACACCACCAAGATCGGCGAATCTGGCACGAATTCGGTCGATAAATTCCTTGCCTGTCGGAACTTCATCATCCAGCGCTGCGCTGAGAATATCTCTAACCTCTTGCTCCATAGACTTGCCATGCTGCGCCGCCCTGATGCGTAGGCGATTCTTCAGCCCTTCGTCCAAGTTACGCACTGTGATGCTCGCCATACCGACCTCCATACGCAATGTCGCGCCATAATAGCATGATTGCATTCCAATCACTGACGGCGTAGCACGACCCCAGCAGCCGTCCGAATTCTGCACTCCATCCGTAAGCATCAACCCCATACTTCGCAACCTATCGCATTGCTTTTCGCAGCCCTCGCGCCTTATACTGATACTCTACCTGCTGTCGATAAGCCGGAACGGGCCATCGAGTGGAGTTGACTATGAACGGCGACATCCCTCGGCATCCACATCCGACCGCCGCCCCTCAAGACGACTACCCGCGAGAGGCTTGCGGGATTGTCGGCATTTACTCCGAAGGCGAAGATGTGGCTCGCCACGCCTTTTTCGGCCTCTACGCCCTGCAGCACCGCGGGCAGGAGAGCGCGGGGATCGCATCGAGCACGGGCGAGGGCATCAATCTCAGCGTGTCGATGGGACTCGTCGGGCAGGCGTTCCAGGAAGAGGACATCGCCCAGCTTCCGGGCCATATCGCCATCGGGCACACGCGCTACTCCACAACGGGCGGCAGCGTCATCGACAACGCGCAACCTATCTGCTCGGTCAGCACAGCCGTCAACCTTGCACTCGCGCACAACGGCAATGTGATCAACGCCGCCGAACTGAAGCAGGAACTGTCGCGGTGGGGGCTGGAGTTTCACGGCAGCAACGACTCCGAGATCATCGCGCATATGCTGGCGAATGCTCCGGGGATGAACTGGCGCGACCGCATCGCGTACTGCATGCGACGGCTTCAGGGCGCGTACTCGCTTACGGTTATGACGCCAACCGAACTCCTGGGCATTCGAGACCCGCTGGGCGTGCGCCCCCTGTGCATCGGAAGGCTGCACAACGGCTGGGTACTAGCCTCCGAGTCGTGCGCCTTCGACCATATCGGCGCCGAGTTCGTGCGGGACGTGGAGCCGGGTGAGGCCGTTCTCATAGACAAGGACGGCATCCGCACCATTTACAAGAGGCTGCCGGATAACGGGCGCGTTTCCGCGGGGTGCGTATTCGAGTACATCTACTTCGCAAGGCCGGACAGCACGATAGAGGGCAGGCTCGTGCATTCGACGCGCGCAGCCATGGGCGCCGCGCTGTCAAAGGTGCATCCAATCGATGCCGACCTGGTAATCGGCGTGCCCGACTCCGCAACGGCTGCCGCGGTCGGTTACTCGCAGGCGTCAGGCATTCCATACGCGGAGGGCCTGGTGAAGAACCGCTATGTGGGCCGCACATTCATCCAGCCGGACCAGCAGCTGCGGGACCTCGGTGTTCGCCTGAAGCTCAACGTCCTGCCGGAGATCATCAGCGGCAAGCGCATTGTCGTTGTTGACGACAGCATAGTGCGCGGAACCACGACGCCACATGTGGTCAGCCTGCTGCGGCGTGGCGGCGCGCGCGAGGTGCATCTGCGAATTTGCGCTCCGCCGATAGTTTCGCCCTGCCACTTCGGCGTCGATATGGCGACCCGCCCGGAACTGATCGCGGCGAACATGTCCGTCGAGGAGATCCGGGACTATGTTGGTGCCGACTCGCTGGGGTTCCTCAACCCTGAATCTCTCGTGGAGTCCGTCGGCCTGAAGCAGAACACTCTCTGCATGGCATGCTTCACCGGTGAATATCCCATTCCCGTGCAGCTTGAAATGGACAAGCTGGCGCTTGAGGCGTAGTTCCTGCGAGCCTGAACGGGTGATAGAGGCGATGTCGCAGCGCGAGCAGGAAGTCCAGGGCAGAAAGCTGGGAATTGGCGTGCTTGCCTCCGGCGGCGGCACGAACCTGCAGGCGATCATCGATGCCTGCAATCGCGGCGAACTGAACGCCGAGGTCCGCGTTGTCATAAGCAATAATTCCGGCTCTCGTGCGCTCCAGCGTGCCCGCAACGAGGGTATCCCGGCGTATCACCTAAGCGCTGTCACGCACCCGGATTCCCTCGATGACGAGATATGCAATACGCTCGTAAGGCACGAGGTTGACTGGGTTTTGCTCGCGGGCTACATGCGGTTGCTGGGTCCGGTGACGCTTGCACGATTCCGCAACCGCGCGCTCAACAGCCATCCCGCGCTGCTGCCCAAGTTCGGCGGCAAGGGGATGTACGGAAGCTTCGTTCACAAGGCAGTACTGGAGGCGGATGAGAAGGAGACGGGCGTTACGATTCACTTTGTCGATGAGGAGTACGATCACGGCGAGACGCTGGCGCAGTGCCGGGTGCCCGTACTGCCCGACGATACGCTGGAAAGCCTCGAAGGGCGCGTAAAGGAGCGGGAACGTGCCTTCTGGATTGAAACGCTTGCAACGCTGTCCTGTCCACCAGCACCACTAAAGAGAGATTGACTTGGAGCAGATCACATACAGGGACGCCGGCGTAAATCTCGCCGCAGCGCAGGATATCAAGGAACGAATCAAGTCGATCGTGGCGCCGACGCACGGCCCGCGAGTGCTTGGCGGCGTGGGCGGGTTCGGCGCGCTCTACCGGCTGGGCGGGTACGACGATCCTGTGCTGGTGTCGAGCACCGACGGCGTGGGCACGAAGCTCAAGCTCGCCATAATGATGGACCGCTACGACACGATCGGGGAGGACCTGGTCAACGCCTGCATCAACGACATCATCGTGTGCGGGGCGGAACCGCTCTTCTTCCTGGATTACCTCGCGGTGGGCGTGCTCGACGAGGATGTGGTCGCGTCGCTGATTGCGGGGATGGCGCGCGCCTGCGAAGAGGCGGGATGTGCCCTCATCGGCGGAGAGACGGCACAGATGCCCGGGCTATATGCGGACGGCGACTTCGACATGGCAGGGTTCGTTGTGGGCGCGGTCGAGCGGGACGGAATTCTGGACGGCAGCGAGATACGACCTGGCGACGCCATAATCGGCATCCCGTCTAACGGCCTGCACACTAACGGCTACTCGCTGGTGCGCCACGCGCTGGGATTGGACGAGAATCCATCGGCTCTTGATGAGGTCGTCCCAGAACTCGGAGAAGGCGTTACGCTTGGCGACGCCCTGCTGACGCCGCATCCGTCGTATGTCGATGCCGTGCGCCCGGCGCTGCCGATGCTCAAGGGCATGGCGCACATCACGGGCGGGGGCATAGTCGAGAATATGCCGCGCATTATGCCCGACGGAACGGCTGCACGATTCGACTCGGCTGCGTGGCGCGTCCCGCCGATATTCACCTTGCTGCAGGAGCGCGCCGCCATATCGCGCGATGAGATGCACCGCGTCTTCAACATGGGCATCGGGATGGCGCTGGTGTGCGATCAGACGCAGTCGGGCTCGATCATATCAGGCATTCCGGGGGCTGAGTTGGTGGGCGAGGTGATCGCAGATGAGAGCGGTGGGCGGGTTGTCATCATCTCCACCCAATTTTGACCGAGCCAGGACCGCTCCTACATACCGACACTACAATCTAGCTCGCGACAGTCGGCAGCGCGTCCACTTCATCGCCTATGTCGCGTTCTGCGGTTTCAAGATCGTACTGCGTCTGCAAGTTCATCCAGAACCGCGGCTCCATTTTGAACCAATGCCCTATCCGCAGCGCGATATCTCCCGTGACTGCCCGCTTGCCCGCGATTATCTCCGCGATATGTTCCGGCGGCGCTTCGATTTGCCGTGCGAATTCGCCAGGCGTGATGTTCAGCTCTACTAGCTCATCTAGCAGGATTTCACCGGGATGGACTGGGGGGTAATAATTGGGAATATACTGGTCATCCATATTCGCCTGCTTAGTGGTAATCCACTATCTCTACATTGGACGGACCTTCCGCGCCGGATTGCCATTCGAAGCAAATCCTCCACTGCCGGTTTATGCGGATGGAGTACTGTCCTTGCCTGTCGCCTCGCAGTTGTTCCAATCTGTTACTCGCTAAGCGCGATAATTCATACAGAGATTCCGCTGTGTCCAAGATTCTAAGTCGCCTGCGCGCCCGGGGACCAATGGCATGAAACGCGGGAACAAATGCGCCTTGCGCGAGCATTGCCGTCCGCCTGTCCTTATAGCTGACAATCACAGCGATATGTTAGCAATCGCCATAATCCATCGTCAACGCCATTCGTCGCATACGTACACGCAGGCCACAAGCCATAACCTGTATAATTCACATGTCTCGATTAGCGCACCTTCATCAATCAGATATCAGATGCCATAAACAGGAAGGACTTATAGATGCGAGCGCTTCTAAGCGTTTATGACAAGAGCGGACTTACGGATTTTGCGCGGGCGCTGCACGAGAGCGGGCATGAGCTCGTCAGCACGGGCGGCACGCAGGCTGCGATCGCCAATGCGGGGATTCCGGTGAGGCATGTGGAGGACCTGACGGGCTTCCCGGAGATACTTGACGGGCGGGTGAAGTCGCTGCATCCGGCGATTTACGGCGGCATACTGGCGCGGCGCGATATCGCAGAGCACAATGATCAGCTTGCGGAGCACGGCATCGGCGCTATCGATGTTGTCGCGAGCAACCTGTACCCGTTCGTGGATACGGTGAGCCGTAAGGATGCCACTCTCATCGACGCGCTGGAGAATATCGATATCGGCGGCCCCACAATGATCCGCGGGGCGGCGAAGAATTTCCCGCATGTGATCGTCGTCGTGGATCCAGCCGACTATGAGTGGATTGGCGAGCGACTTGCATCCGGCGCAGGACTGACGCTGGAGGAGCGACGTTCACTGGCACGCAAGGCGTTCCAGCATGTGGCGATCTACGACACGACAATTTCGCAGTATCTCGGCAGTGACGCGCTGGAACCCGAGGAGACGACATTCGGATTCAGCAAGGTTTCGACACTTCGCTACGGCGAGAATCCGCACCAGCAGGCGGGCTTGTACGCCGCGCCTCTGTCCAGCGGTGGAATCGTCCGCGCCAAGCAGATCCACGGCATCGACATGTCGTACACGAACTACCTGGATGCCGACGCCGCATGGCGAGTGGTCGCCGATTTCGGTCAGCCCGCCGCGACCGTCATCAAGCACACGAACCCCTGCGGGCTCGCAGTACACGAGGACCAGCCGACGGCGTACCGGCGCGCGTTCGAGGGGGATTCGGTCTCGGCTTATGGGGGCATCGTCGCTTTCAATCGCACACTTACCGCAGAGACAGCGAAGGCGATGCGGGGCGTGCTGTTCGACATCATCATCGCACCTGACTACGAAGAAGAGGCAATCGAAGTGCTTCGGCGGCGCAGGCGGACGCGACTGCTAGAAGTGCAGCCCGCATCGGGACCGCAGGAGGGGCTGGATGTACGCCTCGTGTCCGGCGGCGCGCTCGTGCAGCAGACAGACGATATCGCGGAGTCGCCTGCTGACTGGAAGATCGTGACAGAACGCCAGCCCACGGAAGCCGAGCTTGCAGACCTGGCCTTCGCGTGGAAGGCGGCAAAGCACATCAAGTCGAACACTATCGTGCTGGCGAAGGACAACACGCTGGTTGGAATGGGAGCGGGACAGCCGAACCGCGTGGTCAGCGTTCATCTCGCGCTGCGCATCGCGGAGGACAAGGCGAAGGGCAGCGTGCTCGCATCGGACGCATTCTTCCCGTTCGCGGACAACATCGAGATGGCGGCATCGGGCGGGATTACGGCTATCGCTCAGCCCGGCGGCTCAATCAGGGACGACGAGGTGATCGCGGCGGCGGACGAGCATGGAATCGCAATGCTGCTTACGGGGACGCGGCATTTCCGGCACTGAGTTCAAGAATTTTTGACAATTGATCTACCAGATCTTATCTTGTCCGCAAACTGATGGAACCTATAGTTGAGCAGTCTTGAACCGTTTCTCACGAGTCCGACAGCGCGATGGCAGCCATGCCAAACCCTATCAGGTGCGGCAGGTACGCCGTATCATCGAGAGGTATGACCTGGAGGAACTCTGATGCACAAGTACGAGATTGTCTTATATTGGAGCGAACCCGACGAGGCATTCATTGCCGAAGCACCGGAACTTCCGGGTTGTATTGCTCACGGCGATTCGCAGGCGGGCGCGCTCGACAATATCAACGAAGCAATCTCCCTATGGCTTGATACTGCGCGTGAATTCGGAGACCCCATCCCTGAGCCGAAGCGTCGCCTTACGACAGCTTAATCTCTTAATGAAACTCGCCAATAAATGACGCAAATATCGCTCGATATCGTTATTCCCGTGCTCAACGAGGAGCGTGCGCTACCCCAGAGCATCCCAATCCTCCACGCTCACCTTGCCGCGAACTTTGGCGGCTACGACTGGCGCATAGTCATCGCGGATAACGGCTCGGAAGACGCCACGCCCGATGTTTCCGAGCAACTGTCCCGGGAATATCCCGGCGTTTCGCCGTTCCGGCTGGAGGAGCGCGGGCGAGGACTGGCACTGCGCACCGCATGGCTTGCATCGGAAGCGGACATCGTGGCATACATGGATGTCGACCTTTCGACCGATCTTGCCGCGCTGCAGCCGCTTGTTGGTGCCGTCGCCGAGCAGGGCTATGACATCGCAATCGGATCGCGTCTCACCAGGGGGGCGCGCGTGGAGCGGCGGCCGCTCAAGCGCGAGATAACATCGCGGGGGTACAGTTTCCTCTTTCGCTCGATGTTCTTGACCGGGTTTCGGGACGCCCAGTGTGGATTCAAGGCGGTGAGCCGTCGCGCCGTCGATCAGCTTGTGCCGCTGATAGAGAACAATCGCTGGTTCTTCGACACCGAGCTGCTCATACTCGCAGAAGCGAACGGCTTCAAGATAAGCGAGATTCCCGTTCACTGGACCGACGACCCGGACACGCGTGTGAAGATACTCGGCACGGCAATCGAGGATGTGAAGGGACTGCTTCGCCTGCGCTTCGGCGGCATCCCAAGGTGCTGAGAATTCCCTTCAAGCGCGGGCGTCACAGCCATCTGCGGCTGATGAGCCGTTCTTCGTTTCTGGTGGGCACGAAAATGTTGCCAAACGGAAGCGCCCTTGAACTACGCGGGCGCAATGGCATATATTGCATGCTGACTTTCAAGAGCACGCGCATTTCGACGCTGCGGAGGGAAACGCCAGATATATGGTGAGATCGCATCCGTTTGGGGAAAACGCTCCACATTCTGAGTGGCTGGACGCCCTTGATGACGAGGGCATCGAAGTCCTTCTGGTGGAGGGACCGGCGGACCTTGACTCGCTTGATGGCGCCGCCCTACCCCATCTCGCGCTGCTGAACCTGTCCACCCTTTCCAATTCGTCCGTGAAGTCATTCATCGAGCAGTGCGAGTCCCTGAAGCTGCCTGTCATTGCGCTGGTATCACCGGAGATGGTGCCCGAATTCGACCTCGAGCTTGAGGTCAGCGACTTCGTGGTCAGTCCACCCGACGCGAACGAAATCGTAACGCGGGTCAAGCTGACGCTGCATCGCAACCGGAACGAGGACGACGATGATGTGATTCGCGCGGGCAGCCTGGTGATCAATCCGTCCACCTACGAGGTGTCGCTGCGGGGGAAGCGCGTGAACCTGCGCTTCAAGGAGTACGAGCTGCTGCGGCTTCTGGCGACGAATCCCGGGCGCGTGTACTCGCGGGAGGCGCTGCTGAGCAGTATCTGGGGTTACGACTACTTCGGCGGCACGCGCACGGTGGATGTGCATATACGGCGGCTGAGGAGCAAGATCGAGGACGCCGACCACCCGTACATCGAGACGATATGGAATGTGGGCTATCGCTTCCGGGACTTCAGCCAGCAGGGTTAACCAGGACAATCATCGAGAGGCAGGATGGAAAGGCTAGGCTGAGGTGTTGAATCCTGAGTGTCCTTGCCATCCTGTCATTGTTTACGGAAAGAGCAGAGCATCATTGGAGGTAGGAGAATGTCTGAAGAACGCGTGGTTTACCTGAACGGTGAGATTATTCCGGAGAGCGAGGCTAAGATTTCGGTGCGCGACAGGGGGTTCCTGTACGGCGATGCCGTGTTCGACACGACGCGCACATTCAACGGCAAGATTTTCAAGCTGCAGGACCACCTCGACCGCTTCTTCAACTCGCTGAAGTACCTGCGAATGGAGCCGGGGCTGAGCAAGCAGGAGTTCGCGGACATCACCATGCAGGTGCTGGAGGCGAACCTGCCGCTCATGGAGGAGAACGGCGACTACTGGGTTACTCAGCGCATCACGCGGGGCGTGCCGGGAGGCAGCCCGACGGTGCTGGTGGAGTGCGTGCCGCTACCGTTCGAGGCGCGCGCGAAGCACTACCGCGACGGCATGCCGGTCATAGTGCCGTCGATCCGACGGACGCCGCCGGAGTCGATGAGTCCGCGCGCGAAGATGCACAATTACATCAATCTCGTGCTGGCGACGCAGGAGGTGGAGGCGCAGAACCCCGACGCCTGGCCGATCCTGCTGGACATGCAAGGCAACCTGTGCGAGGGACCGGGCGCGAACATCTTCCTGGTCAAGGATGGCGCGGTGCTGACGCCGCGTGAGCAGTACGTGCTTGCGGGCATCAGCCGGGAGACGGCAATAGACCTCGCGCACGAGCTTGACATTACGGTGAAAGAAGCAGACCTGGACCTGTACGACGCATACACGGCGGACGAGGCGTTCATCACTTCAACGAGCTTCTGCATCGTGCCGGTGTCGTCGTTCAACGGCAATGTGATCGGCGATGCTTCGATACCCGGGCCGGTGACGCAGCGGCTGACGCAGGCGTACAGCGGGATGGTGGGCGTTGATATACCGGGGCAGTATCTGTCGCGGCTGTAGGTGGGGATGGGTGTCGTATTTCTCGACGGCATGGGAGATTTGACAATCAGAGAATGGAGGCCATGCGAAGAGACATCTGGAAGCTAATGCTATGGGTCATAGGCTTCAGTGCCCTGCTGCTGATTATAATTTTTGCTACAACCCAACTGACAGATGCCGGATTCATGGATTCGGCTACATCAATTCACTCAATTGGCATTTTAGTTGCATTATGCGTAGGTGGCATCTTCGCATATCAGAGATTACAGATATTCAGGACTTTGGAACCTCACCTCACCATTTCTCACCGAATCCACCATAGATTTATCGGCGACAGCTATACGCATATCGATGTGACTGCAACTCTGCACAATAGTTCAAGGGTTGAAGTAGAACTACGTGAGGGTTTCATCCTATTGCAACTTATAGGACCAGAGACTGACGAACATATTGAGCACCTGTATGCTCAAGTGTTCGTAGAGGGTGAATACGAGGATATTCGTTGGACTACCCTTGAAAGACTAGACCGTCATTGGAACCCCGGTGAACTGGTCGTAGAACCTGGAGAATCACATCCAGAGTCTTGCGAATTCTTGGTATCGAGAGATGTGGAATCCGTTATGATATACACATACTTCTACGATCAGAGATTTTCTCAGGACAGTGATTACGAAAGAGGCTGGTTGGCATCCACGGTCTATGATATTGCAGAGGCGAAATAGTCAAACCTGAAGTGTAGGAGAGGTATTCATGGCGACTAAATTACAAACACGTAGCAGAATCATCAAAAAGGGCACTGCTCCAAAGAATGCACCACCAAAGGCTGACACATCTGGCAAGCCACCCGGCGCAACCAAGCAAAAAGGTAAACCCTAGCCAATTGGCAAGCGACCGACCAATGCCAGATACAGATATTGACAGGGACAATTCAAACTCCGATGAACCAGGTACAAAATTACCTGGTTCTTTTAGACGGTTTGCATGAGGAGGATTGCCGAAATCTGCCCCACCCAAAGCGGAAGCTTCGCGGAAGCCTCCCGGGGCTAATTCTCAGAAGAACGGGCTCTCCCTCTAGCAAGAACTAAGACATCACACCCACCAACGGCTGGCTCTGATGTCTTCCTCGTCATCCTCCCCATGCATCCCCTGGCGGGCGAAGGCGATGCCCCAGACGTTTGCTGCGCCTGCGTCCTTCAGGGCGTCGGCGCAGGCGGACATGGTGCTGCCGGTGGTTACCACGTCGTCTATGAGCATGTAGCGGCGGCCTGCCACGTCTATCGAGCACTCGAAGGCATCGACGATGTTTCGCTGGCGGGCGCCGGGTGTTTCCATGTGGACTTGCGGCGGTGTGTTGCGGATGCGGCGGAGAACGGCTAAGTCCACGGGGGTGCCCGTAAGCCGGCTGAGTTCATGCGCGATCAGCTCGGACTGGTTGAATCCTCGGCTGCGTTCACGGCGGGGGTGCAGGGGAACGGGGCAGTAGGAATCCACAGGATAGGGGTTGCGCTCCAGGTAGGCGGCGAGCAGGCGCGCAATGTACGGCACGGAGATGCGCACGTTGCGATACTTGAGGTCGTGGATGATGTTGCGTGCGCTGCCATGGAACTCGTAGGGCGCTCTCACGCTGTCGAAGGCGGGCGCGATGCGGCGGCACGATTCGCAGAGCTGGGGGACTTGCGGGCTGGCGCATAGCACGCAGTAGGGCCTCTGCAACGGCGGCAGATCAAGTTCGCAATCGGCGCAGAGATATCTGCCCTCGCGCTTGCAGACCACGCAGTACTCGGGGAGTACGAGGTCCAGCAGCGCGAGGGATGTTTGTTTCAGATGGGTAAGCAGATACCTCACCCCCATCCTAGCCTTCCCCCATCGAGGAGGAAGGGACTTCTGGGCTACGCGCGGACGAACTTGGAGACGCGCTCGCCCTGCCCGATCTCGGTGACGTAGATGCTGCCCTTGGAGTCCACGCAGATGCCATGACCGCCGATGACGCTGCCATGCGCCGCGCCCTCGTCGCTGCCCCGCCAGCGGGACAGCAGGTCGCCGTCGAGCGTCCAGATGCTGACGCCGGTGCCCGCGCCCTGCTCGACGACATAGATAATGCTGTCGTGAATCCAGAGGTCGCCGGGAGATTCCAGGTCAGTCCACTCTTCGAGGAAGTTGCCCTCGCCGTCGAAGAACTGGATGCGATTGTTCTCGCGGTCGCAGATGATGACGCGGCCGCGCTCGTCAACCCAGATGTTGTGCAGCAGGGCGAATTCGCCGGGGCCCGTGCCCTGCTTGCCCCATGAGTGCAGCAGCTCGCCGTCCGCGCTGAACTTGTGGACGCGGTGTCCGCCGTAGCCGTCCGAGACGAACATGTTGCCGTCCGGGGCTATGGCGAGTCCTGACGGCATGTTGAATGGCATGCCCTGGAATGACGGAGACGGCGCGAGCTTCTCGCCAAGGGTCCGTATTGCCTCGCCACCGGGCGTGTACTCGGTCGCGATGTGGAAGTCGCGGTCCACGAGCCACACGTTGTCGTTGGGCGCGATGTAGATGCCGTGCGGATTGGCGGAGAATGTGCCCTCGCCCCACGACGAGATAAAGTTGCCGTCCGTGTCCCAGATCGTCAGGGGGTGCGCGCCCCGGCTGAAGATGTACACCTCGTCCTGCGAGTTGACCGCGCCGTCGGATGCCGCGCCGAACTCCCAGTACTTGGGCATATTCGGCCACACCGGAACTCGTTCGTACTGATAGTCGCCTGAGCCTACTGCTGCCATGTCCTATACCTCCGATTTCATAACTGGTCAGTGTTTTGCGTGATTTTATGTTGGGGTAGATGGATAGTCAACGCCCTGATAGAATCGGCACGGATGATAGAGGGTAAACACTGAACCAAGGAACTGCCATGCCTAAGATAACGACTGATGAGATATACGCGCTGGCACTTATCGCCGGAATAGAGATCGCAGAGGACCGCGCTGAGCCGATCGCGGCGCGGCTGGAGTCCGTGGTGGAGGCGATTGACGAGATCCCATCCGATGCGCTGGCATCCGCAGAGCCGGCGATTACATTTGCACCGTATGAGGCGACCGATGAGTAATGTCGAACTCCACTACAAGCCGATTACCGAGCAGGCGGCGATGCTGCGCTCCGGAGAGCTGTCGCCGGTCGAGCTGACATCGGCTTACCTTGACCGCATAGCGGCGCTGAACGGCGAACTTGGCGCGTACATCACGGTGATGGGCGAGCACGCGATGGCGCAGGCGCGTCAGGCGGAATCGGAGATGCAGGCGGGCGAGGACAGGGGCCCGCTGCACGGCATTCCGGTCGCCATCAAGGACATCATCTACACCAGGGACGTGCTGACATCGGGCGGATCGAAGGTGCTGGCGGACTTCGTGCCGGACGAAGATTCGACGATTGTTCGCAGGCTGAATGATGCGGGCGCGGTGTTGCTGGGCAAGCTGAACCTGAGCGAGTTCGCCATCGGGGGGACGATAGACCATCCCTTCGGCACGCCGCGCAATCCGTGGAACACGGAGCATACGGCGGGGGGATCGAGCAGCGGTTCCGGCATAGCGGCGGCGGGTGGCCTGTGCGCGGGTGCGCTTGGCTCGGATACGGGCGGGAGCGTGCGCGGGCCTGCGGGTTTCTGCGGAATCGTTGGGCTGCGACCGACATACGGGAGGGTTACGCGACAGGGCGTACTTGCGATGAGCTGGTCGCTGGATACGGTGGGGCCCATGACGCGCACGGTGGCGGACTGCGCGCTGATGCTGAACGCGATTGCGGGAAGGGATCCGCAGGACGCTACATCCAGCGACGCACCCGTGCCCGACTACACCGCAGAACTCGATGGCGGTGTGGAGGGCCTTCGGATCGGGCTGCCGTCAGAGATGTTTGACTACGAGGGGCTTGACTCGGATGTACGCGAGTCCGTGATGCGGGCGGTGAGCGTGCTGGGAGAACACGGCGCGACTGCCGAGGAGATGTCCCTGCCAAGGTGCGAGAACAGCGGCGCGGTGTTCATTGGAGTGGCTGATGTTGACTGCGCGGCGTATCACTCGGAGTGGCTGCGAACGCGACCCGACGACTACGACTGGAGCACGCGAACACGCCTGGAGACCGCATCGTTAACGCCCGCATGGACTTACCTGCGGGCACAGAGGGCGCGGGAACTGATACGGCGCGAGCTGCACTCGGCGCTGGATAAGTACGATGTCATCATATTGCCGACGGGACCGGTCGCTGCGCCGGCGATAGACGCATCGACTGGCAAGCCGGGTGGATACTACCAGGGGAAGCTGGACATCGGGCGGCGGCGATTCACGAGTCCGGCTGCACTGGCCGGACTGCCTGCACTGTCGATTCCGAGCGGCTTCTCGGATGCGGGACTGCCGATCGGGATGCAGATAATCGGCAGGCCGTTCGACGAGGCGACACTGTTCCGCGTGGGACGGGCTTACGAGGCGGCGACGGAGTGGCATACGCGGCATCCGTCGGTGTAACGAGTAGTCTTTAATCCTTGTCAACGCTGCTGGATGTGCTTATCATCATTGTGTGGGCGTTGCCGCAGTTCCAACTGTTTCGGTTCGCCAGCATGCAGAGATCGGGGTGTAGCGCAGCGGGAGCGCGCCTGCTTTGGGAGCAGGAGGTCGCCGGTTCAATCCCGGCCACCCCGACCACGATAGCCGGCCAGTTCGTCAGTCTATCAGACTGTCAGCCTTTCCCAACATGCACGACTGCATCCCCGATACACCGGCTCACCTGATAGTCTGAAAGGTTGAAAGACTCCCCATGCCCATTGACCAGAACACCAGGCGCAGGACTACGAGACTTGGTGTTACGGCGCTGGACGAGGACAGGGCATGCCCCGGCTATGTTATGTTCACGCCCAACTTCGGTTCGGGGGAGCCGCGCATCATCGACCTGAATGGTAACATCGTTCACAGGTGGCAGATGCCGTATCCTCCCTGCTTCTGGGGCTACCTGCTGCCGAATGGCAACTTCTTCTACAACGGCAAGATCGTTGACGACTCGCCCCTGCCCTTTCCAACCTGGTCAATCCTAAAGGGCGGCGTGATGCTCGAAACGGACCTGGAGGGCAATGTCCTCTGGGAGCATCACGATCAGTGGCACCACCACGACGGCAGGCGCACGGAGTCAGGCGGCGCGATCTACCTCGGGTTGTATCGAGTGCCGGACGATGTAGCCGCCCAGGTGAAGGGCGGCATTCCGCTGGAAGAGGGCAACGATATGTGGGCGGACGAGCTGGTGGAGGTGGATACCCAGGGCAACCGCGTGTGGTCGTGGCTGGCGCATGAGCACATGGATGTCGAGACCGAGGTGCTTACCTTCAACCACCCACGCGAGAACTGGACGCACGGCAATACCATTGTGCCGCTGCCGGACGACCGCGTACTGGTGAGCTTCAGGAGCATTTCGACCGTCTGCATCATCGACAAGGCAACTGGCAACATCGAGTGGAAGCTGGGCGGCGATGTGCTGGCGCAGCAGCATGACCCGAGCCTGCTGGACAATGGCAATGTGCTCATCTTCGACAATGGCACACAGCGGCACAACGACGCTTTCGCCTACTCTCGCGTCATCGAGGTGAACCCCACCACGAACGAGATCGTCTGGCAGTACCAGGACAGGCCGATGCTGAACTTCCACAGCAACATCATCTCGGGGGCACGACGCCTGCCGAACGGCAATACGCTCATAACGGAGGGCTTTTCCGGTCGGTTGTTCCAGGTAACGCCGGAGGGCGAGGTCGTGTGGGAGTACATAAACCCGCACTTCGACAGCAACCCGTTCTTCGGCGAGGTCAACGGCATCTTTCGCGCCGAGCACTACATGCCGGGGGAGATACCGGGGCTTTGACGGGGGTTAACATCGATACGGACAGCGGACTGGGATTTCCCCCCACCCTAACCCTTCCCCATCAAGGGGGAGGGGATTTTTCTTCCTGCACATGGATGAAGCTCGCACGCTTCTCCCAGAGGTCAACGCTGTGGAGTCGCAGCGTTACAGTCTCGCCGGGTAGAACGTCATCGGGCAGGCGTGCGCGAATGCGGAACGGGTAGTCCGCAAGCTCCAGCAAGGCGGAGCGGCGGGGCTGGTTTTCGAGGACGACAGCATTGAACAGGGCGGCGGCATCGTCTTCCGGCGACCGTTCCATCCGCAGCCTGAAGAACTTCAGCAGCCAGTAGCGCCGGCGCTCGTCTTCCAGCTTGCCCATCGCCCGGAGTTGCACATCGGCGCGTCCCGCCACGCTGGTAATGTCCTCCACGCTGTACAGCGGTTCGCCCTCGCTGAGGTAATGGGTAATCTGGCGCTGCATCACCATGTCCGGGTAGCGGCGCAGCGGGGATGTCGCCTGTATGTACGCGGGCACCCCGAGGCCGCCGTGCGGTGCGGGGGCGGTGCGCGTGTCGGCGGGAGCGAAGCGGCGCATCATCAGGTACTGGCGCAGCGGACCTTCGCTGAAGTCCACGCCGGGGGGCAGCCCTGAACCGAGGTCGCTGAGGTCGGGCGCGGTCTGCGAGCGATACGATGCGGGAATGTCCCGCTCGGCGCAGAACGACGCCAGCAATGAGTTGCAGAGCACCATGCATTCGGCGACCATTTCGCGCGCCGGCGAGTTCCGGGCGACGACCTTCACGCGCACATCGTCGGACGATGCGACCGTGATGTTCAGCTCCGCGCGGTCGATGCCGACCGCGCCGGCGGATTCTCGCCTCCGCTTCATGGCCTCCGCAAGCGTATTCAGGTCTGCCAGCATCTCGTGATACGGGTGGCATTCATCCGACATTGCGGCGTTCGCCTCGTCGTATGACAGCGCGGAGTCGCTCTGAATGACCGAGGGCTTGACCTCGTATTCCAGGATCTCGCCATCGGCACTCATCTCAATGAGCAGGCTCAGCGCGGCACGAGGCTTGCCTGCCTCCAGGCTGCCCTTGTCCTGGGACACGGCGGCGGGGAGCATGGAAATCTTGCCGTCGGGGATGTAGAGGCTCGCCATGCGCAAGTCTGCCACCTTGTCCAGCGCGCTGCCCTGCGGGATCAGCGCGCCTGCGTCGGTGATGTGTACGCCAAGGCGGTATTTCTCTCCGTGCCCCCTTCCTAACCTTCCCCCTGAGGGGGAAGGGACAGTGGAGGGATCCAGCCGTTCAAGAGACAGCGCATCATCCCTGTCGCGGGTATCCGCGTCGTCGATTGTGATGGTTGGCAGCGCTTTAAGGTCGAGGCGGTTTGCATCGTCCAGCAGCTCGGCCTGGCTGACCGTTTCCGCTGCGGCGAGGGCTTCATCGGAGAATGCCTCGGTGATGTCGTCCCGCAAGAGTTCAAGCGGCTCGTCAGGGGCGAAGATGCCACAGGTTACGAGGACATCGAATGCGAGTCGCTGCAGGTTGCCCGCCCTGCGTTCCATCTTGCCAAGAAACGACTTGACCAGGGCACTGCGCGTGTAATCATCGCCGAAAGCTGCGAAGTCGCGGATGCTGTCTATTAGCATCCGCTGGTGCGGCGTTGGTTCGCCCGGCAGTTCTCCGCGCTCAAGGCACTCGAGCAGCGTGTCAGATTCGGCGGCCTGCTGCGCCTGGCGTCTGCGGCGGGCAAGGGTCTCTTCGACCGCGGAGGGTGAGCGCGGGGTGTAGCCACCCTTGCCGTCCTCGAAGTAGAGGGAGTCGCGGTCGAGGCAAAGCAGGAGGGCGACCTGCTGCTCCGGGCGGGCGTCGTCGCCCCAGTAGAGCTCGGCAAGGTCATGGAAGGAGAGCGCGTCGTCTTCGTCGCTGACGACCTCCCAGAGTTCGGCGATGTCCAACTCGGAGGCGATGTCCTCGCTCTGCCGCCGGAAGTCCGCCACCTGCTCGTCGCCTTCAGCGAAGACCTGCGTGGATAGTACGACTCGGTCGGTGGGCAGGCGTGCTTCCTTCTTGCGGCGAATGGCAACGCGCACGCGCGAAGCCTCAACATCAACCACCCTCACGATGGCTATGCCCCCGCTCATCCGCGCCGCTACGAGTTCACCCGGATTCATAAAACCTTCACAGCCAGAATAAGAGAATACCTAGTAATATGAGGACTTTCCTAAGACAACGGCACCTATAGCGGCCGTTACTGTACCGGCTCCGAAGAGCATAGCTCCTAGCAACATTCCGCCGGCATTCCCATAGTCTTCGATTGTGCCATCAGTAGGGGCAAGACAATATCCTATGCAAGTAGGCATGCCGATGACCATCAACGCCAATCCTCCAAAAAGGAGCGCATAGCCAACATTTCTCATCCCGACCTCCGGCGATGCCGCTGAATGGTCTCTAGTCCAGGTTCGCCAACTTCGGCAGCACTTCCTCTTTCAGCAGGGTCATGGAGCGCGTCCACTTGTCGCGGGGCTGCCACTCGTGGCCCATTGCGAGCAGCACGCCGAAGCCGCCCACCTCTTCGTGGATGGCGCGAATCTTGTCCGCGACATCGTCGGGGCTGCCGACGACCCAGATGTTGTCCAGCAGGTACTCGGCGGTAACATCTTCGTCGGGCATGTCGGGGTCGGTCTTCATCAGGCCGAGCTGTCCCATGTGCGACAGCAGCGGCTTGAAATAGCGGTTGAAGTCGCGGGCGAACACGCCGTCCAGCATGTCCTGCCGGGCCTGTTCGGTCGTTTCGGCTACATACACTTCGCGGGCAATGCGCCAGGTTGCGCGATCCGCTGAGCGTCCGGTGCGCGCCGCACCCTCGCTTACGGCATCCCAGTGGGTCGCGAGCTGCGGCACGGGGACGAGGTTGATGCTCATAGGAATCCAGCCGCGCTCACCCGCGAGGTACAGCGTCTCGGACTTTGGGGAGACTCCCGCGACGCCGATCGGTGGGTGCGGCAGCTGGTACGGCTTCATGTGGAACGCCAGACCGACATCCTCCACGGGTTCGGGAATCTCAAAGCGCCAGAACTTGTGCTCATAGACGCCGGGCTGTGGGTCAT
Source organism: uncultured Dehalococcoidia bacterium (assembly GCA_964632415.1). Lineage (GTDB taxonomy): Bacteria > Chloroflexota > Dehalococcoidia > Lucifugimonadales > JADFKI01 > Bin90. The sequence goes on along the minus strand of CAZWDM010000022.1, from coordinate 7,309 downwards.
TCCAGATCTTCAGGATGGTCTCCACGGAGTCGCGCGCCATGCCGCGGTGCTCGCCGGATTCGGGGTCGAAGCCGAACACGGTGAAGTCGCCGACAAAGCCGCCGGAGCCCACACCCCACATGAAGCGGCCCTGCGCCATCTGGTCGAGCTGCGCGATGCGGTGCGCGATCATAAAGGGGTTGTGGTTGGGCATGCAGGTAACGCCGGTGCCCAGCCTGATGTTCTTCGTCCTAGCGAGCGCGTTGGCGATGAACAGGTCCGGCGCGGGTATGTTCTCCCAGACGGATGTGAAATGCTCGCCTATCCACGCCTCGCTGTAGCCAAGCTCATCGAGAACGACAAGCTGCTCCAGGTCGTCCGCCATGGTCTGCGCGACATCGGCCTCGGGCGGGTGTAGGGGCATCGTGAAGTAGCCGAGTTCCATGTGGGTGCCTCCGT
>CAZWDM010000022.1:0-6771 GCA_964632415.1 uncultured Dehalococcoidia bacterium | reverse complement strand
GACTTCCGTAGCTCCGAATCACCTAGAAATGATAGTATGGCGCACCACTAGCGTCAACTTGCAACGGCTTCGCGCGCGAGCCAGTGTTCGAGGCTGTCGGAGAGCGCGAACCAGCTCGCCTCTATGATGTTCTCGGATGAGCCGACGGTGCTCCATGTGCGCTGGCCGTCGGTGGAGTCTATCAGCACTCGGACTACGGAGCCGGTGCCGCTGCCCTGGTCCACGACGCGCACCTTGTAGTCGAGCAGGCGCACTGCCTGGAGGTCGGGGTAGAACTGGTGCAGCGCCTTTCGCAGCGCGTGGTCGAGCGCGTTTACGGGGCCATTGCCTTCTGCAGCGGTGTGCATCACCTCGTCGTCCACCTGCACCTTCAGCATCACCTGCGAGGCTATGTCGCCTGAAGTGCTGCCATTCGAGCGCTTTTCCACCATGGATACGAAATCGACTAGCGAGAAGGGCGGCGTGTAACCGGGCTGCATACGGCGAACCAACAGTTCGAATGACGCTTCTGCGCCCTCGTAAAGGAAGCCCTGGTTTTCCCGCTGCTTAATCTCCTCCAGGAGTTCGCGCGCCTGCGCCTGCGTTAGTTCGGCGTCAGGGCAGAGCTCGCGCGCGCGCCACAGGATGTTGCCGCGCCCGGACAGGTCGGAGACCAGCACGCGCTTGTCGTTGCCGATGCTGCGGGGCTGGATGTGCTGGTAGCTGTGCTCGACCTTGGAGACGGCGGATGCGTGCAAGCCGCCCTTGTGCGCGAATGCGCTGCCGCCCACATAGGGCTGCGAGCTGAGAGTCGGCATGTTCGCGACTTCGGCGACATAGCGGCTGGCGTCGGTGAGGGAGGCGAGCTGGTCGTCGCTCACGCAGTCGATGCCGAGCTTTATCTTGAGGTTTGCTATGAGCGATACGAGGTTCGCGTTGCCGCAGCGCTCGCCGTAGCCGTTCATCGTGCCTTGCACCTGGGTTGCGCCGGCACGCACTGCGGCGATTGCGCCTGCCACGGCCATATCAGCGTCGTTGTGCGTGTGGATGCCGAGCTCGACATCCGAGCGCTGACGGACCTGGTGCACGATTGCGGAAATCTCGTCGGGCATCATGCCGCCGTTCGTGTCGCAGAGGACGACGCACTCCGCTCCGGCGACTGCTGCCGCGTTCACCGCCTGTATCGCGTAGTGAGCGTTCGCCTTGTAGCCGTCGAAGAAGTGCTCGGCGTCGAAGAATACGCGCCTGCCCTGCTCGACGAGGAACGCCACAGAGTCCGAGATCATCGCGAGGTTTTCTTCGAGCGAGGTCTCCAGAACGCGGGTCACATGCAGGTCCCAGCTCTTGCCCACAAGGGTAACGACCGGAGTCTCGGCCTCGAGCAGCGCGGCAAGGTTCGCGTCCTCCGCGGCGCTGATGTTGGCGCGGCGGGTGCTGCCGAACGCGGTCAGCGTGGCGTTGGCGAGCGTCATGGACTTGGCGCGCTCGAAGAACTCGGCGTCGCGGGGGTTCGAGCCGGGCCAGCCGCCTTCGATGTAGTGCACGCCCAGCTCATCGAGGCGCTCGCAGATTGCAAGCTTGTCGGCGACGGACAGCGAGATGCCCTCGCCCTGCGTTCCGTCTCGCAGCGTGGTGTCGTAGAGGGTCAAGGATGACATTTGATCTGGACTCCTAATGTTCTCTGTTCGCCTATTGTCAGGCACAAGAAAGCGCCCGCCCCATATCGTAGGGACGGGCGCTCAATATCCTTCTGTGGACTTGATGGCTCGCGGTACCACCCTGCTTCACCGGCACGTCGACAAGACGCGCGCGATGCGCTCATTGGAGTACGTGTTCATACCCCCGCCCTGCTAACGTCGGGCGAATCCGTCGCAGTCTACTCTCCATACCCTGGCTCGTTGCCAATCCGGAGGGCAAGGATTTTCGGTGCGCGGCTCGGGAGGGATTTTCAGAGGCTATCCTGTGCGTCTGCTCTCACCATGCGGGTTGCCGGTTAATTCGGTTGCGCCGCGTCAGACTCGCTGTGCCGGATGTGGCCTCTTACTCGTCTCCGTCGTAGCCTTTGGCTATGATTGTAAATGTTCTCATAAACCAGATTAGTTGCTTCGCAGATATGCTGTCAAGGAATTACCGGCACCGTAAGGCTGGGCATAATTCTTCATTTCCCCCTTCCTAACCTTCCCCCAAAGGGGGCAGGGACAAGATGAGCGGCAATTATGCCCAGCCCTAGGCACCGGCTTAGTTGTGGCGATTTCCGCGCCGCTCATGGTTATCGTTGCGTCCGCTGCCGTCACGGTCGCCGAACCAGCCGAAGAAGAATTTCCTCGGCGAGAAGCCGTTGGAGTCTTCCGCTCCGAAGCGGTGCATCCTGCCGAAGCCGTCTCGACCGAGAAGGGAGTGCATGGTGAGCGAGAAGTCGCCCTGGACTACGCTCTGAACCTGGCTGGTTCCGTCCGGCTGAGTGACCTGCACGACCATCGTTGTGGCATCCGCGCCCAGGTCGGAGAGTGTTGCATCCCCTTCGACGGTGTCCGTCGCAATCTTGGTGTCGTCGTCAATCGTGAAGGTCAGTGTTTCGGAGTCGTCGCGCAGCAGCAGGTCGAATGTGCCGGTGTTCGCGTTGATGTTCTGCGCCGCGCCGAATGCCCTGCGCACGGTCTTCACGCCGTCATCGGTCATGTAGCGGGTGTCGGACAGGACAAGGCTTCCTCCGGCCTTTCCGAGGTAGCCGTGTCCGAAGCCGCCACGCTTGCCTGCTATGCCCTCGCGGAACGACGCATCCTGCTCACCCAGCGTGATGCTCACATTCGTACTTGTGCCGCCGCGCATTACCGTAAAGACGACCGTGTCGCCGGGTGAGTGCTCGCGCACGATACGAACCACATCGCCGGGTCCGCTTATGGACTCGCCGTCGATGGCGGTGATGATGTCGTCCACGCTCAAGTTACCGTCCGCCGCGCTGCCCGAGACGACGCGCACGATGAGCGCGCCTTCGGTGTCGCTGCCGTCCGGGACGGAAGCGATGCCTATGCCGACGAATGGCTTGCCGCTCGATTTGCTATGGTGTACGCCTGTCAAGCCGCTCGCATCCGGGCCGACCTGTGCCCTGGTGCTCGCCTCCGTGATATTGGCTCGCGTCGCCACAATGCCAGCAGAGGCAAGAATGGCGACGACAAGTAAGCCTCCCAGCAGTTTCTTCTTCATGGATAATCCCCCTGCAAATTGATGCGCGTAATGTCGTGAAAGAGTGAGCCGCTCACGAAATAAAACGCAGCAAGTGAGTGAATGGTTAGGGGTGCGGACCCCCTACGGGAAGGACAGGAAGGACGAGGAAGGATTGCCCCATCCCTAACCCTCCCCCAGAGGGAGAGGGGACACAGTGTGTTTCAGTTGGAAAGGGAGTAATCCTGCTCGATGATTTCGCCGCTCTCCTGGATGCGGAAGGCTCGAATCTGGGGATTTGCCTTGTCTTCGAGGGAGACAAGGATGTAATAGACATCGTCGCCGAGCCAGCCGCTCTGCTGCGCCATGCGCACGTCGGTGGGCGACGGATAAGCGGGACTGTGGGTGTGGGAGTGGTAGAATGCCGTAATGTCCCATTCGTTGGAGTCGGCGTCGCGCATCGCGTTGAGCATCTGCTGCGGTTCCATCACATAGCGATAGGGGCTGGGCGTGGCGTTGGCTATGCGGTATAGCTTGGTCACTGTCCCGCCTCTGCCTGCGAGTATTCCGCAGCACTCGTTGGGATCTTCCTGCTGCGAGTGAGCGATCATATCGTCGGCGAATGCCTGGGAGATGGTAAGCAATTCGGTGCTCCTTCAGTGGTGCGCGAGCGGAGGTGCGCGGCAGGTATTGAGATTATCAGGAAGTAGGCTAACATAGGACAATATGGCATGAAAGGGATAGAACTGCATGAATGAATCGGATGCCCCGGTCGGTGCGCTAGAAGGCGTGCGTATCCTGGACTTCTCGCGGATATGGGCGGGGCCGCACGCCACGAAACTGCTGGCGGACATGGGCGCTGAGGTCATCAAGGTGGAGGCGATCCGGGCGTGGGACCCGCATCGGATGATCGTCGGGTCGGGCAACCTGCCGGACGGCGAGCGCGGCGACGATCCGTGGAACCGCAGCGGCTGGTTCAATACGCTGCACATGAGCAAGACAGGGATCACGGCGGAGATGCGCCATCCGAAGGGCAAGGCGATCATCGAGGAGCTGGTGAGCATCAGCGATGTGGTCATCGAGAACTTCCGGGCGGGGCTGATGGAGCGGCGCGGGCTTGGGTACGAAGCGGTCAGGGCAATCCGACCGGATGTGATCATGGTTTCGATGCCCGCGTTCGGGAGCACGGGTCCGTGGAAGGACTTCATCCAGTATGGCATCGGGCAGGAGCAGCTCGGCGGCATATCGTCCATGAACGGGTATCGAGACAGGGACGCGCCGGTGAAGTCGGGCGTGAACTTCGGCGATCCCATCAGCGGGGCGCACGCGGCGGGCGCGATTCTATCCGCGCTGTGGCGTCGCAGGCGCACGGGCAAAGGCTGTTTCATAGATGTCTCGCAGCTCGAGTCGGCGATAATGACGATCGGCGAGCACCTGCTGGGATTCCAGATGACCGGGAAGAGTCCGCAGAACCGGGGCAACCGGCACCCGGTGTACGCGCCCCACGGCGCTTACCCCTGCGCGGGCGAGGACGAATGGATCACGATCGCGGTCGCGGATGACGACGAGTGGGAGCGCATGTGCGATGCGATGGGGATGCCGCAGTTGGCGTCCGATCCTGACTACGGCGACATCCTTTCGCGACACCGCAATCATGATGCGCTGGATGCGATCATCTCCCAGTGGACTCAGGACAAGTCCGCGCACGACCTGATGCGGCTACTGCAAGATGCGGGCGTGTCGGCTGCGCCCGTGATGACCGGTGAGGCGATCTTCAACGACCCGCAGTACCAGGAGCGCGGATTGCTGGAGTTCGTGGATCACCCGTCGTGCGGGCCGTACTTCATGCCGGGCGCAGCGTGGAAGATGTCGGGGACGCCACCGGGAGTGCGCTGGCACGCGCCGCGACTGGGCGAGCACAACGAGCAGGTCTTCGGCGAACTGCTGGGGATGGACGCGGACGCGATTGAATCGCTGGAGGCTGAGGGCGTGAGCGGGACAAGACCTAACATCGATACATAGGATGGGAAGGATAGCGAGTTATGAACGAAAGTAACCATCCCGTTCTATAACGCTCCTCGTGAGGATCAGCACGCCTAATCCAATGAAAGTGAAGAAGAAACTAATAGGCACCCATATCCAGACTCGCCTGCCCTTGTGACGAGCGATGAAGATAGCCGAAATGCCTGTCCCCAGCATGAAGAAGAACCTTGTGATGAAGTCCTCAAATGGAAGTAATCTTCCCGCAAAGAAGATACTCAACTCTCCCAAGAAAATCATCACACCGACTATTGCGCCTAGAAGAATCCCGTGGGAACGCACACTCAAAAGAAATCTCCTTACTTACGAAATAACTACTGCCGTTCGTAATTCCCGTAGGATAGGAAGAGCGAAGGGGATCAGGATACCCTAACGGGATGCGGCACGGGCTGGTTGAAGAGGTAGCCTTTCCGGTTGAAGGGAATGGCGTCGGGCTGGGTGTTGCCTTGCGTGTCGGTGGCGCGGGTCATTATGGCGTGCTCGCCTGGGCGTGCTTTCCATAGGAACTCGAAGCGCGCCCAGGAGTACTGGACCTGCGGCTCAATCAGCGTTGCGGGATTCCAGGTTCTGCCGGAGTCGTCGCTCCACTCTACCCCCGCGACATGCCCATCGGGTGAGTGCGCGTAGCCGTGAATGCGGTGCGAGCCTTCCGGCATCTCGGCGGGCCACGGAAGGGCGAGGGCACTCTTGATGCTTTGAGCGGAGACGACTTCACCATCAGCCTCGCCTTCCGGTGGGTATTCGTTGCCAATGAGGACGTATGATGTGGTGTTATTGCGGGTCCAGAGTTCGTCCGACGAAACTACGATGCGGTTGAGCCACTTGATGCTGGAGCTGCCCACCCATCCCGGCAGCAGTGCGCGGAGCGGGTAGCCATGATCTTTCGGCAGGACGTCTCCGTTCATGGCATACGCGAGAAGCGTGTCGGGGTGCATCGCTTTATCGACGGGGACGACGCGACGGAAGCCGCCTTCGGGCGATTCGGCGTCCTGCCCTATGAGCAGCACGCTGACCGCGCCGTCAGTAATGCCCGCGAGTTTCAGGATGTCACGGAGCGGAACGCCGGTCCATTCGCCGTTGCCTATGGCGCCTGTCATCCACTGCGTTCCCTCTGCCGCGCGTCCCTGCACAATGTCGAACATTGCGCGGTGGTTGCCGGCGCATTCCAGGTAGGAGATGAGGGTTCGGCTGGGGAGATTTCGCAACCGGTCGTAAGACAGTTCAAGCGGTTGGCTGACGGCATCGCCTTCGATTGACAGTCGCCAGCGTGATGCGTCCAGGTCCACGCTGGCGGAGTTGTTTCGCACGAAGAACAGATGGCGCGGGGTGATCAGTCCGTGCATGGTCTCGAGACGCGATTCGAGGCCCTTGTCGTCGCGCCGGATGAAGGGAGCAGGGTCTTTGAACCAGGGGGAATGTTCAGCTGATGGCGAGGATGGCGCCGGCTCGCTTTCGGGTGCAGTTCCGCCGGTGTTGGGTAGCAGTTCACCGCATGCGGCGAGGACTGCCGCAGCACCGCCTGCAGAGAGAAGCGCGAGGAATCCACGACGACTGATGCCATGCGCCTTCGCAGATTCCCATAGACGGCGA
>CAZWDM010000021.1:0-37998 GCA_964632415.1 uncultured Dehalococcoidia bacterium | reverse complement strand
CGCCTAGTATATCCCCGTCTCATGCGAGACCGCCTCTAGCCGCCGCTTGACGGAATTCATGAATGCCGACGCCTCGGCGCCATCCATTATGCGGTGGTCGAATGTCAGGCATATGTTCATCATCGAGCGGATGCCGATGGCGTCTCCGATGACGACCGGGCGCTTCACCACGGCCTCGGTCGTGAGAATCGCAGCCTGCGGATGGTTGATGATAGGCTGCGAGGCAACCGATCCGAGTGCGCCGGTGTTGTTCAGCGTAAACGTGCCACCCTGCACATCTTCGACGCCGAGCTTGCCCTGCCGTGCCCGCGCCGCCAGGTCCGCGGCTCGAACCGCGATTCCCGCAATGCTCAGAGTGTCCGCATCTCGCAGCACAGGCACCACCAGCCCGTCCTGCGCAGCAACCGCGATGCCGATATTGATGCGTCGCTTCAGGATGATAGCGTCCTCGCCCCATGACGAGTTGAGCAGTGGATTCTCGCGCAGCGATTCCGCGACAGCCTTTACGACAAAGTGCAGGTAGGTCAGGTTGACGCCCTCGCGCCGCATGAACTCGTCCTTCAACACCTCACGCCTCCGCACAAGACCGCTCACATCCACCTCGGAGATCGTCCATGCGACCGGTATCTCTGACGCGCTGCGCTTCATATTCGCGGCAATCATCCGTCGCAAGGGAGACAACGGCAGCCGCTCCTCATCCTCGCCTGCGGTTCTCCCGACTGTTGGCGCGCGCTGTTCCACTACGCTGGGCGCTTGAACTGCAATCTCCCCTTGAGTCTCGATGTAAGCGAGAACATCCTTCCGCGTCACACGACCATTGATGCCGGTGCCCTCGACCTGCTCCAGATCTATGCCCCGCTCGTCCGCCAGCCGCTGCACCGCCGGGGAATAGCGTCGGCGCCTTCTGCCACCCGGAGACTCTGACGCTGCTGCACTCTGAGCAGCAGGAATGACCACATTCCCCGAACCGGTGGGGCCAACGGGCGCAACGTCCTTCAGCAGCACGCCTATCCGGTCAACCGGCTCCGCCTGCTTTTCGGCAGCAGGTGCCGCTTCAACCGGCGTTGCGGGTTCGGCAGCATCCTCCGTCTGTATCGCTGCAATCGGCGCACCCATCGGCAGCGTCTGCCCTTCCTCGGCGAGCAGCTCCGTGATGACACCATTGACCGGAGACGGCACCTCCATGCTGACCTTGTCCGTCAGTACCTCGACGAGCGGATCATACCGTTCCACGCTGTCGCCCACCTGCTTCAGCCATTGGACGATAGTGCCCTCGGTAACGGATTCGCCGACCTGCGGTAGTTCAATTATCATTAGTTAACCATCACTTGGTTTACCAGCTTGAAGTTGGGCCGTTGCGCTCCGCATCAGAACATCCTCGATTTCCAGCGGATAGAAAATTCCCGTTAGTATGCCGCCAATTGGCGAATAGCATCGGCAATCTTGTCTGAATCGAGCATGTAAAGCGCCTCCAGCGGCGGGCTGAACGGCATCGCCGGCACCTCCGGCCCCGCTAGGCGGCGCACCGGAGCATCAAGATACTCGAAGGCGTCCTCGGCTATTGTCGCCGCAATCTCGCCGCCTATGCCGCCCACCTTGTTGTCCTCGTGTACAACCAGCGCCTTGCCCGTCTTCATCGCCGATTCCAGAACGCCCTCCGTGTCCAGCGGGCGCAGCGTGCGCAGGTCCACAACCTCGACGCTGATGCCTTCACCCGCGACAGCCTGCGCCGCCTCGATGCAGTGATGAACCATCAGCCCGTACGTGAACACGGACACGTCGTCGCCCTCTCGCTTCACGTCCGCCTTGCCGATAGGTATGGTGTATTCGCCGTCCGGCACTTCGCCGCGCACCAGCCTGTACGTGCGCTTGTGCTCCAGGAATATCACAGGATCGTCGTCACGAATCGCGCTCTTCAACAGTCCCTTGGCATCGTAGGGTGTGGCCGGCGTTATCACCTTCAGCCCGGGCGTGTGGCAGAAGTAGGCTTCTGCCGACTGCGAGTGATAGAGCGCGCCCCGCACGCCGCCGCCCTCGGGAGCACGCAGCACCAGCGGCACGCTCAGCTTGCCGTTGCTGCCGTATCGCGCCCGCGCCGCCTCGCCCACGATCTGGTTGAACACTGGCCAGATGAAGTCAGCGAACTGTATCTCCGCGATGGGCCGCATACCGTGCATCGCCGCGCCCAAAGCCATGCCCGCAATCGAAGACTCTGCGATAGGTGTGTCTATCACGCGCTCCTCGCCGAACTGGTCGACGAATCCGTCGGTCGCCAGGAACACGCCGCCGCGCACACCCACATCCTCGCCGAGCACGAAGACGCGCTCGTCCCGCACCATCTCCTCGCGCATCGCCTCGCGCACCGCTTCCAGCACATTCATCACAGCCATGAATTAATCCTGTCAGTCCCTTTAACTGCGTTCCGCGTACACATGCTCGAAGAAGTCGTGCGTCTCCGGGTAGTCGGCAGCCTCGACCGCATCCGTAACCGAGTTCACCTCTGCGCGCGCCTCTGCATACAGCCGCTCATCGGTTGAGCTGTCCAGGATACCCATCTCAGTGAGTTTGGTACTGAACAGTTTCAGCGGATCGCGCAGCTTGGCCTCTTCGATCTCCTCGCGCGGCCTGTACCGCGTGTCGTCGTCATCGCTCGTGTGCGGCAGGTATCGCTCCACTTGCGCCTCGATGAGCGTCGGTCCGTCTCCACTGCGCGCGAGCGCCGCAGCCTCCGACACCGCCTCGTACACCGCAATCACGTCGCAGCCGTCAATCGAGATCCCCGGCATGCCGTATCCCTCGGCGCGGCTCGCCACGCTGTCCACAGCCATCTGCCTGCGTTGCGGCACCGATGTCGCGTACTTGTTGTTTTCGCACATGAATATAACGGGCAGCTTGTGAATCGCAGCGAAATTCATAGCCTCATGCGAGTCCCCGAAGCTCGACGCACCGTCCCCAAAGTACGCGATGACAATCGCCTCTTCACCGCGCATGCGTATGGCCATTGACGCACCGACCGCCTGCGGAAGCTGCGTCGCTATCACATTCGACAGGTTGATGAGCCCGAGTTCCGGGTACGCTCCGTGTGTCGGAAACTGCCGCGCTCCGCTCAGTGGCTCACCGACCTTTGCCGTGAACCCCAGCATGATCTCGCGCGGCGTCATACCCAGCGTCAGCATTACCGCAAGGTCGCGATAGTAGATGTAGAACTGGTCGGTGCCGCGCTCCAGCGCATAAACGCTGCCAATCTGCGCAGCCTCGTGGCCCTGCGACGACGCCATGATCGCCGCCTTGCCCTGACGGTTCAGCATCCAGATGCGCTCGTCCAGCGTCCTGGACAGCACCATCTTGCCGTAAATCTCCAGCAGGGTTTCGTTGCTAAGCGGGTCTGCCATTAGTCCTATCCAGTGCCGTCCATAAAGGGTTTGGTATCGCGTCAATTATAAGAGCCGCCCCGTTATCGCGTCAAAATCCGCAATATCCGGCGCCACTTCCGGGGTGGTCGTTCCATCAGTTCCTCCGCATGCGTAGAGCGACTGCGGTAATGATCGTCGACGTCACGAGACTCAGGCAGCCACCGATGATGATATCAATGGGCACAAGAACGCCCGGCCAGTTGGCGACGCTCATGTAGATCGGCACGATGTAAGTGGCATACGCCGCACATCCGAGGACAACGCTGTTCTTCATTGCCTTGAACAGGCTGTTCTCCTTTATGGCAGGCTCGACGGCAAGGTAGCTATTGGCGAAGGCTATGAGCGCGAAGAATATCAGCACTGAGATCACTTCTGAGCCGCCCCATGTGTCCGGCGGCTTGCCGAACATCTCTCTGGGGCTGCCGGTCGATTCGTGCAGCCTCGCATACATGCTCATCACAGGCGGCAGCAAGTTCCAGACAATATCAACTATCCCATACACCAGAAATGCCGCAGCGAATCGCAAATACGCCATCGTTCTCCCTCGCTGTGCTGAGGTTCCAATCGTCGTTCTGTCACACGGTGAGGCTACATTATCCCCGTCCGTCCTGTCCATCACTGTCCGATTGTGGAATAATGGCGGCAGTCAATCCCATCGGAAGAGAGCAAGCAATGAAATTCGCACTCATCACGCATCTCCCCTGGCCCGAGGACACCAATGCGCGAAACATCGTCGACCAGACCATAGACGACATCGCTCTCGGCGAAGAACTCGGCTTCCACAGCGCGTGGCTGGCAGAGCATCACTTCACGCGATACGGCATCGGATCGTCGGTGCTAGTGTTCGCCAGCGCGGTCGCTGCGCGCACCAGCAAAATTCGCCTCGGCACCGCGGTAATCGTGCCACCCCTGCACAACCCGATTCGTCTTGCAGAGGACACGGCTACGCTCGACCTGATCAGCAACGGTCGCCTCGACGCCGGTTTCGGGCGCGGCGCGTCCAGGAGCGAGTTCACCCCATACGGTGTGGATCATGGCGACACGCAAGGCAGTTTCCAGGAGTCCATAAACATGATCCGCGGAATGTGGACCACGCCTGAGTACACACATGAGGGCGAGTTCTACGATGTGCACCAGGCGAACCTGGTCCCGCAGACTGTGCAGAAGCCGCACCCGCCCATCTACATCGCCGCCACCCGAACGCCCGCGACACTGGAGTTCGCAGTTAACAACGGCTTCCCCACGATGATAGGTCTGACCGTGGACAACGCACCGGCCATCGAATTATGCCATCGCTACGAAGCGATGTCCGCCGAAGCCGGTCACAATGTCACCACGGCAGACATCCCGTTCTTCCGCTACTGCTACATCGCCGAGACCGAGGAGCAAGCGCGCAACGATGCCTATGACTCGCTCAACTGGGTCATCGACCTGCTCCAGTGGCGCGGCACCCTCAATGGCGCCAGCGAGGCGAGCAACAGCATCGAGGAATGGCGCAGGACGCGCGGTCAGCCGTCCCTCACATTCGACCATGTGGCAGAGCACCGCGCAGTCATCGGCACGCCTGAGCAGTGCGTGGAAAAGATAAAAGCGCTGCAGTCACAGGGCATCGAGTACTTCGGGTGCAACTTCGCATTCGGCGGAATGCCCCGCGACAAGGTGAACGCCGCGATGCGCCTCTTCGCGGACGAGGTGATGCCGCACTTCGCATAACCCCGTTATTGCCACTCCCCCACTCTGCCACTATAATTCGCCCCAAATACGCAACACACGATCTGACAACGCACGAAAGGACACCACCATGGCGCTCCCTGACCGAATGAAGTTCGGCATTTTCCTCGGCCCGTTCCACCGCGTCGGCGAGAATCCTACCCTTGCAATGGACCGCGATCTCGAACTAATCCAGTGGCTCGACTATCTTGGCTACGACGAGGCGTGGATCGGCGAGCACCACAGCTCCGGCTGGGAAATTATCTCCTCACCCGAGATATTCATGGCAGTCGCCGCAGACCGCACCAAGTACATCAACCTGGGCACGGGAGTCGTCAGCCTTCCGTACCACCACCCATTCAATGTCGCCAACCGGATGGTGCAGATCGACCACATGAGCCACGGACGCGTGATGTTCGGCGTCGGACCCGGCGCGCTTCCCGGCGATGCCTACATGTTAGGAATCGAGTCAACCACCCAGCGCGAGAAGATGGACGAGGCGTTCGGCGTCATACTGCGCCTGTTCACCGAGACAGAGCCGATTACCTACAAGTCGGACTGGTTCGAGCTGAACGAGGCGATGCTGCAGATCCGCCCATTCCAGCGCCCACACATGCCCATCGCGGTGGCATCCATCCAGTCGCCTTCCGGCGTGGCTCTGGCGGGCAAGTACGGAGCGTCCGTGCTGACAATCACCGTGCCGCGGGACCCGACAAGCGCAGATAGAGGCAGCCTCAACGACCTGTGGACCATCGCCGAAGAGTCGGCAGCGGAGCACAATCAGACCGTTGATCGCAACGAGTGGCGCCTCGTGGTTCCCGTGCATCTCGCCGAGACCCGCCAACAGGCGCGCGACGAAGCGCGTATGGGAGCCGGCTACTTCCTGCGGGAGTACACCGAGGAGACAAACGGCCGCAAGTCCGACTTCGATGGCCCCGTGGACAAGATCATCGACCACATGGCGGACACCGGTGCATGGATCATCGGCACGCCTGACGATTGCATCGAGGCAATCCACAAGCTGGACGACTTGAGCGGCGGCTTCGGCGGCTTCCTCGTGCAGACCGTTGACTGGGCGCCCCGCGACCGCATGCTGCACAGCTACGAACTGCTCGCCCGCTATGTGATGCCGCACTTCCAGGGCAGCGCACTCGCGACCAGAGCATCTCAGGACTGGGCGATCGCGCACCAGGACGAGTTGGTAAGAGGCAGAGTAGCCGCCATAGACCGCGCCAAGCAGGTCTATGCCACCCGCAACAACTAGCTCACCGAATAGTCCCTTCCCCCATCAGGGGGAAGGTTAGGATGGGGGCGAAAACCCTCCTGCCCTGTACAATGATGTCACTTCAATGCCCGACCTGATCAGCTTCGATATTGACGGCACGCTCGAAGTCGGCGAGCCGCGCGGCAGCATCACGATGGACTTCGTGCGCAGAGTGCAAAGCCTGGGATATATCGTCGGCAGCTGTTCAGATCGCCCCCTCAGCTACCAGGAGAAGATGTGGCAGGAGCACGACATCTCCGTTGACTTCACAGTGCTCAAGCAGAACCTTGGCGATGTGAAGGCGCGCTTCGAGGCCGACGAATATACCCACATCGGAGACAGCGCAGCCGACGAGTATTATGCCCTGAAATCGGGTTTTCGCTTCATAGAAATTGATACAATGGAGTGGCTAGATTGGAGCGAACACCTTCTGACAGTGGATTCAGGTGAATAATCGTGGGTACATTCCAGGTTGAGATGGGAGTTGGCGACCCGCAAGGCCAGCATTATGAATTTGTTCAGGCTCTTGTCAATTCGGGATCAACTTACAACATACTGCCGGCATCGCTCCTTCAGAGACTGGGCGTGGAAATTCTGGGCAGTGGCACATTTAGACTAGCCGATGGCAGGCGCGTGGAGCGCGATATGGGAGAGACTCGGGTTCGACTTAATGGCGAAGATTACATGGCTCCCGTCATCTTCGGCACCGATGACGTGCAACCGCTACTGGGAGCGGTTACTTTAGAGATATTTAGGCTCGCAATTGACCCCGTGGAAATGCGCCTCATACCCGTGGACGGATTGATGATGGCAGCGGCTGATGCGTCGGCTATTAAGTGAAGATTCTATGACAAGACCGGACGGCCGCGCCAACGACGAACTGCGCCCCTCGAAGATAACCTGCGGCGTTCAATCCTTCCCGGAGGGCAGCGTCCTCATCGAAACCGGCCTGACGCGCGTCCTCTGCGCCGTCAGCGTCGAGGACAGCGTGCCACGCTTCCTGCGCGGCTCCGGGCAGGGCTGGATAACCGCGGAGTATGCCATGCTCCCCCGCGCCACTCTCACCCGCACCCCACGCGAGCGCACCCCGCGAGGACGCACCCAGGAGATTCAGCGCCTGATCGGCAGATCGCTCCGCGCCGCCATTGACCTCAAACGGCTAGGCGAGCGCACATTCACTGTTGACTGCGATGTGCTGCAGGCTGACGCCGGCACACGCACCGCGGCTATCACCGGCGGTTATGTCGCCCTGTATCTCGCCATATCCGCCCTGGTGGAGGCGGACCAGATTCCCGAAGTGCCTGTACTGTCGGCGGTGGCAGCGACGAGCGTCGGCATCATAGACGGCGAGGCGAGACTCGATCTCTGCTACGAAGAGGACTCGGGTGCCGAGGCGGATTTCAATATAGTAATGACCTCCGGGGGCGACTTCGTGGAAGTCCAGGGCACGGCAGAGGGCATGCCGTACTCAAGGCATGCCCTCGATGAAGTGCTTTCGGTTGGCGAGCGCGGAATCAGGGAACTGCTTGCGATTCAGCAGGACGCTATCGCCGAAGTCTCCGCCTAGAAGTCATCAGGTGTGAGGCCGTCATCGTCCCGGCTTGAGTTGATAATGCGATGAATAACGGGCGAGAATGCCTCGTCATCGCCCGGTTCCGTGTCATCATCAGACCAGTCCTTGACGATCCTCCCTCCGAGCGTATCAGGCTCTGGATCATCCAGATCGTAGGCAAGCACGTTGCCAGGCACATAAGCTCGATATTTGGCTCCGGCCCGAGACGGGAACGAGACTATCCCCGCCTGCGAAGGGTGCTTGAATGTCTCCCTTATAATGATAGCCAGCTCGTTCGACCCTGCACTCGTTACAGCGGCCTCGTACTGGTTGCCACCACGAACCAGGCGCAGAAGGCGCGAAGATAGTTTCGGCTCCACGCTCCCCACGTAGTCGCCACTGGCATCCGTGACATTCACCCGCCTGTTCTCAATCTCCAATTCGACGCGGTGACCCGGCGAAAGATTGAGCAGCACGTTGGAAGATGCGAGGCTGACGAGTGAAGTGGTCGTAGCCTTGCCACTCTCCTCGATAAACACTCTTGGCGCGGCCTCGACTGCTCCCTTCGAGCGCGGTGAATCCTCCTGCTCTCCAAGACTCATCAGGCGGTCCAGGTTCTTCCTCGCTATCCCGTTCTGCGGCGAGATCTCAAGCGCCCGCATGAACGCACGCTTCGCCTCCCGGTTGCGCCCAAGTTCGCTGAGCGCCTTGCCGAGCCTGTTCTGCGCCTCCAGGTCATCAGGGAATTCCTTCAGTATGGCACGGTTCATCAGCGCCGCATCATCCCAGTTGCTGCGCATCGCCAACGCGACAGCCTTCTTGGCGCGGTCGCGCCTCACCTTTTCTCTGTTCTTATCTGTCACTGTCTGCATTTTCTGCTTACCTTGTTGCTTCAAATCACGAATACATCGCTTGCCCATATAAAGCCAAGTTAACCTATCCGCTTGTGGGATTATAAGAGTATTAGATACAGTTTTTGAAAATAGCTAAAGGTGTTTTATGACCTTGTTTTTCGCCATCGTAGCAAAAAAAGTCGCCAGAACGCCTCCACAATTATGCCCAGCGACAACTTTGATTCTCCATATGCCCGGTCATAGAATGTAATTGGGTACTCTATTACCCGGTGCCCCCTCTTCTGGCATGCGTATGCCACCTCAGCTTGGAATCCGAACCCCTTGCACCGGAAGTCATCGAAGTCGATGGAATCCAGCGCGTCCGCCCTGAACGCTTTGAATCCTGTCGTCGAATCTTTCACTTTCAACCCGACTGTGGCTCGAATGCCGTGGTTTGCCAGGGCGCTAAGCGCGTGCCTGCGGAATCTCCAATCCTTATCCACATCACCGCCGTCCGTGTATCGTGAGCCGACCACGACGTCTGCGCCCTTCAGGGCCACGAGAAACTCCGGAACATACTCAGGGGAATGGGAGAGATCGGCATCCATCTGCAGTACATACTCGGCGCCCTGCTCGATCGCATGACGGAAGCCCACCTTGTAAGCCGTCCCGAGACCGTCCTTGGACCGGCGTTCGATCAGGTCGAGGCGGTTGTCGTATTGCTCGCTGAGCTTTCGGGCCACGTCCGCCGTACCGTCCGGCGAGTTGTCATCAACGACGATGAGGCGCAGATTGGGAACCCCCAGCGAAAAGAGCCTGTCAGCAAGCAGCGGCAGATTCTCCGCCTCATTGAAGGTAGGCACTACGATAGCAGTCAGGCCGTTCCCCACGCCCTCCGATGCTCGGCCTGTCGCCGCGTCCGCAATGACCTCCGCGTGGGTGCTGCTGACCGCTGCGGAATAGACGCCGCGCAAGCTGCGCCAGCGTATCGCCAGCAGGTCTCGCAGCATATTCAGCCCTGCGGTTGCCGGGTTGAGCCTGCTGTCGGCGTCGTGTCGCCAGTCTATGGGCATTTCCAGAACCCGCATTCCGCGCTTGCGAGCCAGGTAGAGCAACTCCACATCGAACCCCCAGCCCATCGTCCGCTGCATTCTGAAGAGAGACTCCGCCGCTTCCATGCTGAAGCACTTGAACCCGCACTGCGTATCGTGGATTCCACGAACCGCCAGTATCTGAACAACCTTGTTGAATGCGCGTCCTAGCAGATGGCGAATCAGCGTTTCGTCGTATCGCTTCGCGCCTGCAATTTGGCGCGAGCCTATGACAATATCGTTGCCCTGTGACATGTTACTGAGAAAATCCGGCAGGTGGCTTATCGGCATCGCTAGGTCCGCATCACACATGAACCGGTAGCTCCCCCTCGCCGCCAGCATCCCGTGCCTCACCGCCGCTCCCTTGCCTCCGTGTTCAATGCGCTCGAGCCTGAAGCCGTCTCGTCCGTCTGCCCATCGCTCCACGATAGCCGCCGTCGCATCATCGCTGCCATCGTCAACGGTAATGACCTCCCAGGTGTACGACTGGTTCCTAAGGTACTGCGACAACGTTTCCAGCGTTGCGACGATCCGCCCCGACTCGTTGTAGGCAGGGACGATTACCGAAAGGAACGGAGCAGGCATGAAGTCGTTCAACCGTCATCAATCAGCAATGGGGTCGGCTACGAATCTTGATCCAGCCGCATTTCCTGCGGCATTTCCAGCTGGAATGCATCGTGCAGTGCGCAAGCCGCATCCGCAACCTGCGCCTCCCTGACGAGGCAGGTTATGCGAATCTCCGACGTGGTGATCGCGTCGATGTTGATGCCATTCTCCGCAAGCGCGCGGAACATCAGCGATGCATAGCCGGGCGCGTCCTGCATCCCGGAGCCGACAATGCTGATCTTGGCTAAAGTGTCGTCGCTACTCGTGCCCCTACCGCCGATCTCCCTCATCACAGGATCGACAACCTCAAGCGCACGAGCAAGGTCGGTTCGCGTAACAGTGAATGTCATGTCAGTAGTGCCGTCAACGCTGGCATTCTGCACGATGACGTCCACGCTGATGTCCGCCTCGGCCAGAGGCTCGAACAGGCTTGCCGCTATGCCCGGCCTGTCCTTGACGCCCAGAACCATTATCTTCGCGACATTCGTATCGGTTGCGATTCCCCTGACCCGGTTGCGGATCTCGCCAACATTGCCGTTCATTGCTATATCTCCGTGAATCAACGTACCCTTGGCGTCCGTGAAACTCGACGCCACAAGTATCGGCACGTTGTAGTGCATACCCATCTCGATGGAGCGCGGGTTCATCTTCGCCCCGTAACTCGCAAGTTCAAGCATCTCCTCGAAGCCGACCTCATTGAGCTTGCGCGCCTTCGGCACCAGTCGCGGGTCGGCGGTATAGATGCCGTCCACGTCCGTATAGACCTCGCAGCGGTCCGCCTCAACGCCGGCTGCGATGGCCACCGCGGTCGTATCGGAGCCGCCCCGCCCAAGCGTCGTTATGTCCATGTCCTCGGTGATGCCCTGGAAGCCGGCGACTATAACGATGTTGCCCTTATCGACTTCACTGATAATCCTTTCCGGCGACACACCGGCGATACGAGCCCTGCCGTAGCTGGAGTCGGTGCGTATTCCGGCTTGCGCGCCGCTAAGGCTCACGGATGCATATCCCATGGAGCGAAGCGCCATCGCCATCAGCGTGCAGGACACCAGCTCACCCGTCGAGAGCAGCACGTCCATCTCCCGAGCATCGGGCCGATCCGCGACCTCGCTCGCCAGATCGATCAGGTCGTCGGTCGTATCGCCCATGGCCGAGACAACGGCAATCACATCGTTGCCCTCATCACGCGCCCGTGCGACCCGCCCAGCGACATTCCGTATCTTGTCGGCATCAGCCAGTGAGCTTCCGCCATATTTCTGTACTATGAGCATTTCTCTCTCAATTCGTAAGCCGAAGGATTACTCCCCAACCACATGCACCCCAAGCTCCGTCGGCTGCGTAACCTTGATCGCTCCATCGACACCGGACTTCATCGCCGCATCGGCCATCTCGTATCCGATGGTGTATTCGCGGTCTCTCGCCAGGGCCAGAACGCTGGATCCCGCGCCTGACAGGAATACTCCCAGCGCTCCCGCCGACATCGCCGCCCGAAAGATGTTCTTCATCGGAAAGAATATCTTCTGACGTGCGGGCTGGTGCAGCATATCCTCGGTCGCAATACCAAGATGCTCCAGGTTCCCGCTCGATAGCGCATTGACCAGCAGCGCAGTTCTTCCTATGTTGAACACCGCGTCGCCCCGGTCAATCACTCCGGGAAGCAATCCCCGGGCTTCGTCAGTCGGCATGGGGACTTCAGGCACGAAGAGAACGGCCTTCAGTTCATCAGGAACCGATACCGTGTCGGTAACGAAGCTCTCCCCATCACTCACGACGATGCGACATCCGCCCATAACAGCCGCCGCCGCATTGTCCGGATGTCCCTCTATCTCCGCGGCAAGCTCGAGAATTCGCTCGTCCGACAGGTTTGCGCCACTCAGCTTGCTTCCCGCCAGCAGACCGCCCGCGACTGCAGCCGCGCTGCTCCCAAGTCCACGTCCTAGCGGGATACTGTTCTCGCAGGCAATTCGCACCGGGGGTACAGTCACTCCCAACCCGTCATACACGCGCCGGAAACTCTGGTACACCAGGTTGTCCGTGCCGGTCGAAAGGGCGTCTCTGCCTTCACCACTGACGGTGACAATGTCACCACTGGGAGACGCGCCATCCGTGTCCACAAGGATTGTGTTCCAGATATCCAGCGCCATTCCGAGGCAATCAAAGCCCGGACCCAGGTTTGCGGTCGTAGCCGGAACTCTTACTGTAACCCTCAATTGTAAAGCCTTAACCCGCTCTTGAGTGCCCTTGAAAACGAAGCGTTCAGCGATAAATCAAGCCGCTAGTGGCAAGCCTACCAGATGCGAGCACGGGGATAAAGGCGCACAGGTTTACTGTGCTGAATTGCCGGCCGGCATGTGTGGGGAGCATATCCCTCTCGATTCTCGGACTGCTTTTTCTGATATCGAAAGGGATCGTCTTTTCGTGGCGTACCGCAGGGTGTCACTTGGCGATCCCTACGGCAGCTGATGCAGTGCTACGCGGCCACCTTGGTCTTGCGCCTGCGCCCAGGCTTGCCGCGCGTCTTCGCCCAGTCGAAGTTGGTCTTGGGCTCGGGGATGATGTCCTTCGTGTAACCGCACTGGAGACACTCTCTGTAATCTCCGTACATGTCCCTAGTCAGCTTCAAGTCTCCAGTGCACCTGGGACATGCCTTGAACTCTACCATTTCGCTTGTTCCTCCCTTTCTCCGTAGCGAACTCGGCTTAAGTTCTGCGTAGCTTTATCTATTCATAACTTTCAATTAAAGTTGCTACGCTCCATCAAATTACCAAATATTCACACCATGGGACACGATAATACATCCCTAGCACGATATCTATATGATATTCACAATAGACAATATTATTTTCTGAGATATAGATGCGCTCAGCGCAGCCGCAACTATCCGATAACAAGATGGTTGAGTGAGAAAAGTATCACCCTAATCTTCCCGTGCCCGTTCCTGAAGCTCGTACAATCTGTTGATGGCATCGAGCGGAGTCATAGAGGCGACGTCCAGATCAAGGAGTTCCTCGACCACAGGCGGCGAGAATGTAAGCAGCGGCATCTGCTGTGCAGGCGGACCGCTTCTCCTGCGTCCGGAGGGTGTACCCTTTGCGTCATCGCTCTCCTCAAGTTCCGCCAGCACTTCCCACGCACGCTTGACCACGCTGCCCGGCATCCCGGCCAAGCGGGCCACATGCACTCCGTAACTGCGGTCGGCGCCGCCCGGCGCAATGTTCCGCAGAAACACGACCTGCCCTCTGTCCTCGGATACGACCACGTTGTAGTTGAACGCGCGAGGCAGCACATCCGCAAGCTGCGTCAGCTCGTGATAGTGCGTGGCGAACAGCGTCTTGCATCCCAGCCGTGGATTGTTGTGAATATACTCCGCTACTGCCCTCGCCAGCGCCAGGCCGTCATAGGTGCTTGTCCCCCGTCCAATCTCATCCAGCACTATCAGGGAGCGCGGCGTCGCGTGGTTCAGGATTGCCGCCGTCTCCACCATCTCGACCATGAATGTCGATTGTCCCATCGCGAGGTCGTCCTGCAAGCCCACACGCGTGAATATCCTGTCGCAGATTCCAATGTGCGCAGACGCCGCCGGAACGAAGCTCCCAACCTGCGCCATCAGCACGATCACCGCGACCTGCCGGATGTAGGTGGACTTCCCCGCCATATTCGGGCCTGTCAGGATGATCAGCTGTTCCCCGCTGCTTGAAAGCCCGGTGTCGTTGGCAACGAAAACGCCCGGCGGCAGCATCCGTTCCACTACCGGATGCCTGCCCTGCCTGATGGTCAGTTCGTCGCTCTCATCCAGCACGGGTCGCACGTATCCGTATCGCGAAGCTACCTCTGCCAGTGAGGCGAACGCGTCTATATTGGCGATCGCCCGGGCGGTCCTCAGTATCGGTTCGGCATGCCCCGCCACTTGCTGGCACACCTGCCTGAACAGCGCGCCCTCCAGCTCGCCGATGCGGTCCTGCGCGTTCAGGATGAGCGACTCGTACTCCTTCATCTCCGGCGTGATGAACCGCTCGCCGCCCACAAGCGTTTGTCGCCGCACATAGTCGTCGGGCGCAAGTTCCAGGTTGGCGTTGCTGATCTCGATATAGTATCCGAAGACCCTGTTGTACCCCACCTTCAGCGACTTGATGCCGGTGCGCTCGCGTTCCTTCTGCTCCAGACGCGCGATGTAGTCCTGCGCATTGCGAGACGCGCCGCGCACCTCGTCCAGATCGGGCGAGAATCCCTGACGGATCACATTGCCGTCTCCAACGCTCAGTGGCGGATCGTCCGAAATCGCCTGCCGCACCAGCTCGACGACCTCACCGTTATCGGCGATGCGCCCCGCGATCCACTCCACTTTGCCCGCATCATCGTCCTCGCAGAGAATCTCCTTGATCTTCGGCGCCGCCTCCAGGCTGCTTGCCAGGCTCACAAGGTCACGCGGTGTGGCGTTGTAGCCCCGCACCCTGTTCACCAGCCGCTCCATGTCGGACACCGCTTCCAGCAGCATCACCACGCGCTCACGCCGCAGCGAACTGCGATGGAACCACTCCACCGCGTCCTGTCGCCGTCCCAGCCGCTCCACATCCAGCAGGGGCTGTCCCAGCCACCGGCGCAGCAGCCTCCCGCCCATCGATGTCTTGGTTGCGTCAAGCACCGACAATAGCGACGCGTTCACCGCGCCCCAGCGCCCACCCTCGTACAGTTCCAGGTTGCGCCGCGTCTGCGCGTCCAGCACCATGTAGTCCGCCGTTGAGTGCGTGTACAGAGTGGTGATCTGCCCGGCCGCGCTTCTCTGCGTGTCCTGCAGGTAGTCGATGATCGCACCTGCCGCCCTGACCGCAAGCGTCTGCCCTTCGCAGCCGAAGCTCTCAAGCGACGCCACCCCGAAGTGCCGCAGCAGCGTCTCCCGCGCCCATTCCGCGTGGAAGGCGTCCGCCGCGAGCAGCGTCAGCATCACACCCTCATCCACATCGACATTCGCCTGCCCTTCCGGCATGAGCAGCTCCGATGGCATCAGACGCGCCATCTCCACAGGCAAGTGGTCGAGTGCAAACTGCGCGGTCGCGAACTCGCTGGTCGTGATGTCCACCCACGACAGCCCGACCGCTTCATCCTCCACCACCAGCGCGGCGAGGTAGTTGTTCGCCTTCTGCTCCAGCAGAGCGTCCTCGATGATGGTGCCCGGAGTTACGACGCGCACCACCTCTCGGTCCACGATGCCCTTGGATGTCGCCGGATCGCTCACCTGCTCGCAGATGGCGACGCGATAGCCCTTCCTGATCAGCCGTGCAAGATTCCCTTCCAGCGAGTGATACGGTATGCCCGCAAGCGGCACGCGCTGGCCCTTGCCGAACTCACGCGAGGTCAGCGCAATCTCCAGCTCACGCGAAAGCACACGCGCGTCCTCGTCGAATGTCTCGTAGAAGTCGCCCATGCGAAACAGGAGGATCTCGTCTTCGTGCTCCCGCTTCACATTGAGGTACTGTCGCCTTACAGGTGTGGTCATTGGCCCGTTGCCGTGCGCTTCATTTCAGTCAGCATACGCACATTTTAGCGATGCCGAGTCTAGGGTTAAAGCGCATGTGAAAGCAATTGCGCCCAACAAAGAAAAGTGGCAGCCGTTTTACCGCCGACTGCCACTCTTTTATTACTCAAGGAAGGGAAGCATCAAGTAACTTCAAGCGTTACATTCCGCAGAGGCTCCGCATACTGCGTCCTGTCCAGCTCGATGGCTTCCTTCTGGTATATCTGCACCCTGTACGACTCATAATCCGGGATGAACAGGCGGAACTCGCTGTCCACTCTGACCGAGCGCGGACGGCGCAGGCGCTTCTCCTGCTCCAGGTCGCCCATTTCGCGCAGCCTGTTCGGCACGGCGTTCGTCAGCATGTAGGTGCGCGCCACCCGTGACAGCGTCGCGTCGCCCGTGAAGCTCCAGATGTACTGCCCCTCTGCATTGAACATCAGCACCCGGTCGTTGCCCCAGTCCGCGACATAGATATCGCCGTGCGCGTCAACCGCGACGCCCGTCGGCCTGTTGAACTGCCCGGGCCCGCTGCCAGCTTCTCCGATCACCTGCTTCAGCTCGCCGTCCGACGAAAAGATCTGGAAGCGGTTGTTGCCCCAGTCGGTCACATACACATCGCCCAGCTCGTCCACATGCACGCCCCACGGCAGATCGAACTGCCCCGGCCCGTCGCCGTGCGATCCAAAGCCGCCCAGGTACTCGCCGTCCGGGGTGTATCGCTGCACGCGGTGGTTCTTCGAATCGACAACGACCATATTGCCGTCATTGTCGAACGCGATACCGTTCGGCGCGTCGAATTCGCCATCGCCGTCACCGTGCGTCCCCCAGCGCGACGCGAACTCGCCGTCCGGGTTGAAGCGCGATATCCTGTGGATCGCCTCGTCGCTGACGAAGATATTGCCGTCGTCGTCCGTGATGATCTGCACCGGCCAGACAAACTGTCCCTCGCCCGTGCCGTAGCTGCCGATCCCCTTCAGGTCGTCCGTCAACGCTTCCGCGTCTTCGATCGACCAGATCCGTATGCTCGACCCGGCCTCCGACCTCATCAGTATCAGCGCGTCGCCATCCTTCGAGAATGCGATGTCTGCCGGATAGTTCGTAACGCGCCGCATCCCAAGCGTCCGCAAATACGGATAACCTGCTCGCAACAGTCCCCATGGCCTCGTCATAGTATCTTGCTCCTGCTCATTAACAAGCCCCTTGCCGAATGGAGACACGCCCTAGTTGGCGAACGGCTGTATCTGCTCGTACTCGCCCTTGACTATCGGCCTCGCATCGACATCCAGCACCTGCTCCAGCAGCGTGCCATAGATGCCCCTGAAGTCGATTGTGTGCTTCAGGTCCTCTCCGTGCTCCCACTCCGCCGGGTCGAGTGAGGGGTACTCGCTATACAGCCCGCCCTTGACGTTCTTGCCGAAGATGTACGCGCCCCCGCCGGTGCCGTGGTCGGTTCCGCTGCCGTTGTCTCGCATCCGCCGCCCGAATTCCGTAAACACGAACACGGTCACATCGTCGCCCGCGTCATGCTCTTCTAGGTCATCGAGGAAGTCCGAAAGCGCACCCGACAGATCATTCATCAGCTTCGGATGTGAAGGCATCTCGTTCGCGTGCGTATCGTATCCACCGTGAGATGTATAGAAGATGCGCGTGCCCAGGTCAGCTAGATGCACCCGCGCCACGTCGCGCATGTTCTTCGCAATCTGATTGTCCGCGTACTCCACGCTGGAGCTATAGTTGTCCGCGACGTCTGCGAGCATGTCCGCGCCCTTCAGCACATCGAGACCGGTCTGCCTGATGTACTCCGCCACCGCGCCGCTGCCGAGCGCCTGCCCGTACAGCCCCTTGAACGCATCCAACGCCCTGTCGCGCAGCCTCTCCTGCTCGATGCGAGTCATCACGCCGTAGCCTTCGAGGTCGCCGATGGAGGTAACCGGAACGCCTGTCACCGACATCGCGCGCGGCAGGCCCATCCCGATGTTCACGCCTGTCAGCACATTCTCCGCATTTGGGTCGAGTTCGCGCACCGCCTGCCCGAGCCAGCCCTCGTTGCCGACCCTGTCAGGCTCGGCAGTGTGCCAGATGTCCATCCCGCGGAAGTGCGAGCGGTTGGAGTTCGGATAGCCGATCCCCTGTATGATCGCCATCTTGCCTTCGTCATAGAGGCGCTTGAACGGCGCGGCATTCGGGTTGATCGCCAGCTCGTCGTTGATCGGCAGGACCTCATCCTGCTTCATCACGACCGTCTTTCGCGAGTCGTAGTAGTGCGGGTTGTTGTACGGCACGATCGTGTTCATGAAGTCGTTGCCGCCCGTGAGCTGCACCACAACCAGCGTTTTTTCCCTCTTCTTGGTGGTCATCTTGTCCCCCATCTTGCCTGTCAAAGACGACATATCTCGTTACTCCTGCTGAGGCAGGGATCCATTATGCGAACTGGTAGTCAACGGTCGAAGCGGTCATCTGCAAAAGGTTATGCACGCCGACCTCGTCATTCTCATCCTTGATGTCGCGAAGTTCCTGGGCATAATCCACTAGCGAAGTATAGGTCTGCTCGCTGACGGCGATGCCTCCCAGGATATCCAGGCAGCGATCAACCAGCTCGGACGGCTCGGCATCAAGGTCGCCAATGCGCTGCACCATGTCGGAAACGCCCGGTTTGCTGATATCCTCGAACTGGCTCTCCACGAAGCCAACGCGCTCGCTCAGGGTACCCGAGTCGATCCACTCGTGACCCGTATGCCAGCCCTCCACCGTCGGCGGGTTCATAAGCCGCTGGCCCATAATCGCCATCGGCCCCTCGATCAGCGAGCCGTTGAGCGTGGTCACCGCGAACTGGTATATGCCCGGACTGGGTTCGCTGAACTCCCCGGTCTGCTTCAGAACGCCGGCGACAAGCTCCGTAGGGCTCTTCACCTTCTTGAACTGCCTCGCGTTCTTGAAGAAGTCAGAGTTGAACAGGGCGCTCAGCACCGGGCGCATCTGCCCGCCCGAGTCCAGGAACACCTGGCTCAAGTGCTGTATCGCTGCCTCGTCCCTCGGAGGTTCGGTCGCCCACGATGGCACCTGCAGCTCGTCCTCAACGAAGAAGTTGTACAGGTGGCGCGAAATGAAGCGCGCCGTCGCCGGCTGCTGCACGATGATGTCTATGATGTCCTCACCGTCGAAGTTGCCCGTCTCTCCGAGGAACGTCTTCTCGCTGAAGTCGTGGTCATCCTCGATGAACATGAACTCCGCCGGATAGTGACCGTTTGGGTACAGTGAAAGCGGCTGCCTGAAAGTCCAGCCCGTGAACGCCCTCGAAGCCGCCTTGATGTCGTCCTCTGTGTAGTTCCCCACACCCATCGAGAACAGTTCCAGCAGTTCCCTGCCGTAGTTCTCGTTGATCTCGTCCTTGTGGTTCTCGTTGTTGTCCAGCCAGAAGAGCATCGCAGGATCGCGCGACAGTTCCAGGAGTATCGTCTTCATATCCGACAGACCCACCCGGCGGAACATCGCAATCTCGGAGTACAAGGAGGGCCCGTGCTCGCTCTTGCCCCATGCCACCGGGAATATGTGGTGCAGGAAGAGCGACATCTTTTCTTCGAGTGGGCGCTGCGTGTTCACCATGCGGTACAGCCACTTGCCCACATGCACGGCAACCAGTTCGCCGCCGTAGTAGCGGTCGATATATGACTCGTCCAGCTCCGCGAACTGTTCCGGGTTGACGAGGCCCTCAACAATCTCTTCGTAGGTCTTATCCCTCGTCAGCGCGTCAAGCTCCGCGGGCGTCGCCCCGAATCCTGCGCGTCTCATCAGATGCGCCACAAGCGCCCGATCCGACTTCATGCTGCCTTCCTCCTGTGAGTACCCCCGCCCACGGCGAGGGGCATTACCAGCCATTTCGCGTATTCTATCCGATTGCGAACATTATAACCACAGCGTCGATAGCGTTTAGTCAGTCTAACCAGCGATAAACGGCTTCACAGATAAGGCCCTCATGCCTATTCTATGACCGTCTCACCTTCCTTGAACCCCGCGATCCCCTCCCAGTCATACTCCACGCCAAGCCCCGGACCGGACGGCACCGTAACGCATCCATCAGCGTCGATGGATGTCAGGCCGTCGTCGTATCCACACTTGTACACCGGCATCCGCGCTCCAAGCTTCGGATGCACCAGCCCGACCTCGTAGAAGTTCGAGTTCCGCATCGCAGCCATGCAGTGCCGCTGCGCCGGCCCCGCTATGTGCAGTTCCACATCCATGCCGAAGCCCTCAGCGGCATGCGCTATCTTCATCACGCCCGTTATCCCGCCATCGTATTCCGGGTCGGCTCGCCAGAAGTCCGTCGCCTCAGCCACCGCCATATCCGTATGCCCCTCAACCATGTGGACATGTTCGCCCTGAAGCAAGGGCGTTTTCAGCGACTGCCGCAGCCGCTTGTGCGCCTGCAGCGACACGCCGCCGTCGTTCATCGGGTCCTCGTACCAGAAGAAATTGTTGTCGTCGCAGGCAAGCCCAACCCGCAGCGCATCGCCGTAGGTGTCATACACGCAGCAGGGATCGGTCATCAGCGCCATCTTGCCGCCGACGCGCTTGCCCACCGCATTCACGGTAGCGATCTCCTGCTCGATTGGCGCTGCCGCCCAGGAGTGAATCTTGAAGCCCTTGTACCCCATCTCAAGGCACTGCTCCGCGAACTCCGCATACGCCTCCGGGGAACTCAGCCCGTCCGGCGAGCGGTCGGCGTGGTATGTGCTGGCATAGCACGGCAGTTTCTCGCGGTAGCCGCCAAGCAGCTGGTGAATGGGCGCGTCGAACAGCTTTCCTGCCAGGTCCCAGAGCGCAATGTCGATAGGCCCAATGCCCATGCGGTCGTGCTTCCGCAGGATCATCTTCGACTGCCGGTAGAACAGCTCGCGGTCGAGGGCATTCATTCCAACCAGGAACGGCGCGATCATCTCGATCTGCTCGCGGTTCGCGGGCGTTCCACTGATGTACTCACCGGTGACGCCGATGTCGGTCTCGATGTGGAGGGCAAGAAGCCGTCGGGAGCCGCGGCTGCCCGGCTCGTAGAACGGCCCCGCCGCGAATGCCAGATCCGTCGTCACATTCTCAGTCGGGAAGCGGTACGAAGTCAGCTTGATCCTGCGTACAGTCGGTGTCTGCGCCATAAATCGCTACTCCGTCCTTCCAGCCGAGGCCAATACTCTCTAGTCCTCTTTCCAGAAACGCTCCTCGTCAACAGAGTAGCCCTTGGGAATCATGCGCGCCTTCACATCTTCTATCATCCCGGGATGCCCGCAGGCGTAGATGAGCGTATCATCACTGCTCAGACCCAGCTTATCGACCTGCGATTCCACGATGGCGTTAACCCTTCCGGTCTCGCCCTTCCAGCCGCCGTTGCGCTCTTCGTCGGGGCGGCTCACAGTGGGAATGAATGTCACAAGTTCCGGGTGCTCGGACGCATATCGTTCAAGCTCGTCGTCATAACCGAACTCGTCGTCATAGCTTGCGCCTTCCAGAACATAGAAATGATGTCCGCTCTCGCCCTTGTGCAGGTAGTCGCGGATAAAACTGACATACGGCACAACGCCGGTAACCGTTGCAACCAGCAAGTGGTTCTTGAAGTTCGGATTGAAGGTGAAAATTCCCTTTGCGCGGGGACGAATCGTCAGTTTTTCGCCTTCTTTGAGCGCGTGCAGCAGTGGGGTCAGATGCCCGCCTTCTTCGTAGGGCACCAACTCGACGAATAGTTCGATGCGGTCCTCGTGCGGCGCGGACGCAATGGAGTACGCGCGCTCGATCCCTTCCACCCCAATAGTGCAATATTGCCCCGGCTTGAATTTGAAGTCTGCCGGCTTCTCTATCCACATCAGCCAGTGGTCCGGCGTCAATTCGCGCCGTTCAAGAATTCTTGTCTCTGCCAGCTTTGGCTTTAGGCGAGCTCTCCTTGCTGTTGTCAACGCGAAAAGACCTCCGGATATCTATTGTTCATCAGTATAAGCAGATCACCTGGGCACCTCCGCCACTCATCCCCCACCCCTCCATGATAGCGCACTTCAGTCTGCCGCCGCTCCTACCGCCACCTTGATTATGCTCGCCGCCACGAGCGGGAGGCTGTCTATCTTCATCATCGGTTCGGGTGAGCGGTCTCTTTCTATCTCTGTAACCATCTGCCCGAACAGCGTCGTCACCGACAGCAGCCCGCGCTGCGGTCCACCGAGACTCGCCCTTCCGTAGAATCCGCCGCCCTCGTACATCACATGCACTTCGTCGCCTTCATTTATGCCCAGCGACGCGGCATCTTCCGGATGCACCTCGACGACATCATTTCTATCTATGATGTTTCGGCCCCTGATCTGCTGGATTTCCACCGCGCGCTCAGGCTGGTTTAGCACCCTTCCGCGGGCGAGAATGAACGGATGCACCTCGTCTCTATGTGACGATGGCTCGACGAATGTCATCGGCGACAGTTCCATCTTGTGGCTCTCGAGATATTCCGCGTACAGCACGGGCGTGCCCGGCATGTCATCGGCAGGACACGGCCACTGCAGGGTCTCCCGCCGCAGCCTGCTGTAAGTGATGCCGGCGTAGGGTTCCCATAGCCCCGCGAACTCGTCGAATACCGCTTCCGCGCTGGCATGATCGAAGCCTTCCGCTCCAATGCGCTTTGCAATCTGGCAGAGGATTCGCCAGTCCGCGTCCTCATCTCCTTTAGGCCCCAACACCGGATTCAGCAGCTGAACCCTGCGCTCGATGTTCGTGTAAGTGCCGTCCCTGTCCGCGAAAGTCATCGAAGGCAGCACGACGTCCGCGATTTCGGTCAGCTCGCTTGGGAAGACATCCTGCACAAGCAGGAACTCCAGCTTCTTCGCGGCTTCCACCAAGTCGCCCAACTCACCGTTCGTGAAGTTTGTGCTGTTGCCAATGACGTGCAGGGCTTTCACTTGCCCGCCCTCGATAGACTCGGTAAGCTCTCTCAGGCTGACACCCTCCTCCGAGGGAAGTTCCGCGCCCCAGGCCTGCCCAAAGCGCCCGCGCGCCGCATCGTCAGAAACGGCGTTATAGCCGGGCAGGTGGCCTGGGCTGCAGCCCACATCTCGTGAGCCCTGCCCGTTTGCGCCCAGGTACAGCGGATACACTCCGGCAGACGGCTTGCCCAGGTTACCGGTCAATAGCGCGAGATTCACGAGCGCCTTCACGCAGTCATCCCGCAGGTCGGGGGCAAGCGTCTCGAGGGCGTACAGGATCGCACCGGGACCGCTGCGCGCAAACAGCCGCGCAGCCTCTCGGATATCGTCTTGCGACAGTCCTGTAACACGCTCCACCTTGAGCATGTCGAATGCCCACAGGCTGTTCCTCAGTTCGGCGAGGTTGTCGCAGGAAGTCCGCTGAAACTCGTGATCGCCGAGCGCTTCGTCCGATATCACGCGCAGCATCCCGCCAATCAGTGCCGTCTCGCTTCCCGGCAGAGGTCGCAGCCATATCTTGGCGTGGCGAGCCATCTCCGTCTCACGCTGGTCTATGACGATCAGATTTGACCCGGCCTGAACCGCCTTCTTGATTGGCACGCCTATGACGTTCTGCTCTTCGGTCAGGTTCGACCCAACCAGGAGTATCGCCTTGGACTGCTCCAGGTCCCATATCGGGTTGGTTGCTGCACCGCGACCGAGCATGTCCCGCAGCGTATCCGTCAATTCGGGGCGGGTGTTGGACGATACATCGACGTTGTTGCTGTTCATCACCACGCGGGCAAACTTCTGCGCGATGTAGTTGTCTTCGTTGGTCCCGCGAGGAGACGCAACTATCGCGTACTGTTCGCCCTTGTGCCTTACGAGTTGCTCCGCGGCGACATCCAGCGCCTCCGGCCAGGATACTTCTTCGAGCTCTTCCCTTCGCCTGACGAGCGGCTTCTTCAGCCTCTGCCTCGTGTTATTCACGAAGTCCAGCCCAAACTTGCCCATCACGCAGGCCTGACCCCTGTTCGCAGGTGCATGTATGTCCGCCGTTGGGCGTATGAGCCGGTTGCGCTTGTCAACTTCCATGTTCATCTGGCAGCCAACCGGACATTGCGGGCAGATACTCTCGATCGTATCCACAGCCTTGTCCCACTTGTACTTGCGCTCCACTAGCGCGCCCGTGGGACACACGTCAATGCACGCGCCACAAAACTCGCAACCCGATTCCAGCAGGGATGTGCCTTGTGATGTGCCTATGAGCACCCGGTCCGATCGCTCCAGCAGCGTCAGCGCCGTGTCCCCGCGCACCTCGTCGCAAACGCGCACGCAGCGAGCGCACACGATGCAGAGGTTCATGTCCATCTCCCAGTACGGATCGCTCACGGCAAGCGGCAGGCTGCGGTTGTTGTACGACAGCGGCGAATCCATGTCCATTTCGAGGAAGCGCACCGTGTCCTTCAGCTCGCAGCGTTCGTTCTTCGGGCAGGTCACGCACCTGTCGTTAACCGAGACGTGCCTGAGGCATATGTCCGAAGGCCCGCAGAGCTCGATACGGTGGCAGGTCAGGCAGCCGTGCGGATGCTCGGAGATCAGCAGGTCCATGATTCCGCGACGAAGCTGCACGATGTCGTCGGAGTTGGTCGTAACGCGCATACCCGGCATCACAGGCGTCGTGCAGGATGCGGGATTGCCCGGCAGCGGGCGGTAATTTCCCTCGCGGTCAGGCGCTTCCGCCGTAACCACGCACATGCGGCACGCGCCGAACGGCTTCATGCCCGGATAGTAGCAAAGGTACGGTATGTATATTCCGGCGTCAGCCGCCGCCTGAATGACCATCTTGTCGGGCGTCGTCTGAACCTCGACGCCGTCGATAGTTATGGTAATCTCGTCTGCCATACCATTCTCCGTTCCTGTGGTAAGTGCTACGTCGTTAACTCTTGGTACCAGGGTCCACTAAAAGCCCCTAGCTCACCACGCGCAACTGGTCCCCTACTCTGACGGTGCCGGGCTTTACAACCGACCCGTACACCCCAAAACAGGCGCCGTTGCCGCTCACATCGGGCCTGTATCCCAATATGACGCGGGGCGTATCCATATCCCGCTCGCCCGTGTCCGGATTCAGTGTCGTGATCGCGCAGCGAGGATCAAGCATCTCCACCCTCAGCCGGACATCTTCTCCCACCGACAACTCCCTGCCGACCCACGAGTCCTCCTCATGGGCTTCGCACCCTTCCAGCAGGAAATTCGGCCTGAATCGCCTGTGCTCCACCTCAATTCCATTCTGCGCAATTTTGCCCAAGTGTTCAATGGAAGCTTGCGAAAGAAGTGTAACAGGATAAGCGTCGAAGTATGCCCCGGGGGCGTCGGACATTACGAGTTCAAGATCAGCGCCGCAAAAGTCAGACAATGAATCGCCCAGTTCGCCGGTTATGACTCTGCCGCTCACCATTCGCCTGAAGACCTTAGTCTCTACCCGGCCTCCCAGCTCGATTTTGCCGCTCACCGACTCGCCGCTCGGATACACCAAGCGCATCGTCTCTGAGGCTATGCAGTAGTCGGCGCTCACCTGAGCCAGCTTCCCGATCTGCCGCTGCGTCACCATTGCTCCGGCATCGTTCCTCACCAGAAATCGCCTGTCTTCTTCAACGCCACAAACACCGACCGTAACGCTTTCCGGGTTCAGAAGAGCGAGCGATTTCACGGGCGATATGTGTATGGACTTTATTGCAGGCAAAATCTTGGTTCTAACTCATTCCCTGGGCGGCACGAACGCCGGCGCCGCAGTTTGGAAGGTCATCTAACCGCTCTGGGCGGCAGGTTGCGCTGCCGTTCGAAGGGAGTCCATCGCATAGGGCCGTGTATTCTTTGGCATCACAGCGGGGCGCAGGCAGCTACCCGTCGGGCATCGCTTCTGCTCGATGTGTGACAGGAAGTCGGCCTCGAAGTGCTGCAGCGCGGAGCGTATCGGCCCAAACCCGAGTTGACCATGCCCGCACAGCGAACTGGACTCCATCGTCCTGCCAATGTTCCGCATCAGGTCGAGGTCTTCGGGCCGGCTTTCACACCTCACCACGCGGTCGACCACTTCCAGCAACTGCTCCATGCCCAGCCGGCACGGGAAGCACTTGCCGCACGATTCGTACTGCGTGAATGCCACCAGGTTGCGCGTGATGTCCACGGCGCAGGTGTCCTCGTCTATCACAATGACACCGCCGGAGCCGAATATGGCGCCCGCCTCGCGCATCTCGTCGAAGTCGATATGCACGCCCAGGCTGTCCGCTCCCAGCACGCCTCCCAGCGGCCCGCCCGTCTGCAGCATCTTCAGGTTTTTGCCATCTCTCACACCGCCGCCTATCTCGTTGATGACCTGCCCGAGGGTCAAACCCATGGGCACTTCATACAGACCCGGGTAGTTCACTTTCCCGTTCAGGCAAACGATTGCGGTTCCCGTGCTGCGATTGACCCCGATGCCCGCAAACCACTGAGAACCCTTGGAGATGATCTCAGGCGCGTACGACAGGCTCTTCACATTGTTAATCGTGCTGGGCTTGCCCCAGACACCGAACGCCGCAGGGAACGGCGGCCGGTAGCGCGGCTGCGAACGGTGCCCCTCGATGGCCTCCATCAGGGCAGTCTCTTCTCCCGCCACATAGGACTCGCCCGTCAGCGCGACCTCGATGTCGAAGCTGAAGTCGGAATTCAGGATGTTCTTGCCAAGCAGTCCGTTCTCGTACGCCTGCTCAATGGCTCTCTCAGTCCTGCTGATCGGACCCTCGTGCCCGTGGCGTATAAACACGAACCCGTTCGTCGCGTTCGTCGCGTACCCGGCGATGCACATGCCTTCGAGCAGCGTGTATGGATCGCTCTCAAGAATGCCCTTGTCGTTGTACGCCCCCGGGTCACCTTCTTCGCAGTTGCAAAGGATATACTTCGGCCCGTCTCCCCGGCTCATAAAGTTCCACTTTACGCCGGTTGGGAAGGCGGCGCCGCCTCTCCCGCGCAACCCGGAGTCTATGACTTCCTTAATGACTTCATCCGGCTGCATCTCGAACAGCGCCTTATGAAGTCCCTCGAAACCGCCATTCGCAATGTACTGCATCACATCGCTCGGAGCGGTGTTCCCCGCGTTCCGCAGCGCGATCCTATGCTGCATGCTAATGCCCGGCAGATCAGCCAGGTTGTCCGCGCCCTCTACGGGTACATCGCCCAGGTATCCCAGCACGTTCGACGCTGGCAGCTTGTTCTCGACAAGCACGGAGCGGATGATGCCCGGCACGTCGTCCGGCGTCACATTGTTGAAGAAAATTCGCGAGCCGCCCGGCTTCTGGATGTCCATGAGCGGTTCCGCGTAGCAGATGCCCAGGCAGCCCACATCGTCCACATTAGCGCCGATGTCCTGGCTCTCAAGCTCGCTCTTTATCGCATCACGCACATCGAAGGCGCCGGCGGCATGCCCGCACATTGCGCTTCCTATGCGAATCCACGGCCTGTCTCCGTTGGTCAGCTCACGCCACCGGGCATCGGCCTGCGCCTTTAATTCCTCGTACGTGGGCATACTCTTTCCTGTATTCCTAAAATTCCCCAACTGCTGTGAGTAAGTGATGAGAATTAAGAAGAGATATCTTCGTCAGTGTCCGCCGCCCTGCTCCAGGTCTGCGACCCGCCGGACCGCGGACTGCACATCGATGCGCCCCGCAAGCCGATGGTTCACCATCATCACGGGCGCCTGCGAACACGCTCCCAAGCATGTGTTGTACTTCAGGCTCACTCGATTGTCCGGCGTCTCACCTTCATCCGCAAGCCCAAGCTCGTTCAGGACTGCGTCCAGTATATCCGGCGCGCCCAGCAGGTGGCAGGTCGGGCCCCAGCACACTTCCACTATGTTGTCGCCCGGCGGCGTAAACCTGAAATTCGTGTAGAAGGACGCGACGCCCCACACCTCGTTGATGGTCGTCTCCATGTGGTCGGCGACCTCTTCGATGGCCTCCTGGGGCACATAGCCCAAGTCGTCCAGCACCGCGTGCAGCGAGGACAGCACATTCACATTCGTCTGGGTCTGCGAATTGATGGCAGCCTTTATTCGCTCCCTAAGGTCCACACTATCTCCGTTCAACGGCAGAGCACCTCACCGAGTAAATTCACACATCATGTGCTCAAAATTCAACGCCTATAGGATACTTGCCATACTAAGCAAGCGCAACCATCCAGCACGCCTCCTCAACTGCAGACTAATTATTCCAAATCCTGAATATACTTGACAAGACATGGAGTATCGTATAGGTTCAGAATACTTCATCTACTAGAGGAGCCTGATGGCAACAGCCGAGCATCCTGCAACTGCATCCGTTCCGCAAGAGGAGCGTCCGATCACCAGGACCGAACTCCGTGAAGAGCTTCGCCACTACGCGACCAAAGCCGATCTTGCCGAGTTGGAAACACGCATGGTCGATCGGATGGCGTCAATGGAGTCTCGTCTAGTTCGATGGATTATTGGCATGATGTTCGGCAGCATCCTCGCTGCCGCTGCAATTGCCTCAGTCGTGGCACTGTTGCTCTCCAGTTAACTGGGGCCAGTCGACAGGAGAAAGCCCGCCAACACTATCTCACTTCTTGTGCTAGGTCCTCGATCATCATTCGTGCAACCTCCCGCCCCATCCGCACGCTGTAGTTCGTCCCCCTGTCCTCAGGATATATCTGTGTCGTGTTCGCCAGATAGAGCCCGTCGAACGGCGTCCTATGGCTCGGTATCCGCTCCGAGTATCGCGTTCCGATAATGGGCTGCGCCGCCCCGACCCGATGGTGGTAGCTCTTCTCAATCCACGAAGCGTCGAACTCAGGATTGATTTTCTGCAGGTGTGGCAGATACTCGTCCAGCAGTTCCTCGTGCGACATCCGGTACAGCGGACTATCCGTCGTGAGGTAGTTCGACAGATAGACGATATGCTTGCCGCCGTAATGCTCCGGTTCTATCAGATTCGTGTGCTCGATCACGGCGACGAATGGAATCGACCGGTCGGACACATTGAGCCAGTACACGTCGGTCAGAGGCCTGTCCAGCACCAGCACAATCAGCACGGCAGCCATGTAGCTCACGCCGGTCAGCTTCTCCAGGTAGTCCTCCGGCATTTGGGGAACAAGCGACGGGAAAATATACGACGGCGTTGTTGCCAGCACCGTGTCGAATTCGATCAGCCCGCTGTCTTTACCCTCCAGAGCTACATGCATCCCTTTCGCCCTGCCGTCCACAACCTCTATATGCTCAACTCCGGCCGATGTATGCACCTCGCCACCCATTTCCCGAACGCGCTCGCCCAGCACATCGAACACCTCGCCGAAGCTTCCCATCGGGTAGCCCAGCTTCTCCTTGATCATGCTCTTGCCGCGCGACTTTACCCTCGTCTGAATCTTTCCCCACACCCACGCCATGCTGATCTCGCGATAATGTTCCTCGCCGAACTTACCCCGCATCATCGGCCCCCAGAACGCATCGTACCCTCCCCTGCCGACGTGCTTTCTAAGCCACTCGTCCGCCGTGATGTCCTCGTACTTCCAGTAGTCTTGCTGCCTCTGCAAGTACAGAGTCGCCAGTCCCAGCCTGATGCGATCCGGCAAGCTCATCGCCGAGAACTTCAGCAGGTCCATCGGCGTCACGAAGTCGTAAATCTTGCCGTCAACCAGCGTCCCGACTGTCGAATCGATCCAGCGAATTCGATCGCCCAGACCAATCTCCTCCGTGAGATCCACAATGTCTGTGTCGCTCGTAAACCAGTGATGATATCCCTTCTCCAGTCGCGCTCCACCAACATCGAATGTCGAAGCCTGCCCACCAAGAAACGGCGCACGCTCATACACCGCGGCGTAATGTCCCTGATTCACAAACTCGTAGGCCGCCGCCAGCCCGGCGGCGCCCGCACCGATTATCCCTACACGCATATCTCCCTCTGATTTCCGTAGTGAGCCCACCCCGTGAAACATCCGTGGGCGGCATAAGTTAGTTTAGCATTTGACGGCATAGATGCACCCAGCGAAGAATGGGACGGTGATCTGATCACAAAAACATTGACCCGAGAATGTGAGGCTCATATACAATATCAGTAAATGAACCTGATCAGCATTCCGAAAAACACTGCCGGTAGCAGAAAAGCCATCCCGACAAGCCGGCTGCTACTAATTGGGTACTTCGTAGTTGCTACGTCGCTTGGGGGCCTGCTTGGCTGGCTCGTCATCAGGGAGGCGCACTGGGACGAATTTCAGCACGCGCTCCTGTCCGCGAACGTCACGCTTATTGCGTTGGCGTGGCTGCTTGTCATAGTTGCGGCGTACCTGCGCGGCATACGCTGGAAACTCCTCCTAATCGACCAGAAAACCAGCGCGACCCGCCTGTTCATGGTCGAGCAAACCGGCGCGGCGCTCGACACGCTCAGCCCGGTGCGCGTTCTCGACGAGGTCGTGCAGGTCGGAATACTCGCGCTCAGGGACAAGGTTAAGCTCGGCGCGATACTCGCAACGATAGCCCTTCAACGGACATTCGAATTCGCGACAACAGTCGCTACACTTGCCGCGGGTGTACTGTTTCTCCCGCAGCTTCGGAGTTTCGCCCTCTGGATCGCGCTGGGACTGGTTATCGGCCTTATCAGCATCATCGCCCTTTTCTTCGTCGGGCCGCTGCTTAGCCGCTTCAGGCCCCTTTCGAAAGTCCCGATCGTTTCACAGTTCGGCTCCGCCATCGTGCTATTGAGAAGCAATAGAATACGTGCCTTCGCGGCCTTCATACTCTCAGTCGCGCAGACAGGTCTTATCGGCCTGGTCGGCTGGCTCATCATGCTTGCCACGGGATTGCAGCTTAGCCTGCCGGCAGTGATCGTCATTACGTTGTCCATCACATTTTTCAGCAGCACTGTGCCCGGCCTGCCAATGTCCATTGGTACATTCGAGTTCGCGGCCGTCACAATTCTGGCACTCTGGGGCATTGGTCGCGAGGACGCCATCGCCTTCTCACTGCTGCTCCATGCGGTGCTGTTCCTGCCACCCATCCTGTTTGCCGTGATATTCCTGCCCAGAGAGGGCTTGCTCTCAATCAGAGAGCTCCGAATACTCAGCAGGAAGACCCGGGTTCACATGTCTGACGCTTCCCAGACCGCCGACACAGTCTGAGAAAAATAAAAGGGGAGCAACCCAGCGGGCGCTCCCCTTCACGCTCTATTGCAGACTCAGGCAGGCTGTCAGTTACGCCACCGCCTCCTCGACTTCTTCCCCCTGCGGCGTAGGTCCTGAAAACCCGCACGCATCGTCAAGGCACCGCGCATTCTTGCGGCCGCGACCGCGCGTAACAAGCAGCTTTCCGCAGTCCGGGCACGGATTCGGCAGCGGATTCGCCGCGAACTTGCACTCCGGATAATTCGAGCAACTGTAGAATATCCTGCCGTTCCGTCCCTTTTGCTTGCGCTCCACGAGGTCGTTCCCGCAGTCCGGGCAGTCAACGCCAACGGGCAGCGGCTTTGCGTTCTTGCATTCCGGGTAACCTGTGCAGGCGAGGAACCGTCCATTCCGACCCGTCTTTACCGCCAGGGGTCGCTCGCACTTCTCGCAGAACTCGTCAACATCCTCGCTGACAAGCTCCCGGATGGCGCGCTCTTCGGGGCTCTCCACAGGCTTCGTTATCTTGCATTCAGGGTATCCCCTGCAGGCGATGAACGGCCCGTATCGGCCCGACTTGATGACCATCATATTGCCGCACTCGTCGCACAGCTCACCGGTCTCCTCTTCGAGAGACTCCCGCGGCACGCGCTCCGCTTCCTTCATCGTCTTCGCGATCAACTCGTCGAACGGGCCGTAGAACTCCTTGAGCATCGGCTCCCATTCAAGCTCTCCGCCCGCTATGTCGTCCAGCCGCTCTTCCATCTGCGCCGTGAAGCCTATATTCATCACGTCAGGGAAGTGCGGTGTCAGGAAGTCCGTTACCACCAGACCCAGCTTTGTCGGGGCGAACCTTCCGCGCTCCTTGCGGACATAGTCCCGGTCCATGATGGTCGAGATTATCGGTGCGTAAGTGCTTGGCCTGCCGATTCCCTGCTCTTCCAACGACCGTATCAGCGTGGCGTCCGTGTAACGAGGAGGAGGCTGCGTGAAGTGCTGTTCCGGCGTAATCTTCGAGCAGTCCAGCGCGTCCCCGTCCGCCAGGTCCGGCAGGGGCGGCGTTTCATCGTCCTCCGAGCCATTGTCGTCGGAGCCTTCCATGTACAGCGTCCTGAAGCCTGCGAATTTCATCACCGAGCCGCTCGCCCGGAACAGGTACTCGTTGTCAGAGATCGCGCTCTTCGCGCTGATATCGATCCGTGTCGAATCGAACAGGGCGTCGGTCATCTGGCTCGCGAGCATGCGCTTCCATATCAGGTCATACAGCCGGAACTGCTCACCGTTCAGGTATTGCCTGATGTTTTCCGGCGCCCTGAGAATAGATGTCGGCCTGACCGCTTCGTGGGCTTCCTGCGCGCCTTTCACTCTCTTTGTGTAGGTG
This sequence comes from uncultured Dehalococcoidia bacterium, assembly GCA_964632415.1. Taxonomy (GTDB): domain Bacteria; phylum Chloroflexota; class Dehalococcoidia; order Lucifugimonadales; family JADFKI01; genus Bin90. Next base: position 5,562 of record CAZWDM010000021.1, on the reverse strand, counting down.
CGCGGCGCACTTGGCGCAAAGTCCGCGCCGAACTTGCTCCTGATGTAATCGTTGGCCTCTTTGAGCGCGCCGGACGCCACATTCGTAGAGTCAGTTCTCATGTACGTGATCAGCCCGACCTCGCCCTCGTTGCCAATCGAGATGCCCTCGTACAGCTGCTGCGCCACCTGCATCGTGCGCCTCGCAGTGAAGCGAAGCTTACGCGACGCCTCCTGCTGCATCGTCGAGGTGATGAACGGCGCGGCAGGGCGGCGGTGCGTCTCCCGCTTTCGCACGGTTGCTACGCTATAATTGGCGCCGTCCAGGTCCGCGACAATCTCATGGGCACGGTCGCCATTCGAAATCTCAATCCGCTTCTTGCCCTTTAGAGAGTGCAGTGCGGCTTTGAAGTCGATCCGCTTGTCGCCGTTAAGCAACTTCTTGGCAAGCGTTGATTCTATGCTCCAGTATTCAACGGGCACGAAGGCATCGATCTCGCGCTCCCTGTCAACGACTAGCCGCAGTGCGACGGACTGCACGCGCCCGGCGGACAGCCCCCGCTTCACTTTCCCCCAAAGCACCGGGCTCAGCCGGTAACCCACAAGCCGGTCCAGTATCCGCCGTGCCTGCTGTGCGTCTATCAGGTTGTAGTCCAGCTCGCGTGGATGGTCGAAGGCGTCGTTGATGGCTTCCTTCGTAATCTCATGGAACACCACTCGCTTGATCTTAGACTTCGCGATCTTCGCCGCCTCCAGCAGGTGCCACGAAATCGCCTCGCCCTCGCGGTCAGGGTCGGTCGCAAGATAGACGGTGTCCGCCTCCCTCGAAGCCTTTCGGAGCTGGCTGACAATCTTCTTCTTGTCCGGCATGACGGCATAATCGGGATGAAACCCCTCATCGTCAATCTCTACGCCATTGACGCCCGCCGCTCCCCTTTTCTTCTTGTCAGACAGGTCGCGAACGTGCCCCATCGAAGCAAGCGTCTGGTACTTGCTTCCGAGAAAACGCCCGACTGTGCGGGCTTTCGCGGGCGACTCGACTACTACCAGGTCTTTAGCCATTCTAGTGTTTCTTCCTCTCACACTGCGCTTGCGGAATATTCGCTCGATACTTCCCGCATTCTTACATAGTTCATGCCGCCGATCTGTTTCACCAGACCCTTCAACTCCATCATAGCAAGCGTGCTGCTGACATCGGGCGCGGTCCTGCCGGAGTTGCGGCAGACCTCGTCCACATGCACAGGGTCGAAAGTGATGTGCCGCAGCAGTTCCGCTTCGCTTTCGTCTTCGGGAAACAGCGCAGCCATCTCCATTTGCCGCTCCACAACGGTGAGGTTCAATTCTACAAGCACGTCCTCACAGGTCGTTACGAGCTTTGCCTCGGACTTCCTGATGAGCCGGTTCGTGCCCTCGCTCTTGGGCGAGAAGATGCTGCCAGGCACGGCGAACACTTCCCTGCTTTCCTCTAGCGCCTGCTCTGCGGTGATCAGCGCGCCGCTCGGCACACCTGCCTCGATGACCAGCGTGCCTAGCGTCATTCCGCTCATAATCCTGTTGCGGCGCGGGAAATGCCTAGGGTCCGGCCTCGTTCCCGGGGGATGCTCCGATATCAGGGCACCATTCTCCGCAACCTGCCTCGATAAATTAGTATGCTCCCGCGGATAGATAATGTCCAGTCCACTACCCAGAACGGCAATCGTCCGCTGTCCGGCATCCAGCGCAGCCTTGTGGCTAATGCCGTCCACTCCGCGCGCAAGGCCGCTGACTATTGTGACGCCTGCGCTCGCGATATCGTACACCAACTGCTCGGCGACCTGCCGCCCGTAATGCGACGGGCCGCGGGTGCCGACAACCGCTATCGAACGCTCGTCTTCAGGCAGCAGCTTGCCTCTGACATAGATAACCGGCGGCAGGTCATAGATTTCCTTCAGGCGCGTCGGGTACTCGTCGTCGTGCCAGGTGAACGCGCTGACCTCGCTCGCCAGGAGCCGATCCATCTCGGCATCAGGCTCAATATCTCGCCTTCCGTCCGCGACAGAGCGTATCGCCCGCCCGTCAAGACCGGCAGCTCGTAGTTCCGCCTCGCTCGCCGACCAGGCTACCTCCAGCGAGTCAAAGTGCCGCTCCAGCAGCTTGAATCGCGCCCTGCCAATCAAGCGGATTCGGCTGAAGGCGAGCCAGTATTTCAGTTGATCAGGTTCCATCTCACAAATATATTAACCTAGTATTACAGCAGCATTACAGCGAATATACCCTAGCTCCCGTTCACTTGGGAGAAGAGTCAGAGTCAAGGAAGTATCCCGTCGGCACGGATCAGCATCCGCTCAACTATATCACCGGCCACTTGGACTCAAACGAGATTCCGGTCTTCGCCAGCACCTCTTCGCCAATCGCCTGCAGCCGCTGTATCAGTTCCCACTCGTCAACGAAAGTGGGCTTGTAGTCCTCTACAACCACCCTGCCATCGACTATTACGGTATGCACGCTCCTGCCGTCCGCGCTGTACACGAGGTTATTCAGCGGATTGAAGAGCGTGCGCCATTCCGGCCGGCGCGTGTCGAAGAGGACTATGTCCGCCTTCTTGCCAACCTCGATTGACCCGATGTCATCGGCCAAGCCGAACGCCGAAGCGCCACCGATCGTGGCGAGTTCCAACGCCGTCTCCGGCGGAATCATGCTCATGTCCTGCCTGCCGTCCTTGTATATCACGGCTATCAGGTACATTGCCCGCATCGTCTCCATCAGGTTGGAGTTGTTCGGCGCGTCCGTACCCAGTCCCACGCTTATGCCGCGCTCCAGCAGTTCCGGCAGTTTGCCTACCTTTGTGATGCCGGTAGCCTGTTTCATCGTCTGCGACGGGCACATCACCGTGGTGGCTCCCGTCCTCGCCATCACATCCATCTCCGCATCATCGACGCCAATCACATGCGACAGCAGCACATTCTCACCAAGGATGCCTATCGAATCCAGGTACTCGATAGGGCGCATCCCGTGCAGCCTGATGTACTCATCGACCACATCCTGCGGATTGGTCTGGTGCAGCGTCATACCGGTGCCGTACTCGTCGGCAAGCCTCTTGGCGGCGATCAGCATCTCGTCCGTCGAGTAGCTGGCGTCGAAGGGCATAGCCCAAGCGCGCACCCGGTCGTTCAGCCGATGGTCATACTCGCGGATCGTATTCTCCATTATCGATATGGCTTCTGCCGTCTCGTACTGCGGCAGGTTGACAGGGTTCGGCTTATCCGTGACATGCGTCCCGGTGATGACACGACACCCCGACTCTTCGTAGGCATCCATGCATGCATCGAGGTACTTCGTGCTTCCAGGGTCCATGAAGCAGGTCGTTCCGCCCTTCAGCATCTCCACGATGGCGAGCAGCGAGGCACAGTACTCTGCCTCCTCGTCAAGTTCGGCCTGCAGGCGGAAAACGTTGGGCAGGTAGTCCGGCCCCAGCGTATCCGGGAAAATGCCCCGCGTCGCATGCGCGTAGCTGATGTGCGCGTGCCCGTTGATCATCCCGGGAGTAATCACCATCTCGTTAGCGTCAATCACGCGCTCAGCCTGCACCGACTCGAGCTCGCTCGCCTTGCCGACTTCGGCAATACGCCCGTCCCGAATCAGAATCGAACCGTCGGTTATAATCCTGCGATTCTCATCCACTGTCAGGATGAACCGCGCGTTGTCTATCTTTATTGTGCCTTCTCTGTCTGCCATCAATCCGTCCTGTTTTCTATTTCGATTCAAGCCGTAGTAAGGTTTACAAACTCGGCGCTTCTGACTTCGCGCTCCGCAATATGACGTATGTACGCCCGCATCAGCCGCTCCATATCCTTCACGATCTGCCGGGAGACGCTGAGTGTCTCCAGCCTGTCGAACTGAATCTCCCGTTGTATGAAGCGAAGCGTCTTCATAGTATTCACAGGCAGAGGTATCAGCGCGCCGCCGGAAATTGCCCGGCAGTCCGCGCACAGCACGCCACCCGCATCGCAGGCAAAGAGATGGTCACCCGGATCGAGCCACGCACGGCACTCGACGCAGTTTACCAGTTCCGGCAGATACCCGGAGCAGTCCAGCAGCCGCATCTCGAACCAGCGCATTAGCAGATCAAGATTACTCGCGCGCTCAAGCCAGAGAAGCGTACTCAGCAGCAGGTGGTAGATCTGTCGGTTGCCGTTCCCCTCCATAGAGAAGCCGTCAACAAGCTCCGCCACATACATCGCACGGGAGACCCGTCCAAGGTCTTCCCGCATTCCGCCGAATGTGCTTATCGCCGACGCCTCGCTGATAGTATCGAGGTTCCTGCCGATCGCGACTGAGACGGAGGCACGATTCAGAAGTTCAAGATGCCCGCCCAGTCTGCTCTTCGTCCGCCGCACACCCTTCGCAACCGCCCGAATCTTCCCCATATCCGGAGAGCAAAGCGTCAGAATCCGGTCCGCCTCACCCAGCGGCATTTGCCTGACAACCACGCCTTCGGTGCGGTATATCCTGTTTCGGCTCAAATTATCATTCCATAAAGTCCATTCCCCCTTTATGGGGGAAGGTTATGATGGGTGTGAACAATCCTGTGTATCCGATTCGGTAAGCTAAAACTCCTGCCTGCCCTCTATCGCGCGCCCCAGGGTGACCTCGTCGGCATACTCGAGGTCGCCGCCAACCGGCAGGCCGCGCGCAGGCCGCGTGATCCGTATTCCCAGCGGCGAAATCAACTGCTGTATGTACATCGAGGTCGCTTCGCCTTCGAGATTCGGATTCGTCGCCAGTATCACCTCTTCGATTTCGCTGCCATTCAGCCGTTCCAGCAGCGGCCTGATCCGAAGGTCGTCCGGCCCGATGCCGTTCATCGGTGAAATGACTCCGTGCAGCACGTGATACACGCCCCTGAAAGTATTGGTGCGTTCCAGCGCCAGCACATCCAGCGCCTCCTCCACCACGCATATCCGCGTCTGATCACGCCTCGGATTCGCGCACACCACGCACGGGTCGGTCTCCGTGATGTTGTAGCACACGCCGCACAGCACGATGCGCTCTTTCACGGCGACTATCGCCTCCGCAAGCGCGCGTGCTTCCTCCTCCGGCATGCGCACCAGGTAGTATGTCAGCCGCTGCGCCGTCTTCGGCCCGATCCCCGGCAACTTGCTGAACTCATCCGCCAGCCTCGCAACCGGGGCAGCCGCCGGCGACCCGTCAGTCGTCATCTTAGCAGCCTATCCTGTCCCTGAGATTTGCCCCATCGGGCAATCCTAGAACAACCCCGGCAGGTTCATACCGCCAGTCAGCGCGCCCATCTTTTCGGACGCCATCTGCTGCGCCTTGTCCAGACCCTCGTTCACCGCCGCCGTAACAAGGTCCTCTAGCATATCCACATCTTCGGGCGACACCACATCCGGGTCGATGGTAATGGACTCCACCTTCATCTTCCCGCTAACCACCGCCTTCACCACGCCGCCGCCCACGCTGGCCTCAACGGTCGCGCTCTCCAGCTCTTCCTGCAGCTTCATCATCTGCTTCTGGATCTGCTGCGCCTGCCGCATCATCTTTCGGTTCATCATTGCCGCTGTGCCTCTCTTTCACCGATTATTCT
>CAZWDM010000020.1:34828-39300 GCA_964632415.1 uncultured Dehalococcoidia bacterium | reverse complement strand
ATGACTATGAATCCGCAGCAGCAGGCGCACGCACGCCAGCGAATAGAATCGATGCAACGCCAGTTCGAGCAGAAGCGGCAGGTCGCCGGTGCGCTGGCGCAGATCGGGCACAAGATCGGCGTGTACAGCGGCAAGGGCGGCGTGGGCAAGACGACCGTCGCCGTGAATCTTGCCGCGACTCTCGCGCACGAGGGATACAGCGTCGGCATCCTCGATGTGGACATCGACTGCCCGAATGTGGTGCGCGCAATGAAAGTCGCCGAGCGCCCACAGGTCGGCCAGGACAACAAGATGCTGCCGTCCGAACGCTTCGGCGTAAAGATCATGTCCATGGGCTTCTTCCAGCAGAACGAGGAAGAGGCGATCATCTGGCGCGGGCCCATGGTCCACAACGCCATCAACCAGCTGCTGCAGACAACCGACTGGGGCGAGCTCGACTACCTCGTCGTTGACCTGCCGCCCGGCACATCCGACGCCCCGCTCACCGTGATGCAGAACCTGGAGCTCGACGGCTTCATCGTCGTTACCACCCCGCAAGAACTCGCCAAGATAGACGCCAAGCGCTCCATCAACATGATCCGCAAGCTGCAGGTCAAGGTGCTCGGCGTAGTCGAGAACTTCTCCGGCGAAATCTTCGGCAGCGGCGCGGGCGAGGAGCTTGCCGGCGAACTCGACCTCGACTTCCTCGGCAGCCTCGAACTGCGCGCCGAATACCGCGACACCTCCAAGCCGACCGTCCTCCTCAGCAACGACGTGCTGGGCGAGTACTCAGGCATCGCGGAGAAGGCGCGCGCGGCGCTTGAAGGGGGATGATATGGAAAAGAAAGTGGACAACGAAGGAGTCAAAAGACTCACTTACGTCAACACCTCAGCGCTCCAGTCCAGGCTGCCGGAGTTGCTTCTGTTCCTGCTGGAAGGCGAAATGGTGGTGATAAGGCATCGCGGCAAGACCATCGGATACTTGATGCCACAAAATGAGGAGCGAGAGCGAGAGTTGCGCGAGCTGAACGAATCTGCCTCGAAGCAATTTGGTAAGGAGCGGAAGGGGCAACCAAGCGTTGAGATAGCAAGGGACGACATTATAGAACTTATCCATGCGCGCGAGTGATAGTTCCGCACTGTCAACTGTCATAGATGCTTCGGTTGCTTCTGCCTGGATGTTAGACGACGAGTCAGAGCCGTTCGCCGACGAAGTTTATGCAATCCTCCAAGCGAATGACGGAGTTGTCCCGCAGCACTGGCACTTTGAGATACGCAACGCTCTGCTTATGGCGGGACGAAGGGGCCGCATTGATGAAGGCACGATTGACGCGCGCCTGAATATATTGAGCAACCTATCCATAGAAACAGACCAAACTCCCGACCTCGATGCTGCTTTCACTTTGGCACGCAGACACTTGCTGACATTCTATGATGCGCTATATCTGGAACTGGCTATCCGTCATCAGATTCCCCTCGCCACACTCGACTCCGCACTAGACCGCGCTGCCTACTCCGAGAGCCTGCCTTCGCTGACATAGCAGTCTCCGTGTATAATTCCTTCTGTGGATCAATCACCAACGATTCCGAATTCGACAGGAGGACTCCCTATGTTCTACAGACTCTACACAGGCGAAGACGGCCAGTCCCACATGGACGAGAGCTACGAGCCGCCCGAGGTTCAGGACGCCACGAGCATCGTCGTCCGCAAGCAGGAAGTCGGCTACTTCATCGACTGGCATCCCGCACCGCGCAAGCAGTACATCATCACCCTCGCCGGCAATGTCGAAATCGGACTTGGCGACGGCACCGTCTATACGCTCGGCCCCGGCGACATGATGCTCGCCGAGGACCTCACCGGGCAGGGCCACACAACAAAGGCAGTTGGCACCGAAACGCGCGTGTCCGTGGCTCTGACGCTCGACTAATCTCCACGAATTGCGGCGACCGTCAGGCTGGACCATCCACTCTGACCTCCTGCACCCTCTCGCTTGCGCTGTCCTTTTGACGGCTCGGCTTATGTGGGAATATACTTACGCCAAATGAAACCACTGGCCACTGAGCACTCTGGGAGCGAGACCGTGAGCTACGAAGACATTGTTGTGACCAAGGACGAGGGCGTCGGCATCATCCGCCTGAACAGGCCGAAAGTGCTGAATGCGCTGAGCAAAAGGCTATATCGCGAAGTTGACACCGCCATCACGGAAATGGAAGAGGACGCCGACATCAAGGCGGTGATATTCACCGGCACCGGAGACCGCGCCTTCTCTGCCGGCGCGGATATCCACGAGCAGGTACGCGACGCAGAGAATCCCCCACCGCCTGACCCGGGGCGCGCCGAATACTCATGGCATGTCGCCGCATGCACCAAGCCGACCATCGGCGCGCTCAACGGCCTTTCTTATGGAGGCGGCGCGGTCATGGCATCCAGCTTCGACATTCGCGTCGGTTGCGAGCGCTCCCGCTTCCGCTTCCTTGCCGCGTCATACGGCCGCGTGAACTCAACCTGGACGCTGCCGATGCAGGTAGGCTGGCCCAAGGCGAAGGAGCTGCTGTTCACCACATGCGTCGTCGAGGCGGAGGAGGCGTACAAGATCGGCCTGCTTAACCATCTCGTCCACATAGACCAGCTTATGCCCAAAGCAATGGAGATCGCGAAGCAGATCGCCGCGAACGACCCTCGCATGGTACAGGGCATCAAGGAGCTGATGATCGACGACGTTGGCGAGGGCTGGCGCTGGATGCACGACAACGAGTCGGCAGCGCAGAAGGGCAAGCTCGCGCCCACGCCCGTCGAAGAAGGCTTCGCAGACTTCCTCGCACGCAAGGGCCGCAAGGACGCCTAGCTCCTGGCGAGGTTGTGAACGACATGGGGACATTCAGCGTTCCGAAAAGCATCGGCGACCCACAGGGAGAGAACTGGATAGATCTGGACGCCCTTGTGGATACCGGAGCATCAATTGTTTCAATGCCGGCTTCTATGCTCATTGACTTGGGGGTTAAGCCAGCCGCACAACATAGATTCCAGTTCGCCAAGGGTCGCACAAGGACCTTGGACATAGGAGAAGCGCGGTTAAGAATCGATGGTATGGAAGTCGGCACCTTGGTAGCGTTCAACGACGAAGGGACACCTGTTTTGCTCGGCGCACTAGCTCTCGAGGCCTTGTTCTTGGGAGTCGATCCCGTAGCTCAGAGACTGGTTCCAGTGGATGGACTTATGATGCCATTGGAAGACTAACGGGTCCGACAAACTGACCGACTGAAAGACTGACCAACTCAACACACTGCGGAGGATACACGCCGATGACATCTCAGAATGGCAATCTAAGCACACCACTGGAGGGCATACGAGTACTCGACCTGGGACGCTATCAGGCAGGTCCCCGCTGCGCCCTGATGTTCGCGCGAATGGGCGCCGAGGTGATCAAAGTGGAGTCTGTGCGCGGTGACGAGAGCCGCGCCAACGGCCCCCGTGTTCGCGGCCAGTCCGCCTACTGGGTGCAGTACAACAGCGGCAAGAAGAGCCTCGCCATCAACCTCCGCACCGAAAAGGGCAAAGAGGTCCTTCGCGATCTGGTCAAGGTCTCAGACGTCCTCCTGCAGAACTTCCGCCCCGGCACCATCGACATCATGGGCTTCGGCTACGACAAGCTCAAGGAGCTGAACCCGAAGATCATCATGATCAACGTCTCGGCTTACGGCCAGTACGGCCCCAACCGCGAAAAGGTCGGCTTCGACCCCATCGGTCAGGCAATGGGCGGCCTGATGTCGCTCACGGGCTACGGCGATCTGCCCCCGATCAAGACATACTTCCCGCTGATCGACCGCATCACCGCACTCCACGCCTGCATCGGCGCACTGGCAGCCCTGCGTGAGCGCGAGATCTCCGGCGTCGGGCAGGCGCTTGAAGTCTGCCTTGCGGACACGGGCTTCACGGTCAACGAAATCCCAATCTCCGCATACCTGGGCGGCGGCGTAGAGACGACACGCCCCGACACAGCGGTTGGCGGCGGCGGCACGCCCTTCGGCGGCATGTACGAGACATCCGACGGCTATGTCATCCTCGCCGCCGGCAACGACAACATGTGGCCGCGCACCTGCGAAGCGCTCGGCCATCCCGAGTGGCTGGAGGACCCGCGCTTCGAAAGCCGCGACTCCCGCACCGAGCATGTCGATGTGCTGGAAGAGGAGATCGGCAACTGGCTGAAGCAGCGCACCACGAAGCAGGCGGTTGACGAGCTCTCCGACCACAGCATCCCGGTCGCACCGGTGAACACCACCGAGCAGGCAGCCAACGAGCCGCAGCTCCACGAGCGCGACATCATGGTCGAGGTCCCAGACCCGGTAGCAGGAACCATGTGGGTCAGCGGCGAGTCCATCAAGTTCAGCCGCACTCCTATGGTCATAGGCTCCGCCCCCACCGTCGGCCAGCACACCCGCGAACTCTTGGCGGACATTCTCGGATACTCCGACGACCAGGTGCAGGCACTCGT
>CAZWDM010000020.1:24807-34728 GCA_964632415.1 uncultured Dehalococcoidia bacterium | reverse complement strand
GCGAACTCTTGGCGGACATTCTCGGATACTCCGACGACCAGGTGCAGGCACTCGTCGACGAGGAAGTCGTGGGCGTTAGCTAGCGGCCAGAACTTCCATCGATGGATGACAGTGGCGAAAATACCCGGCTGCAGCGAGCGTTTGACCGCCTGCCCAAGAGCGGCAGCCATGGTAGCGCCGTAACATCACGCCATCCTGATGTGAGGCCGGAATGGATAATTTCAATCATTGAAGACCCTTATGACGAATGGATTGAAACTCACGAAAGAAGCGGGCAATGCAGGACAATCATCGTTGGCAGAGTTCCACAACTTGAACAGTGGATTAAGGTAGTGTTCAGCGGCGTTGGCAATACTCGCGAATTGCTCACTGCTTATCCTGACAGAAGGTTATCAAAGAGATACGGAGGGAGGCCATGGCAGAGCCCATAAGTGTTCCTCGACAGCGCAAGGCTGAGCATAAAGAGATTGACACCCTATCAGAAGCCACCGTTAAGTATTGGACAGCCGATCAAGTGCTGGAAATTCACAACGGCAATCCTCTAGGAGATGGCGAAGAAATCGCCCAATTCGTTACGGTGTTTTATGGTCGGGAAAACGAGAACGAAGTCGTTGCCGTTCGGCTCGACTTTGCAGAGAGCGTACTTGAGCCATTCGTGGATGCGATCTTGGCGAAGTACGGCATCTCGCTTGATGATGTCACACCCAACAAGCAAGCAAGGGCTACAACGAATGCGGAAGCAACGAAAGCCGATTGAGAACACTGAAGACGATTTCAGAAGTCCCTTCCCCCCTGATGGGGGAAGGTTAGGATGGGGGTGAAAACCTCTGTGCAAACCATCATCAACGACCCCGGCGACTTCTCCTATGTGATCGGGCCTTACAAGCAGCCCGTCGCAACCGTGTCGCCGGGCGAGACCTTCATCGTCGAAACGGCGGACGCCTTCGAGAATCGCATCACCTCCCCCGATGACGACATCACGCAGATTATTACGCTTCCATACGTAAATCCGCTGACCGGACCCATATTCGTCGACGGCGCTGAGAAGGGCGACACGATTGCCGTCACCATCCACTCAATCGAGGTCACGCGCAACTACGGCGTGAGCGCGCTCATCCCGGAGTTCGGCGGCCTCTGCGGCACCGTGTTCACCCGCACGCTGAACCCGCCCCTGCCGCCGCGCATAATGCTGCACCCCATCAGCAACGGCGAAGTCACCTTCTCCGAAGACCTGGACATCGCGGCGATACCCTACGAGCCGTTCTACGGAACAATCGGCACCGCGCCCGAGCTTGAGGCAATATCCTCGCTCGCGCCCGGATTCCACGGCGGCAACATGGACGCCGCCGATGTCTGCCCCGGCAACACCATCCACCTGCCCGTCAACGTCCCCGGCGCGCTCCTGCACATCGGTGACGGCCACGCCGCTCAGGGCGATGCCGAAGTCTGCGGCGTCGCCACCGAAATTCCCACTCGCGGCACGCTCACCGTTGACCTCATCAAGGGACACTATGTCACCACCCCGCGAGTGGAGTCCGACGACTTCCTGATGACGGTCGGTAGCGCCCGCCCGATGGAGGACGCCGCGCGTATCGCGTTTTATGAACTCGTGATGTGGCTGGAATCATCTTATGGCATAGAGCGGCTGACAGCGTACCAACTCTGCTCGCAGGTTGCCCGTGTGCGTCTCGCGAACATGGTGGACATCCAGTACTCAGTCGTCGCCAAGTTCCCCAAGCGCTACCTGCCCCGAACCTGAGCCACTTAGTCCCTTCCCCCTTGATGGGGAAGGTTAGGATGGGGGTCACAGCCCCCTCAAAATACGCCGTTGCATATCTCTGACAATATCGGATAGCTTTACGACATGCCCGACTCCCAACCTTCACAGAAATTCCTCGACGCCAACGGCGTGCGTCTTCACTATGCCGACTGGGGCAAGCCACATGACGACGCGCCAGTTATGGTGCTGCTGCACGGCTTGCAGGACTGCGCCCGGAGCTGGGACATCTTCGCCGCCCCCGTCCGCTCCGAGTATCATGTAATCGCCCTAGACCACCGCGGCCACGGCGACAGCGCCCCTGCCACGCCGGAGACCTACGGCTTCCGCGACTACATCTCAGACCTCGAATCTCTCGTGGCGCATCTTGGATTGAGCGACTTCATCCTGATGGGACACTCCGCGGGCGCTCGTTACGCCTTCGTCTTCGCCGCCGAGCACCCCGAACTCATCCGCGCACTCATCGTCGTTGACATCGACCCCGACGCAGTCAACCCCGACTCGCGGGGCATGTTCGTGCGCTACAACACCGAGTCAGACGAGTGGGACTCGCTCGATGCCGTCGTGGAGAGGCTGCGCGACCGACAGCCGCAGTCCACCGACGAAATGCTGCTTCACCAGGCACAGGTGATGACCCGCGAACTCCCGGACGGCAGGCGCATCTGGAAGCGCGACCGCCGCCTGCTCGCGGCATACGAGCGCCCCGACCTCTGGGAGGAGTGGGGAAGCATTGTCGTGCCCACGCTCATCGTGCGCGGTCGTCAGAGCAACCTGCTGACCCACGAGGTGGCGGTCAGGATGCGAGAGGCGATCGATGGCACAGCACCGCTCGTTCGTCTGGCAGAGTTGGAAGGCGGCGGCCACTGGTTCTACCAGGAGTTCCCCGGCGCCTTCGAGATGACCTTCCACTGGTTCATGCGAGCAGTCAGAACTCACACGGATGGATAGGAGAAAGTCCCTTCCCCCTCGATGGGGGAAGGTTAGGATGGGGGTGCGAACCCTCTGCCATCACACTCGTCGGTGTCGCCCTGAAGAATTTCCTGAGCGCGCTCCAGATTCCGCTCGTACACAAGCACGCGGTGAGGAATGAACTGAAACGTGCCTACGCCGCCATACCCGAAGCCCAACGGCTGGACGAACGCGCCGACACCGTTTTCCCGAAGAAGTTGAGCCACCATCTGCGCCTCCATCTCATTGGGATAAGACGCAAACTCCACGGACCTGTCGCTGGATGCCATACTAGCTATATCCCTTCAGGTAGGCTTCGATCTCGTCGCGTATCAGACTGACGCTCGGCTGTGGGCAACCTGACACGCGCTCGTCTGGTCCTTCGTGCTTGTGGTGCGGAAAATGCGGCAGCCCGTGGTGATGTCCAATGTTGTCGTATCGAAATATGGTTGTGCCGTCGAAAGTCATGAATTGAAATGAATACAGCAGAACAAGTGGGTTATCTCCGGACATACCTAGAGTCATTCCTACTTCCAGGTAATTTCCTTCCGGGAAACGCAACGATGCCCGCAACCTGGCACGTGAATCACCAAGTGACCTCGTAGAATGTCTTTCTATGGCTATGCTTCCAGAGGTTGCGAGAACATCAATTACACTTTCAAGATAATTCGCTAGTAGCGGATCCAGAATTCAGACCTCACTCTATTCTCAGTTCTTGGACATTGCGATGGACAATCTTCAAGCTCTTCAGCTCGTGTTCCTCCGCCATATAGGCGCAGTCTCCGGCCCAATCGAAATAGTCCATCACGGCACAGTCCATCTCACCGCGATTCCACTTTCCAGCAAATTCCTCCGATGACATGCCGTACTTCGCCTCGAACTCAGCAAGTTCCTGTTCGATGTCCTCCCTTGTAAGCTCGGACACCGTCACTTCATGACCCATCGGCGTCGTCTTCGTGTAAGTCTTGCTCTTCTGATCAACCATTGTCGTACCCGCTTTCGAGGCTCCGATGCAAACTCTCTATCCTGTCCAGTATAGGACAATCACATGAGAAACTCCCACCGAAAGCCTACCTGCCCACATACCTCGGCTGTCGCTTCTCCACGAAGGCGCGCACGCCCTCCTTGTGGTCGGCAGTGCGCCGCGCGATGTTCTGCGCGGGCCCCGCGAGTTTCAGGCTTTCCTCAAGGTCGGTGTGCAGCGACTTCTGCACCAGCCGCTTGATCATCGCCATCGAGTATGTCGGCCCGTCCGCGATCCGCTGAGCGAGGTCCATCGTCGTCTCCATCAGCTCATCGTGCGGCGCGACCTTGCTCACCATGCCCAGTCGGTACGCCTCGTCCGCGCTCACAGCGTCCCCCGTGTACTGCAGGATGAATGTATTGCTGATGCCGATCATGCGCGGCAGCTGCCAGCAAGATCCGTCCGCCGGAATCAGCCCGCGCCTGATGAATGTCTCCGAAAAGCGCGCATTCTCCGACGCGATCCGAATGTCGCACGACAGCGCGATACCCATGCCCAGCCCCATCGCATAGCCGTTCACAGCGGCGATCGTCGGCTTCTGCATGTTATGCAGCGTCAGCGGCAGGAAGCGCACCCCGTCCATGTAGCTCTCACCCGACGCAGCCGCTTCCCACTCGCTGTCGAGATACTCCCACGGCGTCTGGTCGTCCGGTATCGGCGACTCGTCCCGCTCCTCATTCGCCTGGTTCATGCGCTTCACATTCGCGCCTGAGCAGAACGACGGATCACGCCCCGTAAGCACCAGCGCCCTGAGGTTGGATGACGATTCCAGTCGCTCTATTTCCGCGTTGATCTCAGCCGCCATCTCGTCGCCGATAGCGTTTCTCGTCGGCGCATCATCCATCGTGATGACCAGCACTCCGCCGATTTCCTGCACATCAATATATTCGTATGACATTCTCAATCCTCTTGTCCGGCTTCAGCCCTCAATCTTGGACTTCAGGCAGTTGAAGAACTGGTTCATCAGCATCCGCGAGGCGTTGCCCATCAGCCGCTGCCCCACGCGCGCCACAACCCCCGTAACCTGCGCGTCTCCCACCACGCCGACACGCGTGCCGCCTTCGATGTCCGTAAAGGTGAGCAAGCCCTCACCCCGCACGCTGCCACCCCTGCCCCTGCCCTGCACGACCATCCTGTAAGATTCGAGGTGCTGTCTATCCGCGATCGTGACGCTGCCGGTGTAGTTGCCGCGCACGGCAGCAACGCCAACCCGCATTTTCACATTGTAGGTGTCATCGTCCACCGGCTCGAAGCCCTCGCAGCCGGGTATGCACCCCGCGAGCGTCTCCGGCGACATCAGCGTGTCCCATACCTTCTCGCGCTCGGCGTCAATCGTGAAAGTGCCTTCTACCTTCAAGCGGGAACTCCTTTCATATTGCGGAACTTTGTTGCGTGGGACGCTTTAGCCTGGGTCAAATGGGTGACAAATCCTGGACACAGATTCAGCCAATCCAGTTACTTGCAATGATGGCAATGAGCAACGCGATGAGCGGGCCAATCAGCCAATTGAACTTGGCGTCCAATCGAGCAAAGCCGTCGCGAGTTTCCTTCAACATCTCGCGCCGCCACTCCTGTTCGTCCTCGAATCCCTGCTCCAGCCGCGCTATTCGTTCCTCATTAGTAGCAGTGGTGATATTCGCTCACCCACCCGTCTCCAGTCACTTTAAGCCCCGTCCGTGAGCCCTCATTCTAGCACACGGCGACATGTAGCCCATCGCCGCTTATCCTGTTATAATCGCCCTCAATCTGCTGGGGTGGCTCAGCGCGCCCCGCCTACACTTCGGGCATGCACGAGAACATGCCCCCATTAATTGGTTCATAGTATCGGTTATTCTGTCTTGGGAGGATACGGATGGGTCAGTCAATTACCGTAGAGGTCAATGGCACATCACATACCAGCGAAGTAGAGCCGCGCCTGCTGCTTGCAGAGTATCTGCGCGAAACGCTCAATATGACTGGCACGCACATCGGCTGCGACACCAGCAACTGCGGTGCCTGCACGGTCGTCCTCAACGGCAATGCAGTCAAGTCCTGCACAGTCTTCGCCGTTCAGGCCGACGGCGGCAAAGTCACCACAGTCGAGGGTCTTGCCACTAACGGCGAGCTTCACGCGGTGCAGGAAGGATTCTGGGAGGAGCACGGCCTGCAGTGCGGCTTCTGCACGCCGGGCATGATCATGATGTCCTACGACCTGCTGTCAAAGAACCCCAACCCGTCGGAAGCCGAGATACGGGAAGGGCTCGCCGGCAACCTGTGCCGTTGCACCGGATACCACAACATTGTCAACGCGGTCCAGTACGCCGCCGAGAAGATGTCAGGATAGAAGTCGGTCAGTCTATCGGTTGGTCAGTCCGTCAGCCCCGCCAAATGGCAAAGGCTGGAATGACATCAACTGGCTGAAAGACTGTCGCACTGACAGACTGAATTACTTAGGAGGCTAAGTATGACAACAAGTGCATTCTCATATCACGCGCCAACAAGCGTTGCGGAAGCGGCGCGACTGCTGGCCGAACACGGCGACGAAGCCAAGCTACTGGCAGGTGGACACAGCCTGGTCCCGCTGATGAAACTGCGGCTCTCTGAACCCAGCGTTCTCATCGACCTGGGCAAGATCGAAGGCATGTCCTACATCCGGGAGGGCGAAGGCGGTGGCTTGGCAATCGGCGCCATGACCACATACGCTGCCCTGCAGTCCTCGGACCTGGTGCAGAGCAACGCACCGGTGCTGGCCGAAGCCGCAGCACAGGTCGCCGACGCGCAGGTCCGTAACATGGGCACTCTCGGCGGCTCACTGGCACACGCCGACCCCGCGGGAGACATGCCCGCGGTCGCTATCGCCCTCAACGCGGAGATCGTAACCAGCTCAACGAATGGCCACCGCACCATCGGTATCGACGACTTCTTCGTTGACCTGCTCACGACTTCTCTGGAGCCGGACGAGATACTCAACGAGATTCGCATCCCCGCGGTCGCGGCAGGCAGCGGCACCGCCTATGCGAAGTTCGGCAACAAGGCTTCGCACTACGCCATCGTGGGTGTGGCGGCGGTCGTAACGGTGGACGGCAGCGGCAACTGCTCCGGCGCCAGCATCGGCGTCACGGGCGCGGGACCCATCGCAGTACGTGCAAGCGCTGCCGAATCGGCACTGGTTGGCAGCAGCCTCGACGATGCTGCAATCAGCGCGGCAGCCGGCGCGGCCGGCAACGGCATCGAGTTCAACGAGGACGTTCACGCGTCAGCGGAGTATCGCGCACACCTGACAACTGTGTACGCAGGACGCGCCATTCGCGCCGCTATCGCCAACGCCGGATAAGTAAAGCGAACTTAAACCGATTCGCTTTACTTATGACAAAAAAGAGACGCCAGAGGATGCGACAGGGCAAAACCGATGGGACGCGCGCGTGACACCCTTATGGGTGTTGAGTAATGCGGATTGTCCCTCCACGGCTTACGGTTATTAGCGCTCGCATTTCCAACTCTCGTTGATGGCGTGCAATTACCATAGACATCAAGTAGATGCGCTGTGGAGTCCGGGTGTCAGGAAGTCGAACCAAACCGGCATGGCGAAGGCCGTGGGAAAATACTAACTCACCGAAATCGGTGTCGATCGTTACAAGAACGCGATTATCTCTGACTGACATATCCAGAATCGCTCTGTCTCCTGGGTCGGGTCCGAGTTGGCGAATTTCGATGACATCGTGTCCGTTACGGCGTAGCCAATCCGCGACCTGTCGTCCCGCAGAGTTGTCAATCAGAAATCTCACACGCTTTCGACCGTCACCGCATCAATCGAATCTCCCGATACGACGGCGTGTGCGTATGCGATGCACGCACGAATGTCTTCGGGTTCCAAGTCGGGGTAATCGTCAAGGAGTTCTGCCTGGCCGGCGCCCTGTGCCATCAGGCTGAGAATCAGTTCTACGGAAATCCGTATATTCCTGATGGTAGGCTTTCCGCCGAGTGTGTTCTGATTCGCCGTTATCCGGCTAAGAAGTTCAGTGTCATTCATTGTGTAGTTGCTCCTCTGGTTTCAGGTATTCGTACCAGTTGAGTTCTAATGTCTGAAATTGAGTCGTAGATCCGCCTTCTTGGAGTATCCGCAATTGGGCCTTTAAGCGCAAGCCGGCCGGCGCGTCACAGGAGTGGTTGCGTCGGGGCGTGAGGGGTTGCAAGCCTGTGGCATTCACGCCACATCTTTTGTGCCATAAGTAAAGCGAATTGGTACTAGACCGATAAGCAAAATGGGCAGGATTGAGGTAAAGGCTCGATCCTGCCCATCATCCATTTCGGTTAGTTTCGGCGGCGATTACAGTGAGTGCAGCAAACCCTCCATGTCGACGTGCTCCTCCAGCAGCGCGACACTACGGTTCAGCTTGTCCGGATGGCTGAAACTGCTACTGTCCAGCAGGTTGTCCAGCCTTGCCATCGTGTCCAGCGTGTCGGTCTGCACCAGGATGATAGGCGTCTCTTCCTGCTCCGCTTCGTACTGCACATACTCGATTGGGGCGATGCCGCCGGTTGCCACCAGGCATGCGGTCGAGCCGGGCGCGGCAAGCGCGGACATCTGCAGGTCGGGCCTGTCGCCGCGCACGATGGCGGCACGGTTATCGTGTATGCCGTAGTAAAACTCGCCGGGGTCGAGACTCATCCCGCCCACCATCAGGTACTCCACGAGCCCATCCTCCTCTATCTCCTCGCTGATGACCTCCCCATCGAGATGCGCCGCGATCTGGCTCACGCTCACCCCGAGCAGACACCTGTCTTCAGGTATCAGCCCCAGCACGCGCGCTCCTCGCATCGACGCCTGCGCCGCAATCTGCGGCACAAGATTGGCGCGCGCATCGGTCCCCATATACTGGGTCACGCCGTTGATGATGTAGCCGATGACCCTCCCGCCGTATGGAGCGCCCGCGGTCAGCACAGTGCCGTGCGACAGGGAGGATTCGTATCCTGCGACCACCAGCACCTTCGCGTCCACGTTATCGCATACTATCCGCCCCAGCGTCCCTGCCAGCCCGCTCGAGCCCTCCACGATTACTATGTCGTTTTCCGAAGCCAGGCCCTTGATTAACGTGCTGACCTCGTCGAGATTCCCCCCGCTCACTTCTTCGGCGCTTGCGATTGGCCACCCGGTCGTATCCGCGCTCAGCAGGTTGGCATACATCTCAGCATCCGTATCATCCACATCATCCGCGACCGGCTTGATTACGGCAACAGACTTCGACTGCGCCCTGAGCACCTTTGCCAGCGCCATGCACACGGCCGTTTTGCCAGCTCCCGACCTATCGGAGACAACATAAAGGATGCTCATTCACCGCTCCCGCGACTTGCTTCATTTGCTTGGAGGATACGACTCCGCGATTATATCAAAAGGCGCGGGCAGCGTGTACTTTGTGCTAAAGTTAGTGAGAGAATGGAGAATCGCTCGGCCAGCCGAACTATGGTTTGTACCGAGAATGGAGTCAGGTTCTATTGCTCAGCAGAGAGGCAGACCATGACCACTCGAAGTACCCTCAGACCGCAAATCGCCGATTACGCCCATCTGGAGCCGTTGCCCGATCCGGAGCGTGAGCCCGATATGCAGCAGTCAGAAGGTATAATCTCCTTCCACCTCATCCTCAAACCGTATTTCGCCCACAGGGATGATGTACTGATCTCGGGCAAAGGCTACTTGCGGCACGAGGCGACCAACAATGCGGAGCGTCTTGCGCCTGACTGCGTGGTGGCGTTCGGTGTCAATCCCGAAGGCATAATTGCCCGGAACGGCTATGTGATAAGCGAAGTGGGCAAGCCGCCGGACTTCGTGCTCGAAGTCGCATCCCGCAGCACCGGCAGGCGGGATTATACCGTCAAGCGCGAAGGGTATGCGGGGTATGGCGTCCAGGAGTATTGGCGCTTCGACCATACGGGCGGCCGCTTTCACGATGCGCCGCTCGCAGGCGATACGCTGGTAGATGGCAATTACCAGCGACTTGAAATACACGAAGAGGACGGCGAACTACGCTTTCGCAACCCTGAGACAGGCGAGTTCCTTCCCACCCCGAAAGAGACGCGATTTGAGCGCGATTCAGCCGTGGCGCGCGCCGACGCCGAGCAGACACGCGCAGACTTTGAGCAGGCACGCGCCGACGCCGAGCAGGCACGCGCCAATGCCGCTGAAGCCGAGCTAGCC
>CAZWDM010000020.1:20719-24707 GCA_964632415.1 uncultured Dehalococcoidia bacterium | reverse complement strand
GGCACGCGCCGACGCCGAGCAGGCACGCGCCAATGCCGCTGAAGCCGAGCTAGCCAGGGTTCGGGAGCAATTGCGGAGGCAGCAGCAGGACTGATGCGGCTACCAGCCTTCATGTATCGGGTGTCAGCAGGCAGCCACGGTATTCTCACCCTCATTATCCTGTGCATCCTTGTCGGTGTAGCTTCAATTGGATGCACCGGCGCGCAGGCTGAAGTGCCGCCCATCGAGCAGCGCGCACAGGCGCTCAACAAGTCCATCATGTGCCCCGTCTGCCCCGGCGAGTCCATAGACCAGTCCCAGGTCGCCCTCGCCGTGCAGATGCGCGGCATCGTGGATGAGAAGGTGGCGGCAGGATGGTCCGACGATCAGATCCGCGACTTCTTCGTCGAGCGTTACGGCCCCAGCGTACTGCTGCAGCCGCCGACTCAGGGCGTTTCACTCGCTGCATGGGTCGTTCCGCCGGTCGGCCTTGCAGTAGCCGTCGGCATATTTGTGCTGGTGGTGCGCCGCATGCGACGGAAGCCTGACGATTCGCCCGACCCCGCGGCAGAAGAAGCGATGCCGGACGACGACCTCCAGTCCTACTACGAACGCATCGAAGCGTCCGTTTCGGACGAATAGCCGATTGCACGATGACAGGACATACTCCGCAACAGCCGGAATCGTTCGCACTGAGCCTGCCGAAGGGCTTGTCGAAGGACATTCACAACTAACAGACCGAAATACTGACTAACTGACCGACTGAAGGACTCTCAATGGTTGACGCCGGACAGCTCGCACTCGTAATCGCTCTGGTCGTAACGGCATACGCCGCCATCGGCTCGTTCGTGGGCGCGTGGCAGCGCATACCCGACCTGACCGCAAGCGCGCGCTACGGCTTCTACTCCGTGCCGCTGCTCCTGCTCATATCCACGGCGGCGCTTATCTACGCCTTCGTTACGCGGGACTTCGGCGTCCGCTATGTCGCAGAGAACAGCAACCTCGCGATGCCGCACGTCTATACCTGGGTCGCCTTCTACGCGGGCAACGCCGGCTCGCTGCTCTACCTCGCGCTGGTGCTCGCAATCGTGTCCGCGGTCGCGGTGCTGACGATTCGCAAGCGCCTGCCCCACACAACGCCCTACGCGCTCGGAACGATGGCGCTCATACTGCTGTTCTTCCTCGCCATCATGCTGTTCCTCGCCAACCCGCTGGAGCGGCTGCCAATCGTCCCGCCTGATGGGCAGGGCATCAACCCCCTCCTCGTACACTTCGGCATGTTCATCCACCCGCCGTTGCAGATGGCGGGCCTTGTGCTGGTGGCGGTGCCGTTCAGCATCGCGATGGGCGCACTTGCGGCGCGGCGCGGCGGACGAGACGAGTGGGTGGACCTCGGCAGGCTCTGGGGCATGGTCTCCTGGCTCGTCCTGACGATGGGACTCATGCTGGGAAGCTGGTGGGCGTACACCATCCTCGGCTGGGGCGGCTACTGGGCATGGGACCCCGTCGAGAACTCCGCTCTCATGCCCTGGCTCGCGATGACCGCCTTCGTGCATTCCATCATGGTGCAGAAGCGGCGCGGGATGTTCCGCATGTGGAACATGGCGCTCATCATTATCGCCTTCACCATGGCGCAGATGGGCATGTTCATCAACCGCGGCGGCCCAGTGCCGTCCGTGCATTCATTCGCGCAGAGCACGATGGGCTGGCTGTTCCTTGCGTTCATGGTCGGCACGCTGCTCGTGTCAATCGCGGTATTCATGTGGCGCTACGACTCGCTCAGGAGCCGCGCGCAGCTCGAATCGTTCGTCTCCCGCGAGAGCGCGTTCCTCGGGCAGAACATCCTGTTCCTCGTCGTCGCCTTCGTAACCCTGTGGGGCACAATCTTCCCCGTATTCAGCGAAGCGGCCGACGACACGGTCATCACCATAGGCCGTCCATTCTTCGACCGCGTGAACGGGCCGATCCTGCTGCTGATCGTGGTACTGATGGGCATCGGCCCCCTGCTGCCATGGCGTCGCTCGACCACCCAAAGCCTGGTGCGCGCCCTGCGTGTCCCGGTCGCCGTCTCGCTGCTGACGATGATAGTCCTGCTGGTAGTCGGCGTCCGCCAGCCCGTCGCGCTCGTGGCATTCGGCTCAGTGGGTCTCGCAGTCGGCGGCATCATGGCAGAGTGGTTTCGCGGCACGCGCTCCCGGCACCGGCGCGGCGAGGCATACCCGACCGCGTTCCTCAACCTGCTGTCCGGCAACCGCCCGCGTTACGGCGGATACATCGTGCATCTGGGCATCGCGATGCTCGCAGTCGGCGCAATCGCATCTTCATTCTTCAGCGTCCAGCGCGACATCGCGATGAAACCCGGCGATGTCGCCTCATTCGGCGACTACACCTTCAGGTATGTAGGCGCCGTGCATACTGTGCACACGGACAGGGCAGAGTCCGTTGCGGCGTTCGACGTGTGGAAGGGTCAGCAGCTCACCGGCAGGATGGAGGCATTCCGCGCCTTCTACCCCGTCTTCAGCATCGCCTCCACAAAGGGCGCGATTCGCAGCACGCCCATCGAGGACTTCTATATCGTGCCCTCAGAGTTTGGCGCCGACGACCAGGCGGTCTTCCGCGTGCTGATCAACCCGATGGTCTGGTGGATGTGGGCGTCCGGTCCCGTCATGGTGCTCGGCATACTGGTAGGCTTGTGGCCCGCGAGGCAGCCCGCGCCCGCCGTGGTACGCGTGACCGGCGGCGCTCAGGCAGCGAGTCCAAAAGTCCCTTCCCCCTTGATGGGGGAAGGTTAGGATGGGGGTGAAACGAATTATGACTGCCCGGGATATAGCGACATGCTCGTACTTATAGCCATACTGCTCGCGCTCATTCCCGCCGTCATCATCGCCTATCCGTTCCTGCGACGCGGCGAAAGCAGGGAGTGGCTCGACGACGAAAGCTCCCCTCTTGCAACCCTGCAACGGCGCTGGGAAGCGGCACTCGACGGCATTCGCAGCGCGGAGCTGGAGCACGCAATCGGCAACCTGGCGGACGAGGACTACCGGTGGCTGCGCCGCCAGTACATGCGCGAGGCGGCGGTAGTGATGCGCGCCATGGAACTGGAGCACGAAGAGGAAGAGGCGCTTTTGACGCAGATAGAAGACGAAAGTCGGCGAGTAAGGGCGCGAGTGCTGGGGGACGAGCAAGCTGCGGGGTGACCTGCAATAGATACGCCCCTGGTTGCCGTTGTGCATCGAGTTTGCGCCGTTGCTGCTGGGTGTGGACATGGGCTCGTTGAACTCTCTGCCCTCACGCTCGTATTCGGCATTACGCTCCAGCCAATCCGCCGGTACCAGGCAGCCCGCACACCTGCCGATTGCGAACGTGACGGCAATTGTCATACCAGTTCGCGTTACTTATGACACAACAGAAATGACAGCATTCCCTGCGTCGCAAAATGAAGAACCCCCGCCGGCGGGATGCCTTACGGGGGCTTGCTCTCTGGCTGCCTTGTCGAATTGTGGCGGCGGTTCTAGTCGCCAACCGCTTCACCGACCTGCTCTTCTTCGGGTACTTCGGTAGTCAGGCTCTCCGTCCCCTGATTGAATCCCGGTATAGCTACTGCCAGCGCGCCTCTGATAAATGAGATGTCGTTCTCCATGCGGCGCTGGCGTTCGTCAATGGCCATTATGTCCGACTTCATCTCAGCCTTCGCGGCCTCGATTTCGGACCTGTTTCGCCAGATGATTCCGAGTGCTGCGAATACGATCGTCACCATTACGGCGACCGTGTTTAGGTCAATCATTTTAGCTCCTGGTTCCTCTATGATATGTCAGGTCGATCCTGTTGACAATCACTCAGGCTTTACCCTCGACTTGAGGGGCTCGGTTTGTCTGTTGTCCCTGCCGTGGTGGTTACTTAGACCTAGCAACCCCGTGGCAATCCGTCACCTCTTTTGTGTGATAAGTAAGACGAACTGGTATCACTACAATCGTGACGCTCAGGTCATCGAAGCAAATCTGCTGCCATC
>CAZWDM010000020.1:16737-20619 GCA_964632415.1 uncultured Dehalococcoidia bacterium | reverse complement strand
TGTGCTCTTGTGCTTGCCAATCCTTTTCAGATTGCGGCGCAAAATGCCCCAATCTCCGTATCGGGGCAGGTCGTCAACGGCTCCCCGGGCGCTGACACCGTAGTCGGACTCGCGGTCATCCTCCACATGCAGGGCGAGGCCAGCTACGACAACAAGACCACCATCACCGACAACGACGGCAAGTTCTTCTTCGACGGCATCATGTACGATCCGGCACTCGTGTACGGCGTCTCGGTTCGCTACCAGGACACCCTGTACGGCGCAGAGGTGAGCCTTGCCGGAGGAACGCCGCCGCCCGTCACCATCGAGGTGTACGACGCCGTCTATGAACAGGATGTCATACGAGTCGGCTCCACATCGCTCCTCTTCGCTGACGCCGACCGGATGACGCAGACAGTCTCCGCCCTCGAAATCGTGAAGGTCGTCAACGACTCCGACTACACCTTCGTGCCCGGCAGCGGCGGCCCCATGAGCCTGCTGCGCTTCGGCCTGCCACCCGGCGCGGAAGGCCTGCAGGTGGACACACGGCTCATCGGCGCCGACGTCGTGCAGGTGGACAGGGGATTTGCGGTCATCGGCAGCGTGCCGCCCGGCGAGCACGACATCATGTTCACCTACGCCTTCCCTTACGACGGCTCGGAAACGACCTTCGAGAAGTCGTTCCCCTTCGGCGCGGACAACCTGCGCCTTCTCTCTCCGGACGAGGTGCTGACCCTGGCAAGCGAGGACGTCGGTGCGCCCGAATCCGTGACAATCGGCGAACGGCCCTATCAGCTCATCGAGACTTCAGGCGTCGAGCGGGGAAGTCGCATCAATGTGCAGCTTTCGGGCCTCCCCCGCACAACCTTCGCCGACCGCGTGCAGGGCGCCGTCACCAACACCCGCTACGAGTACGTCGCCCCCGCGCTGCTCGCCGTATTCCTCGCCGCGCTCATCCCCTTCGCCGTCATAAGACACAGGTCAAGGCGGACTGCTCCCGGCGAAGTAGAAGGTCCCGCGAGTCCCGCCTAGTCCAGCCCCTTCACCAGGTACTCGCAGTCCTCTCGCCATTCGCGCTGCTTGCCCTGAATATCCGTGTACCTGCCGCCGATTCGGAAGACGCCGAATCCCGTATCCACATAGCCCAACCGCTCGTAAAGCGCGCGGGCGCGCGGGTTGTCGATGCCCACAGCAAGGCCTATCTGCGCGAAACCTCGTTCAGCCGCCATCCGCTCTCCGTGAGTCAGAATCCGCGTTCCGATGCCGCTTGACCGCAGTTTCGGCATCACGAACAGGTCCTCCACATGCGCGCACTCCGAGATTCGATCGGCGACATAAGCATCCGTCGTTCCCTCCCACCGCACCATCGTGTGCCCGACGGGTATCCCGTCCAGCCACGCAATCAGGTACGTCAGGCGCCCGTCCTGCTGCTGTGTGAAGCGGTCGTGGTGCCGCCCTGCCAGCCGGTCCGCATCAAGATGCGCGTCCAGCAGCGGGAT
Source organism: uncultured Dehalococcoidia bacterium (assembly GCA_964632415.1). Lineage (GTDB taxonomy): Bacteria > Chloroflexota > Dehalococcoidia > Lucifugimonadales > JADFKI01 > Bin90. The sequence continues at coordinate 19,141 of CAZWDM010000020.1, read as the reverse complement.
TTCGCCCTGCGCCAACGGCCTTATTTCGGGGAGTATCAGGGTTTCCATAGATGCACAGACTAACGCTTTGGATGCTACAATTCCACTCAGAATACTCAACCTTCAGTGGGGACAGGTCAATATGAAGGCATACAGGCTGCAGTTTGTCATTTACGATCCATCCGAGTCCACGGAGCCTGATAAGTACATGGCTGAAATACCTGCGCTGCCGGGATGCCGGGTCTGGGGCGACACTCCCGAAGACACCATTGATATTCTGCAGGATGTAGCTGCCGCTATCATCGAAACGAGAATCGAGCGCGGATATCCACTGCCAGTCCTTTAACAACCACAAGTTGGCGCAAATTCAGCAATCTACTCCCCATCCTGTGCACCCTGTTTGATGAAGACTGACCGACTGACATACTGACTAACTCACTTGATCAGCCTCTTCCGCATCTGCCGCGACGCCAGCCACACCGCGAACACGAGGAACGCCACCAGCTCCGCAACCCACAGCAGCATCCACGGCGTAATCTCCCCTGCGAATAGCCCGCGGGTCAGCGCCGCCGATGCCGTCAGAGGCAGAACCCATGCCGCGTTCTGCACCGCCTCAGGAAGCCTGTCCAGCGGAAAGAACACCCCGCTCACCCAGAACATCGGCAGTATGAACAGCGTGAGGAAGTTGTTGATCGAGCCTATCGTGCTGGCCGTCGCCGTCATCACCATGGAAATCGCGGCGAATGTCAGTCCGATCAGGTACGCCACCGGAAGCGCCAGGATGGCCCACGGCGACTCAACCAGCCCGAACAGCAGCGCCACGAACATCACGGCTGTGGCTGATACCAGGGCGCGTGTTGCCCCCCACATCACCTCTCCAATCACAATGTCCTCGGGACCAAGCGGAGTGAACAAGATCGACTCGTAGAGGTTATGCGTCGTCATACGCATGTACGCGCCGTATGACGCATCGAATGTCGCGTGGAACATCGCATAAGAGGCGATGACGCCCGGCGCGAGAAAGTGCGGATAGCTGATGCCCTCGCCGAGGTTCGATATGTACGCGCCCAGCCCGAAGCCCACGCCGAGGAGCAGCACGAACGGCTCCACGAACAGGCCGCCAATCTCGAACCGCCAGGCGCGGCGGAAGGCGTCCAGGTTGCGCTGCCACACCCGGAACCCGCCCCACACGGGCGTCTGCTGAACTTTCGTCGTCATCGCCGCAAGTGTCGTCATAGTAGTCGCTCAAAAGTCCCTCCCCCCTTGATGGGGGAAGGTTAGGATGGGGGTGAAATCGCTAGAGCAAGCCCGGTTAATTCAATACCTGCCCCTGACAGTTCCCCAAGTAGAAAGGGGAAAAGCCTCCCCATCCCGCCCATCGCCGTTAGTCCTACCCTTCGCGCAGCCCGCGCCCCGTCATCCGCAGGAACAGGTCCTCCAGGTTGCCGGGTCGCCGGAACATCTCGTACCCGTTCAGGCCAGTGTTCTCGTCCAGCGCGAGGTTATTCTTGCCATAGAAGTACAGCGAGTCGCCGCCGTACTCGAACTCCACCCCGTCGTCCGTGAGCCGCTGCACTACGCCCGCCATCCGTGCGGGATTCACGCGCATCTCCACCACCTGCTCGCCCACATGCTCATGAATCAGCTCACGCGGCATACCCTCCACCAGTATGTTCCCCTGGTCTATCACCACGAGCCGGTCGCACAGGTGCTCAGCCTCGTCCATGTAATGGGTCGTCAGCAGGATCGTTATCCCCCGCCCCTTCAGCATCGCCAGCTTCTCCCACACCAGGAGGCGCGCCTGCGGGTCCAGCCCGGTCGTCGGCTCGTCCAGCACCAGAATCCTGGGATCGTGCAGCATCGCCCGCGCTATCAGCAGCCTGCGGCGCATCCCGCCCGAGAGCTGGTCTATCGGCTGGTACGCCTTCTCCTCAAGCTGGAACTGGTTCAGCGCCTCCCATGCCCGCTGCTGCGCGAGCTTGCGCGGCATGTTGAAGTAACGGGTGTATGTCAGCAGGTTCTGCAGCACGCTAAGGTCCGGGTCGAGGCTGTCCAACTGCGACACGATGCCAAGCTCAAACTTGATCTTCCTCTCGTACCGCCCCACATCCATGCCATGGACGAACAGCTCCCCGCCGTTGACGGGTGAGACGCACGACAGCATCTTCATCGTAGAGGTCTTGCCCGCGCCGTTCGGACCGAGGAAGCCGAAGCACTCCCCCTCGAAGATGGAAAAGTCTATGCCGTTGACCGCTGTTAGTTCGCCGTACCGCTTAACCAGGTTACGCGCCCGAACCACGACTCTGGAACTTCGCTGCAATGCATCCCGCCAAAAAACAAAAGTTGAGTGCCCTCGCAAGAGAACACCCAACCATTGTATCAACAATTCTTTGCAATGAAAGGTTTATCCATCACCGCCCTGGAA
>CAZWDM010000020.1:0-16637 GCA_964632415.1 uncultured Dehalococcoidia bacterium | reverse complement strand
ACCATTGTATCAACAATTCTTTGCAATGAAAGGTTTATCCATCACCGCCCTGGAACACCACCCTGGAATGCACGTTTCTCGCATCGGCAGTCGCCCAGCAGTTCGCTCAGCGGCACTATCTGAATGTGTGTCTCCCCGTGGTGACGCTGCCGCAGTATCAGGCATCCTGCCTTTACCTCAGCCATCTTCAGCCCGTCATGCTCGCAGCGTATCGCTTGTGCCTTGCTCAGTTCCATCCAATACTCCTGTATCATTCTGTCCCCTCTCCCTGTGGAGAGGGCTAGGTTGAGGGCAAAAGTCCCTTCCCCCATCAAGGGCGAAGGATAGGATGGGGGTGAAGAAATCCCCATCCAATCCATCCTCCCCTTCCTGTCCATTAATGTCAGTTTCCACTCTCAATTGGCGGCAGGTTCATCTCGCGGCGCACCTCGTCAACCGTCATGATGCCCGCCTTCACATAGATATTGCGCCGCTTCGCCTTGTTCTCCTCGCTCTCTTTCAGCGCCTCCACCCCGCTCAGGTCGAACTCCACCGACAGCGAATCGTCTCCGAAGTGCGGGAGAAGATGCTGCTGCAAAGCCTCCTCGTAGAAGGAAAGCTGGGCAGCGATCGTGTCCTCCCAGAACAGCCGTCGCGCCGTGCTGAAGTTGGAGAATGTCGTATTCTCAAGATCGCCGATCATCACCTTGGGCACGCCGAACACTCGCGTAACGTCTTCGAGGCTCCAGCGCAGGCTCTCGATGTACTCCATGTCACGCGGACTGAACCCCAGGTTGCTCGCCTTCATTCCGTGGCTGAGCAGCGCGGGCCTCCGGGTCTTGTCCACGCCCCGAAAGCGCGACTCCCACCGCTCGTAGAACTCGCTTACCTCGGCGTCGGTCGGCATACCCTGCATCTCGATGATGAGGCCCGGTGTGCTGTCGTTCTGAAGCAGCTTCCTGTTCGCCCGCAGGGCGTCCATCCCCATGTCGGCGGACTGTCGCAGCGGCGCGATCGGCGACAGCCCCGCGAACTCGTCCATCGGATTGAAGTAGCGCATCCACACAACGTCCTCCGGCAGGTACGGCACAAGTTCACTGCCCGCCCCCAAATACACGAAGCCCCTGATGTACCGCCTCGTGTCCGGAATCACGCGCATCTTGTCGGGTCGCAGCGGCCATATCTCGGCGATATCGCCCTGCTCGTCCCGTTCCAGCCCCCAGAACGACGATCCCCACAGTGACAGATAGGTTTCCGTCGCCCGCCACAGGTCGCTCCTGCTCCAGAACGGGTTCGGCGAGTCCAGCAGCCGCTGCAACGGATGGTCCGTGCCCACCTGTTCTCCGCCTGCCCTTCCTCTTATCCCCTCCCCCGGGGAAGGGTTGGGGTGGGGGTAAAGTCCCTTCCCCCTTGATGGAGGAATGCCAGAGCCTGTCCTGGGCTTGTCGAAGGGATGGTGGTGAGCACAATACTCTCGCCTCCGCATCTCCGGCACACGCCGCAGCACCCGCAGCGGCAGTCGCGCAACGGCATCCTGCCGCACCTTGATCGCCGCGTACACGATCGCAGAGCGGGGGTAGTATTCGCCGAAAGTCGTGGGCGCCCAGCCCGTCCCGCCGCCGCTGGCCAGATCTCCGAGCCCGTGCGTGTACGCCCCGCCAAAGTTCCCGCCGCCAATCCCGCGCCGCGCCCCCTGACCTTGCCGAACAGCCCCCAGAAACGCCCTCAATCCTCTAATCACACTCATCCCTAATCCTCCCCATCCTGTCAGCTCCCCGTTCTTCTCATCCCTTCCCCCTCTTCACAATTCGTCATTCCCGCGCAGACGGGATTCCAGAGGGGCAGGGCAAGGGGGCAATAACTGACAACTGAATACTGATAACTCAAAACTACCCTGTCCGTTCTCACACCCATAGCTTGAACGCAGGCTTTTCGTGCAGTAGCGCAAATGTCATCGCAAGCGCATCCGCCTCGTCCGGCGAATCCGACAGCTCACCCTTGCTCTGCAGCTTGACTCGCCCCATGCTGTCAAGGCCGTAAGCCCGGCTGCTCACCTGCCCCATCAGGTTCTCGTCCGCCTCCGTGTCCAGCCTTCCGTCCATGTAGAAGTCGCGCATCGCCCACCACACCTCCGCGTTCCGGTTGGCGAACCTGTCGTCGCGCTTGGCTCTCCTGCCCCCGTTGAATGCCTCGATACGCGCCGTGGCAAGTCCGACCTCTTTCACCCTGTCCGTCACACCGCCACCAACCCCGACATCGTCTATCACCAGCACATCTACCCTGTGCTCGTCGCAGTACGACTTCAGGATGCCGGACACCTCCATCGTGTCGTATCCGCGAACCCGCCTGACGATTCGCGCCACTCCGCCCTGCCGCCGCATCACCACCGTATGGTCGTGCCCCCTGCGAGCCACATCGCAAGCCACGACAATCTCGCCTTCAGGTTCGAGCTTGCGCTCTACTGCAGCCCTCGCCGCCGACAGCGGCACTACCATCTCATCGAGGTCCTCGGGAAACTCGCCCAGCACAGAGCCGGTGAACATAGTGGAGTCCTCGCCCCACTCCTGCTTGTAGTCCTCCATATCGTCCGGCGTTATCAGTCCCGGCACATCAGCTTCTCCATCCTTGAAGTTCGGCGTGTCATAAGCCCCAATCTTCACCGTCGCCCACAGGTGCCGGTTCCGGTGATGCGAGTCGTAGAACACGCCCTTGTTCGTGAACGGATTGCCCGTCATCAGCAGCTTCGACGGATTCAGCCGCCTGACGGCACGGTAATACTCGTCCGGCACGGCATGCGCCTCAGTGATAACGGCAAGCAGGTTAGGCGAGTGAAACCCCAGAATCCTGTACGGCGAGTCCGATGTGAACCCCAGCGCAAACGTCTGCTCGTCTATGTCGTACCGCCTCTTCCGCATCTTTCCCGGAAACGTGTCTGCCGCCCTGCCGTGAGCGGCACGCACCTCGTTCCATACAATGTCCTCGACCTGCCGCAGCGTCGGCCCCGTAACGATTGCCTTCGCCGGCGAGAAGCGATGCACCCACCACAAGACCACTCGCGCGGTCGTCCAGTCCTTGCCGGACGCGTTGCAGCCCACGATGGAAATGCGCCGCGCCTCAGAGTCCATCAGTCGCAGTATTTCCTGCTGCTTGTCGTAGGGGTCCTCCCTAAGCCTCTCTTCAACGAAGTCCAGCGCCGATATCTCCCCAAGGACGCCGGTTGACTCCTCCTCTTTCTCAGGTTCGCCGGTCAATTCGTAACTGCTTACCTTCCCGTTCAGTGACAATCGCCCCTCTCCCATCCACAAGCCGGACAGCCGCATTCGTGCCCGGCGTAATTCCAATAATCTGCAAAGAAAAAGGGACGAACCCTTCCAGGTCCGTCCCCGTGCTGCAAGACATAATAGTACAAATATTCTGTTTAGTCAAGATGCCATTTGCCGCCAACGCCTGCCTCTTGTATAGTTCATACAACACTTATAATGAAATTACATTAGTCTCTAGCCCCTTGATAGGGGAAAGTCAGGAAGGGGTGAATCATGCCTCAGGAAATAAGTTTGCAGACGGTAACGCGGGACGATGTAACGCGCATCAGGCGCTGGCTCGAAGACGAAGAAGTGGCGGAATCCTGGTTCGGCCGCTACGCGTACGGCGACCCGGCACACCTCGGCTACCATCCCAATGAAATGGACGATGTATCGGAAGAGGAATGGGCGCACGTTTTCGACAATCCTGAGCACCGAATCCTCTCCATATACAGCCCTGAAGCCGGCCACATCGGTGAGGTCCATCTGGCGATCGAAGAATCGCTCGGCGATGGCCAGCTCTCTATCCTCATTGGGCGAAAGGACCTGTGGCACCACGGATATGGCACCGCGGCGGCGCGCCGCACGCTGCAAACCGCTTTCGACGAGTACGGCCTGTACCGCGTCTGGGTGGATATCCCCGAGTACAATACTGCCGCTCGCAACATGTTCGCGCACCTCGGCTTCCAGCATGAAGGCACGCTGCGCAAGAGCCGTCCGCACGAAGGCGCGCGCTTCGACTCCGTTGTCATGGGCCTGCTCGCGAACGAGTACGCCCCTCTCGACACCGCCGCAGTCAGCCAGGCGCCCCGTGTCTAGCAATCCCTTCTCCCCCAGCGGGGCGTAAGGCGAGACAACTTCTTGCCACGAAGGAAATACGACAATGACGATGATTGAAGAGCGAACGGCGCGGCTGGGAGCAGAGCGCGAGAACGAACAGGAATGGCGGCGCGAGATGTTGGCGCGATTTGGATGGCTGGAAGCGCGGCTTGACCGCCTGGAAGCCAACCAGCGTTGGATAATCGGGCTAACAATACTGCTGCACAGCGTAACGATTGGCGCGATATTCGCGGCGGCGGCGCTGTTCTAGGCAATCCCGATCCTGTGAATCCTGTTAGATTCTCTTCTGAAAGGCGATTCAAGTGCTGTACGACGCGCAGGCTGGCAACCTGACCCTGGTTGCCAGCGGCGACACCATGATAACCCGCAGAATGTCCGTCTTCCGTGAGGACGGCTTCCTGCGCCTGCGTCAGCTCTACCAGAACGCCGACGTCGGGTTCACCAACCTCGAAATGCTCATGCACGACTTCGAGCACTCCCCCGGCATGGCAGGCGGCACATTCACCGCCTCCGATCCAAAGAACCTCCGCGAACTCGAATGGCTCGGCATCAACCTGGTATCCTGCGCCAACAATCATAGCTACGACTATGGCGAGGGCGGCCTGCTCACCAACCTGAAGCACTTGCGCGATTCCGATCTCGTGTACGCCGGTACGGGGCGCAACCTCAGCGAGGCGCGCGCGCCCGCATATCTCGATACGGCAAATGGTCGCGTCGCCCTGATCTCGGCCTCCTCCACATTCTCGGAGGCAGGCCGCGCACTCGACCAGCGCCCCGACATTCGCGGACGGCCCGGCCTCAACCCCTTGCGCTTCAGCACTACGCACATCGTAGATCGCCCCGCGTTCGACGCCATGCGCCGCGTCAACACCAAGCTCGGCCTGGAAGCGCAACGCAACGCCCTCCGCAACTTCAAGCATCCCGGCGCCATCCCCGACGATTCCGACACCCGGTTCGTCTTCATGGACAAGATATTCGCGCTCGGCGAGGAGTTCAAGGTCAACACCGAACTCAACAGGAGCGACCTCAACGACAACGTGAAGTGGGTGCGTGACGCCCGTCGCATGGCAGACTGGGTAATGGTCTCGGTGCATTGCCACGAGAGCGGCGCGCACCGCGACGAGCCGCCGCAGTTCCTCGTGGACTTCGCGCACGCCTGCATCGACGAGGGCGCGGATGTCTTCGTCGGCCACGGCCCGCACATCACTCGCGGCATCGAGATATACAAGGACAGGCCCATCTTCTACAGCCTCGGCAACTTCATCTTCCAGAACGACACCGTGCGCTGGCAGCCGTCATACAACTATGAGACGGTCAAGCTGGACGCCGGAGCAACCCCCGCCGACTTCTACGACGCCCGCAGCGACCACGACAGGCGCGGCTTCCCCGCCGATGCGCTCTACTGGGAGAGCGTCGTCGCGCATTGCGAGTTCAAGCGCGAGTCCCTGCACGGCATCACGCTCCATCCCATCGACCTCGGCCACGCGCAAAAGCGGTCCCAGCGCGGCAGGCCCCTGCTCGCCGACTCAGGCGTCGGCCGCCGCGCCCTCGAGCGCATCAAGCGCCTCTCCAAGCCCCTCGGCACCGATGTCCGCATAGAACGCGGCGTCGGCAAGGTACGGCTTTAAGTCTCACTGGAGACTGAGTTCAGGTTGCTGATATTGTGTTACCATCACAATGAGTTGGAGACTTCTCCTTGCGCTGGACGTGGGACCCGGATAAGAACGAAATCAACAAGCGAAAGCACCGCATCAGCTTTGATGCCGCTGAAAAAGTCTTCGATGACCCGTTACTTGTGATGCTCGAAGACGACGACTCATATGAAGAGCGATGGCAAACTTTCGGTTCAGTGGATTCGATGATTGTCGTTGTCGTCCACACATGGCCTCAATATGATGCGGAAGCTGATGACACGGTCGGACGCATCATCAGCGCGCGAAAAGCGACGCGAATTGAGAGGATTGCTTATGAAGAAGGCGGATACTGAACTAACTCCGCAACAGCAGGCGGAGATAGACGCGCTCAAGGCAATGCCCGACGACGAGATAGACACTTCGGACATTCCCGAAGTCACGGACTGGTCAAATGCTAGGCGCGGCATGTTCCACCGTCTTAAGGAAGGCTCACCCCCGCCCCCAAGAACGAGCGCGTCCCAAAATAAGGAAGAGCGACATTCAACGACCCCCAAGACTACGGCGCGCTAGTAGTCGACACACTCGTCCGACTGACGGACGACACATTGGCATGTCCATCCTGTAAATCTATATGTACTGCCCTCGCAAAAGGAGCAACCCGCCTTGCCACTCTACCTAACCGAAGCCGAAGTCAACGAAGTCCTCACGATGGAGCTCGCGCTGGACTCCGTCGAGGAAGCGTTCCGCCTCATGTTCGAGGGCGGCGCGACCAATCCCCCGCGCTCCCGCATCCGCCTGCCCAGGGGCGGCCTCTTCAACTTCATGTGCGCGGCAGCGCCGGGCGCCGGCGTGATGGGGCTGAAGGCTTACGGTGTAGTGCCCGGCAATCCCGTAAAGTTCTACGTGCAGCTATTCAGCACGGATACCGGAGAACTGCTTGCTCTGCTTGAAGCCGGCGATCTCGGGCAGGTTCGCACCGGCGCGGCGAGCGGCGTCGCCACCAAGTACATGGCGCGCGAGGACGCGGCTACCGTTGGCGTCATAGGCTCCGGCTACCAGGCACGCACCCAGCTTGAAGCCGTATGCGGCGTCCGCTCCATCACAGGCGCGCGCGTCTTCAGCCGCAACCCGGAGCGCAGGGAGAGATTCGCCACGAGGATGAGCGAGAAGCTTGGCATCGACATTTCACCCGTGGACAGCGGTGAGGAGTGCGTCTCAGGTGCCGATGTCGTTATCACCATGACGAGCGCCAACCGTCCGGTTCTGGAAGGCGACTGGCTGACCGAGGGGACCCACGTCAACGCCGCCGGCGCGAATCACTGGATGCGCCGGGAACTCGACGGTAATGCGGTCCGCCGCTCAGATGTCATCGTCGCCGACGAGATCGAGCAGGCGAAACTGGAATGCGGCGACCTGATCTACCCCGCCGAGCTGGGCTCGATTCGCTGGGAGCAAGTGCGAAGCCTGGCCGATGTGATCGGGGGCACATTCCCGGGACGGAACGCGGACAGCGACATCACACTCTTCGAGTCTCAGGGCCTCGCCGTGCAGGACATCACCACCGGCATCCGCGTCTATCAGCTGGCACTGGAACGGGGCCTTGGAACCGAAATAGCAGGATAGATATTCAATCATCCTGTCCAGTCTCCATCGATGCCGGGCTTTAACTCCCCGTCAGGAACTGCTGGAACGGATTCGCGGGCTGCGGCGACGGCGTTATTGCCGAGGATATCCCAAGCTGCTGGATCATCCACGCGTAGATGTCGGAGTTGAACACCGCGTAAACGTCGTGCTCACGCCGCTGCTCGTTGATCCATCGTTCCAGCGCCCGCGTCTTCAGAGCCTCATGGTTGGCCTGCGAGAGCTGCCTCAGTTCATCTATTTCAGACACCATGAATATGAACGCCTGCTGGCGCTGGTCCCTGTTTGGTATCGGATCGCTCAGCTGCCCTATCTCCACGAAGGAGATCACGTCGTCGTAGTCCTCTAGCACACCAAGCGGCACCCAGCCCACTTCACCGCCGCGGCGCACAAGCTCGGGCGCCTCCCGCGAAAACTCCCGCGTAATAGCCTTGAACGCCTCGTGCAAAATCAGCGGATCCGTGCTGTTCTTCACATAGTCCTTATACTTGGTCTGCATGATCGCTATCTCGTCTTCCTGGCTGATGGCGAGACGATAGACATGGTACTGCTTCGCGACGGTAGGGACGGTCTCCCCGACATACTGGCGCACTTTTTCGCGCAGCAACGAGCGCCGCACAATCTCGCGGTGCTCGTCCTCGCTGATCTGTGACGAGTTCAGGAAGTTCGAGTACAGCTCCTTGAACTCCCGGTCGAGCTGATCTTCCGACTTGCCCGCGAGTTGCCCGCCGGCCTGGAAAATGATCGTCGCCTGGATCTGCTGGTCCACCTCAAGTTCCGACACGGTGATGCCGATGCTGGGCGCCGACTGGGAGATAATCTCGTTCTCCACAATAAGCTGCAGCGCCTGAAAGACGTCGGTGCTCGCGTCGACTCGCTGGCCGGATTCTTCGAGGAGCCTCTGCCGGATCCGCAGCATCTTCACCATGTCCCCGCGTGTGTATGTCACGTCGTTCACGCTGACGACGCGCTCCTGCGGGGGGCGCACGAAGATGATGACATAGCCCGCGAACAGAATGCCCACCACGGCCAGAAGCATCACACCGATCACGGCGAATGCAACGCGGCGGCGGCGCTGGACCTGCTGGATGCGAGTCGCTTCTCGACGTCGATCCGTCAGGGCGGATTCCTCTTGCGGTTGGTTCGGTTCGTTAACCACTTTAGATTTTCTCGTCTTTGCTCAGCGTCTCATTGCAAATATAGGAGCGCAAAAGTTGAACAGGATATACCAGAAATAGCATATCCTGTTCTCGCTGTAAATCCATGTCAGTACCCGGGACCCGCGAGGACGCTAGGCGGCGTACCCGCCACCGGGCATCCTGTGATCCGGGCTGAAGGGAATGAGCGCGAGCAAGCGAGCACGCTTGATGGCTCGCGAGAGCATGCGCTGGTGCTTCGAGCACACGCCGGTCTTGCGACGCGCCTCCATCTTGTAACGGTCCGAAATGAACCGGCGCAACCTGCCCACATCCTTATAGTCGATGTACTTCACCTTGTCCACGCAGAACGAGCAGATCTTGCGCCGCGCGTAGTAACGGGGCCTGCCGCGCCTCCGCTGGAATCCGCCCTGTCCGCCACCGCCCCGGAATGGCGGTCTGCCTCCACCTCCGCCGGGTCGTGGCGCGCCCGGACCTGCCGGTCGCCCTCCACCGGGCGATACTGCTGGAGCCGGTGCTGGACTGGCTGACTGTTCTGTCGTCATGTGCCCTACCTCGTATAGTTAATCGTTTCTTCGGTAATCCGGTTAGCTGATTTTGAAAGCATGGGCCACCAGTGCCCCTACAACTCCGATTGAGCCGCCCATGATTGCGTAGAACAGCTTGTCTATGCGTAGAGCAAAGACATCCAAACGTGCATTCATAGCGACTTGCTCTTCACGCGTAGCCTGCGAAGCCACCTCAAGCCGCTCAATCGCGCTCCACATGCGGGGTTGTCAATATTGCCAGCCTCAGTAACCACTTATTGGTCTCCAATGGTGCCGGAAGTTAGTGTATAACTTACCACGGCAGGTCATCCGCATCAGACGGCTCTCCGGGGCCGCCGTAGAAGTCGCCGTCCGCGCCATATCCGGCTCCGCCGCCGCTGCCTCCACCATATCCGCCTGCCTCACCCGGAGGTCCACCATACCCGCCGCCCTGTCCTTGCGGCCGGTTCAGGAATGTCACGGTGCTCGCCACGATCTCGTTGCGGAAGCGGGTCTGCCCGTCCTGGCCTACCCACGAGCGGCTTCTCAGCCTACCCTCGACATACACCTTCATGCCCCGCGTAACATAGTTGTTGCAGGTCTCCGCCAGGCGGTTCCAGGCCGTAATGTCAAACCACTCGGTCTCTTCCTGCTGCTCTCCGCCCTGTGGAGTGTAACGCCGGTTTACGGCCAGACTGAACGAAGTCACCGCGCTGCCGCTGGGTGTGTAGCGCATCTCCGGATCTCTGCCAACATTGCCGATCAAGAGCACCTTGTTAAGCATTGATACAGCCCTCTTGCTTCACTGACTCGTACTACTCGCTCTCGGCTACGGTTCTGGTTACGAGATGCCGGATGACATCCTCCGAAGTCGTCAGGCTGCGCTCCAGATCCAGAACATCGGATGCGTCGAGGCTGAAGTGCGCCAGGACATAGATGCCTTCCATGAACTTGTTGATCGAATACGCGAGCCGCCTCAGCCCCCATATTTCATGATCGTCGAAGCTCCCGCCCCGATCCGTCACGAAGTTCCTGATTCGATCTATCGCCGCCTCGACCTCGTCCTCGTTTGCTTCGGGCGTCAATATAAACACTATCTCGTAGTCCCGTAGTCGCTGAGCTACCACTCTATGCTCCTGTAAATCGTCCGTCCTGCAAAAATCACGTACACGCCATTATATCACGATTGCTCGAATACTACATGAGACGCAGACGGCATCGAGCGCGCGCTTACACGGAAACCCTCGTTCAGAGACGGTGCTGCGAAGATACCCGTTGTCCGCTACTCCGGCTTGCGAGCGTGAATGAAGTACATCGGCGTGAAGATACCGAGCTGCCCCGCTCCCACCATTCCCGCCGCGCAAATCTCCAGCATCTCCAGCACCCGCCCTGAACCCTTCGGCGCAATGTGCAGCGCCTCGAGTGTCCTCACCGCATTTAGCGTAACCCAGCGCCCGAACTTCGTACTTCGGAAACTCGCAAAGGAAATACCGGACCCCACCAGCGGCTCATACCACGGAATCGACGGACCTTCCTGAATCGCCAGGTCCCGCGTCTCCAGCACCTCAAACCCCACCTCCCGAAGCGCGTCATCCACCGTCTGCTCATCGTCGATCACCAGCAAGCTGCCCCCAAGCTGGATATCCTCCTTGATCCTGATGTGAACGGGGTTTGCGGGGTCGAACCGCTCGGTCATGCAGTATTCGTACGCAGCGAATCTCGCTCCCGGCTTCAACAGCCGAAACACCTCGGCATAAATGCTGACCTTGTCTGGCGCGTGACAAGTCGCCTCAATCGCATAGGCCGCGTCATACGACTCGTCCGGGGCATCGACATGCAGGAAGTCGCAGTGCAGGAACTCCGCAAGGTGAGCCAGGCACGCCTCTTCCACCAACTTCTGGGCGCGCCCGATCTGGTAAGCATTGCTGTTGACGCCGACGATCCTCGCGCCCGAAAACCGTGCAATCTCAATCAGCGGCCCGCCAACACCGCAGCCGAAGTCCGCGACGGTCATGCCGGGCTTCAGATCCAGCGCCTGCGCCAGATTGCGCTCGTGCCGCACCAGCGACTCCCTGAAACTCTCCCCGACCTCCCGCGGCGCAAAGTGAAAAGATCTGCCCCATCCATACTCGTAGAAGTCCGTTACCAGGTCGTAGTAAAGATTGTTGACATCCCTGTAAACGCTCTTTCTCTTCTCCGGCACCTCTCGCCCGGAGTTCCCGATATGGTCCTCGTACTCACGAACGGCAGTCGCCACACCCGAAGCGGTCGAGCGGTCGTTCTTTGTTCTGGAGATTCCGAAAGGCATCGGGGTATTCTCACGCCGCTCGCAGAATAAGGGCACCCTTGGCGACCGAGGGGGGTATAGTGGCTGCCGCGATGCACCCACCCGGCGGCAAGTGCAGCCTACGCCGTTTATCACCGGAAATTATTGTACACCAATGCTGTCGAGATGCATGACAGAGGGGCCCTGATGCCCGATCAGGACCCCTCTCAATCACAAGTCAGCTATTTGAGCGCCATCACGCCTTCCGCGCAATCACCCTGCAGCCGCCCGTCGCCGCAAGCGTATTCGACTGCGCCGACCACTCACGCATCTCCGCGCACATCCCGTCCAGCTCTTCCCTCGTCGTCAGCCCCTCTTCGATCACCCTGTTGAACAGCGGCAGGTTCTCTATCCACTGCGCCCAGCCCGCAACCATCGGGTTCCCCGGTTCCGCCATGTACGCATTGCTAAAGGCAAGGACTACCTCCTCGACCGTCAGCCCCGCCTCCTGCAGCATCCGCGGCAGGTCCTTGCCCCCGAACATCGTCGCGCCCTGCGTCTCGAAACCCCTCTGGAACAGTTCGATGAATCGTTCCGCCGAAGGACACGGCGGCGCAAACAGGCTCGCGCTCCAGTCCGTCCGCGTTATCCCAACGATTCCGCCCTGCTTCGCCACCCGTCCCAGTTCGCTCATCGCCTTCACCGGCTCATTCAGGTGCTCGGTCACCGCGCACGACATCACCACATCGAAAGTGTTGTCCTCGAACGGCAGGTCCAGGATGTTCCCCTGCTGGAAGCTCAGGTTATCCAGCCCCTTGCCCTCAGCGAGTTCACTCGCGCGCTCCACCATCCCCGGCTCCAGGTCGCACCCGATGACCTTCCCCGGCGCGGCTATCTCTGCGAGACCCTGCGTTATCGTTCCGGGCCCGCATCCGGCGTCCAGCACGCTCATGCCGGACTTGACATGAGGCAGCAGGAAGTCCACAACACCCACGGCGCCGCGTCCCACATACTGGTCCTGTATCACAGCCACGTTATATCCATAGAACGGGCTGTCGTTGTGCATTGGCATTTCCGTCATAAGTCACTCCTTCAGTTAATGTTTAGTTGCTCTGCTAATTTCCGGCCCTGTTCTCGAACAGCCCCACTGCGGACATCGCCTCGGCGCATCCCTCGTCCCTGGCCCACTCTCTCAACTCCGCAATCTCGTCTGCCGTGTAAGTGCGCCCGTAATGAAGCATATCCCAATTCGCGACCCGCTTCTCATAGTACATCCACGAAAGGCAATACTCGTAGTCGGGGTTATCCTCGCCGCTTTCGAGAAGCGCGTCAATCTCCGTTATCGATTCTCGCACATCGGAAAGCGCGAAAATAGACTGCGACGGCTGCCCCGCATACCGGCCAGTCGTAAAATGCCACTCGTCCGAAAGAGCGTCGTCTTCATTCACGGACGCGACAGACGGCATCCACGCCGCCTCGTATGGCGAACCCTGCCGCCCCTCTCCGATGAAGGCATACTCGCTGCGCGGCGCTCCGCCCCTGGACGGCGCCGCAGACGGATACGGTCTCTCCCGCACCATGAAGATGAGCCACTCCTCCCCGTAAAGGATATTGTCGCCAATCTCCCACACTTGAAGGCACTGCCCGCTCCGCCTTATCCCCTCTACGGAAGGCTCATCACAGTCCAGGTCGCCCTCGATATCCCTGCTCATGTGATTGGTCATCCTACGGGCAGTGGAGAGCGCGAGATCCAGCATGGACTGCCGGCCCACGCTTGTGGGATTCCCGAAGAAGCTTGTCGCCACGGCTATCTCGTCGCTGCCATCCCCCTTCAGGTACTCCGACACCTCGTATATGAACTCGACCACCGGCCTATAATGCCGCTCGCCCCCTTGCTCGTGCGAATATGCAGCACCGACATACGTGGAACGCAGCCGCGCCCTTGCAATTGCATCCGACTCGATGATTCTCTCCTCCGGTGACCACGGCCCGTGGTATTGCGGGACAAATGCCGGCGCCGCCTCTCTCGTCACGATGTCATCTGCATCGTCGGCAGGCTGTGCCCGAGCGTTCGCAATTGCCTCAACGACGCCCACCGGCGGCGGGGCGAACCCGCTCACCTCACCAAAAAACAGCTCCTCGGTTGGGGCAGGAGTAGGTGTTTCGCGCTCCGCCATCACGGGAGTCGGAGCAACCGTAATCTCCTCTGCCGTCTCACACCGGTCGCACGCTGCCACAAGCAGCGTGCACACCACCAGCGCCATCAGGACACCGCGAGACCGTCTCACTCCGGCCTGCCGTCCTGAGCAGATGACCGACTGACGCACCGAAAGACTAAATGAGGCTATACCCGCTCCCCTCGCGACCCGACGCCGTTCCCGTGCCCGTCGCCTCGTCGATCCAGCCGTACTCCTTGAGTATCTGCTGGCTGTAAGTTACGCGACCCGAAACCTCTTCTAGCGGCTCGGTCGCCAGCAGCAGCGAAGCCTTTGCCATCAGCTCAGGATGCTCGCCGCGGGGGTCGTCAATGCCGGTCACAAGGTTATGGAACACCGTGCCCGGAGTCGGCACCACCTGCGACGGCGACACCGCCGTAACAGATATGCCATGTTCGTACATCTCTTGCGCCAGCCCCTGGGTGAACCGCTCCAGCGCGGCCTTCTCCGCTCCGTAGCACGTCCCGCCGCTGTTAGGCGGCACATCCTGGTACGGTCCCCGACCCGGTCCTATCGCCGCGCCCGACGATATATTCACGATGCTCCCGCTGCCCCGAGGGATCATGTCCTCCAGCACAAGCTGGCTCAGGATGAACGGCGCGTGGAAGTTCACCGCCCACGAGCGCATCCAGCGGTTCAGCGGATAGTCCTTCACCGGGATGAAATATGTCAGCGCCGCGTTGTTCACCAGCACGTCCACCGGCCCGTAGGTATCCCGCGCCGTCTGCACCAGCGCCTCACAGTCCTCCGGCAGCGATATATTAGCAGCAGCGGCAGTAGCCTCGCCGCCCGCGTCCCGTATCTCCTGTATCGTCGTATTCAGCGACCCTTCCAGCGGGTGCGTCCCCTCTTCCACCGTCCGCGCAGCGCAGATCACCTTGCCCCCCTCCGCCGCGAACAGCACCGCAATATCCTTCCCGATCCCCCTGCTAGCCCCCGTCACAATCACAACCTTGTCATCAAGCCTGCCCATGTATATCCTCCGTGTGTTCATTCAATATCTGGAAGATGCGCATGCACATCCTCGATAATCTCCAGCAGTTCTGTGTAAGTTCCGGGTCCTCCAATCATGTCCCAAAGCTCGCTGCCCATAAGCACCTGCCGCTCCATGTCCATAATCTGCTTGGTGTAGCCATGAGCGTAAGCCTCACGATTGACATAGGGATTATAAGTCAGTCCGAGAAAAGCTCGCGCACCCTTCACGCCTTTCCTGTCCATTATTAGCAGGTAGTAAAGAACCTTCCTCTTTGATTCCGCTGCAACATCAAGATTGGGCCGTGGGCTTTTCAGTTCGACGAAAAGCGGACCACCTTCAAAGTCCTCAACGAATAGGTCCGCAGTAACTGCTCTATTGACCCGCCCCCCTCCGCGCGAGTTGAGTATGTCGGACACTTCTTCCTCATGGAAAGGCTCGCGCGGCGTCTCCCGGCGACTCTTGGGCGTGCGAAGTTCGGTGACTATCTGATCAATCATGTTACCGGCAGCGTCGTTAACCTCTCCTTCGATTGTGTACTCTGTGAATACACGCCTGAACCTGTCCTCAGCTATCGTGCTTGCAATTGACGGATAAAGTGCCTGCCCCATCGAAGTGACGACGCTTCTTTCAACCCTAGCGCTCAGAATCGCCTCCTCAGTGAATAGAAGCCTGTGGAACGGGTATGCAAGTCTGATGTCTTCAAGTGTCCATCTATCGCGCTTGGGCAGTTGCTCTAATGCGAAGTCATGCAGCACATGCCACAGGCGTTCACGGGTTTCAAGCCGCATCGATCAGCAGTCCTTCCAAATAAGCACGCTCTCGTAGAAAGCGCCCGCTCTCCTGCCCGTCCGTCGGTTGACATGTCGCTCGACGCGAGCCTCCAACCGCATCCCGACCTGCTCACGGATTTCGTCATACAGGTCTCGCTTGTCGTTCACAATCACCACCATGCGCCCGCCCGGGGCCAGGCTCTTCCGCACATTCTTGAAGGTCTCTGCGATGCCCTCAACATACTCTGCCTGCGCCCGCTTCGAGCTGCCCTTCGACGCGCGTCCAATCTCGGATTTTTCCCGCCACGGCAGCTCCAGCAGTTCGTAAGCGTAGCGGTGTTGCTCGTGATAGTCTATCAGCCCGACATACGGAGGCGATGTTACAACCAGTTCGTGCTCGGGAAACTCGATAGTGCGGCTATCGCCTGTAATCACGGATATGTCCGCTTCTCGACGCAACGAGGCGAACTCACGGATGCGATTGAAAGTGTCGGTGCTGTACCGTTTGAGAAACTTTGCAGAGTCCTCCGTAGGCCTGCAAGTCCGACCGTGCTTGTAGCACCTGTATGGCTCTGTCTGCGGCTTCTTCGGAAAGTCCAGGTCGTAATGTGTTGTCAGGCGAGCCGACCGAGCCGACCGCGACAGTATCAGGCGCAGCACGTCTTGGTAAGTGTAATCCGAGATGAGCGCCCTGTACGCGAGCAGCGACTCCAGTGCCGCCGGCGCGAACCACGAAGTCAGATACTCACTTGTGTTGTATGCCGCGCCGCGCTCCATCAACACCAGTTGGGGCTTGGAAATCGACCTGTTCGCAATGTCCTTGATTTCGTGCTCAAGTAATTCCAAGTCGTAAGTCCCAGTCTTCACGCGCGCGATCAGCGAGTTGAACTCAGATATGTCGGAACCAAAGGCATTTATGCCAAGCGCCGCCGCCTCTACAAGAGTCGTGCCCGATCCGGAAAACGGGTCGCACACCGCCTTGGGCTGGAATTTCCGCAGGAAGATTTCCACAAGTTGCGGTATGAACTTGCCCAGATAAGGGTGAAGCCGATGCACATGCTTCGTCCTAACGCGTTCCGGCAAGTCCTGTTCTCGCCAATTGAGGTTGAGTTTCTCCAGAGGCGTGTCAGGGTTGACGGCACTCGCGTCCGTCAAAGGTCTGTCGGGATATTGCGGGGAGTAGCCGCCGGATTGTTCCAAATTGGCTACTATTGCCTTATTCTCCGTGCCAACAGCATTCATACTTGTTTACCTGCCAAGACTCTCAGAATCAGTCCCCTACACCCCCAGCTTCACCGCAAGGTCGTTGAAGTCCGTCGCGTACACGTC
>CAZWDM010000019.1:24935-39979 GCA_964632415.1 uncultured Dehalococcoidia bacterium | reverse complement strand
AACCTTCAAGTCACTAGCGCAGCGCCCGGACAGATCACAATTTCGTGGGACGCACCCCAGGAAGCGCCAACCACCTACCGCGTCATGTGGGCAAAGAACGACCTTGATTACCTGTCTTATACGGAATCCGACGAGACCCACAGGGGCAACAAGTACACTGGCGGCACCACCACATCAATCACCCTCTCGGGCCTGGAGAACGGCGCTACCTACAAGGTGCAGGCGCGGGCGCGCTACGACGACGGCAGCGGCCCCTGGAGCGCTGAAGCAACCGGAAGGGTCCAGGAACCCCCAGCCAACAAAAACGGGGGCAGGCCTGTCCTCAGAAATCCCACACCCCCTGTGATCAGTCCGCCCGTCATTATCACCGACCAGGACCGGCCCCAAGCTCCCAGCGCCGTCAGTGCGATAGCGAGCCACAATGCAGTGAGTGTTCACTGGTTCGAGTCGAAAGGTGCCACCAGCTACAACATCAATGTCGTGACCGGTGGAATTGACACGAGGTTGGCGTCCGGCGTAACCGAATTCCACTATCTACATGAACATCTGACGCCGAATACCACCTATATCTATAAGGTGTGGGCCGTCAATTCCGCCGGGACCAGCGCAGAATCGACCAGAACTACCGTAACCACACTCAGCACACCGGCGCCGCCGCCGCCAATCCCGATACTCAGCAACACGCAATCGCGCCTCAAGCGCAATGCAGTACTGGTCGCCAACGAAAACCAGGCAGACCACACTGAGGTCGTTATGGGACCTGGCGGCGGCAGTGACTACGAGTACGCCCAGGCGTTCACCACAGGCCCGTACTCAAGCGGCTACGGCCTATACAGTATTGTCCTGCCGCTAAAGAAGAACGACCCCGCTTCGTTAGTCCTCCCCGGCATGTCCCTTGCTATCCACAGTGACGGCGGTGGAAGTCCGGGCCGCCGGCTCTTTTCCTTTGCGAGGCCCCAAAACATACAAGACATCGACGGCACCAGGCGGGACTTCACCTTCTACCCCCCGCGAGGCATCAAGCTCTCGCCCAACACGACCTACTGGCTCGTGTTGTACGCTTCGCAGACCGGCGTAAAACTCCAGACTACCGAGAGTGACGACGAGGACTTCACGAGTGCGGCAGGCTGGTCCATCGCCAATACCCTCAGCAAACGCACAATTGGCAGCGGTGGGCAGTGGGAGGAGGGTGAGTTCTCGTTGCAGTTCCACGTTCATGGCCCTACATTTTTCCCCACGCGAAACGAGGACGCCTTGTGGGAACTGCCGGACTACTTCGACACATACGGAGTCCTCGATACTGAGGAGGAATCCGGGGGCTTTCTGACGCGAGAGAGCGACTCAGGCAGGTTCGGCACGGACGGCGACCGGTTCGCGCTGGACCTGACCTACTGGCGCACATACAGAATCAGCGCGGAAATGGACGGCTCAGGCGAAGGGCGGGGCGGCGGCATCGAGATAGTGAAGGACGGAGCATCGTGGGACCATCACCGCGACGACGGAAGGCTCTGGTTCGATTTCACCGTCACCAAGCAACACCACACCTACTATGTGAATGTGCAGCCGGCGGACGGCCTGAACCGCAGAGATGCGATGGAATACTACGGCACTTATACCCTCAAGGCAACCGACATCACCGATATGAAGGCCCAGGTCGGCAACCTCGATGTTGACACCACAACCAAGACTGCGACGGTGGGCACCGGCAGCGCGACCGGCAACCATTGGATGGCGTCGTCGTTCACCACCGGGTCGAACACGGATGGCTACCAGCTTGGATGGGTGGATGTGAAACTCTCCAATCACTCTTCGAAGCCAAACTCCAAGCGCGTGCCAAAAGCGGCCCTGTACACCGACAGCAGCGGCTCTCCCGGCACGAAGGTATTGGATTTCGATGCGCCATCGACCATCAACGATGTGCCGAGCGCCCAATACTACGACCGCTTCTTCGCGCCTGAGACATCAGTTGCGGCACTTACGGCCAGCACGACCTATTGGGTGGTGTTCAAGAACGACGCAGACAACCGCTACACCATACCGGTGCCAGACAGCACAGACATCGACAGCACGACCACCGGCTGGACGATGGGCGGCACTATCAAGGCCTACGACGAGACCGAATCGACCCCAGCGTGGACGGAATCACAGGCCAGCGCCAACCTGCAATTTGAAGTGTGGGCCGAGAAGAAGTAAGCAGTATCGGCAGCCGCAATGGAACGCCCCGCTCAGTGAGCGGGGCGTTCTTCCGTAATAGGAATGTTCAGAGGAACTATGGCTGCCGCCCGAGTCTGTAACCGACCCTTGGCTCGGTGAATATGTAGGTCGGACTGTCCGCCTGGTCCCCGAGCTTGCGCCGCAGACTCTTGACTACCGTTCTCATCGGTCGCAGGTCTTTTGGTTTTCGACTCCACAAGCGCCTTAGCAGATGGTCGTAACCCACAGGGTATCCCCCGTTCAACGCCAATTCTACAAGCAGGCGATACTCCGTGTTGGTGAGGGTGATTACTTCTCCCGCGACCGCGACGCGGCGGGCAGCATAGTCGATCGTAAGGTCGTCCATCACATAAGGCTCGGTCGTCTTGTCTTCCGTTTCATCCTGCTTGCGCAGGGCCGCTCCAATGCGGGCCGACAACTCCGCCGGGGAGAACGGCTTCACAATGTAGTCTGTCGCTCCCATCTCGTATGCCTTTGCCACGATGTCGTCCATTCCATAGGCTGACAGA
The DNA here is from genome assembly GCA_964632415.1 of uncultured Dehalococcoidia bacterium. Classification (GTDB taxonomy): domain Bacteria; phylum Chloroflexota; class Dehalococcoidia; order Lucifugimonadales; family JADFKI01; genus Bin90. The sequence goes on along the minus strand of CAZWDM010000019.1, from coordinate 37,256 downwards.
AATATCACTGGAACGGTATCAATGCCCAACAGCTCGCCCATCAACTCCAGTCCGTTTGTGCCGGGTAGCATCATGTCCAGCAAAACAAGGTGAGGGTTATTTTCTCTCATGAGTCGCACAGCACTGTGAGGGTCGCCCGTCACAATCGGGATGTAACCCGATTTCATCAGAGTGTCCCGGACATAGCGAAGGGTCTCCGGGTCGTCGTCAACGACAAGGACGCGCATGTTGTCCTCAATCGGCGCAAGAGCAGGCCCAAGCCAGTCTGGGCGCAAGTGCGAGCGGGGCGTGGTAGCCTCCGCGACCGGCAGGGTGAACGAGAACCGCGACCCCTTGCCTTCCCCTTCGCTTTCCGCCCAGATGCGCCCTCCGTGAGCCTCCACTATGCCCTTGCATATCGCAAGACCCAGACCATAACCTGCCCGCTCACCCGTATCTTCTCCTCCGGTTCTAAGGAACTTTCTGAACAGGCCCGGCAAGCGCTCCTCCGATATTCCTATGCCAAAGTCCGTCACCGAAACCAAAATCTGGCTGCTGCTCTCATTGACCGATACAACGATTGTGGAATGGGGAGGAGAGTATTTTTCGGCATTCCAAATCAGGTTCGTCAAGACCTGAATTATGCGTTGGCGGTCTGCCATCACCAACGGAATGTCACCGGCCAGGTCAAACTCCAACTCCTCGCGCCCGCCGCCGCTCAAGAAGGTGTTTCGAGCTACGTCAATCAGCGCAAAGATGTCTGAAGGCTCGGGTTTAACCGACAGGGTGCCCGTCTCTATGTGGGCGACATCCAGCAGGTCGCTTACCAAGTCGCGCATCCGGTCAGTCTGCGAGTCAATGATCTGATAGAACTGCTTGCGCTCGGCGTCAGTCATATTCGTCGTGGGGTCGAGCAGGGTAACGGTAGAACCCTTGATTGAGGTCAACGGGGTGCGAAGCTCGTGGCTGACCATCGCCAGGAACTCTGCCCGAAGACGCTCCACCTCTTCCAGCGAGGACATGTCCTGCAATGTAACCACTACCGACTCAACCTGGCCATCCTCGGTGTGAACGGGCGTGGAGTTGACCAGCGCCCTTATTGACCGGTTCTCCTCACCCGACAATACAATCTCTTCGGTACGCACTTTTTCGGACGCGATCAGAATGTCCGTCCAAGGCATATCTTGTAGCGACACCCGCCTACCGTCGTTGAAAGACACCACCAACTTATCGAACAGAGTCTCGATTGACTCGCCGGGCGCGCATAGGCTCTGGAAGATTCTTATGCCCTCACGGTTAATCGAGACATCTCGCGCCAGTGTGAGGTTCGGTGCCTGTGGCAAATTGAGGACGACTACGCCGACAGGAGATGTCTCTATAAGCGCCTCAAGCCGGACCCTTGCTTTCAGCTCATCTGCGTAGCGGTAGGAACAATAAATGACTATGGCGGCCTGAGAGCCGAACAACCTCAAAATCTCCTCATCGCCGGCTGTGAAAGTGTCGCCCTTCTCTCTCTTGCACACGAAGATAAGGCCGACCACTTCCTCTCCATGCCTGATGGGACACATCATTGCCGCGCTCAACTCAATGGGGAACGCCAGACCGGGAATCTCGGTCGAGCGTTCAAGGGCCGGAATGTCGTTGGTCCTGATGAAGTCCGCATCCAGGGAAAGTACATAACGGAAGAACTCGTGACGGCCTTCCATAGACACGAGACTATCGGCCTCGTGCTGCTCTAAGCCCGTCGTGATGAAACCCATCGGCTGGCCAGATTGGTCAACTGCCGTCGCTCCGCCGAAATCTGCGCCAGTCAGGGAGCAGGCATTTTCCAGGACATCCAGCAAAGCGCTGTCCAGGTCAATCGAGCTGCTGTTCAGACTGGTCTCGGTGAGCCGTATCATCTGGCTTCTGAGTTGAGATATATCGCCTTGAAGTTCCTCGCCGTTTCCCACTTTGCATTCTCACTGACGCTAAACTACACATTCGACAACGACTTTATATCCTTATGAAATAATATCGTTACCTTATTGTCAAATCTCGCATCGGGGAGAACTTTCAGTGCTGCTCCGACACCACCTGGTTAGGCACTTCTGCATTGAGCATCGTGGTCTCTATCTTGCTGTGGCCCAATATGCGTCGTAGCGAGACGGCATCGCCGCCGGCGACCATATAGTGGACGCCGAATGTGTGCCTCAAGGTGTGAGGGCCTAGCTTTGGCGGCAGGAGACCCGCCTGCTCCATGACGCGCTCTACAGCCTGCTGGCAACCCGCCCGGGTCAACGAGTCCTGTTCCCCCACGCGAAGGCCGGTGTCCAACAGGGTTATGACCATTGCGTGGTCCCGCTCATTCGTGGCAACAGCTAACATGCGTCTCAGCTCGTCGTCCATCAGAACTCGCGGCAATCTCCGCCGTTTTAGCGCGGCGGGCATATCGAGCACGGGGTTCGAGTCACATAAGCCCTCGCCGTTGAGCCAAGCCCAGAATATCCGCAGCCTGTCCCAGATGGTCCTCTGAGAAGCCCACGACAGACCAGCCTCCCTGTCGAATATGGACTGTATCTCCTCGCGTCTGGTTGGCAGGGTGCATTGCAACTCTTCCGCCAACTTGCACAGCGCCCACTTGTACAGGTCAACGGTATCTCGCGATAGTAGCCGCTGGCGGCGGATCTCCATGAACAGACTTGCAGCGTCCGACGTGTTCATGCTTCGCCTTCAGGCAACTTGCAATTTAAGCTATCGGCGAGAAAGCGGAGACCCTGCAAAGAACCGCTTTGTCTGACGCCAACCCAAGCATCAAGTTACCAATATATTTGTGACTGACCCGTGATAACGGGGCTTTCATCATGCGAAGCACACACAGATTCGGTTTGTGAGTAACGAAACGACAGCGCAGTTGGTCAGTTCATGCTAGTAGAGGAAGGGCCTTGTTGCCTAATTTACTCCTGAGCAAGTTCAGTCTCAATAAGTCGGTGAATAATGCGTTACACAGCATTGTGTAATCAATGCCTGACTTTATGGAAACTATGTCTCAGACACACCGCGAGTAATTCTCGAAACTGCGGTGAGGGCGCGTTTTCAGATGTCCTTTATGTGGACTTAAACTGCCATTTGCTGTAAACTGCACAGTGATTTCGGTCTTGCAGTATGACTTCAATGGCATTGAAGAGGTAAGGAGTTCGAGTCCCCTCAGCTCCTCCATCAAAACGGACTTGCAGCGCGTAGTAGACAGGGAAGCGACGACGTGATCAAGGGGCTGAAGCTGGTTGCAGAGCAGTTCAAGCTTATGGGAGAGTTGCTCTATCTCTACACCTTGAGGTTTCTCCTTATCGTCGCAAGAGACCTGCTCGGCGGCATCATCGCCATCGGCTATACTAGGTCCCTCGTAATTTTTCTCATTTCTCTGACAATGATTGTCTGGTATCTCACGCTGCTGGCTCCCAAGTAACCCCCGGTTCAGACCAGCGCATTGTGCCCCGTGATGTCACGCCCCAGTATCAACGTGTGGACGTCGTAAGTGCCCTCGTAAGTGTCCACGGTTTCCAGGTTCAGCATGTGGCGTATCGTGGGATGCTCCAGTGTGATGCCGCTTCCCCCCAGTATCTCTCGCGCACTTCGCGCCGCGTTCAGCGCAGCCCGCACATTCCTCCGCTTCGCCATCGACACATGCGTATGGTGCATCGTGCCCGCGTCCTTCAGCACGCCAAGCCGCCACGCCAGCAGCAGGCCGTTCGTATGGTCCGTCACCATATCCACGAGCTTTGTCTGAACGAGCTGCCGGGATGCGATGGGCTTGGCGAATGTGCTGCGGCTCTGCGAAAAGGACAGCGCGTCCTCGTACACGGCCTCGAGCGATCCGAGCGCGCCCCATGCGATGCCGTAGCGCGCCTGCGTAAGACAGGACAGCGGTGCGGACAGCCCGCGGGTCTGCGGCAGCATCTGCGAGGCGGAAATCCGCACATCTTCCATGACGAGCTCGCTCGTAACTGACGCGCGCATGCTCATTTTGTGCTTGATCGCGTTCGCCTGGAAGCCGGGCGTATCGGTCGGCACGACGAATCCGCGCACCACGTCGTCGTCGTCCTTCGCCCAGATGATGGCAATATCCGCAATGTTTCCGTTGGTGATCCACATCTTCACGCCGTTGAGGATGTACGACTCGCCGTCCCTGCGTGCGCGGGTCTTCATCGCGCCCGGGTCGGAGCCGCCGTCATGCTCGGTGAGCCCGAAGCATCCGACCATCTTGCCGGCGGCGAGCTGCGGCAGGTAGTTTCGCTTCTGCTCCTCAGACCCATAACGGTAGATCGGGTACATGACAAGCGCGCCCTGAACGCTGGCAAAACTGCGAAAGCCAGAGTCGATGCGCTCCAGCTCGTACATGATCAGGCCGTAGGCAACATTGCTCACGCCGCTTGCGCCGTACTCCGTGGGGAGGTTCGCCCCAAGGAAACCCATCTCTCCCATCTTCGGAACGAGTTCCTTCGGAAACTCGCCGCTCTCCCACCAGTCCAGCACACTGTCGGCAGTCTCGGACTCGAGGAAGTCGCGCGCAACCGTCTGCGTCTGCCGGTCCTCCGGGGCAAGGACTTCGTTTATCTGAAAGTAGTCGAGCATTGGCGCAGTTCCTCCCGCAATCGTGTTGACAGCCAAACGACCGAAAGTGTTAATGTTTAGCAGGCAGAAATGGTATCACACCCAACCACACGCGAGGACAGCAGAAGGAGAGAACAATGCCAGGATATGTAATCGCCGATGTCGAAGTAACCAACCCGGAACTGTTCGAGGAGTACCGCCAGCTGGTGCCCGCGACAATTGAAGCTTACGGCGGCAGGTACATCGTGCGCGGCGGGTCATCCGAGGTCGTCGAAGGCGAGTGGACCCCGAACCGCACGGTCATCATCGAGTTTGACAGCATGGAGCAGGCGAAGGCCTGGCACTCTTCGGAAGAGTATGCCGGCCCCAAGCAGATGCGCATCGACTCCACGAACAGCAGCGTCATCATTGTGGAAGGACTGTAAGGACTGCTACCCCTTATCTGTCAATGAACTCGCGACCTCACGCGCCTGCGCCGCCCCGCGCTCTGCAAAGAGTTCGCATGCGCCGGTGTACGCGGTGGGGTCCAGCAGCGCCTGAATCTGCTCCGGCGTCAGACCGCTACTGACCTCAGGCTCTTCGGCTAGCGTCTCAGCGAAGGGCCTGCCCTCTATGAACGACGCCTGAGCCGCCTCGTACACAGCGTCGTGCGCCTGCTGCCTGCCGATCTGCCTGCCTAGTTCCAGCATTATCGCCTCGGACATTATCAGGCCGCCGCTGAGATCGAGATTCTCCCGCATCCTCTCCGGGAAGACGCGAATGCCCGTGAACAGGTTGACCATCCGCTGCAGGATATCGCCGGTGAGGATGCACGCCTCATTGATCGCCTTGTCCATCATGACGCTGGTAGTGCGGTCAGCCTCATGCTCGGTCTGCATGGCTTCGAGCGCCAGCGGGACCAGCGCGCGAACCTGGGCGGCACCGGCGACGATATCCTGCGCCAGCTTGGGATTGCGCTTCTGCGGCATCGTGCTGCTGCCGACCGTACCCTCTGGCACCGGCTCTTCGACTTCCCCGAACTCCTGCTTCATCTGCGTATAGACTTCCCTGCCGACCTTGCTGCAAGTTGCGGCGAGAAGGGCGAGGATGGTTATGTACTCCGCAAGGTGATCGCTGATGGTGCGGCTGGGATTGGACATGGATCCCATGCCCAGTCGCTCCGCGATGCCGTCCTGGATTTCCAGTCCAATCTCGCCCAACGATCCCAGCGTGCCCGCGCCCCCGCCGAGCATGGCGACAAAAACGCGGCTTTCGCAGCCCTGGAGGCGCTCCACATGGCGGCACAACTCGTCAATCCACACGGAGACCTTGTACCCGTAGGTGGCGGGTACGGCGTGCTGACCGTGCGTGCGACCGGGCAGAGCGGCGTCTTTGGTGGACTCTGCGAGATCGGCAAGCAGCGTAAGCAGCTCCGCAATCTGGCTTAGAAAGACGCGATGCGCGCGCCTTACATTCAGGAGCTTGCCGGTCTGTGTGATGTTCTGGGTTGTCGCGCCCCAGTGGATGTAGCCACCCGCGTCGCCGTCGCAGATGCGGTCCAGCTCCCAGACCATCGGTACGAGCGGATGCCCCGTGCGAGCGAGTCCTTCGCGAATGTTGTCCATGTCGAGGTATTCGTAGCGTGACTTGCGCTCGATCTCCTCGGCGGCGTAGTCGGGAATGATGCCAAGTTCGGCCTGTGCTTGCGCGAGCGCGACTTCCACATCAAGCCACGCCTGGATGCGTGACGCTTCGCCAAATATATCGCGGATGCCGGGATCGCCTACACGGAAAGCGGTGGGTTCGTTCTGCATGGATTTGCCTCCATTCAGGATTAACTGGGTGCCAAATTAGATCAATCGTGTGACCGGAGTTATGCTAACACAGCAAACGCAGCATAACTGTTGCCTGATGAAATCTATTGCAATTACAATCGACTTGCATGAGCATTAACCACGCAATATAATCACATTTCGTTGATGCAATGCCACTTTATGAGATTCGGTATCATAGGAGAGCTTTGTCGATGGGCGGGAAACGGTCGCGTGGGTCATTCAGTGTGATTCTCCGGCGATCGATCCCGATCAAGTAGAAACGGAGATTTTTGAATTGCACTACCTCTCAATCTTCAGAAATTGGAAGTCCACCTCATTATTGGTCGCTGCGGTCACTCTGCTCACCGCCCTGCTGTTACTGATGCAGGCGGGCGGCGACTTTGCAAGGGTGCAAGCCCAGACACCGGACGACGCGCATGAGTACTCCAACATGGACCCCCTGTTGAATGAGGTTATTCAGCAGTATGAGTCTGGTGAGTTCACATCCAGCACAGCCGCGGCGACTGCCCCTGTGAATAGCGGGGAGTCCGTGGGAGTGATCTTCACGACGGAATCCGGCCGAACCGAAGAAGTGCGGGACTTTCTGCTGGAGAACGGCGCCTCGCCCGGACCGGCGTTCGACGGCTTTGTCGGGGCGGATGTTCCGGTGAGCCTGCTCGCCGACGCTTCGCAGCAGGACGGCGTTACATGGATGCAGGCAAGCGTGCCGGCGCAAGCGGCAACTGCGGACTCCGATGTGGGTGGCACGGACGCACACGGAGTGAATGCCTGGCATGACGCTGGAATAAGAGGAGAAGGTACTAAGATTGCGGTCATCCACATTGGTTTCGAAGGTATTCAGGACCTGTTAGGCACGGAACTGCCCCAGGCGGTGACGGTAAGATGTTACACAGGCTACGGCCTTTTCACGACCGACATCGCAAACTGTGAGAATGGCATAACCGGAGGCGCCAGCAGGGCAGCCAGAGTCTTCGATGTCGCGCCGGAAGCGTCATATTACATTATCATGGTTGACGACTGGGTGGACTTGCACGACGCCGTCAAGTGGATGGTGGAAGAGGAAGTCGATGTCGTAAGTAATTCGGTATTGTGGATTTATACGGGTCCGGGAGACGGGACATCCCCCTACGCCCTGAGTGACCTGAATAGCGTGGACGAAGCCATTGAAGGTGGAATTACCTGGGTAACGCCCTCCGGTAACAATGCACAGAAGATGTGGTTCGGAGCGTTCAGTGACGAGGATGGGGACGGCTTTCACGAGTTCAGCGAGGACGACGAGTGCAACAGGGTCAATCTGGAAGACGGAGAAGTTTATATGGGAGTGGTTCGGTGGGAAGACAAGTGGACCGGGCCATTTGACCCCCTGGAATACAGAGACCTGACCCTGCAAATGGTACACGAGGAGACTTCAACTCGCATAAGGAGGAGCTTCCGTTCCTTCCTTGCGCGAACCGCGCCGCTCGAATACTTATACTTCTTCCCCCGCGTGGAAGGAAACTACTGCCTGCGGCTGGAGCTCACTGCAGGTACAGCGCCGGAATGGGTGCAAGTGAAGTCATTCTTTGGCGGGGAATTGGAGCATCCCAGCGTCTTCGGCAGCATATCCAGTCCGGCGGAGAGCAACAATCCCGGCCTGATTTCCGTGGGCGTCACAGCTCCCGGAAACGCGGAGGAGATCTATGAAAAGAGCAGTCGCGGTCCGGCTCCGGAACCGTGGCCTGCCGGAAGAATCAAACCCGAAATAATCGCTGCGTTCGGCCCCAGCCATGGGATGTCCGATTCAATGCTAGGGACAGGATGGGGAGCCGCGTACATGGCCGGCGTTGCCGCGCTGGTAAAGCAGCGCTTCCCGGAATTCACTCCCGAAGAGATCGCAGGCTACCTGAAGGACAACGCCGAGGACCGAGGTGAACCGGGGCCGGACAATGCCTGGGGCTACGGACTCGCGATGTTGCCCGTTTCGGACGCGGCAGCTCCGCCGGAACCGGACGTGTGCATACAGCGAATATTCGGAAGCCAGACCATAGAGGGCACATGGGATGTCAACTGCCTCTCGGAAAACAGGCCGACTGACGGCGCAGGTTTCGGAGACGGTGACTATTACGCGCGTTTCTTTACATTTGCGGTCGGAACGGACAAGAGAGTAACGGTCAGCCTGACGTCAGAGGAGGATACATACCTGTATCTGATGGAAGGCACCCGCAGGGACGGCCCGATAGAAGCATACAATGACGACGTCGCGAGCAATGCTGATCTGAATTCGCGCATCGTTGTCGATAATATCGAGCCGGGCGAGTACACCATCGAGGCTACCACTTACCATCGAGAAAAGCGCGGTGACTTCACGCTGACCGTGGAAATCACCGACATTGGCGCCGAGCCCGCACCCTCAGCCAGCGGCCCGTTCAGGTCATTCAGTCGAGGTGCGGATCATGTCTGCGCTCTGGGCATTGACGGACAGATCGCCTGCTGGGGCAACGATGACTACAGACAGGCGTCACCACCGTCCGGGCAGTACCGGGCGATCAGCAGCGGAGAGAATGGCAGTTGCGCGCTGCGCAATGACGGAGCGGCGGTATGCTGGGGCAGTTTCGATGTCAATCCAGCGTCTGACGACTCGGCAGAAGGACCGTTCAGGAGCATCAGCCGGGGCAGCGACCACGCCTGTGCGCTGGACAGGGACGGCGAGATCACCTGCTGGGGCTCGAACCGGCACGATCAGGCGACTCCGCCCTCAGGTGAGTACAGCACAATCGACAGCCACCACCGCGGCAGCTGCGCACTGCGCGACGATGATGCGCTCGTCTGCTGGGGCAGCCTGGAGCTGAATCCGTAGCAGGAGCCCAAGAGGGCCAGAACCGCAAAGGGCAAACGAAGGGCGCAGGGTGTTTGAACCCTGCGCCCTTCGCTCGCCTCGTCGAGAATATGAACCTGGACTAGCGGCGGAACTCGATGCGCTTGAAGGCTTCGGCGTACTGGATGCCCTTTCCCTTGGCGCGCTCCCGCTTCCACTCGCCCATGCGCTCTCGCGCCCATGCCTCATCACGACCGTTCATCTGCGACTTGTGCTCCATCAGCGCCTTGACCGATGTGTCCATGTGCAGCGTCACATCGACGTAGTGGTCGGGCTCAGGATGCCCCATAATCCAGACTTCGGCAACCTTGTGCGGCTCGAAGCCCGCTTCAAGAAGGTCCGGAAAGGTCATGTGGTCGCGCGCGGTGGGGAAGACCGCCTGGAGCGCCGCCTCTCCTGCCGCCATATGGTCGGGGTGGCCCACACCCCAGCCACCATTCAGGCTGCGCATCGGGTACATCGTAATCAAAACGTCCGGCTTGTAGCGTCGAATCTCGCGGGCGATGTCCTTGCGGAGTTCGAGTGTAGGCTGGAGCATGCTGTCTTCGTAGTCGAGGAAGACGACATCCCGGAGGCCGAGCACTTTGCCGGCGTTTATCTGCTCTTCACGGCGGATGGCGGCAAGCTCGGCCTGCGTAATTTCGCGGTCGCTGCTGCCCTTGCTGCCGTCGGTGCACATCACGTACACCATCTCCCAGCCCTCTGCGCACAGCTTTGCCACGGTGCCGGAGCACCCGAATTCGGCGTCATCCGCGTGCGCCACCACGACCATTCCTCGCGAAAACTCTTCGTTCTGACTGTCACTTGTGGTCATATTCTGATATCTGCTCCAAATTCCTAAAAACCGCAACCCATCCATTGAGTTTATCCAAAGGCGCGCGCATTCGTCCAGCAAATTGCATTTCGGCGGAGCAAGAGCCAAAACCTCCGGGCTTGATTCTTGCGGTTTCTCCTCCACAACACCTTCTCGCAACAGGGGAGCGGCACCACTGACTCAGCGGGTTCGAGTCGGTAATAGCATGTACAAGGGACTATTTCATTCACATGTAATGTTGCACTCTTGACACATGAGGCATCACTAGGTCATATTTGTGCTGCTCGATTCTAGCGTGGGGATGACATGCGGCTGAACTTCAGTCATTTCGTTCTGGGGGTGCTGGTTGTGCTCGCCATTGCGGGCGGGGTGGCGCTGACAGTGTGGCCGAGCGCATCCGACAGTCCGATTCAGGTCGTGGAACTAATTCCCACTGCCACCGCGGCGCCTGCCAGCACCCCAATACCGTCGAACACCCAGGTGGGCGTATATCTCAGCGGCGCGGTGATGAACCCCGGCGTCTATCTGGTAAACGGGGGAAGCCGCCTGGTGAATGTTCTGCTGCTGGCCGGTGGGGCGACCACCGAGGCAGACCTGACATCGGTGAATCTCGCGGTTGTCGTCAATGACGAAGACCACTGGCACATTCCGAAGCGCGGAGAAGCGCCTCCTGCTGCAAACGGCCTGGCGGGTTCGACACAGCACGGCAAGCGGACTGCGGAAGCGCATGTGGACGGCAAGATCGACCTGAACGCCGCGGATGTGGATCTGCTGAAGGCGCTGCCGGGAATCGGTGATGTGAGAGCGCAGGCGATAGTCAGCCACCGCGAGGCAAACGGGGATTTCGAGAGCGTGGACGGGCTGCTGGATGTGGACGGAATCGGATCCGGGATCCTGGAGAATATACGAGACCTGGTGACCGTGCAATAATTGAACCAATAATGATAAGACTGAACGACCTGATTGGAGACTGTACCTAGATGCTCCCGCCTTTCATAACACAGTCGGACTGGGGAGGACCGCTGAGCGCGGCGATCGTGTTTGCGGCATTCCTGCTTGCGTCCGGCATTGCGAACATAGTCTTTCGCGTAATTCTGTCGCGCATTGCGAGCCGCATACCGGGCACGCTCGACGAAGAGTTGCTGAATGTGACGCGCGGACCCGTAGTGCTTTTCATCGCGCTGTCCGGTCTATTCGTTGCGCTGCTGATTCTTACCAATCTCGAAAGCCCACGGTTCGAGTTGATAACAGGTTACCAGGACTACGTGCTCCGCGCCTGGCTGGTCGTGATAATCGCGGAGGTTGCTTACCTCATATACCACCTTCTGGACGCGGCGCTCACCTGGTACATCCAGAAAGTGGCGGTGACCACTGAGACGGAGCTGGACGATCGCCTGCTGCCGCCGCTGAGGCGAGTCATGCCGCTGGTAGTGTACTCGCTGGGCTTTCTGATGGCCTTGTCGGTGCTGAACATACCGATTAGCCCGATACTGGCGGGCCTGGGCATTGGCGGTCTCGCGGTCGCGCTGGCGGTGCAGCCGACACTGGCGAACTTCTTCGCAGGCACCTATGTGGTGACCGAGGGTGAGCTAAATGTGGGGGACTACATCGAATTGCAGGGCGGGCCATCAGGATATGTGGTAGAGATTGGATGGCGCAGCACGAAGGTGCGGTCTATGTACAACAACCTGGTGATCATTCCGAATTCCCAGATGGCGAACAGCATAGTCACGAACTACTACAGCCCTGAGCCGGCGATGAATGTGATCGTGTACTGCGGAGTGAGCTACGACTCGGACCTGGAGGTGGTGGAGAGCGTAGTGCGGGAGGCGTCGCAGGAACTGGTAACCGAGTCGGAGTACGCGGTGGACGGCGAGCCGTGGTTCGGCTTCGAGGAGTTTGGCGACTCGAACATCAGCTTCTGGGTGTTCGTGCAGGCGACGGACAGGCTGGGCAGCTTTTATCTGACGAGCGACCTGGTAAAGGTGATTCACTCGCGACTGACGGCTGCGGGAATCGAGATCAACTATCCGGTGCGGAAGCTGGTGTTCCCTGCGGAGAACGGAACAGGCCCCGAAGTGCCGCCGATACCGCCCGTGCCGCCGCCGCCGCCGAGGTAAAGTCGGTTTATGGGGCTAGATGCGGTCGTGCTCTTCTGCGTCATCGAACAGAGGCGGTGGCTCGTCGAAATCCTCGCCACGCTCTTGTGCCTTCTGCATGCGCCTGAGGTACGCCGCAAACAGCCTGCTGGCCTCGGCGCGACCCTCGGC
>CAZWDM010000019.1:20516-24835 GCA_964632415.1 uncultured Dehalococcoidia bacterium | reverse complement strand
TATGCGATGACCACGATGAAAGCGCCTCCTTCAAATGCTCCCGCGATGGCGGCGGACACTACCGATACGGACTCGCCCTTTATCACAACGGCGATAAGAGTCGTCAGCAATGTATCGCTGCTGACTTCCACCACTTCGTGCCACGAAACCAGCACCATGCCTGCTGCGAATGACGCAACGAACATGGCAACCGATACGGTTCGCACCCAACTAGAAAGCATTCAGATAACTATTCCTCTGTCTCTAATTATCTGAAAATAACGAGGGTATGTCAACCAACTTCGCGCTAATTGTGCGACAAAACGCGCAGGCGTTCACCGTCGGGAATGAGCAGGATGTAGCCGCCGGGCGCGTCCGCGATAGCCTGCGCGAGTTCGGCAGCGGCTTCGTCTGTGAGCATAGGCGTTACGGCGTCTCCGTCCGCCCATCGAAGCAGGCTTACTTCGTAGCCGAGCGCGTCGTGCAATTGCTGAGCAAGCGTAGCGCCATCGCCGGCGAGCAAAGTTACCGGCTTTCGGACGATTCCGCCTTCGACAGGGCCCTCCTCAGGCTCCGGTTCTGCCTCCGGCGGTGCGGCATCCTGGTCCTGGCGATAGACTGACCAGTAGTACGGCAGGAAAGTCGCGGCGGCTGCGATTATGGCGACCGGCTCCGACAGGTCGTTTAGCGTGTCGAGGGAGAGGGCGGCATCTAGCAGATCGCGCAGGAAGAAGAACAGGCCAGCGCTGACACTGCCGAGAAGAGCGAGCACGCCGATGCCGAGCGCGACGAAGAGGAAAATACGTCGCGAGATTGCCTGCCTTTCGTCCGTTCCCAGTTCGAGGGTGCGGCGTTGTATGTTCTGCCAGTAATACGCCCAGAGAGGAGCGCCGAGCACCGCAAGCGTGATAATGTTCGCCAGGGGACGCTTCCACTGGTCGCCGCCGACTACGACGTCACTGAAGTTTGCCAGGAAAAGCTTGAGGACAGCGCCCACAAGCATAAAGATCGCGAAGGCGAGCGTACCCGTTCCTATTGCCGTGAGGATGTAGGTGTACGCGCGGCGGGAGGAGAGGGCCGTACCGTCTGACCTATCGGCTTCGAGGCGAACCTTGTACCAATGATATGCCCAGAGAGCGCCACCGACAGCGAGGGTGGCGACGGAGCCGGGCAGGAACTCGAAGTGCTGTGCGGTCGTGTCTGCGCTGGCGGTGCCAAGAATCCATACCAGAACTTCGTGGATGATGATTCCCAGGGCGACGAGCATGGTCATCACGCCGCCTAGGATGGCGAAGAGGTATAGGTAAACCTGCCGCAGTACGCTTTCGAAGTCGCGGCGCGCTGCGTAAAGCCAGTGGAGCGGCCAAATCAGAGCGCCGACGATTGCGACTGAGAGCATTTCACGGAGGGTGGGACGCCATAGACCGGAGTTGCCGCCGAGCAGGGGCGTGGATGCGAGGGCGTTGTAACCCTCCAGCAAGATGAAGTAGAGCACCCGACCGACGCCAAGGGAAAGCATCACAAGTCCGACCAGCGCGGCGAGGTAGATGTACAGGCGGCGGATTGCACGCGTTTCGGGCGTCGGCTGGCCTTCCCCCTCCTCGATTCTCCAGTGGAACGCCCACACGACGCCCCAGACGACGAGAGCGGCAGGGTTGTAGCCGCTGAAGTCCTCAGTGCGGAAGATCCAGTTCAGAAAGTCGAGGGCTGTGTAGATCAAGACGCTGCCCGCGACTGCAAGAGTAATGTAAACGTAGATCTTGCGGATCATGGAGCGCGTCTCTACCGGCTGGTCGGCCACGGTGCGCTGTATGTAACGCCAGTGGAAGAACCAGAGCGGCACGCCCACTATCAGAAGCGATACGCCGCCGGCGACCCTTGTGGTGGAGCCCGAAATCACATCGCCGCCCGCTATGCTCCCCAGGAGGAATTGGATGAGCAGGACGATGCCTGTTGCCGCCATCATGAGCGATACGAACGCCACGAAGTAGAAGTAGAGGCGTCGCAGAGTGCCTATGCCCGTGTCCGGCTCGATGTCTTGCGATTGGGAGGAGGCGCGGCGTCGCCAGACGATAACGCCGTAGACTATCAGCCCTATCACAACAAGAGGGATAAGGGAGCCGAGGATGCCGAGAACAATGGATAGGGCGTCGGGCATATATCAGTTCCTTCTGCGGGGGGTAAATCTACATCGATGCACAGGATGGAGAGGGTAGGCAGCTTACTCTATTCGCTGTCGGATTCGGGGCAGAAGCCGTAGGGCCAGGGGAATTCGGTGAACTTCCACTCGCCGCCCTCCTGCTGCAGCTCGAATACATGGTCGAAGGAGTATTGGCCGCTGTCGAAGGGGCCTGAGCCGTGGAACTCGGTTACGCGCACGGTCACGAATGTGACGCCGTCAATGAGCTTGGTGTCGCGTAGGGTGGCGCGGATGTCGTTTTCGTCCGAAAGGTTGTAGCCACCGCGATTGGCGTAGTCCTTAAGCTCGCACTTCTCAAGCAGCTCTTCGGACAGCATGACGTGTACCGCCTCGATGTCATTGTTCTCCGCGGCGCGCAGCAGGGACTGGACTGCATGCTCAGGTGTGCCGGGGGCGAATTCGGTCTCCTGGGATGTCAATGCAAGTGCGATACTTGCGATTAGCAGCACGCCGAGGACTGTCGCCGCGCCGATGAGCCACCATTTGCCCACAACTGCCTCCCGTCAGGTATCAGATTCTTACACCAGTTTAGCAGTTAGCCGGTGGTCGAGCATCACAGGGGTATTTCCGGCACGGAGAGGAGATTCCCTTACCTTTACCCTCTCCTTGAGAGAGTGGAAACCGGAACGCCTTGCGAAGATGCCGCCTATGCGATGCGCTTGCGCTGGCTGCGGAGGTAGTCCACCATCACATAGCGACCGAGCTGGCTGGGGTCGGTGTAGAAGGCGCGGCCCTTGTTGATGCGCGTCATCTTGTCGATGAAATCCATCAGGTAGTAATTCGCCTCCAGCATGAACGTGTTGATGGTGATGTTCTCCTGCGTGCAGCGCTTGACCTCTTTCAGCGTCTCCTCAATGGTGCGCCAGCTTGGCGGGTAGCTGAAGTAAGCGCGCCCGTGCTCCAGGTGTGCCGTGGGCTCGCCGTCGGTAATCATCAGTATCTGCTTGGTTGCGACCTTCTGCCGCGAGAGCGCCTGCCGCGCCAGCATCAGTGCGTGCTGCATGTTCGTGCCGGAGACCCATGCGTTCCATGTCAGGTCCGCGAGGTCGTCGGTGGCGATGTCCATGCCGTAGTCGGAGAAGCCGATGATGTAGAGGTAGTCGCGGGGATACTGGCTGTGTATGAGCCAGTAAAGCGCGAGCGCGACCTTCTTCGCCGCCGCAAAGCTGCCGAACATGCCCATCGAGCGGCTCTGGTCTATGAGCAGAGCGGTCGCCGTCTGCGTCATGTGCTCGGTGTGCTGGATCTCGAAGTCCTCAGGGCTGATGCGCAGGGGCGTGCCGGGCCCGTTGCGCAGCGTGGAGTTGAACAGCGTGCGGTGCAGGTCTATGTCGAACGGGTCGCCGAACTCATAGGGCTTCGTCTCGCCTGTCCATTCGCCGCCGTCGCCCCGCGAGTACATTTCGTGCCGCCCCATGCGGTCCTTCTTCAGCTCTGAGAAGACCTCGCGCAGCGCCTGCTGTGCGAGCTTGCGGATCCCGCGTGGCGTAAGTTCGAGCCTGTCGCCCTGCCGCTTGAGATAGCCTGCCTCTTCGAGCTGCTGGATAAGCCTTTGAAGCTGCTCTAATTGGCGGCGGGCGTCCTCGCCCATTATCTGCTCCACATTGTCGAGGTCGAGGTCCTCGATATTACCGTTGCGCATGACCTGCTGCACCTGCTGCTCGAGCTGGTCCATATCGCGCAGTTCGCCCATCAGCTCCATCGCGGAGTCGAGCGTCATCGACTCCTCACCCATGAAGGGATACTCGTTCGCCATGTCGTCGAACGGGAACATGTCGTACATCATGTCGGCGAGTTCAGCAATCTCCTCCATGAACTCCGGGTCTATCGCCGCGCCGAGCATCGACTCCAGCTCGTTGCGCATCTGAGGCGACATGCTGTCCATGAGAGACTGCATCGCCGCCATCTGCTGCTGGAGCTGCTCGATTAGCTCGTCGAGGCTTGCGGGCCGGTTCGGGTCAAAGTACTCGCCGTACTGCTCCATGAAGCCCTCGAAGTCCGGGTCCTCGCCCATCGCCCGGTCGCGTATCATCTGGTTGAGCGCCTGGATCATGTTCTTCAGGCCCTCCATTTCCTCGGGCGACATGTCCTGGAGCTGCTGCTTCATGTCCTGGAAGAAGTTCTGCATCATCTGCTGCTT
>CAZWDM010000019.1:16381-20416 GCA_964632415.1 uncultured Dehalococcoidia bacterium | reverse complement strand
AGCAGGTCGCGCAGGCCGGGAGCGTGCTGCCCCTGGTCGTCGTCGATGCCGCGCTGGAAGAGGGAGCGGAGGGCGCGCTCGGGATCGCCGTGCTCGAGAATGTCATCGGCAATCGAGTTCATGAGGTCGTCCGCGTCCATGCTGAAGACCTGCTGGCTGCCGTCCCAACGGTAGTATCTGTAAGTGGTCATGGGGACATCTCCAGTCATCCGAGTCGGATATACAGCATAGACGGGATATTGGACATTGGCTAGTGGCCATGATACATCAGGTTGGCACATCCGGTATGGGCACAATGGGTCCAGGTAGCATGCCTCCCGCCTCTGTTTGCGCCAACAGGCGTAGTGTATAGTTTGTTTGCTACGTGTTAGGCAAGTTTCGGGAAAGGGTGCAGCGTTATGGCGTATAGACCTCATGAGACGGGCGAGATGCCGGTGGACGGGCCAGTGAGTGAGTTGGCAAGCCCGTGGGTGCGGCTGGCGGCGTGGATTGTTGACGGACTGATTTACTTCGCCGTGGTGGTCGTTGCGGCGATAGTCGGGTTCTTCCTGGCAGGCGGTGGAGGCGGCGCTACGATATTAGCCATTGTCGCTTTCATAATTGTGTTTGTTGTTCAGTTAGTCTTGCTCGGGTCGCGCGGACAGACGATAGGGAAGATAGCGCTGAAGGTCCGCATAGTGGACAGTCAAACGGGAATCCATCCGGGTTGGGCACGCATTGTGTTCCTGAGAACGATTCTGAATGGGATACTTACAGGCATTCCATTCGTCGGCGGTATCTACTGGCTTGTCGATTCGCTCTTCATCTTCAGGGCGGACCACCGGACCATCCACGACCTGATCGCAGGCACCAGGGTGGACAAGATTGCGTAACCTGCCCATCGTTTCGCCGCTCCGATGCAGATATGATACGCGGATGTAACAATCTTGCTGTATCATGCATGCGAATGTTAGGCGCGTGACACCAGCAGCCTATCAGATCCAACGAGTACGGCAACACAATCGGCAACCGGAGACATCCATCATGGCGCACTTACCCGGGCACAACGAAGCTGCAGTGAGCGAATACCGCACCGACAGCGGTGAACTTCGCCCCGTTTACAAGGACATCTTGGCGACTCTCGACGGCTTGGGCGAAGACGGCATGATCGAACGCTGGCGCAAAGCCAAGCGCGAGGTCGAGCTTGACGCCTTCTCGTTTGCACTCGACCCGAAAGAGTTCCGCCCGGTGCCCACGGACTGGATACCCCGCGTCATCGACAGCGACGAATGGCACACCATCAAGGCGGGCGTGGAGCAGCGGCTGAAAGCGCTAAACATGTTCCTGCTCGACCTGTACGCCGGCAAGCAGACCGTCGTACCGGACGATGTTGTCTATTCCTGCCAGTACTTCTACCCCGAGTTCCAGGGATTCCGGCCGGCGAAGGACGTGTTCGTTCACATTTACGGCATCGACCTCGTGCAGCAGCGAGACGGACGCTATGTGGTGCTCGAGGATAACCTGCGGATACCGTCCGGCATCACCTACCAGCTGAAGTCTCGCGAGATCGCGCAGCAGCTATTCCCTGAACTGGTCGAGGCTTACGACGTCGTGCCCTACGACATTCGGGAGACTTACCTGGACCTGTTCAGTTCCCTGTGCGACAATCCCGCACCTACATGCGTCCTGCTAACCGACAGCAAGTTCGGCTCGGCGTTCTTCGAGCACCGATACCTGTCCGAATTGCTGAATATTCCGCTGGTGGAAGGCAGAGACCTGTTCGTCGGCCTCGATGGCGATGTACGAATGAAGACGCTCGACGGCGACGTGCATGTTGACCTGATTTACAGGCGTGTCGAGGACCTGGAGATCTTCGTGCCCGGACTTACGGATGCGTACCTGAACGGCATGGTGGTGCTGGTGAACGGGATGGGGACGAGCGTTGCGGACGACAAGTTGACCTTCCTATGGGTGCCTGAGATGATACGGCACTATCTAGGCGAGGAGCCGGTTTTGGACCAGGCCGTAAGCTACGATCTCGACGATGCGGCGAGCCGTGCCTACGTGCTGGAGAACCTGGACAAAATGGTCGTCAAGACGCGTCAGGGATACGGGGGCCTGGGTGTGTACATCATGCCCGACCTCGGCGGAAACTACCGCGCGCCGCTCGCCCGGCAGATAATCGAGAATCCGCGAGCGATGATAGCCCAGGAGACGATCGACTTCTCCCGGCACGTAATCTTCGATGACGAGGCGGGCGAGTACGACGAGCGTTACATAGACTTACGCGTGTATGCGGTACAGAACGGGCGCGGCGAAGCCACTGCGTTCCCCGGAGGACTGACGAGGGTATCACAGGCGGGCAACCGCGTCACGAATAACTCATCGGGTGGCCTATGCAAGCCGACCTGGGTAGTACGGTAAGCTACGCGGGCCTGCAGGTCAGCTACACCTACGGCGCCCGCTACACTTACACCGACACCGTCATCCAAAACGACAACTTCCTGCGCCTGTCAGCATGCGTGGACCCGTACCAGACGCCCATGTCATCGTCCGTACTGACGGTTCCCTCCGCGCGTCCGGTGCAGTACATGGACCGCCAGGGCAACCCAACGCACCGCGTTCGTCTCACGACGCCGCACACCGAACTGACCGTCCTTGCCGTAGGCAACGTCCGACTTGTCAGCCCGCCACGAGCTATCGAAGAGATTGCGATGAGCGCGCTCTCATACGATGCGGGCGCGGACGAGTTCCTGTCGCCGACGCCAATGGTTGACCCGGAGCTGCTGGCAGATGCCGTGCATCAGATTGCCGGCGGCAGCAAGGGGTTGCTTGAGGTCGTGGACACCGTGGTCGGCTGGGTGCATTCAAATATCACATACATCCGAGGCAGCACGACCGTCGCAACAACAGCGGAGCAGGTACTGCAGACAAGGCAGGGCGTATGCCAGGACATGACACACCTGGCTATGGGCATGCTGCGGGCGCTGGGAATACCCACGCGCTATGTTAGCGGCCTGATGAGCGGGCAGGTGGGCGAGACGCATGCGTGGATGGAGTTCCTGCATCCGACGCTTGGCTGGCTGCCGTCCGATCCAACGCGAGGGCAGCCCATCGCCAAGGGCCTGGACCTCGTGAAGTTCGCCGCCGGGCGCGACTACACTCAGGCGTCACCCATCGAGGGTTCGTTTATTTCCAAGGGAACGGGATGGCTGGATGTGGTGGTTGCACAGGTTACACCCTCGCTGGAGAGTCTGTCTTTCGACGACGCGATGAGCCTCATCGACAATGCGAAGTCCGTATGACCCCCTGCTTCATCAAGAGATGAGATAATGCAATGGTGGCACGAGTTAACATCTTGATAACACTCTTCGGCAACTTAGAGATTAAAATGATTATATTGCGACAATTTTCCTTAGACACCCATGCCTTCCGGCTGGAGCGCCGGAATGCTTTCCGTACCGGATTGGATGTCAGACTCGGAGGCTGAACAGTGATTCAGACGATGGACGAGCCGCGATCCCTGAGCGTCGCCAGGGACAACTGGCTGACGGATTCCAGGGCGTACAATCTCATCTGGCTGGGACGCTGGATGGAGCGGGCGGAGAGCATCGCGCGCGGCATGGATACGGCCACCAAGCAGGCGCTGCGTGAAGGCGGCGGCTACGATACGCTGTTGGACTGCCTGTGCGATCTTGCAAGCTCGCTGGGCGTGTCCGTCGAGATCAGGGATGAAGTTGCTGCCGAGCTGCTGCACAGGAATTCCGGTTCGTCGGTCCTGCAGAGCCTGGTCAAGGCGCGGCTGGCTGCGACGCAGGTTGCGCCTGTGGAGCTGATGCGCTGTCTAACCGAGGCGATATTGGAGCTGGAGGAAGTTGCCCTCGAGGATATGGAGACTCCACAGCAGGTCATTGATGTCGCGACGGTAGTAATCGGCAGGATAGCGGAGGCGGGGCAGATAATCGAAGACCAGTGGTTCGGTCGGGAATCGCTGAGCGACGACGAAATATACCGTCGGTTCGCGCAGCAGCAACAGCAACAGCAGAAGTGCGGCTG
>CAZWDM010000019.1:4283-16281 GCA_964632415.1 uncultured Dehalococcoidia bacterium | reverse complement strand
GCTCTTCTTCGATTGTGAGGGTTATTTTCTTCTTCATGGCTTCATGTACCCTCTTCAATGCAGATGGGGACGACCCGCAAGCCGTCCCCATCATGCTAGCACACAAATGTGCCATTACTCGCTGTCGGCGATCGCCTTCGTTACGGACTGCGGGTTCATGGGCAGGTCGTACATGCGGACGCCGACCGCGTCATGAATCGCATTCGCGAGCGCCGCCAGTGGCGGGACGATGTTCGCCTCGCCGACGCCCTTCACGCCGAATGGATGCGCCGGGTTGGGCACTTCCAGCAAGACCGCCTCGATCATCGGCAGGTCGAGCGCGGTGGGCATGCGGTAATCGAGCAGGCTGCTGTTGAGCATCGCGCCGTCGTTGCTCATGTAATACTCTTCGTTCAGCGCCCAGCCGATGCCCTGCACGGTGCCGCCCTGTATCTGCCCCTCGACATAGCTCGGATGCACGGCGACGCCCACGTCCTGGAACGCGGTGAAGCGCAGGATTTCGACCTTGCCGGTTTCAGGGTCAACCTCGACATCCACGATGTTCGCGGCGTATGAGCCTGCCGATCCGCCGGGGTTCAGGTTCGCCCTGCCCACGATGGGACCGCCGGTATCAGGCATGCGCGAAGCGAGCTCCTTGAAGGACATAGTGAGTTCGGTGTCGGACTTGTGGCGCAGTTCGCCGTCCACATATTCGACATCACCCTCGTCGGCATCCCACAACATCGCCGCGCGCTGGATGAACTGGTGCTTGACGTCGTTGGCAGCTTCAAATGCTGCGAAGCCGGACTTGTATGCAACACCGCTTCCGCCGGACGTGGATGTGAAGCCCACGGAGTCGGTATCGCCGACAGTGGGGATAACATCCTCGATTGGCAGTCCAAGCGTCTCCGCAAACATCTGGGCAACCGCAGTTCGCGAGCCGCCGATGTCCATGCTGCCCTCGATCAGGCTGACAGTGCCATTGGACAGCACGTTGGCGATCGCTGACGCCATCCCGGAGTTATTGCGGCAGAAGCCCATTGCTACGCCGCGCCCGCGATTGGGACCCTCCAGGGGTGTCTGGGAGTGCGGATGCTCCATTACGGCTTCCATCGTCTCCTTGGCGCCGATGGGGCCGTTGACAACGCCGTCTGCCCTGCGAGTGCCGGGAGTGGCCACATTGAGCATGCGGAGCTCCATCGGATCCATATCGAGCGCTTCGGCGATCTCGTCCAGCAAGCTCTCAGAAGCGAAGCAGACTATCGGAGCGCCGGGTGCGCGGTATGCCGCGGTCTTGGGCTTGTTGGTCATTATGTCGTATCCGTCGATGCGGACGTTTTCGATAGCGTAGGGTGCGAAGACGGCAGCGCAGGAACCGGGCAGAGGCGCTCCGGGATAGGCACCACCCTCGAACGCGAAGTAAATCTGCGCGGCGGTGATGCGTCCGTCGTTGGTGACGCCAATCTTGCACTTCTGGTAGCCGCCGGCAGTCGGGCCTGAAGCTTCGAGCACTTCGATGCGTGTCATCGTTGACTTGACTGGCTTGCCGCTCTTTCGAGATAGCGCAGCGGATACTGCTTCCAGGTACGCGAGCGTCTTGCCGCCGAAGCCGCCGCCAATCTCCATCGGCACAACCTTGATCTGAGAGTTGGGGATGCCCAGAACCTGAGCCGTGCTGTCGCGCATCGCGAAGTGGCCCTGGCTGCTGCTCCAGATGGTAAGACGGTCGTTTGGAGCTCCGTTGGCCGCCCAAAGAGCGGTGGCGGTGTGCGGTTCGATGTAGCCCTGATGCACGGTCTTGGTGCGATACTCTCGCTCGAAAACTCTGTCGGCTGCGGCAAAACCTGCCTCGACGTCGCCCAGAATGTGCTGCTCGTGGTCGGCTATGTTCTTGCTGGCGGCTATGTTGTCGTCCCCGCCGCGCTCGATCCAGTGCTCGTGCAGTACCGGAGCGTCCGGCTTCAGCGCGTCCTCTACATTGGATACGCTGGGCAGCACCTCGTACTCGATGTCTATAAGGGTCAGAGCCTCCTCCGCGACGTGCGGATTCACGGCTGCGACTGCCGCGATGGGATGCCCCTTGTATAGCACCTTATCCTTCGCCAGAATGTTCTCGCCAATGGGAACGCCCTGCCGGGCGACCTGCGGAATCGGGGACATCGGCGCAAGGTCGGCAGAGGTAACGACGGCCTTGACATCAGGGTGCGCCTCCGCCCGGCTGACGTCGAGAGACTTGATGCGGGCATGGGCATGCGGGCTGCGCAGAACCTTGCCGTGCAGCAAGCCTGCCAGGTTCATGTCGGCGCCGTAGAGGGCGCGTCCGGTAACCTTGTCAACGCCGTCGTGGCGCACGGGGCGCGTGCCGACGACCTTATAATCTTCCTTGGGGAGCATTGTCACCATGTGTATCACCTCATCGTGAATCGGGTTGGCTTTCTCGCACCCGCTATATTACCACAACCGTCGCGGTGCAACAGGATGCAAGGGATGAGCAGGAAATAGGGACGCCCAGTGGGACGCGAGAATTCGTGTAGAATAGCGCAGTGTAATTTACGGACTCTAAAAAAACGGAGGCAAGAGATGTCAGACAGTGTAATCACACCGGAAATCATCGAGCGGTACAAGAATGTCGCGGGCGCTACCGTGTACAGCGCGGTGCGTGCAATGGGATACGAGCCGTGCTTCATGCGCGACGTGCACGCGTTCACGCCGGGCGGCATGCTCGTCGGGCGCGCCAAGACCCTGCGCTTCGTGCCGCCGCGCAAGGACATCATCGCGGAGACGCACCGCGGCGCGGACTCGCCGGAGTACCAGGCAATGGGCTCGTGCGAGCCGGGGGATGTGCTGGTGGTTGACGGCATGGGCAAGAAGTACGCGGCTATCGGCGGCGATGTGAAGCTGCTGCAGCTGAAGATGCAGGGAGCCGCGGGCCTGGTCACCGACGCATCCATACGCGACCTTGCCATCGTAGCCGACTACGGGCTGAAGGTATTCGCGGGCGGCAGGACGCCTATGGGAGGCGCGGACGAGATCGACCCGTTCGAGGCGAATGTGACCATCGGCTGCGGCGGAGTTGCCGTGAGGCCGGGCGACCTGATAGTGGCAGACGACGACGGCGTGGTGGTAGTGCCGGAGTGCGTCATCGAAGAGGTCATAGACTGGGTGGAAGAGCACGAGTGGGCAGAAGAGCACATCAAGGGGATGATCGAGGCCGAGGGCGTCGCGCCGGGCGAGTATTACCCGCCGCAAGAGGATGTGCTGAAGCTGTATCCGGGGCGCGGAAGCTAACAGGGGTTAAAGGTGACGGGCAGGATGGCTCTAGCGCAGAGGCATCTTGCCCGTCCTGCTTTTGCGCTTCGCAAATCTGCGGGCTTGTCATGCTGATATGATGCTCAGACCGTGAAGACGCTCGAAATGTCTGCGATTGTTCGTGAGCAGCGTCAAGCCATGACGCAATGCTGTGGAGCCGATGAGGATGTCGAGATCGCCGATGAGGTTCCCCGATGACCTCAAGCGGCTTCTTTCGCGTGCGAATATGCGGCAAATGACATCATCGAGCGGTATGATTGCAACTCCGTCCAAGAAGTCTAGCAATTCTTGCTCATCATCCTGTGGAGCATCGGCGCCGAGAATGCCTTCGTAGATTTCGGCAAGAGAGATGATGCTAATTCCTAGGCCATAAGGAGCTAGCTCTTCAAGCCTTCTAACAACTTCAAGCCGGCGGTGCAGGTGGTCAATGACCCAATCCGTATCAACCTGGTATTGCATGCTGCTACGGTTTGGAGGTGTGTCTTGAACCATCAATGCGCGCTTGATAAATCATGCGCTTGCGTTCTTCAGGGTCGTGCTTTCCCTTCCATGCACCGGCGGTTTTTTTAAGCGCCCGCAATGTTCTTTCAGGGGTGGGAGGATTGTCAATGGACACGGTTACTTCCTCACCCTCATTCAAGTCAATAGGTTCCAGAGGAGTGAGCTTTCCGTTAGAGAATCTGGCTCTAATCTTTCTTGTCATACTCAATACCTTACTGTGTGCTCGGCGTGTCGACCTGAAGCTTAAGAATGATTGGTTAACTGCTGATTATCACCGCAACCTAACCCTTCCCACTATAGCAGAGTTTTATCTCCGCTGAGCGCGCCGTTACACACGAGTACGCCCCTCCACATTTCACAGTGGAGGGGCGTTCCTATCCAGTCCATTCTGCTAATCGACGTTAGGCCCCGTTACAGCGTCATCACCGACTTGATAACCTCGTCCTCGCGGGCTTCGTACATGTCGTATGCCTTCTGCACGTCGTCGAATTTCATGAGGTGGGTCGCCATCTCGCCCGGGTCCCACCAGCCGCGCTCTTTCAGGTCGATCATCGTCTCGATGTGCGTGATCGGGTCGCCGCTGGTCGCGCCCTGCGTGGGGATGATGGTGGGCGCATTACGCAGCAGGAGCGAAGTGTCAAGCGGCACGCGTTCCTCGCCGGCGTTCTCCTGTATGCCGAAGATAATCGTCTTCCCCAGGTTCTTCACCAGTCGCAGCGAGGCCTCCAGAGTGTCTCTGTAGCCTGCCGCTTCCACGGTGATGTCCGCGCCGTCACCGCCAAGAATCTCCCTGACTGCCTCGTCGAGGTTTTCCTTCGTGGGATTGACGGTGTGGGTCGCGCCGAAGCGCTTGGAGAACTCCAGCCTGTAGTCGAACAGGTCGGCGGCGATAACCTTGCGAGCGCCCGCGCGTGCGCAGATCGCCGTGAAGGACAGGCCAATCGAACCCTGCCCCATCACTAGCACGTCCTTGCCCAGTATCGTGCCCATCTGCTGGCAGGAGTACAGCACAGTCCCCGACGGCTGGCACATAACCCAGCTGGTCAGGTCGCCGTGATCGGGCAGTGCCGCCATGCGCCCTTCGTCCCCGTTGATATATTCGACGAGTCCGCCGTTTGTCCTGGGTCCCGGCAGCACGATGACACGCTGGCCGACGGAGAACTTGTCGGAGCGGCTCTCTACGACGGTGCCCGCCGCCTCGTGGCAGGGGCCGCCGACGCGCATCGGGTATTCTTCTTCAGGATGGACTGGACCGTAGGCGTGACGGATGTCGCTGCCGCAGACCGACCATGTTTCCAGCTTAATGAGACATTCCCCGTCGATTATTTCGGGGATCTCCACCTCTTCGATTTCAAATCTCTTGGGGCCCGCAATTCGTGCTGCTCTCATGGTGTGGTAACCCTCCCTCCTTATGTGCTGCCTGGCTGCCAACGCTGGCTGTTGTGAAATGCCGCACTATACATTACGGCAGAAGCACAGGGATGACAAGTGATAGGTGGTGTTTCGCATTTCAAATGGCGGCAGTTCCATTGGGGAGCGATTGACGATGGGCGTAATGAGATTATAGAATTAGGGCATTATGAGAATCGCTGCACAGCAGAAAATATGGCAGTTCGCTTGCGGGCTGTAAAGGAGGGCACCCTATGGACTCAAGCCTCGTAAGGAAGATGGAAAAGGCCAAGGACTACGCCGCACAGGAAGGGCGAGTCACATTGATGAATTGTCAGGCGACATTCCGGGGCGACAATTCAGACCACGAAATCTCTTACGAGTCGGGAGAATGGAGTTGCAACTGCTACTACTTCACCAGTCGCGGTGAGTGCAGCCACACGATGGCGATGCAGATGATACTGAGCGATATGGTCAAGGAAGCCATCGCAAGCTAGCAGCGGTTGGCAGCATTGAGCGAATCCAGGGGATGACTGAGTCATCCCCTTTTTTATTGCTGCAGTTGGATGTACCACCTGCGCCTGACGTTCATTCCTGGAACGCCTTGAACACCACGCAGGCGTTCTGCCCGCCGAAGCCGAAGCTGTTCGACAGCACGGTCTCCACGCTTGCGTGACGCGCCTCGTTTGGCACGTAGTCGAGGTCGCAGTCGGGATCAACCGTTTCGTAATTTATCGTGGGATGGATGACGCCGTCCTGGATCGTCTTGACACAGGCTACTGCTTCAATCGCACCCGCTCCGCCGAGGGCGTGGCCTGTCATCGACTTGGTCGAGCTGATGGGCACATTGTATGCGCCTTCGCCGAAGACCGTCTTAATGGCAAGCGTCTCCACCATGTCGTTCTTGGGCGTGGACGTGCCGTGTGCGTTGATGTAGTCGATATCGGCCGGCTTCACGCCTGCATCCTTTATCGCCCAGCGCATGGCGCGCGCCGCTCCTGCACCGTCCTCGTCGGGCTGCACGGCGTGGAACGCATCGGACGATACGCCGTAGCCCGCGACCTCCGCGATGATTTCCGCGCCCCGGTCAAGAGCGTGCTCCAGGCTTTCCAGCACGAGAATCGCCGCGCCCTCAGCGGGCACGAACCCGTCGCGGTTGGCATCGAATGGGCGACTCGCCTTCTCCGGCGGAACGTCGCTGCGACTGAGCGCCTTGATGACATTGAATCCGCCGAGACCGAGCTGGCAGATACCCGCCTCGCAGCCGCCGCCAAGCACCAGGTCCGCCGCGCCGCGCCGAATCGCCTCCGCTGCCTCACCGATACCCTGGTTGCCGGCTGCACAGGCCGTTATCACTGTCGATGTGTAGCCCTTCAGCCCGAATAGGCGGCTCACGTTCGCGGCCGCCATGTTCGGCAGGATCATAGGAATGAAGAATGGGCTGACACGCATGCCCCCACGCTTGACCAGCGTTCGGGCATTGTCCTCGGTTGTGGGGAAGCCGCCGTTGCCGTTGCCCATCACCACGCCCATGCGCTCTTCGTCCTCAGCGGAGAGGTCGAGATTTGCGTTCTCGATGGCGAGTGCCGCCGCCGCCACCGCCGTCTGTGAGAAGCGCGCCATACGCCTCGCCTCACGCCGGTCAATGTACTTGCCCGGATCGAATTCAGGTATCTCACCGGCTACCTTGCACGGGTATTCGGTGGGGTCCGCAAGCGTCATTGGGCCGATGCCAGACTCACCCCTGACGAGGCTTGCCCAGTATTCATCAATCGAATCACCCAGTGGAGTCACCGCGCCCATGCCGGTGATCACGACTCGCTTTCTTCCGTTGTCCATTGCCGTTCTCCTAGAGATCCGGACCGCACCCATTCATACACCCGACAGGTATGAATCAGTCTCTCATCCTGTCTTTCCCTAAACCATGTTAGCCGAAAACATCTGTAAATCAAACATTTTCTACCGTCTCGGCCTGCTCATGTACGGGTACAGTTCAGGCGGAATATCCTGCATCTCCTCCGTAACCTCGGCGGCGACGGACAGCGAGCCGGTTCCCAGAACCAGATCTTTCTCGGTCGCCATAGCAAGGGCATGTCTTGTCGCTTCCCCGACATTCTCCGATGTGAATACCACATTCATCCCCAGCTCGCCCGCAAGTTGCGCCACGGTCGCGCTTGCCGCTGACCGAGGATGCCGGGAATGTGTGGCCATCACAAGCGGCGAGAGCGGCACGAGCCTGCGAAGCATTCCCCCGGCGCTGTGTCCGCTCAGCGCGCCAAATATGAGGAACAGCCGCTCGTAACAGAAGTGCTCGCGCAACGCCTCCACAAGTCGTTCCATCGAATAGGGGTTGTGCGCGCCATCCACAACGACTAGCTTGCCGTCTTCGCCGGGAGTGGCGAGTATCTGCAGGCGAGCGGGCCAGTGAACATCGCCTATTCCCCGTACAATCGCGGAGTCTTCGAGCTTCACGCCCCGCGTCCTCAGAGCCTCCGCTATCGAGACCGCGGCTGCGGCATTCTCCATCTGGTAGTCGCCAAGTAATGGAATCTCCAGTTCGTACGAACTCTCAGGGCCGGATAGCGTAAAAGCCTGTCCTCTCAGGTCCGCATGACGCTTTTCCCAGGTAAAGCGGTCCTCAACGGACAGCAGGGGAGCTGCGCGCTGTCCCGCAACGTCTGATATCACCGCCATCGCCTCGCCGGTCTGAGGCGCAACAACTACAGGCACCCCGTCCTTGATGATGCCCGCCTTTTCGAAGGCAATCTTTGCAACCGTGTCACCCAGGGTGGCAATGTGATCGAGACTGATGGACGTTATGGCGCATACCTGCGGTTTCACGATGTTCGTGGAGTCCAGCCTGCCGCCAAGACCGACCTCCATCACCTGGAAGTCTGCTTCGATCTGCCTGAAGTGGGTGAACGCCATCGCGGTCATCAACTCGAATGTGGTAACGCCTCCGTAGCCTCCCGTCTTGCCCACTTCCTCCACGACGGGCCAGATGCTCTCAACGACCGCGGCGAACTCCTCCTGGCTCACGGGCTTCCCGTTGACTCGAATGCGCTCGGTGGCGCTGTGCAGGTGTGGCGAGGTGTATAGGCCGACCTTGTAGCCCTGCGCCGCCAGAATCGCGGCAGTCATCGCGGAGGTGCTGCCCTTGCCCTTGGTGCCCGCGATATGCACGGTGGGTACGGCGAGATGCGCGTTGCCAAGCCGCTTCATGAGCAGCGACATGCGCTCAAGATGAAACGACGAGTGCCCCGGACTATGCGTGGAGCGCTCGAAATCGGCAAGCCCCATCACACGTCGCAGTGCGTCTTCATAGCTAAGCTGTGCGCCCGACTGCATCTTACTGGCACTCCGGTCACTTCTGAGCCGAAGAAATCACCCCAACATACAGAATGGGTGGGACGCGGGGAATCTCTCCCTTGCATCCCGCCCATTCATGTTAAACCTTAACGGTCAGCCTGTCAGCCCTGGATACACGTCCTACAGAGTGAATACCGGCGCTTTGGCACGCCTGCCGACACTGGCAGCGGACCCGTTGGCACCATTGGACCTCCCGTTAGGACGACTGATGCTGCCATTGCTGCCGTTGCTGCCATTTCGGCCGTTGGCAACGTGGTGACCGACGAGGCCGTTGGCAAAGCCGTCGTGCGGTAGCAGGCTATTGACGCGCTGGAACATGGAGACTGCGCGTTCGATGGCATCGTCGCCGATCTCGTGCTTCAGCTGTGCATGGTTTTCGAGGAGATAAGCGGCCGGCCTGTAGGCATCGAAGTGGCCGCCTGCGATGTTCTCGGCCTCGAAGTGCGCCTCGAGCCGCTGCACGATGCGCGGGTCCTTCGCCGAGATGGCCTTCATAGAGACCGGCTCCAGGAGCTCCATCGCATAGGACTCGTTCACCAGCTTCAGGTAGAAGGCGGGCTCGAAGATGTCCTCGATGTCGGCGGTGCGAATCTTCTGCACTTCAACCCACTTCACCGGGTTGTTGCGCTGCATGATGCTGTTCTTGTTGACGAGCTCCATCTTTTCCTTGTTCTTCGGTGTCACATCCATCAGCACCGCGACACTGACATAGTTCTCGCCTAGCAGCGAGACGAACATCGGCAGGTTGTCCGCGTTGCCTACGGGAATTACGACCCAGCGCGGGTCAAGTCGCTGGTAGCCCTTGCTGGCGCACATCTCGCCCAGGATCTGCAGGTAGATCAGGTCCGCCGCAGAGTTCACCATGAGGCAGTGCGGCGCAAGGAACAGGGTGTGCGCGAGGTTGTGTCCGAGCGCCACCTGAAGCGGGAAGACGGTGTCCTGGTCGTTGCTCAGCGTGTCCGAGCTGATGACCGTGCCCCTGTCGTCCACATCCTGCACCGTGCGGATGCGGTCGAGGTGGTTCAGGTTGATCATGAACGGCGAGTGCGTCGTGTAAACGACCTGGTGCTTTGGAGCAAGCCTTTCGTCTATGAAGCGCAGGAAGTCGTGCTGCGCCAGCGCGTGCAGGTTCAGTCCCGGCTCGTCGAGCAGCAGTACGAGGTCGCACTCTTCCTGCTCCTCGATGCTGGAGAAGTATGTCAGGAACGAGAAGAACCAGACGAAGCCCTTTGACCTGTCGTCGAAAGGCACCGAAACGCGATGCCTGTTGTTCCAGATTCGCACGTGCAGGATGGTGCCCTCGTTGAGCGGGGGCAGGTCGTTCGGGTCTGCCGCGGACAGGTCGAACTCGACGCGAAGCTGCTTGTTCTGCGCCCAGTACTCGAACATCTCGTCGGAGATGCTGATGGACGCCGACTCCAGCTCTGCCTTCATGTACTCGTAGTTCGTCTGGTTCTGCAGGTCGTCGAGATCCGCGCCCACAAGCGAGAGCAGGGACATAAATGTCCGGTCGGACTCGCTGAGGTCTTCCCCGGCTTCCACGCGCCTGAGCATGTCCTGGATCGAGATTCTGCCGTGCATGGTGCTGTACTCGTCGAAATAGACGAATTTGGGCATCATAGAATAGAGCGCTTCCTCGACCACGTCCCTCGCAGAACGATCGCTGAACTGGTCGTAGATGCTGGTGATCAGCCTGCCGACCGCCACCGGCTTTACGTCGAGCGCCTCAAGCGTCCGCAGCAGTTCCATGATTGATTCGGCGTTTCCGGCATGGCTGGAGATTTCAGGGGGCATATCGGCGGAGTGCAGCAGATGCCGCACCATAGCGCCCTCGTCCATTTCGAAGTGCCAGATCAGCTCGTTCTTGTAATTCTTGGAGACTTCGATCTCCTCAGAGACAATTACGCCCTCACCGATGTGCGCCGCCATCTCATGACGCTCTTCGTCCGAGAGGGTCATGATAGCGGTGACGGCGGTCGCGGGATTCGCTTCGTGCTGCCGCCGGTATTTCACATAGCCCTTGCGAGGAAAGTCCTTGAGCTCGAATTCCTGGTCGCCGTCAACGGGATTCAGCCGCTTCAGGGCACCCAGAAATGCGGTCTTGCCAGACTCGTTCTTGCCGACCATGGAAGTGACGGCGTCTATATCGACCCAGCCGGAATCGTCGATGGATTTGAAGTCGGTTACCCGAGCGCGAACGAGTTTCATGTCTCCTCCTGAATGCACCTGTTTGGCGTGCAGCCACGCCTTGCTTACGTCGTTGCCACAGGAATGTGTCAGCATGCAAAAGCGGGCCTTCACATAGACCTGATTAGGGCATTTCGTGTATCGTGAACAGAGGTTATCCAAGTAAAAACGAACCACGCAAGGCGTTTATGGTATTTCAGTTAGCCAGTTTGATAGACGCTTTGTTATATAAGTTATTAGAAAATAATAATCTCCTCGCTGCATTCCGCGAGGCTCAGAACGAGGATTAAGGCAGAGGGTTAAGGCAAATGAAGATTGGCATTTCCAATATGCGAGTGCCGGGCGCATCCTGGAAGGAAACGCTCGAAGTCGCGAAACTCGCTGAGGAGCTTGGCTACAGCTGCATCACCACGGGCGAGGCATGGGGCGAGGACGCCTTCACTTCGCTGGCGCAGGTTGCGGCAGTAACTGAGAAGATCCGCATCGGCACCAGCATCGTGCCGGTGTTCGCGCGCACGCCGTCCAACATCGCGATGACCGCGCTGAACATGGACCTGATGTCCGAGGGGCGCTTCTTCCTGGGACTCGGCGCGAGCGGCAGGCTGGTCATCGAGGACTTTCACGGCGAGCAGTTCCGCAAGCCGCTCAGCCGCATGCGCGAGTACATCAGCATCATTCGCAAGGCAGCCGCGGGAGAGCGGCTCAACCACGACGGCGAGTTCTTCAAGCTGCAGCGCTTCCGCATTCGATTTCAGCCCTACAGGTCGCACCTGCCCATCTACATCGCGTCGCTGACGCCGTCAAGCCTCAGGCTGACCGGCGAGGTTGCGGATGGCTGGCTGCCCATCTTCCTCGCGCCGTCAAGAATGGAGCCGCTGATCTCCGACATCGAGGAGGGCGCGAAAGCCGCAGGCAGGTCGCTCGACGACGTATCAATCTGCCCGCAGGTGTCCATCTATGTCACCGATGACATCGAGGAAGGGCGCAACCGCGAGCGCCCGCACATCGCGTTCTACATAGGAGGCATGGGCGTCTTCTATCACCAGTACATGCACCGCATCGGCTTCGGCGAGGAGGCAGACAGGGTTCGAGGCGCGTACATGGACCGCGAGCGCGAACTGGCCGCTTCGCTAGTAACCGACGAGATGGTGGACGCCACTACCATCATAGGAACGCCCGACCAGTGCCGCGAGCAGATGCGGGCATTCTTCGACGCCGGCGTGGACGAGATACGCCTAGTCCTGAATGAGCCTGACCTGGAATC
>CAZWDM010000019.1:0-4183 GCA_964632415.1 uncultured Dehalococcoidia bacterium | reverse complement strand
GCATTCATCACTCCCCACGATACTCCGGAGTACGCCGCTCCAGGAACGACCCGATACCTTCGGCGCGGTCGGCCGTAGATTGCAAGATGACCGTCAGGTCCGCCTCCAGGCCCAGGCCTTGCGTCAGCGTCATGTCCGCGCCCTTCATCAGAGTCTCCTTGAGGTAGCGCGCGGCGATGGGCGCGTGCGCCGCTATCGTAGCCGCCAGCGACATCGCGTACTCCGCAGCGTCCTCGGTTTCCGCAGCATAATTCACCAGCCCGATCTCCAGAGCTTCCACTGAGTCCAGCAGGCGCGACCTTAGTATCATGTCCGTTGCGCGGCTCTGTCCGACCAGGCGGGGCAGTCTCTGCGTGCCGCCGTCCCACGGAATCATGCCGGACGCCAGGTGAGTCAAGCCAAGCCGCGCACCCGCTGCCGCCACGCGCAGGTCGCACGCCAGCGCAAGCTCCAGTCCCTGGTCGAGGGCATCCCCGTTGATCAGCGCAATCGTGGGCTTTTCGATGGCGGCGACTGCTTCGCTCACCCGCAGGCGGTCGAATTCGTCCGGCGACGGCGCGCCTAAGTCGAACTCTGTGCCTGCGCAGAACACGCCATCCGCGCCGGTGAAGACGCACACCCGCAGGTCGTCGTCCAGCCGTACGGCCTCGCAAGCGTCTCGCAGTTCCTGCGCCGTTACTTCGTCGATGGCATTGCCCGCGCCGGGGCGGGAAAGTGTGATGGTTGCGATGTGGTTCTCAATCGACAGTTGCATGATCGGGAATGTTAACACGGACGCGTATTGGATGCGGAACAACTGGCACTCGGCCCACTGCCCTGCTCCATCCCGCGCCAGTAGGTTCGTGGAACTATTGGGTTAAGTTGAGTCGCATGTCAGGACTCCTCCACCATCACGCCGTATCGTTCAAAGAGAATAGTGTTCGCCTGCTGCTGGGACATTACGGCGCCAAAGAGGCTTGCCTTCTCCAGCCCGGTGCCGGAGATGTACGCCCCGCGCAGGTCGGCGCGGTCGAAGCGTGTCTCCTCGCTGACAATCGCGCCGGTCAGGTGGCAGCCCTCGAATGTGGCGTTGCTGAAGTCCGTGCCGGTCAGATCAGTCTCCGTGAAATTGATGCCCTTCAGCTTCCCGTCCGTGAACTTCTTAAAGCGCAGCGTCGCCATGCTGAAGTCGGCCTTGTCTATCGTCACACCTTCCAGGCGCGTCTGGCTGAAATCCACCGTGCGAAAGCGCGAACCCGACAGGTCGGCGCCAAACAGGTTCGCACCGTCGAGATTGCAAAGGCTCATGTCGGAGTTGTCGATGCGGCTCAAGTTCAGCTTCGCGTCGCGGAACATCGCCGAGGTGAACCGGCTGCCACGCAGCGTAGCCTCCCGTATGTCCGCCTTGTCGAAGCGAGACTCCTGAAGCTGGCAGTTCTCGATGGTGAGAGCATCGCAGGCGAGATTGATGAAATTCACCCTTTGCAGCGAGCACTCCTCGAAGCGCAACTCCTCAGCCTCGAAGTCGAGCAACTCCGCGTTGTCGAACACGCAGCGGAGAAACGACGTGGACTCCAGCAGCAGTTCACGGAGCTGCTCCGCGTCGTAAACGGTGATGTCTTCATGTGGATTCATGGTTCGGTAATCGAACGCCGGCTAGTTCATAGTCAAGCCGCCATCGACGTTGATCGACTGCCCGGTGATGTTCATAGCCGCTTCGGACGCGAGGAAAGTGGCGAGGTTCCCAATGTCGTCCGGCGTCTGCTCGCGGCCAAGCGGTGTGTCCCTCTCAACGTATTCCACGAACAGCTCTCGCGGCGTCTTTTCTTCGGGGTTTGGCGTCATCGTCTGGCGGGAGGCGATGCGCTGCCACATCGGCGTCCACAGAAGGCCCGGGCATATCGCGTTCACATTGATGTTGTGCGGCGCGAGCAGCTG
Organism: uncultured Dehalococcoidia bacterium; assembly: GCA_964632415.1. Lineage (GTDB taxonomy): Bacteria > Chloroflexota > Dehalococcoidia > Lucifugimonadales > JADFKI01 > Bin90. Next base: position 2,266 of record CAZWDM010000019.1, on the reverse strand, counting down.
TGCCTGCGACTGCGTCAGGTTGATGACGGCAGCCTTCGAGGCGTTGTACGGAGGATTGCGGTTACTGCCCCGCCTGCCCGCAATGGATGCGATGTTGACGATCTTGCCGTATCGTCGTCCCATCATGTGCGGCGCGACGGCGTCCGTAACCCGCGCAACGCCACGAAGGTTCACCTCGTATATCAGCGTCCAGTCATCCTCGTTGGGCATCTCGCGGCTCTCCCATCCCTGGGAGCCGATAACCCCGGCGTTGTTCACGAGGATGTCGATTTCGCCGAACTCGGCAATTGCCTGGGATGCCATCGCTTCCACTGAATCCTGATCGGAAACGTCGATAGTCAGCGCAAGCGCGCGCCGCCCAAGGTCCCTCACCTCACCGGCGACCTCTTCCGCGTTATCAGCGACGATATCCGCGACAACCACATTCGCGCCGTTTCGCGCCATCGCCAGCGATATTCCGCGCCCGATTCCGCGTCCGCCACCCGTGACAATCGCAGTCTTTCCTGTTACATCCATTACCAAACCTCCGCAATATTCATTACCAGTCCGCCCTTATCCTACCCATCACGCGCAACGCTGTAAAACCCGTACGCCAAGCCGAACTGAGAGCGAATGGTATGCTAGCAGCCTAGCGACGGAACTCGGAATGCTGATACCCTTTAACCTTACTACCTGTGTGATACTTGAAGAAAACGGCATATTCTGTCAGGATGGTTAAATGAGAATAGGTGAATTCGATATACGGGAGCCCGTGCCGGAACTGCGAAATGTGCGCGCTGTCGCGATGCTCCGTCCCTGGGTGGATGTGGGGCGTGTTGGCACGCTGGTGCTCAACAGGCTGGAGCGCTATCTCGGCGCTCAGGAGTTGGGAAGACTCGCCAAGCCGGGCAAGTTCTTCGACTACACCCGCTACCGCCCGCGAATGCGCACCGTGCAGGGGCGCCGCGTCTTCACCACCCCGAACACGATAGTCCACTACGCCCACGGCGACGAGCACGACTACCTATTCCTGCACATCCGCGAGCCGCATGCCTTCGGCGAGGACTACTGCGAGGCGATCGTCGACCTGCTGCAGCACTTCGGCGTCTCCGAATACTGCCGGATCGGCGGTATGTACGACTCCGTTCCGCACACGCGCCCGGTGCTGATCACCGGCAGCCTGACGCGCGAGCAGGAACGCCGCGCCACCGGCCTGGTATCGAATCGCGGCAGCACATACCAGGGTCCGACCAGCATCGTCAATATGGTGCACGAGTCCCTGTCGCAGCAGGAGACACCTTCCGTCAGCCTCATGGCACACCTACCGCAATACGTGCAGCTGGACGAGGACCACATGGGCGCCGCAAGGCTTATGAGCGTCCTGTGCGCCATGTACGAGCTTCCCGATTCGCTTGCGGACCCGTCGCGGGGCGAGCAGCAGTACTCGGAGATAAATCGCGCAGTGCGAAACAATTCCGAAGTGCGCCAGCTCATACAGCAGCTCGAAACATACTACGACCGCACCTACTCCGCGCCGGCCGAATCCGAGGAAGATGAAGAGCCGATTTCCCTGTCCCCGGGCGTGGAACAGTTCCTTTACGAAGTCGGTGGTCGCCTCGAAGAACCCTCCGAGGAGGCGCAGGACGAGGACTACGACGAAGACGAGGATATCGAAGAGGGTCGAGACGACGGCTAGGCGTTATCTAAGGCTGGCATAGGCCAATTAGTCCCTTCCCCCTCGATGAGGGAGGGCTAGGGTGGGGGTGAAGTGAGTCATGCCCATCCCTAACTTTCGGTGAGGAAATGGAAAAACTCCAGCAAGGCGACAGGCTACCCTCTATCCCGCTGAAGGTCATCGGCGGCGAAACTCTGACACTGCCCGAGCAGATGCCCACTCGCTATCTCGCGCTGCTCTTCTACCGCGCTCACTGGTGACCATACTGCGTTCGGCAGTTGGCCGAGTGGGAAGAAAACAGCGAGGAGCTTGAATCCCTCGGATGCAGCGTCGTAGCGGTGAGTTCCGACTCGTTGGAACACGCCGAAAAGATGCAGCGAGAGTCGGGCGCGAAGTTCCCCATCGCATACGACGTGACCCGCGAGCAGGCCGAGGCACTCGGCGCGTGGTGGTCTGAGGAACGCGGCGGATTCGTGCAGCCCACCGAGTTCCTGCTCGGACGCCGCGGCATCGTTCTGGGCTCCCTCTACGCATCGGGACCCATCGGCCGCATGAGCGCCGCCGAAGCCCTCTACGCAATCCGCAGCCGGGAGCGCCGTCGGCAGGGCGGCT
>CAZWDM010000018.1:0-41874 GCA_964632415.1 uncultured Dehalococcoidia bacterium | reverse complement strand
CGGAACTCCTCATTCTCGTCCAGCAGCCGCAGCAGATCGTCGGTTGTGTTGATGACTACCATGTGATTGCTCCTTTCGTGATTATAGCGTAAATCGATTGGTTATGAATAAGCCCGAAGAACAGCCTACCGCCGTTCTTCGGGCTTTGCGATGGCTTTTCCCCGCGGCGTTCACGCCATCTCTTTTGTGTCATAAGTTAAGCGAATTGGTATTACAACCGCATGCCCCGCTTCAGGATCGCCGCCATCCTGACGTCGTGCCTGTTGTCCTGCGGTTCGCCATCGTAGATGCACATCTCCCCGACCGCCGCCCCGCAAGCATCGCAGGGCACGGGGAACAGAATCGCCATCCTGTTCAGGTTGATGATTTCGCCTCCCACGCTCTGCGCGTTCTGAGTGGCCTCAGTTGGGCCGGAGTGAGGCGAGGTCTCGCCGGTGTAATGCTCGTAGAGCGCCCTCGACAGTTCCAGCACATCGACCTTCTCGCCGTCTTTAGTCCAGGGCAGAAGAACCTCGCGGTCCACATGAAGCTGCTCCAGCATCGGATCATCAACAAGCGTGGGCTGCTCATTCTGCTCGTTGAGAACCAGCATCCTGCAGAGGAATACCGCCCGCTCCCTGTCGTCTGTGATGGCCTTCAGTGAGGCCCGCCTTTCTCTATCCATACTCATCCTTTCTAATATTCCAGTTTGCCTCTATCATCCTGTCGTCAGTTGTGTAGCCCCGCTCTACTTCCCGCTTGATCTCGGCCATCGAGACATCAAGCCTGAAACGGTGCCCTATACGGGCTTCCACGCTCACGTACTCGTCGAGAAGTTCGGGGTTATGCCTTGCGGCCAGAATCAGCGCATCCTTCGGAGCGAACACACAGAACACGCAGCTCAGTCTCGGCATTCCAAGGTCATATGCCTCGTGGTGTCGGACGCCACTCTCCTGAACGTCTCGCCACACTTCCCGCTCCGACAGGTCATGTATGGGAAGCCAGTCCCAGACGGTGCGCGTCTTCGTGCTGAAGCCCGCGTTAGGGGCATACGACACCTTCTTTCGCCTCGCCGGCGACTCCTCGGATCGAAGCCCCATGCAATTGAGCAACTTGAACCGCTCTCCTATGCGCCGCTCCCTGTCGAGCGCCGTCACGACTTTTCTCACCTGGCCGCGCTTGTGATCCGACGTGCAGTAGCGCGTCCTGGGTCCCGGGAACATGCCACGGTCTTCAATGTGGTCAATCAGATCGCCCTGCGGCCGCTCCACGATCCTGCACTCCAGTCCATAGGCCTGAGCCTGCTCGCGTACAAGCTCAAGTGTACCTTTCCACTCGACGCGTCCCAGCGCGGCGTGGACAACCACCAGCCTGTCGCGGCTGACTTCCTGCTCGTCAGCCAGTGCTACGACCCTGCCGATCATGGTCTGGCTGTCCTTGCCGCCCGACGAATTGAGCAGCACGACGTCCCAATCCGAGAGGTTCGGGGTTACGGGCGCGAACTGCTCGCCGAGATAGGGCTGCTGGGCGCTCATCAGCCTGCGCCATTCCTGCTGGCTCGGTTCAGCCCGTGCGCCGTCTCCCAGCTAGCCGTGAGCTCGCCGCCATAGCCACGAATCACGAGGAAGCGGATGAAGTTACCACTCTTCAGTTGCACGTCCACAACGGGCGCGGAATTGTCGCCCTCGCGACCGCGCTCACCATAACGTCTCAGCGCCTCTTCTGCGTCCCGCAGATCGAGCCTTGCCGACACCGTGTAGCGAATGCAGTCGGACTCGCTCCGCTCCCTCAGTTGCCTGAGCCTGGCCACTGCCTCCTGTTCAGTGAGGGGGATACCGTATGAGTTGCCGTCGTCCGGTTCCGTCCAGATTGCATAGCAGGTCATGCAGCGCCAGATGCCGTCAAAGCGTCCCCTCGCGCTGCACTCACTGGCGCAGTCCAGGTTCCGGGCGCGGTAGCTCCAGACCGCTTCATGGAACTCTTCCCGCTCGGCTGCGGTCGGGTTGCGAAATCTGCCGTCGCCGTCCGACACCGACCAAGTGTAATCCAGCGCGACGTCCCTCGCGCCACCGAGCAGGGGCGCTACCATCTCGACTCTCTCCTTCACGAATTCCTGCAGGTCCTGCGTGTCGGAGCTTCCATAGTTTCTATATCGCATGCCGTTCCTTTCCTAAAAGCGAAGGGCGCGGTCGAAACCACGCCCTTCGCTTTTCTTCTGTGAGGCTGGCATATCATGCCCCGCTTCCACCATCACAATAATCTCCTGTGCCTAGTCCTCATTGAGGGCTACGGTAAGCACGGTCCGCGCCTTGACAACCTTTCTCATCCAGGCTTCAACGTCCGCGCGATATATGTCCTTGCAATTCTCCGGCGTCGCCATCGTGTCGCCGGGACCGCGAACGAAGAATCCGTAGTGCCTGGGGTTGTTCTCCACTGCATCAAGCATGTCGAGTATGTCTATCTCGAAGTCCGAGGCCCCGGCCTGAAAGGACGTGTCGATATTCATCACGACCACCGGGCTGGCATGGCTCTCCGACATGTAGCGGTGCATCATGTCCGCAACGTCGCGCGGCGGCCTCAGCTCCAACTGTTCGCGCTCATCCATCGTCCTGTACATTCCTATCTCTACGCTCATAATCTTTCCCTCAAGCATTTTCAGTCCGCGTCAGGACACACTCCACGCGTCGAGCATGTCCTGCCAGTTACTCCATCCGTCGGAGCTTCCTCACGAGATCATATCCTCGAATTCCCATTGATTGACGACGCGAACGCCGAGGCTCCGAGCCTTGGCGAGTTTGCTGCCGGCCTTCTCGCCCACGATGAGCAGGTCTGTGGCTTTCGTGACGGAACTCTGCGGCTTGCCGCCCATCGCCTTGATGGTTGAGTTGATCGTGCTCCTCGTGTAGCTTTCGAGCTTACCCGTGGCACAGACGTTCATATCCGCCAGCGGCTGGTCGGCCTGCGGCGCTGCGGCGCCGGCAGCCTCTCCAGATCCATTCTCAACTTCTGGTTCGACCCCGGTTTCGATGTCAGCTCCGACGCCAAGGGCTACGAATATCTCAAGCTGCTCGCGATTGTTCGCGTTGCCCATGTAGGCCAGTAGTGATTCGGTCATCTTGGGGCCAAACCCCTCCAATGCCCGTATCTCGAGGTACGCCGCCTGTCTGTTGTCTTCACGGGTCGCGTCAAGCAGCGCCCTCAGGCTCCCGAAGTGCGCCATCAGGACCTCCGACGCGCTCCTGCCGACCTCATGGATGCCCAGAGAAGCCATAAGCCTGTGGACGGGCCTGTACTTCGAGGCGGTGATCTCATTGAGCATGTTCTCAGCCTTCGTGTCTCCGAAGCCAGGCAGGTCGGCCAGGTCGTCGAAGGTCAGGCCGTACAGGTCGGAGACGCGATTTACCAGTCCCCTTGAGATCAGGGTGCTGATTGCCGCGGGTCCCACCCCGTTCAGAGCCATGTAGTCTTGCTCGACAAAGTGCTCCATGCCTCGCTGGAGTTGGCCCTTGCAGAGAAGGCTGTTGGGGCAATAGATGCGCGCCTCATTCGCAGGCCGGTACAGCACCGTGCTGCACTCCGGGCAGGTCGAGGGAAACTCTATGGGCTGCTCCCCGCCCTTGCGCTCCTCCGCGAAGACCTGTTCCACCGCTGGTATGACGTCACCTGCCCGCTTGAGCAGTATGTGGTCGCCGACGCGCAGGTCGAGACCCTCGATTATGTCCTTGTTATGGAGGGTGACGTTCGACACCGTCACGTCCCCGATAAGGACCGGTTTCACGTGACCTACGGGTGTGACCGCGCCCGTTCTGCCAACGCTGAAGCTGACGCTCTCAAGAACGGTGCGCTCCGCCTTCGCCGGGAACTTGCAGGCAAATGCCCAGTTGGGCGCGGTTCTGCCAGCTCCGAGAATCTCGCGGCCTGGCAGACCATCCAGCTTTATCACAATGCCGTCGCAGTCGTAGTCGTAGTCACTCGCGAACTTGCTCAGTGTCTCAAAGGCATTCTCCACTTCACTCTCGCGGCTCACCGGCACCATGTATCGCGGCACGATGCTGAAGCCGAGCTCGATAAGCCACTCCATTATCTCGGAGTGCCTGGTGAATCCCCGTGGACTGCTCTCATGCAGCAACCCGTATGCCAGAAAGCGAATGCTCCGGCGCCTTACCTCATCGGGGTTGGAGTGTCGCATCCCGCCGGCCACGACATTGCGTGGGCTGGCGTAAAGCTCCTCTCCCGTCTGCTCCAGCTCATTGTTGAGCAGTGTAAAGTCGGAGTTTCTCATGTAAGCCTCTCCAACTATCGATATGCGCCCGGGCACGTCCAGTTCGAGCACCTTTGGTACATCAAGCATCCTGACGGCGTTCTCGAATATATTCTCGCCGATGCTGCCATCGCCCCGCGTAGCCGCGCCTGCAAGTTCACCATTCTGGTAGTCCAGCCTGACGGCCATGCCGTCGATCTTCAGGTCCGCATACCCCTGTGCGTCTGGGACCCGCCTGACAATGGAATGCCAGGCCTCACTGCGCTGCTGCTGGTCGAAGGCGTTGTTCAGGCTGAGCATCACCGCGGGGTGCGCCACCTTCGGACTGCCATACCCGACCGGGCTGCCAACCACCGGAGGCGACACCGCGCCGCCCTCGACGTTCTGGCCGGTAATCTCCGCGTGCTGTCTCACCAGTTCGTCGTACTGGCTGTCGCTGATGAGCGGCTTGCCTTTCTGGTACAGCTCGTTATGCAGCTCGATAGCCTTTCTCAATTTCTGAATCTCGGTCATTTCGGCCTCCACCGGGCTCATCCTCCGTTACCCGCGCGACAGCCATGCCGCACAGGATTCACTTCTATCCGAGTTCGTTTGTCGGATCGTTATCCCATATCTCCTTCATCTTTGCGGTCAGTGAAAGCGCCCTTTCAAGTCGAGGTATCTCATCGGGCATTTTCACCTTGATGACGTCACGCAGGTTTTGGCCCTCGGCAATCCAGCCCTCCCACTCCGCGACGCTCTGGCACAGCACAAGCGTCAGAATCGCCTCGTGCTGCTTGCCAGTGAGCATTGTCATGAAGTGGGCACTGAACTCAATCGCCTTACGGCAACTGCCGCTGCGACCCTCCGGGATGCAGCCGTCCAGCATCTTGCGTGGATCCTTGTCCGTCTGCGCTCCGCCTTCGGACAGGTAGCCCCGCGTGACGAGTCTCTTCCGGGCGTCCGTGATGGCGTCCGGGTCCAGTATCTTGTTCAGGTCGAAGCTGATGCCCGTAAGGTGCGGCACGAGCTCCAGCATTGTAATCACGGTCATAATGGTGTTTTCCATATTGCGTTTTCGTACGCGGTCCAGCGACACAAGCACCAGGAAGTCTCGCCAGTTCTTGTCGTTTTTCATATTCCACCTCAAAAGCGAAGGGCAGCGGTGAAGCTGCCCCGGTAGATGCAGTGGCGTTGTGACGCCTCTAGCTCGCAAGTCGCTCGACAAACCACGAGACGGGCCTGCCCAGACTCCTGTCATCGTCGGTCGCCCAGCCTTCGAAGACCTTGTCGGCCCTCTCGTACACCTCGCTCCTATCGGAGAATGACTTCTCACCCCAGTTCGGTTCGGACAGGCCGACATTGCCCAGCAGCGCCACTCGCTTGCCATGAGCCTCAGCCGCATACACGTCGCCGGATTCCTGCACGACCGACACCCTCAGTCGGTTGCCGCTTGCCGCGCTGAACGTCACTAGTCCGCCGCCGATGTCCTGTGGTCTGACTCGGTGCGGGCCAGCGCTGAACAGCAGCATGTCGTCCTTGTTCCACACTCCGTAGTCACACTCGGGCGAGTGCTCGCCGCCACGATCTGCGTAGAACTCCTGCACCGTTTCGTAGATGATGATGCCCCTCTGGGCATCGAATGTTGTCGCCATGTCAGCCTGCCTTCCTGAATGTCCTGCGGGTGCCGCTCAGTGCTTCTTCCGCCGTCATGTCAAAAGCCCTGCTCCACTCGAATGTCTCGTTGCCAACGTCACCCTCTACAACCTCTTCTCTGATGGCAGACGCCACAGCGTCCGGCGCACCACCGTCACTATGTTCGCGCACCCAGGCAAGATGCTCCCGGTAGCAGTCGGGCGTGTGAAACGACCTGACCTTCGAGGCAATGACTCGGGCGCCTCCCACCACGTCCGCATAATCCACCGAGGATGTCTGGACTTGGCGATCGCCGGGTTTGATTATATTTCGGCACCAGTCACACACGCCTATCTTGACTTTATTCATCCTGACCTCTCTTCTCTGCCAACGCAGAGGCCCCCGCCGGACAGCTGCCGCGCGGGGGCCGTGATAGTTGCGAGAACACCTCTAGTGGAGTGGGATCAGTGCGCCCTGCTCCGAGTCGGCCTTCTTGCGGGATTTCCGTGTCCTCTTGCGCTTGCCGCGCTCAAGGTCCTCAGTCTCAAGTCCGAAGGCGCTCATCCAGGCGTCCATGCTGACCGCGCCGAAGTCGGCAGGGTCAGGCACGTCGGCGGAAGGAGTCGGCGTGGGCCTGGGTTCGTTCACCGGTGCGTCAGTCTCAGGCACGTTGCCCTGATCGGCTGCTGCCTGCATCGTCTCGCTCCACCTGTCGTAGCACCCGTTTGTGTGGAACTGGCGAGCCGGCACGGTCGTCACTCCCTCACGGGAATCTATGACCTCCACCGCCGGAGTCGTTATTCTCTCTTCATCGGGCATGATGAACTGATCGCAGCCGTCACAGACCTTCAGTTCCAGCGCGCCCTCGATGACGGTGCCGAACAGTGGCATATCAAATCCGTCTCGCGCCACTGCCTGCGGGCCAGAATCACCTGTCCCGTCACCCGGCACGAGCGTCTGGGTTACGAGAGACACGGCCACTTCAGGCGTCATTCCGTCGCTGTCAGGCGCGTCCGCGTCCTCTCTGTCGAAGTCAACATCGTAGTCGGCAAGCAGCTCCTCTCCCTCGGATTCCTCCTGGAGCGCCGCTATGTTTATGCCGGCCTCAAAGCTGCCGTCGAAGGTGATGTCCGAGTCCACGAGCATCTGCGCGATCGAGCGGCCCATGTTGTCACCACCGGCCATCGAGGTCAGTCCGTTGCTGGACAGGTCACCCTCGACCGCCAGGCTTGTGGCGACCTTCTGCGCTATCAAATAGAGCGCCTGGGTCTGCTTGGTGTCGGCGTAGGTCAGATAGTAGATACGGACGGGTTCGGTCTGGCCAATACGCCAGCTGCGACGTGACGCCTGTCTGACACGCGCCGTGTTGTAATCAGCTTGTAAGGTAGGCCGCCGGCGAGGTGTTCTATCATTAGATAGACTCCTTTTCCAACGGCCCCCTTCCGAACCGGGCATGCGCCTTTCAGCGCACCCGGCTCTCCAATAGTTGTTACGAGATATTTCGACCGTCATACTTACCCGAATGGATTTGGTCATGACATTGCCCGCAAGTTATCAATGTTTTGCGCCTGCGGGCGATCATAATTTCCATCCAGCGAGGGCGAGTTCGACGATGCGTGCTGTTCAAGTCCTTAAGGTGTCGGATGTGATGGACTTCCACCTTTTCGGTAGAGCCACACAGTTCGCACACATCGGCAAGGAGCCGTTGCAGCAGTTCCGTTCTTTCGGTCTTGATCAGTTGAGGACTGTGATCAGCAAGTATCGCGTTACGTTTGCGTCTCAGAGGTATATTCCCAAACCTTGCTATAAGCGGTGGCTGGTTGGAGTTTCGCTGTACTACAACTTCCAGGCACGATTTCAGTCCATATTCAGTTTGTACCTTTGTGCGATACTTATCGGCCATTTTCTTGGCCGAGGACTTATGCTTTTGTGCCAAAGTTCGACAGAGCGATTGCTGCATCACCCATTGTAATCGGCTGAAATGCGCGACATTCTGGGCAAGCATGTAATACTGAACGATTCCCCGAAATTCCGCCTGATAGCGGCTGACGATTGTGAAGTCGCTTTCGTCGAGCATATCGTAGCGGGGCGCCGGTTTGCCTTTGCGTAGGTAGAACTTTATCCGTGACTGGATTATGTCCTGGGGAACACGCAGACCGATGATGCCATTGACCTTGCGCCGGCCGTTACGGTCGATCTGGTCGTTGGCTTGTTGGGCAGAGGCAAGGTAGCCGAGAAATCTGGCTCCCTTCTGTCCGTGAGTCACCAGCGTTTTGTCTTGAGCGAGTTCCAGCTTTAATTCATTCTGGAGGTACTCAGTCAAGTCATGCTTGATGCTCTCAGCTTCTGCCTTCGGACCTGCAAACCCTAGCAGGAAGTCGTCCGCGTAGCGCACGTAGCGCAGTCGCCGATAGTCAGGGTCGTTTGGGTCGCTTGACGGGAGGCTTCGCATTTCCTTGCGGAGCGCGTGTGCCTTCCGGTCGTCGCCCTTATTTGCCCAGTACCGGCTTCTGACTTTGAGTGTCGCATGGCGGTTGTTTCTGCGTCGGGTCTTGCCTCGTGAGTGCGCTGGTATAAGTACCGTTTCGACCTGTTTGTCCAACTTGTCAAGATAGATATTGGCGAGGATCGGACTGACGATTCCGCCTTGTGGCGTGCCACTGAGCGTCTTGCCGTATTTCCAATTCTCGATGTAACCTGCCCTGAGTAGGTTGGCGATGAGCCGGAGAAATCGTCCGTCGTGGAGTTTCTCGCTGAGGATTTTCAGCAACACCGAGTGATTGATGTTGTCGAAGCACCCCTTGATGTCTCCCTCAATGAACCATTTCGTTCCCGTCCAGTTACGGGTCATTGCTGACAGTGCCGTATGGCAACCGCGTTGTGGGCGAAAACCATGAGAGTGTTCGGAAAACTGCGGTTCGTAGTAGGCTTCCAATATCATTCGGATGACCTCTTGAACCATTTTGTCCGACCACGTAGGAATTCCCAGCGGGCGAGTTTTCCCATTTTTCTTGGGGATATTTACACGGCGTACTGGCGTCCACTTGTAGCGTTCGTAGCGTAAGGCTTCGATGATGCTACCGATTTTTTCCAATGCCATGCCGTCCGCAGTTTCCTCTGTAACCCCTTGGGTCATAGCGCCGTCATTCTTGTAGATGTGCGCGTAGGCCCGCAGGTACAAGTCCGGGTTGTACATCTGTCGATAGATGTCTTCCAGCGGTTTTCCTTGCTTTCCACGTTCTCGAATAATACTCAGTACAGTTTCGGCGTTTCTCATCTCGAGTACCTCTCTGTTCCTTGCATTCAACTATTTACCCTTTCACCCTTTGTCCAAACAGGGTGAACTCTTACCCTCCTTCGAGGGTTGCCCCTTCGCCGTGTACCGGTCTTTCTCCGGCTCAGACTACTATGGGGGTTCCGTCACCATAGGACTCTCGTCCCTTAGGCGATCCCGCTTTCTGTCGTCATAGGACGTAGTAGCGCGATTTAGGTATCCCGTTCGTTTTCTTGTCCGAGTTCATTTCTCGGCATCTCAAGCAGCGGAAGTTACGTTGGGCGGTGGGAGGTTCCCACGTACTGCTTAACACCGATTTCAATCGGTGGGGGTCGTCATACCCCGATTGAAAACTAGGATTCAGGCAGTTTAGCTTTTACCATGTCGCGCGGGTCTTGCAGGGCTTAAACCCCGCTTCGACGGCATGCTGTTGTCCCATTCGGGTTTCCCCGTCAGGTTAGCCGTTGACCCAAGAATGTTCTTCCGAATTCTTCTCAACTGAGTTGAGTATCCTATGCCGCATGAAGCGGCGCACCCCACCAGATTATGGTGGGGAAGTCTAGCATGTCCACTCCAGTCTCAACGAGCTGCGGGTGGCAGATGAGCACATCGAGACCCTCTTCGAGTCTCTCCTGCAGCCATGGCATCCGCTTGTCCGCATCTGGATTGCCAGTCCGCATCACAGTCGCCCGTATGTCCGCGCGATCCATGATCTCGTGCAGCCTGGGCAGCATGTCGCGCCTGTTGGTATGGGTCGCGAAGACCAGCACCTTGCGGCCGGCCTCCTTCTCCGCCTGCACAATTTCGAGCAGCTTCTTTTCCTTTGGATAGAGCTTGTCGGCCGGGAGCGCGGGATGGTCGATGATGGGCACCCTGTCCACGGGATGATAGACGAGACAGGCGTCGTCCTGAGTGCAGGCGTCCGGGTATGTCAGAACCGCCTGGGCGAATATGCTGACCAGCTGCGCCGCTGCCCTTGGGTTCTGGAACGTCAGGGACTTGATCTCCCTGAGTATCCGCTCTTCCATCAACTTGTAGTTGCTCTTCTGGCTGAATCCGGTCTCGGGGTCAATCTCGTCGTCCAGGTCAACCGTGACGGCGTGCTCACTGAAGTCGGGCAGCCCGGCGGCCACGTCCAGTAGGCGAATGAAAACCGAGTGTCCCAGTATGTACCGTAGCACGGCGGGCATCGCTCCCGGCAGGTCTCTCGGCTTCTCGCTCTGTCTCTTGGTGCGGCTGCGCTTGGCGTCCTCGGAGTCGAGGTAAACCGTGCGCTCCACGAAGCCGAACATGTTCCGCCAACGCGTCTGATGATTGTGTTCGAACTCCTCCCGCACCTCTCTGCCGGCAAAGCCGTATAGAAGATGGAACAGGTCGCGGGCGTAGCCGCTCATGAGCGTTCCCGTGAGGACGATGCACTGCGGCACAACCTCAGCGAGCATTCTAGCCATCTGACCCTGCGCTGAGTCTCCTGCCTTGAACTGATGCACCTCGTCGGCAATGAGCAACTCGAAGAAGTCGCCACCATACCGCTTGTAGTATTCGGCGAGGTCGAAGCGACGTGGTGGATGGTTCTTGGACCTGAATACCTCAAGCCTGTCCACCAGGGCAGATGCCCACTCGTCTTCGGCGTAGTCTTGATGCAGTGAACCGCGTCCGTCGTAGAGCGCCCTGGCCTGTTCCGAGTTGACGCTGTAGGCATAGACCGTGTGGCGACGGATCCTCTCCTTGAGGTCCTCGTCGCCGTGCGGGCTCGTACCCTGCAAGTTGCTCACATAGCTGCGAGCAAGCGCCTGCCAGAGCGGGTTTCCGCAGTCCCGCGTCTCAGTGACATAGAACGGGCGGCCGGCTTCGTCCTGTTCCTCCCTGCGTCCGACGGTCACCTGGCTGTTGCAGTTGCGCCGCCTGTTGGCGAGCCAGCCCCACTCTGCGTAGGCGTCCTTCGGTCCCATGATGGGCTGGCCGCACTCGGGGCAGCACATCTGCTTGCGGTACTCGGTCAAGACCTCGTAGCGCAACTTGCCATCCTCGTCCTCTACCGGCGCCTCCACCTGCTCGGCGAATGGCACCCAGCGCGGCGGGATGAGTTCACCCGACACCTCAGCGTACTTCGGCTGCGTCCTGTAGCCCCAGCGCCAGTTGACCGCCGGTATGCGGCCATAGCTCTGCTTGGCGGTCGAGTGCGCCATCACGACATATACGGGCACATTCGCGTTCTGCCCGTTGCCGTAGTATTGATCCAACCACTTGAGCTGCTTCATGGGGGACTTGTGCAGTCGGTAGAAAGGCTCACCGGCCTTCTTGCCGCCAGGGTTCTTGCCCACCACGAACACCCTTGCGTTCGGAATTGTCTTGAGAACTTCGTCCTCCCACTTCCACACGAGCGTCGGCGGTCCCAGCACGACCACACGCCTGTAACCGGCGAGATGTGCAGCCGACATGCTGATGAACGTCTTGCCCGTGCCCATCTCTCCTACGACAGCGGTGCCCCGCTCGCCGTCCAGGAGAGCGAACATCGTGCCCTCGATGGCGAGTCTCTGCCCGTTGCCAGGCATGGGCTTGCGGAGAAGCCTGCCGTACTGCGGAGCTCCTCCAAGCATCTCGCGCAGCGCCTCGGGCGTGTACTTCGGCGGCATGACCTCCGATAGGTATGACGCGAGCTCCTGGCTGAAGCGCGTCACGAAGTCGCCGAGACCAACATTGTCCGTGAACATCCAGGAGACCGGATCGAGCGTGACTGCAGTGCTGCTCATCCGTTCAGTCAGGCGAACCGCTGTGCCGCTGTCATTCTGTGGCGTAGATTGCGTGACCTTCTTTGCCGCCGCCCTGAATATCTTGGCGTCGGATTCGTTGTCATCGTCACCCTCACTGATTACCGGAATCCCCAGGCCTCCAACACCGCCGCCAGCCATGATCAGTCCCATGTGTCCCTTGCGCGGGGACATCAGTGGCTGAACGATATCGTTTGTCGGCGGATGCAGCATGTCGCGCCACTCCTGCCTGGCCGCGAAGCCGCTCAGCTCGACTTCCTTCAGGGCGTCACCGTAGTTGACGCGCAGTGCGCTGAAGCGCTCCACCTCAAGCTCGTGAGTCGGCAGGCTGAAGGAGTTCTCCATTCCCACCTCGTCGACCTTGCCATCGGCGAAGTCCTTGATGGCCTGTTCGGTCTCACTCGGATCGTATGGATAGGAGTCGCGCCTTGCCATCAGCATGATCTGGTTGAATCGGGCGGCGTCAGGGTTGTCCTCTTCCTGCCAGATCCTGAAGTTGCTGAAATTCTGCGAGAGAAACTCGGCGCTGATGTTCAGCACGTAGCGCGGCACCATGTAAATCAGAATGCCGGCGTCGGCCAGCAGTCGCGTGGAGCGCACCAGGAAACGCTGCTCAAGGCGCTTGTACGAGGCGTCATAGTCATAGGGCGGATTCAGCAGCATCAGGTGGAAGCTGTTCTCGCTCACAATCGTGTTGTTGAAGTCCGCCTGGATTACGCGGTCCAGTTTCTTGCGGGCAATGTTCGCCCTCTTCACATCCAGTTCAATGCCGAATGTCTTTATGCCGCTCTTCCCGAGGCTACGGCCATGCCTCCTCTCGTAGCCCATGCGAATGCCGTCCGTGAGCGCCTTGAGCGCATCGCCGCCACCGACGCACGGGTCAACCGCGAAGAGCCTGTCGGGCAGGCGGTCGTAATTGAACACCTCCCCAAGCGCCAGCATCGAAGGCGTGTAGGACGGGAAGTATTCCATATCTGCTTGTGCGCTGAGTCTGGACATATTCTATTCCTCGATTCTTCTATATTTCTATTTCTCCACAGATATACCTGAACGCACAGGCACACCTTTTTCTACGATCACTACTTATGCGGTTTCCTGGGGCTGCTCCTTGAGGAACAGCCCATTGAAATGCCCTAGGCGTCGAACTTGATCGTCAGGCTCTCGCACTCATCAAGGCCGCGCTGCTGCCAGTAGTCTGTCCACCAGCCCAGAAACGCCTGCGCGTTCTGCTTCTCATCGGTGTCGTCCGTCTCCGAGATGTGCTCCTCGCAGGCTCTCCTGACCTCCAAGAGACTCAGGCTTGCGTTTCCGAACTCATCGAAGGCGATGTGTGTCAACCTCTCGCCAAGTGCCCTCGTTGGCGCAAGTGCCCAGTCAAAGCCCTTTGCGATACCAATGTCGAGTCCCATCGTTAAACCTCTGATTCTGCCGCGACTGATTCACCGTCACGGCCCCTGAATATCTGAAGAGCGGCGCAATCGCTTTACGCCGCTCCCTTCTGTCTGCCGTCGGTGGTCAGGTCATCTTGATGAGGGGACGGCACGGAGATTCCACGCCGACCCTTCATTCTGTCGTTACGCGCCTATCGCCTCTGCGTCGGTGAGTTCCCGCGTGAGTTCCTCGTCCGTCGCCTGGGTTATCGGCTTGCCGAACTTCTTGTAGAAGTTCGTGAATATCTGGCCCCTGTTGAGGCCTATACTCTCGCCAATCTCCACGTACCTATTCACCATGTCGTCCCGCGAGACGGGCGCCGCGCCGTGGTTTCCGTTGACTGCCGGTGGCGCCGGTGGCGGTGCGGGAGCGGCGTTCTCGGGGTGTATGTATCCCCATTCCTCCTCGTCATAGGTGGTGGGGGTGGATGCGGCTGTCGGTGTCGCTGCCTGCGCTCGCGGCGCAGATGACTGCCCTCGGGCGGGACGCTGCGCGGTCATGGCGGCCGCATCCTGGCGCGTTGCGGGTGCTGCGCTCTCGGGCACTCGCGGAGTGTAGTCGCAGAAACCGGACTCAGTGCCGCTGTCGCGGTGGGCGCAGAAGTAGCCATCCCCGCGATTGCTCTCGCGCACATGCCTGCCCGCTCCGTGCTTTGGGCAGGCGGGCGCGGACGGGTCAACAATCTGCCCGTCGTCGTCGCCAGCATATAGGCTGTTGCCGAACTGAGGCCCGAAAGCCCGCAGCGCCCGCTTCAGCCCATCCGAGACGCAGCCCTTGAAGGAGGTCTCGTGCGCCTCCGCGCTGGGGGCCGTGCCATCCTTGGGCATCGAGACCGTGTTGGTGCCGACGTCCTCGAAGACCTTCTGTCCGAACAGATAGACCGCGACACGTGAGGTGTAGAACAGTTCACGCTTCACGATGGTGCCCTGGCTGTCCCAGATAGGCACCTCGCGCAGCGTCGGTCCCTCGCTGACGCGGAAACCCCAAACGCCCTCGCCGAAGATTCGGTTCGCCTGGTCGATCACCGCATAAGCCTCGATATAGGACAGCGGCCTGCCGCCCGGGCCCGTGCGCTCGCTGATCATGTCCAGCTCAAGCGGCTGCTGGAGAAGTGTCTTCATATCGGGTGTCAGCAGTTCGCTGACGTTGTAGTTCGTGTTGTTCTCCATCGTGGATGTTCTCCCTGTTTTCAGTGAGACCTGAGTCCAGCGCCCTGACCGCAGGGCGTAAAGACTCTCCTGTCTGTTATGAGCGCTTACATACCCGCAAGCAGCTCCATTAGGGGCGCGATTGGTTGGGTGTCGCATATCCAGCGCACCAGGTCCAAAACTCCCCAGCCACCTGCTAGATTGGAGAGCCAGAGTGTCAGCGCGGCAGTCGGAACAGTGCGAAGTAGAAAGTCTCCGGTCCCGCTTGCCAGGCTGCGTATCTGACTAGCGGCTATTTCCATGTCCGCCCCTGTCAATGTGATTCAGTCCTCGGAAGTTAGCCGTGGCGATGCCGTTGAATGTCGCATTGTCCGCGCCATGTCCGAATGGGCTTGCAAGCACGATTCTGTCCGAGCCGTGCAAGTCACCCTTCAGACGGGCGACCCACAGTCTTATGAAATCTGCTATCATGTCGGTATTCCTTTCCCGGTGGTGCCTGTTGATTCAGGCAGCCAACAAAAGAGTCCCTCTCGAACCTGCACGAGAGGGACTTTGGTATTGTCGGCGAGTCGGCTACCAGCCGAAAGCCGCGTCAATTACTGATAACCGTTCTCCCTGTCCCATACGCAAGTCCCACACTCACCACAGACGCAGTTGTAGTCAACGGGCTTGCTGTTTTCCTTCTCCAGCCATCCCACGAACAGAACAGCGAGTAACAAGGCTAGTACAAAGAGCATGTTCACCTCACTTGGGAATAAATCTATGGCGTCCCCCGCTGACCTGCACGAGAGGGCCTTTCTTTCTTTCTGCCAGGAGAGCGACCGAATCTAGAACAGTGACGCCTGAACGCTGACCTCCTGCTCCTCTTCCTTCTTGCGCTGTGATGGAACCCTTGCAGGAGAGGCCACGGCCTTATTGGCAACCTTGGGATCTTGCGTGCAACGCTGATCGCAATCATCGGCTTCGTCCACGTTACGGCGGATCATTTCGTTGATGTTGTTGATACACTTACGCGCTATCTGCTCCCGGTCGTCGCCCTCCACGCCGTCGGCCATGTTGTAGAAGTCGTAGAGGCAGCAGTCCTCGAATCTGCCCGATTCAGGCGTGAGCGGGAATGCCCTCTCCTCGTTGCGCTGAAGCTCCCCGCAAAGTGTTTCGCAGGATGCCGCGAGCGGGCAGCCCTGAAGTTCTGCGGTCCTGCTCTCAGGCGCGTCGGACAGGTCGCCGCCAAGAATCCGTGTGGCGTGAGCCAGGGTGGTGTTCTCGGCGATTGCCAGCTTCGGTGAGAGCGCGATCGTGTCGCTGACCCACCTGTCTACTCCCTTCACAAGCCGAATTTCGCTTGACTTGCGCTCTGCTCTCCCAACGAAAATGCCGGGCGACCAGTGCTTGGAGCATGACGGGCAGCGGTCATACCAGTTGTATTTCACGTTGTCGGGTTCGACCGTGAACCAGTTGTCACACTTCTTGCAACCCCTGGCTGTCGCACCGAACGTGCTTACGACTTCACTCATCTGCTGCGCGTCCCTGACGCGTCCGCAGTCAACCAGAACATCGCAGCCGCCGTCCTGGAGAGAAGCAAGAACCGTGTCCGCATCATAGGCCTTCCCCTCATAGGAGCGGTCTCCAACCTCAATGACGTCTTTCATATCTTCAAGTTCGTTCAGCGTCATCACCACCTTTGACAGCCGTATCTCGCCATCCGTGCGGTCCGCTATTATCCGGTAGGTGGCGAGGCTGTCCGGCATCGCCGGTAGCATTGCCCGCAGAATCGCCTTCAGAGTCTCTTTGAGACTTATCGCCGTCTCCGTAACGGCGTTGTAGTGATTGGGATACAGGCAGTGAAGCGCCAGGCGGTCACCGTCCATCATTTCCCTGTCGGGACAGGCGTTCAGTGTCCACCACACCCCTGCGTCCTCACCGAGAGCGGGCAGCAGGGCAATCTGCTCAAGCGTCTTGCTGATCGTGTAGTAGTCGTCACCCTCACCACCCGTAATCATCGTCGCCCTTGCGCCGGTGCCGTTCCAGAACCGCACTATGTCCGCGTGTCGCTGGGTGATGCCACGTCCGACCTCCCCTTCAACACGCCTCATAACTCCTTCCGTGATATGGGTGGTCTCGCGTTCGATCTCGCGCTCCGCCCTTGCCCTCACCTCCTCGGCCCACGCCAGTGCGCCCACAGCTTCGGGCAACTCGTCAATCGCCACCGGCAGCATATTAACCTGATTCTTCTTACCTCTTCTGGGCATCTTGATGCCTCCTCATCTATTCATTCCAAGTGGGGCCCACACGGACGGCGCAAGCCCCTCCTGTATCTGGCCGGTCCACTGGCGTCAATCTAATCAGCCGCCACCGCCATCGCGGCATAGTCGATGTCATACTCGCGGGTGCTACGTTCGGCGATATATGCCTTGAAGCTGTCGGGCAGTGGCAGGCGTCCCTGGTGCCCCATGTCGCTGATCGCGCCGCGAAGCGCCTCGCTGGACGGCTCACAAAGCCATCCCGATCCGCGCAGTCGCTGCAGCTTTTTCATGCCAGTGCCCGTCTCCGAGCAGTATTCCCAGAGGGGTACTGCCCACTCCGCGAGCATCGGCTCACTTACGCGCTTGGGTAGGTATGCGAACCAGCGCCTTGCGGTGTCATGTTCGCTCTCTTCCTCATCCGCCAGTAGAACGAACCGGCGAAGCGCAAGCTCCTGCTGGTTCTTCTCGTACTCTGAGTCATCCTTCTCCTCCAGGGCGTTCTTGCGCTGGATGTGGGCATAGTTGTAGTCCCACTTCACAAGATTCGAGAGCAGCACGACCTCGAAGAGCCTTGTTCCCTGAACCTTACGAGTGATGCGCCGCATCGCGCCAACCGTGTTGTGGGCGACATGCACCAGTTTGGAGGTGTTGAAAACGCCGTCGGAACCATCGGTCGGTGTAGCCAGGTAAACTGACTTGTTGTTGCGCCTGCCGCTGTCCAGCAGCGCAGCGGCGATGCCCTCGCACATCTGGCGCGATCCCACGATACTGGCGTAGTAGAGGCCGCCGTCTTCCGTGATGGCATAGTCATAGACCACGCCATACTTTCCCTCGTGGGTGAGTCGGGGAAAGTCCATATAGGTCTGTTCGGTTGTCATTGGAAAGTATCCTCCAAGGAACATCAGGTAAGAGCACGCGGCCAATCTGCATGGCCGCGTGCTGTTGTTGTGCGGGGATGTCTATCCCGCGGTGCTAGTTCACCGACGCACCCACCAGTTGGGGCTGGCTGTCCTCCGGCTGGGTGCCCTCCGGCTGGCTGTCCTCATTGTCCTTGCCCGCACTCTTCGTGTCGGAGTTGCCAGCCAACTTTCCGTCCGGCTTCTTGGTGATGTCCGTCTCGGAATCGCCCTTCTTGGCGCTGGCCTTCTTGGGCTTAATCGGTGTGATGCGGAGCGAGTTGCTTGTACTTGATACTACGACCTGCTCACGAATCTCAGGCTCGACAAGCTCGTTGAATGCGTCGAAGTCGATATTCACCTTGTCGGACTCGCTGCGCTTCATACGATAGACTTGACCGTCAATCTCCAACTCGCGTTCGAAGTCTCCCACGGCAATCATGTGATTTTTCAGTGTGTCCGCCGCGGCCTTCTTCGCCTTCGACTCCGGACTGGATGTCTTCGGCACTTTTGCACTCGCGTTGATCCACTCACGCAGCGTCGTCTCGATCTCCGACTCCGTCAGTCCTGACTCGCCCGGCATTTCGGGCAGTTCCGCATTCCCACACATCGTTCGGTACGGGCAGGACTGGCACTTGTAGTCTCCAGCCGGGACCTCGGGTTCGGGAAGCTCCCCCTTGAACACCATGTCGGCGATCTCGTTCACACGTGCCATCGCCTTGCCGAACCAGAACTCAACGCGGTCGGCCGGTATGCGTTCCGTTCGGTACTCCATCGAATCGCGGGCCAGCGTGGATACGAAGATGTCCTGGGGCTTGCCGTAAAGTGCGACGCTGTAGAGAGCCGCCTGCTGTACCGACTCCGGATGTGTGCGTTCTACGCCAATGTCCCAGGCGTACTGAGCCGCGCTTTCCGAGCGTGTCTTGACCTCAATCACCACAGGGCTGTCACCCGTCAGGTGCTGATGCTTCCCGATGGCATCGGGGTGTCCCGTCAGCGTCACCCTGCCATGCGGGATCATCACGGCATTGTGATCATCTACCTCCCAGCCGTCGCGCCTCATCAGGTCCTTGACGAGCGGCTCAAGGTAGTTGCCCGAGGCCATGATGTTCGCGTTGCGAGTGGGTATTTCGTCTGACGGCTCCGTGCCGAATGCCTCATAACCGAGGCGTCGCATGCACTGCCAGACTCCCGACATACGGATCTCGATGCTCATGACCGCCTTTATATTCGGGCGGTCCAGCGGCAGGTCATCAACCTGCTCGGTGCTCAAACCGAATACGTCTGCCGCCTTCTTCTTCTGCTCTGCTGTCAATACCATGCCGGTATCTCTCTTTCTGCCCTTTCGGGCCCTATACCGGGCCGCATCCTTGCCACCACACGGATGGCAGCAAGGCTGGGGTCGAAGATCGCAACGTCCTCATCAACTCTGTGGAACATGTCGCGAGTCTTCCGGTTGTGACGCTCTTCTGTCGGTAACCCGCATACCAATAGCGGTTCACTCTCACTATCTAGCAGATGAATGCTGTTCTCGCTGGCGAGCAGCAATCATCCGCATTCACTTCAAATGAAAAGCCCCACCTCGCGAGGTGGGGCTGCCGAATATGCCGTGCTGCCGATCGGAAGTTAGGTTATGCCGCTTACCTCCACTAGAGGATCACTTCCGGACCGTCATAGTCGGGCTTGTAGTAGTCCGAGGGCGCCCCGAACGGAACTTCCCTGTCGTCTATCGTGCTGCTGTCCTCACCTGCACCGTCGTCACACGCACTGTCGTCAGGAGCGACGACCTGCCGCGCCAGCAGAACGAGGTCATCGTCGCTGATCTCAGCGCTGTCGAGAAACGTCCAGACCGCAGCCTGCACCTCTTCTGGCAGGGAAACGAAGGCTGGCATCTCACATCCGGCCAGAAGACGTGCATTGGCCTTGGCTATCTCGTCATAGCCATTCATATCTGGTCGCTCGCTCTCAGCGACCTGGATGATGTCGTACAGGAAGTTGTATCGCGCTTCGATCTCGTTCACGTACTGAAAACTGCGTGTCGGCTCCGAAACAAAGTCCTCATCGCCGGGGTTAAGCATGATTCTGTGCTCGTCGCCTTCGGCGTCGGTCATCGTTGCTATGTAGCTCATCAATTTACCTTCCTATCGGCTCCTTCAAAGATCGAAAGCGGAATCCGCAACACACGGACAGCACCATCTCTGAACTGCTTGGTATGTTTGACGTTGTGCCATGACCTGCTGCTCATCAGACGGTCGGGCTATCACCTGGACGGCAACCCTCACCAGTTCCTCGTGGGAGATGAAGTTCTCGTCCAAGAAATTCCACATCGCAACCTGTATATCCTTGGGAAGCGCCTCGAAGGGAGGCAGTCCTCCGCCTGCGCCGATCAAGGTCATCGCATCATGCACCACCGCATGTCCCGGGCTGCCAGGACATTCTTCAGCCATGAGGTACATCGCGTCGTACAGAAAGCTGTAACGCTCCTCCATCTCGTCGATATATTGGAAGCACCGTGCATACACCGCATCCGCGCTCTCCTTGACCGGACATAGCATCACCCTGCAGGAGATACCATTCGCATCGGTGATCGTTGCCATCTCTACCAGCACTCTCTCCACCTCCTGTTCAGAATGTTGTGTCTAATACTAGTTCGCTTTAATGACACTAAGAGAGGTGAAACCCACAGCGATTGCCAAGAAGATCGTCCTGACATAACATATAGGAACAAGGAACTGAAATGATCGAGCTAAACACGGTTGCCGTAGTGGTGGCGATTGTTTTCGCAGCACTCGGAATCATCTGGCGGAACAGGTCAGAAATCGAGGGCGCGAAGACTGAGCTGAAGTCGGACATGGCCGAGGTGAAAGCCGACATAAGGGCCATTGACGAACGCCAGCGACGCATGGAGAACGACATCTGGTTCATCAAGGGCGCGTTGGCAGTAGCCATCCCGGGATTCAAGGAAGGCATGGAGAGTCTGGTTGCCGAGGCATCCGAAGAAGAGAGGGTCAGTGAACCGGTCGGCGACTAGAACCGCCGTCACAAGTCGATAAGACAATCAGAGAGCAAGTCCCCGCAAGGCATCCCGCCGGCGGGGTTTTTCATTTTGCGACGCAGGGAATTTCTTTACCCTCTTAGTGTCATTAAAGCGAACTGGTATAAGTTGCGGTGCCCCGCCGCAGACTGCGGCGGGGCATAACCCCTACATGGCTTTGGGGTTGAGAACTCCGTTGCGTTTGATCAGGTTTATTGCGCGGGACTGGTGAACGTGCTTACGCTGTCTCTTGGATCGGCGCTTGTCGATGTTGCCATCGCAATTGAACGCACTGTCCCGAGCCTCCATCTCGATGCGAGCCAGCCTGCGGTCAGGCTTGGTCACACTCTCGAACCGGAAGTCATCGAGTTCCTCAAGAGACACCGCCGCCCTCTGCTCTCTGTCCCGTGACTCGCACTCACTGTAGAAGCAGTCGTCGAGCGTCGGATAGTCAGTCAGGGGCGTGGTCATTACCGTGCCGTCGGGCTGCTCGATGCGGACTTCGTCCACAACCGGGGCCTCGACTGCGACCTTCAGTTCGCGGTCGCGCACGGCATCCATTGTGATTTCCAGTGTTTCCTGCAGGGCGGCCCAGGCCATCGGGAGCTTCTCCCGCGTCCTGATGGCGTCAACCCTGCTGCCGCGCCTGAGAGCGACACCGCGCTGGATGAGGGTGTTACCTGCGAAGCGCTGCGCCATTGCCCTGTCGGGCTTCCCGTCCTTGAGTACAACCGTCATGATGATGGCACCGATGGCGTCACCCACCTCTGCGGCGTTCCAGCCAGCCATCGCGGTCCTGATGGTGTCCATCGTGGGCACAGAAGCGTGCTGGCTGGCCGGCAGCAGAAGATCCTGCAACCACTCTATGATGCTTGCGGACTTCTTGACGGTCTTCGTCATCGTGGTCATTTCCAGAGTCCTTTCTGGCCTTCGGGCCAATCCAATTTATGCTTGCCTATCCTTCTACAATCATGTCTCCGATGGTATGTATCCGATGTGGAAGTCCCGCCAGCTGGAGCCAGCGGGACATGTAGATTGACTATGCCGCCTGAGCGATCCTCGCGGGCACCAGCCGTTCGCAGGCGGGGCAGAGATCGCGAGCGAGCGCAACCTTGCCCTTGAATACCTCGAAGCTGGGATGTCGGCGCATCTGCAGGTAAACCGGCATGTGCAGGCCCGCTACGAAGTCGCCCGTCTTGATGCGCCGGCCGCAAATGCCGATGGGAGGCTCCGTCGAGCGGACGTTGCGGCTATCCGCGTAGTCGTAGATGTGCCGCGACCTCTCGGTCACGAGCCTGTCCCGCTCGCTGTGGGGCCTTGCAGTATCGTTCCTCATAAATGCACCTCCAGTGCCTGTAGGCATATGGGCTTGTTCGCCCTGGCTGGAGAGAAACCTTCGGTCACTCGCCTGCCAGGATGGACAAACGAAAGCCCCGCCATTTCTGACGGGGCTTCCACCTTCCTGTTTGAGAGTCCCGGACCCCCGCCTACTTCACTTCCTAGTTTTGCGCCGATACCCTTCGATAAATGTTGCGGTCGGGCTCCGTTCTCATTTGCCTTGATGTGAATCTCTCATCGTCGGACCGTCTCCAGGCGAGGGTCACGTCCATGTCGTTAGACGGCGGCGAGAACTTGCATCTGAAGCCGATGCTAATCAGAGCCTCGAATCCCTTCCACTCGACACCGACTGAGTTTCGACCCTGCATCGACGAGTCTGTACGCATCACGCCATCGTCATCAACTGTCCCGGCTCGCTCGTAAATGACAAAGCTGTACAGACTGACGTGTTTGGCGTCCGTGCCTATCTTCCTACTGGTGTGCATGTCCCTCCTTTCAGAGTCGGTTAGATCAGTTGGCCCAGGCCCTTGTCCTGGCTCTGGATGTTCAGGAAACTCCGCAGCGCCCTGCTGTTCATGACCGAGTTGCGGCTGCGCTTGCTGCGGTGCCGGTCGTAGTGGCGCTCCCGTGCGATCCTGCCGTCGATAACGGCCTGTCGCTGCTGACGCAGGCGATCTTCGGACTCGGTTACCAGTGCGTAGCGAGCGTCATTCTCCTCCATCTCCATCATCTCGTCCTCAAGCATCATCCGGTCGAACATTTCGTCGATGCTCTGCTCCTCGTCATACAGCTGCCAGTCGCGGTCGGAGACCCCGAACCTGGCGTGGGCTCCACCGGCGTGGACGCCAGCGTGGTGCAGGCTGGCCTCCGCCTCGTAGTACCTCGGCTCCGTGTCGCTCGCGAGCGCCTTCAGGAGTTCGGGAGTCCTCTCGATCTCAACTATAATGGTCGTGTTGGTCCTGACATCGTGGTACTGCATCCTAATATCCTCTCTCCGCGTGTGCGGCCCCTTCAGCAAATGGAAAGGCAGGTCATTGGAGACCTGCCTGTTGTATCTCATCAGTTGTGTTCGCTCGGCTTTTCAGAAGAGCCTCGGCGCGTCTAACCTCTCCGGCTCGGGCTTGGACCTCGGCAGGTACAGCCTTGTCCCGATTTCCCTGCAGTTGCCGCAGATGTTCCTTTCGTAGCGAAAGCGCTTCTCCCAGGAGAGCTCCACGAAGACCTCGGGCGTCATCCAGCCCCGCACTTTACTGCGTCCGCACAGCGCCTTGACCACTCCGTTGACACTGTTGCCGATGTGCATTCCGGCCTTGCTCTCCGTGCGTGCCGTCATGCCGCGAGTCCCAGGGAATCTTCGTCCTCGGTGTCGTCGCCGTCGCTCCCGCCTGCGTCGTCGATGAGCGTCTGCGGAAGCGGGTTGGCGTTGTTCACGAAGCGCACCACCGCCATGGCCATCTGGATCGCGTTTCCCAGCAGCTCGGGCTTGTCCTCGATGGACCTGTACCACGACAGGATGTAGTCCGCGCTGGTCTTGCGCTCGTGCGCAAAGCCGTACTGCTTGAGCAGGTAGGCAGTCGCGAACTGCGTGACCATCTCCTCGAAGGCGTACTCGCCGCCCGAGGGACTGCAGGGCTCGCCATACCTGTCAGCCTTGAATCTGTCAAGCTCGCTGCTTGCGCCCGTCGCGTGGACTACCTCATGGATCTTGGACTGCAAGTACCGCTCGGGGAGCCTGTACTGCGCGGTCGGCGGCAGGCCGATCTCGTGAGTTCTGGGCCGGTAGTAGGGAGCGCGTATGCGCGCCTTCTCCTCGATGAGCGGCTTGCGCCTGAAGTTCGCAAGCAGGTGCTCGCTGACTGCCTCTATGCGCTCCATCACCGGCGTGTCGCCCCAGGAGTAAACCGGCGCCTCTGGTATCTTCAGATCGTCGAGGTTGTTGAAATCCTCAACGCTGAACACGAAGAAACTCTTGAACCAGACTCCAACCTGCTCTTCTTCTCCGGTGTCCTCGTTAACCTGCCTGCGGGGAAGCGGGAGCCACAGGTGCGTCATCTTCGCGCCCCTGAAGTCCGCGCCGATCTCAACTGCCTTCTTGCGCGTTACGTACCGGGCGTCGGTGCGGTTGTTCAGGAAGGCGTCCACATCGAGCATCAGCGAGTTGTACATTCCGCTGTACACATGCCCGCTGAATGGGTTGTACGCCTGGTGCCCGACCCGTCCGGAGTCCCAGGGCAGGACGTTCCGATCCAGCACATCCTCTTTGAGCTGCATCATGAACTGGTAGATCTTCTCGGCAGGGCTCTGCTTCTTCCTGTTGGTGCGCCTGTACTTTCTTGCCATCGGGTCATTCCTTTCTCTGCACGGAATACAAAAGCCCCGCGGCAGCGTGTCCGCGGGGCTTGAGATTTGTGTATAATGCGGGCTGGCTGCATAGTGGTATCTGCAG
This sequence comes from uncultured Dehalococcoidia bacterium, assembly GCA_964632415.1. GTDB lineage: Bacteria > Chloroflexota > Dehalococcoidia > Lucifugimonadales > JADFKI01 > Bin90. The sequence continues at coordinate 17,439 of CAZWDM010000018.1, read as the reverse complement.
CCAGCCGCGTTTTCGCGGTGTGGGGGGCGGTCCGGTTGATCTTCGACCAGACCGCTCTTTTCTATGCGACCTTGTAGCGTTCCCTCAGTGCGACGAGCGCATCCGCCATCTTCTCCTGCTCGCGCTCCCGCTCCATCGCCGCCTGCGCCATCGCGTTCTCACGCGCAACCCTGTGCATTTCCCGGGCCTCGGCCATTCGCTCTGCATAGATGGTGTCCTCAGCTGCGGTGGCCGCCGCCACGACGCGTTCAATTGTCTGGCGCTTTATCGGCACCAGGCGTGTCTGCTGCCAGGGAGATGCGACCATGCCAAGGCATCGGAAGCAGTTGCCCCGATAGGAAGGGCGGGGCTGGGTGTCGGTCTTTCGGATGGACTTCAGCCAGATCCGCCTGACCTTCTGGTGGCAGCTGGGGCAGTAAGCGAACTCAGGCGCCTCAAAGACGAGTTTCAACTCGCCAAGACCCGCGTGGAGTTCCTTCCTGCTCGTCTTTCCGCCCGTGCGCGTCATGATGGCGTCGCAGGCAGGGCAGGGCGCGATGGTCATGGTGCGGCCGCCCCTCGTCTCGACGGTCTCCATGTCCTCCTCGCGGGCTGTCTGGTCAGGCTTCCTCCCGGCGTTGCGGCAGGCCATGCAGGTGAAGCGCCTGTTCAGCTCAGCGCCTTGGCGCGGAATCACCTGCGTCCGCTGCAGGTTGCCGCGCCTGCTGACCTTTACTGCAACCTTGTTCTCGTCGCCGTCGATGTAGCGCATCGAGTGGATGCCGCGCAGCGCGAAGTTGATCTCGCGTCCAGCCATCCTGCTCAGGAACGAAAGCGCCTCGGGATCGGTGATCGCCTCACCGGTGAGCGTGACGATAGCGGCGTACCCGCGCTCGTCGATCTGCTCGCGGATGATCTCCAGCGAAGGAGCGGCGAAGTTCTCGACGATGCCCACCGTCGCGCCGTATCCGTCGATGCCAATGGCGAGGGCGGTGTTGGCGCCCTCCTGAACCTCGGCCTCGCCGACGTGGGCGATGGCGAAGAGCTTTGCGGTCCTGTTCCTGTTCGTCTTCATTCTGAAAAGTCCCTTCTGGCTCGCGCCAATTCCAAATAAAAAGCCCGATGGCATATAACCATCGGGTCAGAGTTCTGGGTTGGTATTCGTCTGTGTCGAGTGTCCGCGCCGCAACGCAGTCACTCATAGATCAGGGCTTTTGGTTTCGTTAAGTCCCGAGTCGCGTCAGCCCCTGTTCCCCACCTTCAGCGACTCCCGCCAGCTGCGGAACTTCCTGTTGAACTTACGGGTGCGCCGTTTGAGCTCGCGGTCATGGATGCTCCACACAGGACGCGGAACGACGTCGCGCCGGACGGGAATGTAACCGCTCTGCGTGGCCATCATCCTGGGGGTGTTGAAGCTGTTCAACTGCTGCCTCCTATCTGTCTGTTCTTACTGGCTGAGGCCAAAGGGTTTCAGTAACTTGCTGTCCAATTTGCTGCGCTCCGACGTGAGCCTGCGGTAGTGAGCGGCCGCCAGCTGGACTCTGTTCGGGTGTTCGTCCTGCAGGCGCAGTTCGAACAGTCCGCGCTCAAGTCCCGCCACCACCTCGATCTCATCTCCCAGGTAGTTCTTGTCGTGGTTCTCGATTCGGTTTGTCGGTGTCACATCGGGCGGGATTCCCATAGTCTCGTTTCGCTGCCTGATGCCCCATAGCGCGGCCAGCAGATCCCGCGCAAGCGTCAGTCCCCTGAAGGCGCGTGGCTCCACCTGCGCCCATCCCGTGCCGGCCACGAGCGCCTCGTACATCTGCGTAGCCGGGATCTTGTCCGAATGCAACGGCCCGTCCATCAGGTAGAGGCGCAAGCCTCTCCTGTCCATCCACATTCCCATGCACTGCTCCCAATAGAGCGGATCGAAAGGGATCGTCGAAGCGCGTCCTTTGACCGGCGCATGGACAAGCTCGGACAGATAGGTCCTGTCGAAGATGAACAATGAGTCGGACGGGGCGTCCTCTATCATCCGGCGGTCGGCAGCCAGCTTCTCGATGGTGCTGTCGCCGCGACTGTGGTGAATGTTGCTCACGAAGCCCCACCACTCGGACTCGTCGGCGACTTCCTTTATCTGCCGGGCCAGAGTGGTTTTGCCGACGTTGTGGGCACCTTCAAGTGCGATTACATGGCCCATCTGCTTTACCTCCCCTCGGGCTTTGTACGAAAGTGGCGGTTTGCACAATAATCGACATATTCGCACAAGCAAAAAGCCCCCGTCGCTGAAGTGCCGACGAGGGCGTTCTGATTACATTCTTTATTTTGCGTACGTTACACCTTGGTGTCACGCACCAGCTTTCCGTCTCTCCATGTCTCCACGTATCCTTGGTCTTTTATTGCACGCTGCCTTGCTTCGACAGCCGCACGTCGCATCGCCCTATCGACTCCTTTGAAGAAGGCGTCGCTCTCTTCCTTTGTAGGGACAATTCTTCCCTTATTACTCTCCCTGCTCATAAATGCTCCCCCTTTCAATAATTCTCGGCGTATCCTGCGATGAATCGTAGAGTATCCACTCATCCACAATGTTCCGATACAGCCGCTCGAAGTTACGCCAGCCACCTTCAAACCGGCGACGCACCACATCTGCATCCACATGGTGTCCTCCCTCACGCACGCGCCTATGAACACGCGAGACAGCTGCCTCTGCGCTCGGTAAGCGTAGAAAGCACAGGCGTACCGTGTAGCCCATCGCCTACCATTCCGGGATCGCCCTGGCGTAGGCTCTGCCACTCAGAGTGGTTTCAAAGGCGAAACTCTCGCCACGTTGCACGTACTCATCTATCAGGCGAAGCATGACTTTTCCTGCCGCAAATGCCACGCGCTCTGGGTTGAATGGATTTAGTCCTGCTGCAATCATATCAGCATTGATAAAGGTTGAGTGGTCTGTTTCGCTGAGTAGGTAATTCCTTGCGAAGGTCGTCTTTCCCGCGCCATTCGGGCCGGCGATTATCAGGATGTTTTTCGACGTAATCATGCCTTCGAATTCTACCCCATCTAGTGTGTCGGTTTGGTTGTTCTCTTGTTCCGTGCTCTCAGTTTCCATAATATTTTCTCTATCATCTCTCTGTCGCCGCACTTTCTGTGCAGAAATTGTCAATTATTGTGCAAACCGCCATTACTGTACAAAGCCCTCCTTCCGGGCTGTCCAGCTCGTGACCAGAGCCTGCCGGTAGCTGTCGAATCGCGTCATGAATAAGAATGCCTTCTTGCAAGCCTGTTCCGCCTCGTACCAGTCCCGCTTGTAGGAAAGGTATTCGGCCGGCGATTCCAGGCGTATGCGCCGGCGGTCGTCTTCGCAGAGCTCCGGCATCGCCATCCTCTGATGAGCGGCATTCTCGATTGCCACCCTGGACGCCTCGAAGATGAACCCCACGGTCCGGTCGAGATCGTCCTGCTGGACGGTCGCCGTGCCTGCACCGTTGTAGTTTGCGTCGTCGAGCGCCGTGACCACGTTTACCACCGCGTCAATGGAGTCCTCTGGCAGATCTGCGAAGTCGAGAGCACCGAGGATGAACTGCGTCAGTGTCCTGGTGTGGGGAATGCTTACCTGTCTCATTGTGAACCTCCTCGAAGGAAACAGAAATAGAAAAAGCCCCTGCCGAAATGAATCAGCAGGGGCTCAAAAGGTCGTTGTGTGAAATGAAAAGCCCTGCAGCTAGTGCAGGGCTTCAGTGTAGTCGGGGCTGGCTTCTGGTGGAATCCATCTGACCTGTCCTCTCTGGATCGTCTGCAGGGCTTCCCTTATTTGCGGTACGAGTTCCACAAGTGGCTGGAATCCCTGATCCTCAGGCACCAGGATGATGATTCCGACATCATCAGCGGTCGGTCTTGCGTCGTTCTCTATTGTCTGGTCCTGCGTGATCATGACGTCGAAGATGGCGCGCCCGAGCCTGACCAGTTCTCCGTTTTGTCGTCCCCTCCAGTCCATGAACTGCGCGGAGCGGACATCATGGTCTGGAAGCTGGTGTCGGAATCGCGGTGGCATATTCTCATCCAGGAGAATTTGCATAGGTCGTGACCTCCAGTAGCTCGCTGGCTATCTCCAATATCCTCACCGCGTCATCCCTTTCGACCGTGGTGTACAGGCTCAGGAACTCGTCCAGTGTCTCGCCCTGCCTCAACATGTTGAAAAGGAACTCAACCGGAACGCGGGTGCCCCTGAATACGGGCATGCCTCCCATGAGCCCATCAGCACTGTCCGCAGGCACGTCGGTCTCCGCTCTTTTCCGCAGGGCGGCCAATGCCTGTTTGTCACTCACTTCCGGAAAATCCAGAAGGAAGGCGTTGAGGGCCAATCTCCTGTCCCAGTACCGGAAGAGGTATCCAACCGGAACATCAGTGCCCTCGAAAGTTGGGCTGTCGGCGGGCACATCAGACAGGTCTATCGGATAAATCCTGTTTCTGGTGGCTACTGCTCTCTGCATTTCTCTCCCTACCTATCAATGATGTCAAGTGTCGCTCCTCCACTCATTATAGGCAAAGTAACTCCTCGCTTTGTACAAAAAGTCGGATTTGCACAGAAATAAACACTTCTGAAGACGATTTGCACAAACTCCCCTTTCGTTATTCGTTCGCCGTTATTGATACTCGATAGCCGTGGTTGCGGGCCAGAAGGACAGCAACATCTGCCCTCACGCTCACGAGTTTCTTGTCATGCATCACCGCCACCCGGCCACGCTTCTTGTCCAGGCTTGCATACCCATTGAGAGTGCCGTGTTTCTTATGAACCAACCTCACCAGGTCGCCGGAGGCTATGCCCACGATCCTCTTCTGCCGCGACCTGTGTCCGGGACAACTGGTATAACCCTGCTGCTGGCGGTCGAGAGCGCAGTAAGCCGGATAGCCTTGACCGCGGGGATTGCCGTGCCCGTCGGCTGGCCTCAGCATCTGCCGGTCGCCGTGGCCCGTGGCCTGTACCAGCGTTTTGACCTCAGGAACAACCGTGATGGCATCCGGCGCCCCGACGCACAGCGCGTCATTCACGTGGGTCTTTCGAACACCGAGACGCTTCCTCGTCCACGAAGTCGTGTAGGCGTCGCACTCTCTTACTGGCAGCCCCATGTTCTCGATGGCCTGTAAGAGCTGTGGCACGATGATGTTCATCTGGGATGCGTCCGCCAGCGGGGCACGCCGTACCTGCTTGATGGCTGCAAGTCTGGCGGACTGCCCTTCGAGGAACTCTTCCGCAGACTGATTCCCCTTGGCGACATTGCATTCACGGCAGCTCACGACCAGATTGGATACCCGGTCAGAACCGCCTCGGCTTCTCGGTACGATGTGGTCCAGCTCATAGCGCTCAGCCTTCTTGTTGCCGCAGTACCGACAGGTGTAGCCATCCCTGTGAAAGACGTAGGAGCGCAGCTGCCACCCCAGAAGGTCTCCCTGCTGGTACTGCCGGCCATGCACCTCCGCGTCTTGCATGAGCCGCATATCAAAGCGCGCAACCTCCACCCTGACGAACGTCACGGGGAACAATTCTGCGAGTCTTCTTATCCAGGTCCGGGTGTTCGCCAGCCTCGTGTCCATCGAAGGAGGAAGCCAGCCCTCGGGCCGAGTCCTGTTATCGAACCTGGGCTGCCTGTTACGGATCCTGCTCCTGCGATTACGCCTGAGTGACCGGCGACGGTCCATCTCATTCCTTACGCGAGACCCACGGTGTCGCAGTTCTATCAGAGCATGTGCCCTGCGTTCGTCCGGAGTCTCGCTCGTGACTGCCAGGCCGGTCGACTTGGCCCCTGGGTCTATGTTCACTTGCACACCGTCAACTTCTACGTTCTCATCAGCGGCACTGATGTCCGTCATCTGAATGCAGAAGATTCCCTTGCGCCATGTCTTGCGCGCTCTGCCCTGTCGCATCAGTCGCCTGGCTCTCGACGGTCGTGTCGGCATCAGCGGGCAACCCTCTTGATCCAACACCGGCACGGTGTTCTGGTTCGTCGGATCGTTGCTTATTCTCTTCATCGTTTCCCCCATTCTCAAAATCTTCCTCGGGGACAAGCCCCTTCGTATAGTACGTTGCTGAGAACTCGAACATCGTTCTCAGCAACTTCGCCTCGTCAATGGCTGGCGGTCGGAGTCCTCTGCCCGGAGACCAGTGTTTCGTCCTTCCGAACTTTGAGTGGTCGGCGCTGGCGAAGCACACCGATGTCTTCATTCATTGCCGACCGCACGCCGTAACCGAGCTATTTCAGTTCGTCGCTCAACCGAGACTGTGCCTCGTACTCAGACGGTTCGCATTTTTGTGCAAACCGTAACCTCAAGTGCCCATTTCTGTGCAAACCCGAGATTTTGTACAAAGCCGTAACTCCTTGTGGCAGAGGGTGCCTGGGGGTAGCATTACCGAATACCGTGACCTCCGCCCTCGTGTACCATTTTTCATTTCGGTTTAGCTCTCAGCAAGGCTCCAGTTTACCTTCATAGCCTCTTCCTTATCGGCTATCTTGGATTGCACACCATGACTGCAATCTCCATCTCGTTGCTGAACTCGCTCTCTATCAGTTGCCGCACCTGATTCCATTCCAGCCCGCCCAGCCCTGCTCCCAGTGCGGGCATCCCGATTGAGCGTATATTGCGGTGCAGAAGCTCGCGGTGCAAGTTCGTAAGTCCCCGTTCTATGTCCGATAGGCGCGAGTGGTCGCGCCAGTCGCGCTTGGTCGGGAAGTTCACGATGAATCGTGGAATGTCTAGGCCCGTCTCCGTGATCAGTCCACGCCCGGGTCGTATCGTTCCTGAGTTGCAGGCCGCGCGATACTTGCGCTCGTTGTCGGGGAAGCGACGCGCGAATTCCCTTGCGAGTCCCGCGCCGCTCACGCCAACGCAGTTGACCGGGTTTACGATTGCCTCGACCCTGAGGCTGAAGATGCTGGCGTCAGTGAGTCTAACGCCCATTCCGCGCCTCCCTTGTCCTCTTTCCGATCTCGCGCTGCAGCGTGAAGACGCTGCGCCCGCGGACCTTATGACCGTAGCGATTCTTCAGGCGCCTAGCCTCGCGCCTCTCACTCTTCGACTCTTGCATGCTCTCTTCACTTTCACATCTGCGGCAGCAGCTCTATGAACATCGGGTCCACTCGCGTTATCCGCAGTCTGACGCCGCAGTGCTCGCAGTCCTCCGAAACAACCTCGAAGCCCTTGAACTTGCGCTCGATCGTAACCACCGAGCCGGCCTTGATGCTGCCCACCCTGTTTCCTATATCGCGTGTCACCCGCGCCCTGCGCCCCTCGAACTCCCGACCGGGTGTCCGCCTGTACTCTGCTCCGGTCATTGATCTGTTCCTTTCACTTCTGGTTTCTGCCGTCCTGTGAGTACCGCTCTTGTATCCGCTCACAGCACACCGGAAAACGTGCTAACATTGTCCATGAAGGCGGAGACAGGACTCGAACCCGTATCTCTCAGGAGGCAACGGAGCGACTTACCGTTCATCCACTCCCCCTTCGGTGGTCGTTCAGGGAGCGCATTCATGATGGATGCGCTCCCTGAACTTATTCCCGGTGGGGCCGGCCGCCGGGTCATCTGTCTCCTAGCCGAAGAGCCGGTCGTCGCGGCACTGCTGACTGGGGCAGAACGGGTCGTTGCACCCATACAGCCCGCACTCTCTCTTCTCCGGAGCCGCCAGTATCTCGCGCAGCTCGCTGAGCAGTTCGCGCCACTCTCGCTGCTCCTCGCTCTCGTATCCCGATTCCACTTTGTGCTCAGTTGCCATGATCGCTTCCTCCTGTCGGCATGATATAAACCTGGCCCCTCGACCCGCACCGCATCTTCAATCTTCCGTTTATTCACTGCAGTGTCGTCACATTGCGTGTCGAGGGGCCATAAAGTATGGATGATGTGGGTTCCTGCTCATATTCAGAGCCTATCCAGCAGGCGCCTTTCTGTCTGTGTTCACTATTCCCAGGGCATCTCATCCGCCGCGTCCTGTGTAGCAGCTGTCGTTCCCGATGCTCTGTTCAGGAACTCCACATCCTGCGCCGTGAGTGTCAGGGTAGCCCTGTCCTCGTCCGCTCTCGTCTTCCAGATCTCCACACCAACGTGCGATCCCCTCACCTCGACTCGCGACCCTTTCGTGAGGTTTGAAGCACACACCTCGGCTCGCCTGTTCCAAGTGGTTACGGCGAGCCAGTTGGTCACCTTCTCAATGCCATTCGGTGTGGGCTTGCGCTCACTCATGGCGATGTTGAAGTTCGCGACCTTGCGCCCCTTCGGAGTCTGCTTGAGGTCGGGCATGTCGCCAAGGTTACCCTTGGCGCTCACCCAGAGGTGTGTAGCGGACTCGCGTATCTGTCCCAGAAACTTGAAAAATCTTATCCTGACGATGATCGGGGCCAGGAACTGGTCTGACCTGTTCCGGTATGGCCTGATGCTCAGGTCGCCATGGATATACAGCCCTTCATTGTGGCGCACGGCCTTTGCCAGTGTCCGCGCGTCTTTGCCGGTTGCCTCGCAGAAGATGGTGAGATCATCATCGTCTGACATGCCCTTCACGGACGCCTGAAACCTGCAGGCGTCCTCTCCAGATGGCAGCTCATGGAGCGAGGGCAGCTTCGTAACTCTCAGAATTGCATGGGTCTCCAAACGACAGAAGGCCCCGCGCCAAGTCCCTGTCGGGAACAAATCCCTGTCGGGATCGACGCGGGGCTGCTCCGCTTATGCGGCTATGCCTGAACTATGCCCAGGGCATGTCGTCGGAGTCGTCGTAGGCCGGCGCCGCGTCCGCAGGCGCTCCTGCCGCTCCGCCGCCCTGCGCTCCATTGGTGCCTCGGCTGAGGAACTTCACCCGCCTTGCGGTCAGGTTCAGCCCTGCGCGGTCGGTGCCGTCTCCGGCCTTCCATGTGCGCGCGCTGATGCGGCTGCCCTCGACCTCTACGGTCGAACCCTTGCCGAGGTAGTTGTTGACCGTCTCGGCCAGGTCTCCGAACACGCTTATGTCCACCCACTGCGTGTGCTCCTGGCGGCTCTCGCCCGAGCCGGACACGCTGTTGATGGCAATGCTGAAGTTCGTGACCGGATCGCCGTTGTCGAGATAGCGCATCTCAGGGTCGCGACCGAGGTTGCCGATGTCGCTGACACCGAGGTAGTCCTCATCCTCCGCCGCGCCGAGCATCCGCAGCACGTAGGGCCTGATCACGACGGGCGCGAGGAACTGCCCCTCGCGGTTCGTGTATGGGCGCACGTCCATGTCGCCCACCACGAAGACCTTCTCGCCGACCTTGGCCTGCGCGATGCTCTCGGCAAAGCGGCCGCGGGTGTCGATCGTGAAGGTCGTCTTGCGGGACCCGGGCTCGCCGGCCTGCGTCGTCCAGTTCTCCGTGACGGAGGCCGCGACACGCGCCTGGGTCTGATCGTTGTTCGTGCGGATCATGGGGTTGTTGTCGATCGTAGCAATTACCTGGAGCTTCATTGGTGTTTCCTCTTTCCGGCGCCTTGCGCCATCGCTGTATTCACAGCACTATATAAACTGCTTCCTTGAATTTCACGCCGTCACCGACATGAAATTCCGACGATTTCCGGCAGTCTCCTGCCTCTTGCTATCGGAACACTCCTCGCAGGCTGTCTAGGCGGCGTTCTTCGCCGCCTGCCGGTAGGCGTGTGAGTGCGCCAGGAACTTGACCTCCGCGGCCCTGATTGCCAGTCCCACCTGCGGGTTTCCGCTTCGGTCGGGCCACGTCTGCACACGAAGGTCTCCCTCCACCCGCACCTGGCGTCCCCGGTAGATGTAGCGGTTGCAGGCGTCGGCCAGTTTGCCGAACGCCGCCACGGTCGCCCCGATCGTGCGAGGCTTGCAGTTCTTCTCCTTGAGGTCAAGTAGAATGTCGAAGTTGCTCACGCTCACATCGTTCCATGTGTGGGAGTTGCGCGGGTTGGCCGCGAGGTTACCCGTAGCCTCCGCCTTGAGGTACTGCTCGCCTCCGCGCTGGCAGAGCGTTGCCCAGCCGGTCTTGACGGTGATGTCGAGCCTGGGCTTGCCGTCGCGCCCGCGCCGGGTCACATAGCTGAGGTTACCCTTCAGCTCGACGATCGCGCCGCGGTCTCCGTAAGTCATGAGGGTCCGGGTGTTATCCCTGTTGAAGACGAGCACCTTCATGTACTGCGTCGTCTTGGGGTTGATGTTGACCCCCACCGACATGATCGTGATGTTCCCGCCCTGGCTGATGGGCTTGTGGGCCAAAAAGCCCTTCAAGGCGACTCTGAACTTGTTCTCCATTTCGGTTCCTCTCCCGGCGTTGCGCCGTTTCCCCAATTGCTATGCGTTGATCGAGGACAGCAGCAGCGCCGCCAGCCCCGCCAGCATTGCGCCGGCCAGCAGCCGCGCGCCTACCTTCTCCAGGAGTGAGCAGTCCTCATTCCTAACCTCGTCCCGCTTATCGATGCACTGGTGGCAATTCATGCTGCCCTCTCTTCCTGTCCGCGCGGGGCGGCTCAGCGGCTATCTAAGGGTGTCGATCGTGATGTCGAGCGTCTCGCGCAGCGCAGCCCAGGCCAGGCCCAGTTGCTCGCGGTTCCGAATGTTGTCCAGCTTGCTGCCTCGGCGCAGCCCGACTCCCATCCGGATGGTCCTGTTGTCCGTGAACCTCCTGGCGAGAGTTGCATCGGGTCTGCCGTCCCGGGTGACGACTTCGTAAATGATCGAGCCGGTGGCGTCGGCGACCTCTGCCGCGTTCCAGGAACGCATCGCCTGCGTGACACTCTCGATGGTCGGCTGGTCCGAGTGGTCGGTCTCGGGCAGCAGGAGCTCCTGCAGCCACTCGCTGATACCGCTGTAGTTATGCGCCCGTGTGGTCATGTCCAGTTCCTTTCCGGCTTTCAGCCGTCAAATGAAAAAGCCCCGCGCAAATTGCGCGGGGCCGGTTGAGTCTTCGCAACATAAAAAGAGCCTCCGCGAGACAGGACCCGGGAGGCTCTTCATTCTGGTGTTTTCAGTTTCTCTACTGCGTTCCGGTAGTCTTCTTGCTGCCCGGAGCCGGCTCATCAAACCGTTGGCCGCAAGCCTCAGCCCGCAGCCGCCGCTCGTTCCAGGAGTTCCATTCGGCAAGCTCCTTTTCGGCCTGCTCAGCACGCTTCATCGCCTCCCTCCTGGGTCCAGCGATATGCTTCTCGTAAGCGCCCATCACCATAGTGGTCAGTCCTCCTTCAACGACTACCAGTGCAATACTCCAGATGAATCCCAGCTTGTCCGACCCTTCGTCCAGTATATGCCTCAGTGTGCCGTAAACTCCGTTTACGTTCCCAAGTGAATACTCGGAGACGGTGGATACGCACACCCAGCTAGTCATGACGACAGCATATACCACAAGGTATATCTTTCCAACCGGCTTGGCGTTTCCGAAGAGCAGGTCCATCAGGCCCTGCTCTTCACCTCGTTCCCTCGTCAAGAATGAATCTCCCTCCCAATTCAGAAGAGGCGCGCCCACGACCGTGAACGCGCCCCTGCGCATTATTTTCGTCGGGCCGTTAAGCCCTCTTCCTAGCCCCAGATGATGCAGGCCGCGCAGACCGCGACGGTCACGATGACCATCGTGATGGCGAAGACCTTCTCCCTGGTCTCGTCAATCTGGCCGCTGCGCCAGATCTCCTCAGTTCTGCGATCCATCCGAATCACCACCCTCTCCTTCCTCCTCAATCGCGTATTCCCTGATGCCCTTTCGCCAGTCCGAAGGCCTGATTGCATCGGGGTCACCCCAGACGCCCACACCGCGCTGCTGCGCGCTCTGCTCCGCATCCAGTATGTCGGTCGTGGGGTTGATGTAGCTGTAAGCCAGTCCCTCGCGCACCAGCTGCATGTTGCAGGAGTTGCGGCCCTCGGCCGAATGCACGTATGCCACCAGCCGTCCGTAGTGGTCCTGGTCAACGACATTGACGACGATATCGTCGCCGGCGCACTCCTCAAGATACCTCTTTGCCCGCTCGCCGCCCGGCTGGTCGGACTCGGGAGCGTCTATGCCTGCCAGACGTATCCGCAGCGGATACCGCTCGAACCCGACCGTGAGCGTGTCGCCGTCCTGCACCGATAGAACGAGAAGTTCCTTCTCCGGCTCCGGGGTTGCCATGGGCGTGACCTCCCCGTTCACTGCGGTGTCGCTCGCCGTAGTGTTGCTCACCGCGATACCGCTCGCAGTGCCAAGTCCCCGGTAGTTCTGGATGTCCCGCACCACTGCGTCGGTGTTGATGACGCCCTCTTCCGAAATGACCGTCGGGACGGGCGTCGGGGCGTCCCAGGGGCTGATCTGCTGCGCCTGCTCGGGCAGCTTCTCGGTGATCTTCGGGCCAGCCCAGTCGAGAACGCCGAAGTGCGAGATGGACCAGCCGACCACGAGAGCGATAAGTACGAGTCTGAACATGGTGTCCTCCTTATAGCTCAGTGAATGCTGTTCAGTAGATATTTCGGGCAAAAGAAAAGCCCCCGCAGGTGGTGTGCCTTGCGGGGGCTGAGAGGTTGTATATGTGTCAGCGTGGTTCGGGTGGTTTGAGGTCTGCCGATTCGAGATAGTACAGCAGAACGGCGTCAGAGCCGTTAGCTTCTATCTGCTCTGCACTGTCGTAGAGCCTTCCCTTCGCCTCGTCGCTCATCTCGTCATCAAGCTCCACACCCGAAACTGCGGGGTATGCTCTCAGGCCCGTTACGGCCTGGAGGATTCTTGCGTGGTCAGTAGCTTTGGTGAGGTCTTCCTCCTCTATGGTGTAGGAGGCTTCCGCCGCGACGTAGAATGCCGGCGCATGGTCGTCAGGAGTCCCCAATTCTCGGACCTCCGCAATTACATCCGGAGCCTGGAAAGTGTCCCATGACCTGTCCCTGAGTCCCAGCTGCTCCACGGCTTCCATATTATCCTCAAGCATTGCCACCAGATCTCTTCTGATTACCTGCCTGACCTTTATTCTCTTCAGGTTGTGCAGATTGGCAAAGGGTCTGGCGATATGGATGCTCCCACTGAGAGTGGCTCTCTGGGCGTAAGTCCCTCTGAAGCTGGACTGGGCTTTAACCTCGCGCCTGAAGGTCTCCCCGAGCCCGTCGATGTTGTCTGAAAGTTTCTTGCCCATCTCTTCCATTTCCTTTTCGATGCTGTCAATTCGCCCGTTCATCTGGGCAAACTGCATATCTGTCGTCATGTGGACGATACTCTCCTTCCCTCAATTATATGGGTCAAACACCCAATAGAAAAAGGGCGGCGAGCCAAAGCTCACCGCCCTCATCGTTGATACCTTCGTTGTCACTGACTTTTCTGTTACCTCGCTGCCGCGAGCGTTGCCGCCTGAAGCAGCGCGATCTCGAGTCGTTCCCTGCCGTCCGTGAGCATGCCGAGGTCCGCCACGTCTCCAACGCCGTCGGGGAGCGCGATCTCTCTCACCGGGCATTCAAGCTCCGTAGCAAGTTCCTTCTGCAGCGGCTCCGTCGCATCGTCGGCGTCCAGCGCGAACACCACCTCAGACGGATCGATACGCTTCAGTTCCGCCAGCAGTTTCCTTACACTGCCGTTTCCGGCGAGCGCCACGGAGTTGATTCCCCACCTGCGAAGGGTGATGTAGTCGAAGACTCCCTCCGTGACCACCAACCGCTCGTTCTTCCGTGCCGTTCCCAGTCCCAGCACCGTCTTGCCTCCCGGCAGCGACTGGAAACGCGGTCGTGCATCGGGGTCAACCGCTCGGCCCGTGAGCCAGACGGGGCGCCCGTTGCGAACCTCGGGCACCGTGACCATTCCGGCGAATCGTTCATGCGGATACTTCAGGAAGAGGCCCGACTTCATCAGCCTCTTTACGGAAAAGCCAAGTTCCGTGAGATGGTCGGCAAGCCGGCCTCCGGTTGCGTATCCGATCCGGAGTGTCCTGGCCGTATCCTTGTCAACATTCCTGCCAACCAGATAACTCCTTCCGGTCCTCCCGTCTGCCGTCTTGAAGAGAGCCTTCGAGTAGAAGTCCACCGCCGCCTCGACCAGTACACCGTCGCGTCTGGGGTTTCGGACTCGTGGCGGCTTGCTCCTGACTGGCGTTGCCAGCATGGGAGCGCCCGACAGGCGCCGCATCCTGCTGACCGCCTCCTTGTCCGAGCACCGCTCCATCTCCTTGATGAAGTCCAGCGAGTCACCCCACCAGCGACAGCCGAAGCAGTAGAATCGCTGGCTGCTCTCGTAGATGGTGAGCGATGCATTGGTGTCACCGCCGGACTTGTGGGGCCTGGGGCAGTTCGTCTGCATCGCGCCGCCCAGCCTCCTGAGTTCAAAACCGTATGAGCTCACCACGTCATAGATGTGGCGCGAGCGAGCTATCTCCCTGAGCTTGGTCTCCATTAGGCTGCCTCCATTTCTTCTGCTGCTCTGCAGGCCTCTCCAAAGACGGCCACCATGCGGGTCCACTGATCTTCCGCTGTCTCGAAACACCAGCCACCGGTTGTCTCAGCGTCGCAGTAGTTGGTGCAGATAATCCGCATCGTGCGGTCGCCCTGGACCGCCTCCATTCCAATCGCCACCTCTGCGTTCTCCGCGAACTCGACCACGCTGCCGTTTTGCCGGGCCGCACCATGTACGCAGACCCAACCTCCCTGAGTCATCCGGCTGACCATATAGCCGAAGCGCTTTCCGCTGCCCACTGCCACGACGGTCCTGCCGTCCGGCCTGACCACCAGAATCGCGCTGTCGTTCTTGGTTCCTACGACGAGACCTTTTATCTCGGAGTAATCCATTTCCTGTCCTTTCTTGATTCAGGAAGCCCCGGTGTGGAGCTTCCTGTTATGTTCTGATTTCCGTTCAATTCAGAGGTCGAACGGCATGTCGCCATAGTCCTCTTCGTCGTCTTGCGAGTACACCCTGCGCTCCGGCTCCTTATCTAGTTGGCTGAACCTGTCCGCCAGTTCTTCGATCTTTATTCCGAGCTCGACCTCCTGCGGACTCAGTGCTCTGCCGTCCTGCTCGAACACTCCGCTGGAGCGTTCGTGCCGATAGCACGGAGAATCCGTGTAGGCCAACAGGTTGTCCTGCTCGAAGCACTCGGCGCAGGGCAGATAACCCTTTTCGGAGTCATAGAAGTTGGCGCAGGTCGCAGCCTCCATCAGGCTCTCATGAGGGGTTTCGCACGACTCGTCGGTAGCCAGGCAGAGGTAGAGTTTCTCCGCCTGCCGGGCGTCGAGGGTTCTGCTGAGAGCACTTCGGATTTCGTCTGACGTGACGACCCTTATGCCCTCTCCGCTGAAGAAGTCCCTGTCGTCCTCGAGCATGACAATTTCCACATCTTTGCCGTAGTTGTTGAGACCGTCCCGCAGGCTCGTGATGCCGGCGCAGCGGCAGGCGTCAAAGAGTGTCGGGTGCGGGTCATCGGCGCAGAGGGGCTTGCGGCTGAAGATGCCGTCAGTGACCGCGAAGACCTCGAACCTGAATCCCTCGACAGCCTTACCGCTCAGGGCCGCTTCAAAGTTGTTTCGAATCTCCTGATCGGTCTTGCGAACCGCGTCTCGCTCCGCTTTCTTCCTGTATAGATCTCTGAGTGTTCCGGCCATTGCCTTTCCTTTCTTCTCTTCGGAGCTGTGTTGCTTCTACGATCTGCCCTCTGAACCTCCTTTGGAAACGGGCGTGAGAATAGGACTCGCCGAAGCGAGCAGTTATTGGGAAACGTGATGGAGTGTGGGGGATTAAGTGGGGAGGGTGTGTCAACCGTGCCGGTCGTATGAACCGCGCTGGGTGGGTCAAACTGGGTCAACTGTGTTACCGTTTCAGCGGTTATCAGTCTATAGACAGGTGGGTGGGGTGGTTCATTTGCCGTGTCATTCTGTCATAGTAACTGGCGCAGGACACAAAAAAATCCACCGCTGGTCTTCGGCTTCCCGAAAATGCGATGGACAGAGGCCCCAGGTTGCGTTTGAGCCAAGCTCTTTCGGGCTGTGAGGCTCGTGCGCCGTGCGTCAGAATCGTGAGGCGGGAGAGGCAGAGAGCTCTTTCGGGCTATGTCTGCATCCCTAGATACCCGTAACCAGAGCGTTAGCCCCGGCTGGACTGACATCAATTGCTACTGAAGCTGCAACTGAACTTTGGGGTTGGTATAGAGGATTACACTATTATTATCTCACGGGATATGGCAAAGTCAAGATTTCGCGCCGAAAATTCCCCATAAATGAGACTTTTTCAGGTTCAAATTCCAACAAATTGAGACTGGCACGGGAGTTTTGCATTCTGTTCAGTGGTTCGGTCAAATGGAAGGGGCTTGCGCTGGCGACTGCGGCGTTCCACCGCACCGGGTGCCGGTTAGGTGACGAGGGCTGCGGTCTTCGAGACGAGGCGCACGATTCCGTCCGCCAACCGGTGGAAGCTGCTTCTGTCCGGCAGGCCGACCTGCCAGCAGGAAGAATAGTGATGACGTCAGATTGCCGGAAGCTCACAGGGTATGTCGCGTCGCTCTTCAAGCCCGGGCAGCAGGACCCGCTGGCGCCTGTCCTTCACCCTGACGGTCCGTCCCCGGTCACGCGGCCTACATGGGAGCCTACACTCTCTACTACCGGCGGCGGACATGCGAACTCTGCCGTCAGCTCGCTCCCGTACCCTGCCAGCACAATCCTTCCGGCCCTAAATGATACTGAATTGACACGCCGAAAACGAAAGGCTTCGCAGCAACTATCCCCTCGGTGATTGCCTTCCGGCAGTCTCTTGGGTTATCCTGCCTTTCCCGTCTGGGTTGCTGGCCGCAGATAGCCCGGCAAGTAATGTTGCCGTCGCAAGTCGGCAACCTGCTTCCCGATCTCAGCCTGGCTGCCCGACATTCCGACAGGCACATTGGGCGTTGGTTAATGCGCTCACAGTCAGCGCGGCCCTGCTGCTCGAACCTCGTGTTTCATGCCTCTTGCAGGGTGCAGGAAGCATCCTTCATATGGGCGCAGCTCCGTACTCACCATACCTGATCCGGTGGCGCAGACAGTGCGGGTGATGACTCGCCTTTCGGCCCGTGCAGCATTGGTCACTGCTTCGGTGAAACGGGACTCGCTCTCTTCCATCCTTGTAATTTCCATGTGGCCTTCGCCGTGAACAACGACAACTATAATGGCCGGTAGGCGACATTCATTTTGGCCGCTTCAAGGAGTAGATTTGACCATCTCGTACAGAGGAGGTACTGGATGGTCACAGATCAGCAGGTACTACTACTGAGGCGGAGGATTATGCAAGGCAAGAGTCAACAGGCATCAGCGGCAGCGGCGGGCATGAGCGCAAGGAGCGCACGCAGGTGGAGGAGCGGACCGTTGCCGTCGGAGGAGAAGAAGAAGCGAAGTTGGCGAACGCGCCCGGATGCGTTCGCGGGAGTGTGGGACGAGGAGATAGCGCCTCTGCTGCGGAGGGACGCGAAGGAGAAGCTGCAGGCTACGGTGCTGCTTGAGTGGCTGGACGAGCGTCATCCGGGCAGGTTCAACGCAACGCACCTGCGCACGTTGCAGAGGCGGATAAGGGACTGGC
>CAZWDM010000017.1:6002-43576 GCA_964632415.1 uncultured Dehalococcoidia bacterium | reverse complement strand
CGCCCTGCGACGCCTGGTTGACTGGCAGATTGAGTCCGGCTCGCACGGGCTGATTCCGCTTGGGAGCACCGGCGAGTTTCTATCGGTCAGCGATGCAGAGCGCACGCAGATAGTCGAGACGGTGGTTGAAGCCACGGATGGGCGCGTTCCGGTGCTCATTGGCACGGCAGACGAATGGACGGACAAGGCTGTGCGATTCTCGGTGGAGGCGCAGGCAATAGGCGCGGACGGGTTGATGGTAATTTCGCCCTACTATTCCAGCCCAACCGAGGATGAGCTTTTCGAGCACTTCCGGCAGATCAGCTACGCGGTTTCCATTCCGATTATGGTGTACAACAACCCTAACACTGCCAATGTTGACCTGCGCCCTGAATTCGTGGCAAGGCTTGGCACACTGGAGAATGTGCGATACATCAAGGAATCCAGCGGCGACATTTCGCGGGTGCGCGAGATTCACCGCATCAGCGACAGGGTCTCCGTGTTCGCGGGCTATCATCCATTCGAGTCGCTTGCAGCCGGAGCGAAGGGCTACGTGTCGGTGATCGGCAACTTCCTGCCGGCGGAGTCCGCTGCGGTGTGTGACCTGATGGACGAAGAGAGGCGCGACGAGGCGCTGCATCTGTACAACCGCATGATTCCTCTGCTGGACGCCATCTCCGGCGACAGGTATGTGTCGGCGACGAAGTGCGCGATGGCTGCGGTCGGAATGCCCATAGGTGATCCTCGTCCACCGAGGCTTGCATTGCCGCAAGAAGACGCAACGAGGCTGCGCGCTCTGATCGAGGAGTTCAGACGGGGTGAATCGGTCCGTGAGGCTGCTGACTAGATTAATCCGTCAGGGAGGCTGACTTTCATCTCTCCCGCGTCGAGGTCCACTTCCAGTATTACATCCGGGAGGGCGGGAATCAGGATGTCGCGACGGCCTTGCTCGCGGACAACATACACATCGTTACTTCCGGTCACGATGATTTCACCGACGGAGCCCAGGCGCTCGCCCTCCTCCGTCACGACCTGCATGCCCAGAATCTGAAAGTGGTAGTAGATTCCGTCGGGCAGCGGCTCGACCTGCTCCGGCAACACGGTCAACTCTTCGCCCCGCAGCGCCTCCGCCTGGGAACGATCCTGGACGGCTTCGAGCTTAACCAGGATGCCGCGCTTTCCCTTTCGGGAGCGTTCGACACGCGTCGGCTTGCCTTTCAGGCGCAATACGCTTCCCGGTTCAAAGCGTTCGGGGATGTCAGACAGCACCTCTACGCTCACGTCGCCCTTGATACCCCATGCGGCACGAATTCTGCCTACGGTGACGGGTGCGTGTTCGGTGCCTGACATTCGCTGCTAAAAGAGTAGGGATTCAGTCTATCTTGAGAATGACTCTCGTGCCGTCCTTGACAGCAGCCACTCGAAGGAGTGAGCGCATTGACTGCGCCACCCTGCCCTGACGACCGATCACCTTGCCCTTGTCCGAGGGATCGACCTCAAGCCGAAGTATGATCAGCCCGTCATCTTCCTCTTCTTCCGTGACTACGACTTCGTCAGGATTGGAGACGATTGCCTGTGCTATGTACTCTACTATGTCCTTCATTCTGCGCTGACTGTCTCCGTTTCGTCGGCGGACTCGGCCGCTTCGGCATCGCCCGACTCTGCGGCCGGTTCGGCCTCTGAAGTGGCTTCGGCGGTAGGCGCGGCTTCCGCCTCTGGAGCCTCTGTCGGCTCGCCCATCTTGTCGATAATGCGCTGCACGGCCTCTGTCGGTTGAGCGCCGACGCTCAGCCACTTACGCGCCTTCTCTTCGTCAATAACAATTGTCGGCGGCTCGGTGCGCGGGTTGTAGTGTCCGAGGTAGTCCACGAAGGCGCCATCTCGCGCAGCCCTCTGGTCGGCGACCACTATCCGGTAGCTCGGCTGGTTTTTAGCGCCGACTCGTCTCAATCTCATTCTGAGCATCGTGTCGAATTTCCTTCCGTGTCGTGCGGTGGGTTAGCTCGCGCTCTTTGCCTTATGCAGCGCTTTCATGATTCGCGACTTCCGTCGTGAGGCGTTGTTGGCATGTAGCGCGCCCTTCTGGGCAGCCTTGTCCAGCGCTACGAACGCGGACTGAACAGCCTTCTCCGCTGCGTCGATATCACTGGCATCAATGAGCGCCCGAGCTCTTCTGATTTCCGTCCTGGCCCTTGTGCGCAAGGGAAGGTTCTGGCTGCGCTTCCGGACCGATACTCGTGCTGACTTTGCACTTGGCACTTCTCTTGTCCTCCTCAAATGGAACAGACGAATTCTTGCTTTAGAATGCAGTTAGACTCTCGTCCTGCTTACACCAATTACACCCCGCACGCTCTCCATCTTTGAGAACAGCCGGCTTAACTGGCTTATACCGTCAACATAGACCGTCAGAGAAATTATGCTGGTTTCCTTTTCTTCCTCCGACACACATGAGGCTATGTTAACACCTTCTTCGGAAACAAGGGAAGTAATATCCCGCAGCAGCCCCACGCGATCCTGTGCCTCAAGTCGAACGCGCACAGGATATAACTCGTGCGCCTGGCTCCATCCGACGGGTATCAGTCGCTCCTTTTCGCGCTCGGCGATGATGTTCGAGCAGTTACGCCTGTGAACGGTTACGCCCCTGGTGCGAGTTATGTATCCGATTATGTCGTCGCCGAGGATCGGAGTGCAGCAGTTTGCCATTCGCGTGAGCAAGTCCCCCACACCGAGCACCTCGACCCCGGAAGCTGGGCTGCTCACCGGAACGCTGTAGATCTTTTCGAAGTCCGAGTCGGGTGGTATCTCCTGGTTCGCGATGCGGTCCACGACCTGCTCGACAGTGATATCTCCGCCGCCAAGCGCGACCATGAATTCGTCGGTGGTGCTGAAACCGAGTATGCCGGCAAGCTCCTCGTCGGTCATTGCCATATTCAGGCGTCGCAGCTGCCTCCGGAAGATGTCCTTGCCCCGCTCGATGTTAACTTTCCGCTCCTGCCGGTTGAACCACTGCCTGACCTTCGTGCGGGCCGAGTTCGTGCTGAGGTAGCCGAGATTGGGGTTGAGCCAGTCGAGGCTTGGGCCCCTCACCGTCTTGCTCGTCATGATCTCGACGGTATCGCCGTTCTGAAGCTGATATGTGAGCGCGACCAGCTTTCCGTTGACCTTGGCTCCGATGCAGCGGTGCCCGATATCCGTGTGTATGCGAAATGCGAAATCCAGCGGAGTAGCGCCGGCGGGCAGTTCCTTCAGGTCGCCCTTTGGCGTGTACACGAACACCTGGTTCTTGAATACGTCAGTCTTGAACGACTCGACATACTCCTGAGGATTGCTGACGTCGCGCTGCCATTCGAGAAGCTGCCGCAACCATGTCATCTTCTCGTCGAATTCGACGTCGGAGGTATTTCCTTCCTTGTAAAGCCAGTGCGCGGCTACGCCGTATTCAGCGAGGTGGTGCATCTCGTTAGTGCGAATCTGTACTTCCACCGGATGGGCATCGATGCACAGCACCGTGGTGTGAAGTGACTTGTATAGATTGTCCTTGGGATTCGCAATGTAGTCGTCGAACTGCCCCGGGAGCGGTCGCCAGTTGGAATGCACGACCCCTAGAGCGAGATAGCAGTCCTTCACCGAGTCGACAAGGATTCGCAGCGCGAAGAGATCATGAATATCACTAACGCCAAGATTTTGCCGCCGGTATTTCTCGGTCTTCTTGTGGATGCTGTAGATGTGCTTCGGACGGCCCGTCACCTCCGCGGTGATGCCTGCCTTGTCCAATTCAGCCTGAAGGAGCGATCGCACGCTCTCGATATACTCCTCTCGCTCCTGGCGCTTGGCGTTGAGCATGCTGGAGATTTCCTGGTATGCAACACCATTTAGGTGCTGGAATGCCAGGTCTTCGAGCCTCCACTTTACCTCCCAGATTCCGAGCCGATGGGCAAGTGGCGCGAATATTTCGAGAGTTTCCTTTGCAATGGCGCGGCGCCGGATTGGGGAGAGGGCTTGCAGGGTGCGCATGTTGTGCAGCCTGTCAGCAAGCTTGATGAGAACAACGCGAATGTCCTCGGCCATCGCAACGAGCATTTTGCGCAGGCTAGCGGCCTGTTCCAGGTCCACGTCGGAGCCATTCAACAGGAAGCGGTTTCTGCCCTCTTCCGCATCCACTTCCGCCTTCGTAAGCTTCGTCACGCCATCGACCATGGCGGCGATTTCCCGTCCGAATTCACCCTCGATCTCCTCAAGGCACACGTCGCAGTCCTCGACGACATCGTGCAGAAGAGCGGCAGCAAGCGCATTTGCATCCAGCCTCAGGTCGGCCAGGTAGAGCGCGGTCTGCAGGGGATGCTCGATGAAAGGCTCGCCGGAGCGGCGCACCTGCCCTTCATGTGCATCCGCAGCGTAGTTGTAGGCTTGGGAGATTATTTCAAGCCTGTCTGAGGGAAGGTAGGATTTCGCCTTTTCGAGAAGTGCGTCAACCATGGTTTTTCCTGTCAGTGATGTTCGCTGATCCAGAATTAAGCTGCCGCTTATATTATATCCCAGTGCACTCCGTCCCACAATTGGCGAGTGAAGCTCAGATCCGATCTGATTGCATCACCTGGAAGCCCGGCAAGTTATGGCGTTAAGCCCGACTGCGACCTGCCCTCCTCGCTATGGCATACGATTCCCAGCTGTAGGTCAGCGCGCCTACGCACAGGAGCGCGACACCTGCTATCAGGCCTCTCCCAGGATCCTCTCCAAGTATGAGCCAGGC
Organism: uncultured Dehalococcoidia bacterium; assembly: GCA_964632415.1. Lineage (GTDB taxonomy): Bacteria > Chloroflexota > Dehalococcoidia > Lucifugimonadales > JADFKI01 > Bin90. The sequence goes on along the minus strand of CAZWDM010000017.1, from coordinate 38,847 downwards.
AAGTATCACTCCCGCTATCGGCTGGACGAAGTAGAAGAATGCGATGGACGAGGGCAGGTATCGCTTCACCAACCAGGCGTTGGCGAGGAACCCAAAGCCTGCTATGACAAAGCCCTGATAGCTGAGGGCCATCCAGAACCCAGCGTCCGTCGTGTACGACGGGCTTTCGAAGATGTAGCTTCCCGCCAGAAGTAGAATGGTTCCGATGGTGAGCTGACCGAGCATCAACTTCCCTTCGGAGACGTTCTGCGCGAAATTGGAGAGCATGATCATCCTGAAGCCGAGCAGTCCCGCGGCAATGAAGCTCAGCACATCGCCCAGGACCGTAACGCCCTCCTGATTAATGCCGGTGTCGCCGAACACGACCACCAGAACGCCTGCGTAGGAGATCAGCAGAGCTAGACCCTTCCACAGCGTTAAACGGTCAGTCGGGATGAAGAACCTGGCAAGTGTGGCGGTCCAGATGGGCAGGGTCGAATTGAGAGCCACGCCATGACCGGCTGAAGTGAGGTCCTGCCCAATGTTCATGATGATGAGCTGGATCGAGAATAATACACCCAGCGCGAGCAGCGGCTTCACCTCGTGCCTGGCAATGGTCAGCCGCTCCCTCCTCGACACCATGTAGGCTAATGTGACGACGCCTCCGAGGATGAACCGCATCCACCCGACCTGCATCGGCTCGCCATGGCCGAGTGCAGCCTTCAGGCTTACGTTGTTGCCGCCCCAGAGTGAAGCGACGAACAGGGCGAATCCGCTGGGGATGAGGCCCGCAGGGCGGCGAACTTCTCCTTCGGATTTGCTCACTTAGGTAGACGACCTTTCGCCGCAGGCCTTCGGTCCATTATGCAAATATACAACTGCACTGGAACCCTGTCGGTGGTTGTACACTCGGCGGCTGAAATCAGTGGCAGAGTGCCGCCTTATGCACTTAACATAGAACAAGACCATAAACACCAGGAACAGTGTTTTGGATTCTATTGAGGGATTCTACCATACCAGTCTGGTACTTCACCCGATGGGTGCGTAGTAAATACCATCTAAGTTAGAATAAAGTCAAGTAATTCTAAATTGCCCGTGCAAGCCGTACTCAGAAGGAGGATTTTTGCTTTCAATGAAGCATAAAATTCTCATGAGTGCGCTGAGAATGCGTCAGGATAACATCCGCAGTCACCTACGGTTGCACGCAGTAAAGTTCAGGAGGATATCTTCCGCGATCCTACTGCTTACCCTGATCCTGTCGCTAGGCTTATGGTCGAACTCTGTTTATGTCTCAGGCGGAAGAGATGTTCACGCCTTTACGTCAGTCCCTTTAGGTTCACAGACTTTTCAGGCGAACGATAGAGGGTCCGGACTTGACAGTCATCCGATCGTGACCTTGAACCCGCTTCGTCCATCCTGTGTCGCTCGCGAAGGGCACGTTACGATCGAACTTGGGATCAGTGGGTGGGTGCCTCAAAGCGACAGTGAAACTATAGATGGCGGCGTATTAGCGTACGATCCATCGGATGCGGAATTCCCTTCCCTCCTCGCCTTCAAGTTTCGTAGCGGCAACAACACGACGACTGCCGCAGGCTTTACTGTGAATTCCGGCGGAGACAAAGAGGTCCCAAGAACAGTCCTCATAAGGATTAACTCAGTGTTTACCGACTATCGGGTCGGCGAGCCGTCAGAGAGAACACTCCGGGTACAGGAGAGTTGCGACGGCAGTCTTCCTCCGACTGCGATTCCGCCGTCCCCCACTCCGTCACTCACTCCAACACTCACGCCCACATTCACATCAACGGCGTCGCCAACAGCAACGGGGACATCTACACAGACGCCTACAAGCACTCCCACAAGTGAGGTGACGGCCACTTTCACGCCGACGAGTACACCGGTGCCAACCGCAACCAACACACTCATCCCGACGCCGACTCAGACGGCAACGCCGACCGTGCCGCCACCGCCTACGAATACGCCCTCACCCACCGAAACACCCGCGCCAACTCAGACGGCAACCGGCACACCGACGCCGTCGCCGTCGCCGACATCCACGATCACCTCAACGCCGACTTCGGAGCCGACATCCGCACCCAGGAGGAGGAGAAATACTTCGACGCCACGACCTACGTCAACGCCTGAGCACACGGCGACCGCGATTCCGTCTCCTACCCTCGTTCCGACAGCTACGCTACTTCCGACGGCTACCCTCGTTCCTACCAGCACCGTTGCTCCCACAGCCACCGAGGCGCCCAGGCAGCAACAGACGAGCACGCCCGAATCGACCAGACCTCCGAGAAGAAGAGACACCTCGACCCCAACGCCCACAGATACTCCGACCGCGACGGCTACTCACTCGGCTACACCGGAACCGACGGCCACTCCTACTCGCACCGTCACGCCGACGCCGACCGCTACGTTCACGCCGACCGCCACGAGCACTGCCACGGTTACACCGACGGCCACGCCCACTCAGACCGAGACGCCAACTGCAAGCGCTACGGCCGTGCCGACTGCAACCACGACCGCCACCCCAACGGATACGCCCACGCCCGTTCCAACGGCAACTCCGCGGCAGGCAGGCACGCTGGGATTCCTGCAGCAGCCGAATCTGCCGATTATTGGCAACGCCGCCCCGCGAATCCGCAACACTCTGGATGCGATCGGCAGTGCGCCGCGCCAGAGAATTACGCTGATAGTGGTGCTGGCGCTAACCAGCGTGATGGTGCTGGTTGTATTCGGCTACCTGCTGCTCCGCAGGCGATAACAGACGGGTCAACCGATTGCGCTGGGAGTCCCCACAAAGTGGCGACTTACGGGCTAAACGGCAAAAGCCGGCTCTGGTAATTTTGCCGGGAGGGTCATGGTGAATTCCGTGTACTGTCCGAAGGCCGTGTCCACGGTAATATGGCCTCCCAGCCGCCTTGCCACGTCCGCCGCAATGGGTAAGCCAAGGCCGGCGCCGAGCGCCCCATCGCGCGTCGAGAAGAACGGGTTGAAGATGTGGTCAACTACGTCCTCGGCGATTCCGGTGCCGTTGTCCCTCACTCTCACCTCAACCTGATCGATGTCCTCCAGAAGGCGGCTGGTTATGTTCAGCGTTGGCTTATAGTCTTCGCCCATTTCTTCCTTCTTCATCAGCATCGCGTAGCAGGCATTTGAAACCAGATTGACGACAGCTTCACCGAAGTCATGCTCCGTAAGCGGCACTTCTCCGATTTCCCGGTCGAGGTCAAATTCGCGCTCAACTGAAAATCCCCTCCACTGCGCCTCGAACGCCTCGCAGCCCGTGTTGACGATCTGCGGCAGCATCTGGTTCATCTCCATTGGCACGGGTTCTCCGCCCTCGACGCCCATCGCCCGCATACGCTCTACTATCGCGAGCGCCCTGCCACCGTTCACACAGACGCGGTTCAGGCTGTCGGAGATCTCCTCACTGATTTCATCCAGCAAGCTTACATCCTCTTCAGACATTTCGCCCTTATACGTCTGAAGCATCTCGGACAGCTCGTCGTACAGCTCCAGCGAACCCTCGGAGAAGTTCGTAACGAAGTTAAGTGGATTGCTTATCTCGTGGGCGACACCTGATACGAGCTCACCCAGCGCTGCAAGCTTCTCCTGCGCCACCAGACGCGCCTGCATCTGCTTCAACTCTTCGTTTGCAACGCGCAGTTCACCGTACAGCTTCTCCACCAGGTTGAGCCGCTGCACCTCGAGCGCCTGCGCCCTGAAAACTTCGAGTGCATTAGCAAGCTCGCCAATTTCGTCCTCGCCCACTTCCGGCACCGGCGTCTCCAGGTCCCCACCGGCCATGTTGCGCATTCGCTCAGACATCCTGGACAGGCGCCTGACCATTCCGTTACCGACCCAGATCCACGACGCGAGCGTTGCCACAATGACGCTGACAACGCTTATGAGCGTCAAAAGCAGGCGGCCCTGGTCGAAGGCATTTACCGCTGAGCCGAGTGCAGTGGATGATTGTGCACCAGCACTCGTCAACAATGTTGATACAGCGTCTTCCAGCAGCGCGCTCGAGTCGTTGAACGATACCGACAAGTCAGCCGCCCTACCTCTCAGGGCCAGCTGTTGGCCACGCGCCGCAAACACACCTTGGCCGTCTCCCAGCGTCGCCACGGCGGGGTCAATCCCCTCGGCGTGCAGCGAGGCAAAATCGCTCCAGAGCCGCTGCAACTCGTCGTCATCATCAGCGAGCAGTGCCCTGTTGAGCACCGATAAAGCCTCCAGGGATGCTACATCGCCGGCTGTCGTGGCGTTCAGGCGCTGTCGAGACTCAGCCACATCGGCGTTCGCCTCCGCCAGTGCTTCCCGGTTCACTGCCAGATTGTCGATGATATTGGTAAGGCCATAGGCCGCGTCCTGAACGGCCTGCGCATCGCCGGCAAGATCCGATGCTCCGGCGGCGACGCTCAACGCGCTTTCCATTCTGCCCAGCGATTCCGACACGGACCCGACATGCAATATAGCGTCTGCACTCTGCGAATCTGCCAGTAGTCCCTGACCTATCAAGCGTAGTCTTTCCGCTTCCCGTGCGGCTTCCCACGACGCCTCCAGGGCAGGCACCGATTCGGACTGAACGCGGAAATTCAGATCGCCACTGCGCTCGAAGTAATATACGCCAACCGCGCTGGACACCAACGTGAGGAACACCGCGAAACCAAGAGCCAGATAAAGCTTGGTGCCGATGCGCTGCCATATACTTGCAAGAGAACCCATATTCTCAATCTCCCTGATACCCGTCCGTCGAGACGTATCTGTACGCTATTGAAAGTTTATAACGGGACTGTCGAGTGGTAAAGCACAAGTAATGAACCGCCGGCTCTATTGTCGCGAGTGATTCGTCCGGGCTGTGGTACAATTCGTACTCGCAGACAGCCGATGAGCCAAGCCGATTGGACAAGGAGCAGCAGGTTAAATGACTGCCGACCGCATTAACAGAGTGGCCCCGTCCCCCATAAGCGGTTTCCCCGAATGGTCGCCTGCGGAGCGCATCATCGAGCAGCGTATGCTCGACCTGATACGAGCATCCTTCGAGCGCTTCGGCTTCTCGCCAATTGAAACGCCCGCCGTGGAGCGCAATACCGTTCTGACCGCCAAGGGTGGAGAGGAAACGGAGCGCCAGATATACAGCCTTACCGGACTGCATCCTCAATCGGGCGAAGAGGCTCGCGACTATTCGCTTCACTTCGACCTTACCGTGCCGCTAGCCAGGTATGTGGCCCAGCACAATAACGAGCTCGTCTTCCCGTTCCGGCGTTACCAGATCCAGAAGGTCTGGCGGGGCGAGCGACCACAGCACGGGCGCTTCCGTGAGTTCACACAATGCGACATCGACATCGTGGGCGACGGCAAGCTGAGCCTTATGGCTGACGCCGAAATACCGGCTGTAATTTCGAACGTCTTTCGCAGTCTGAATATCGGGGACTTCACAATCAGGATAAGCAACCGCAAGATCCTGACCGGGTACCTTGAGCATCTGGGCTTTGATGAAAGCGCCAGCGCCATCATCCTGAGAGAGGCGGATAAGATCGACCGCCAGGGCACCGGTCCTCTTCTTAGGGCACTGGAAGACCTGCCGGAAGGCAGCGATGTGACCGATGACATACTTGACCTGGTGCAGACCAGCGGAGAGCCCGCAGAAGTGCTTGAGAAGCTCTCATCGACCGAAGGTGGCGAGCGTTTCCGCCAAGGAGTGGATGAACTGCGGGCGGTATTCGAGCACGCATCGGCATTTGGGATTGCGGACGATGATATCGTAGCGGACATAGGCATTGTGCGCGGTCTGGACTACTACACTGGCACAATCTACGAGACACAACTTGACGACCACCCACAGCTGGGCAGCATCTGCTCCGGTGGGCGATATGACGACCTGGCGAGCTACTTCATTCGCAAGACGATGCCGGGCGTAGGCATATCCATCGGCCTGACGCGCCTCTTTTCGCAACTTCTCCAGGCGGGGGTCGTGAAGGCAGGCAGCGCATCAGCCGCACGAGTCCTGGTGACGATACCGCACGAGAGTCAAGTTGCCACAGCAATTGAAGTGGCGAGCAGCCTTCGCGCCGCCGACATCAACACCGAGATATTCTTCGAGCAGGCTCGCCTCGGAAGGCAGCTGCGCTATGCCTCGCGCAAAGGCTTCAAGTTCGCGATTCTGCCCCTGAGTGACGAGCTAGAGCGCGGGGAGATCAAGTACCGGGACATGGACGCCGGTGAAGAGTACACGGTGCCCATTGACGACCTGACCCACGAGATCGCAAATCATGGGGTTTAGGTAAGAGTTAGCGCGGAATTACTCCGATATTAAAGACGATGAGAGGTTGTCCTGAATGATTGGGTTCATAGGTGGCACAGGGCCGGAAGGACGGGGCCTTGCCCTCAGGTTTGCGCTTGCCGGCGAGGACGTGCTAATCGGCTCCAGGGATGCCGACCGGGCACAGCAGGCGGCGGACAGCGTCCGTGAGATTGCTCCGACCATTTCAATCGGGGGCGGACTCAATGCTGAAGTGGCGGAGCGCTCCGACACGATAGTCGTCGCAGTGCCCTACACGGCGCAGAAACCTACGCTCGAGTCGCTGAAAGGCGAGCTCAGCGGCAAGCTCATCATAAATGTGGTGGCACCACTTACATTCAGCAAGGGGATCGCAAGTGCAGTCCGCGTGGACGCAGGTTCCGCGGCACTCGAAGCGCGGGAGATCGTACCCGATGCGACGCACACCGCGGCATTCCACAATGTCAGCGCGCAGGAACTGCTCGTCCCGGACAGGCCTCTTGACACGGACATTGTCGTCTTCGGCGAAGAGGCGGAGGCAAAGAAGAAGGTCATTGCGCTGGCGGAGACGATAAAGGGAGCCAGAGGAGTCGATGGCGGCGGACTTGAGAACGCGCGGTACTGTGAAGACCTCACAGCCCTGCTCCTGAACATCAACCGGATCTACAAGGCGCACTCGATGATCAAGATCGTTGGGATATAGGCATGCAGCTTAGAGTACTCGGCGCGCACAATGTTGAGACCCGCCACACGAGAATGGAAAGCCACCTGATCGACGGTGTGCTCGCGCTGGATGCCGGATCTCTCACCCGCTCTCTGACGCAGGACGAGCTTAGGGGCATACGTGCAGTCATCCTGTCCCACCGGCACTTCGACCATGTTAAGGACCTGCTGCCGCTGGGAATGTCGGTCAGAAACCCCGGTGTCACCGTTGACGTGTATGCCATTCAGGACACGGTTGACGCCGTTACAGACACCCTGATGACGGGTCGCCTCTTCCCGGACTTTCTGAGCACACCAAGCGTGGAAGAACCGACTTTCAGGATGCACGCCATCCCTTACTATGAGCCTTTCAGGGTGCTGGGATATGAGGTTGTTGCAGTGCCCGTGCCTCACTCGGTTCCGGCCGCGGGCTTTCAGATCGCAGATGGAAGCGTGAGATTGTTCTATACGGGCGATGCAGGGCGCGGGCTCGGGGAAGCCTGGTCACACGTCGCTCCTGATGTGCTGCTGACCGAGGTTACTTTCGGCAACGAGAACGAAGCAGGTGCAAGGGCGGCCGGCCACCTGACGCCAAAGTTGTTAATGGACGAACTAGCGAGGTTCAGGCGGGAGCACGGTCGCGTACCGCAGATCGTGGTATCTCACATCAATCCGGCTTGGGAAGGCGCGGTTCGTAGCGAGCTGGCCCAGATAACTGCGGAGTCTGGGCAGGCGTTCAGGGTGGCAGATGCCGACATGAACCTTGAACTGGGACCGTCGTCGTTGCAACTGGTGGAGAACTAGGCATGCCGAGAAAGACGGCTTTCATCTATGCCGATGACCTCTCGCGACATACGCTGAGCGAGACCCATCCGATGAAGCCAGTACGTCTGCGCTACACTCACGAGCTTCTGGAAGCCTACGGTGCCTTTGACGCGCCGAACGTCTCTCTGGTGAAACCGCGCGAGGCACTTGTGGAGGAGATCATGTGGTACCACTCCGCCGAATACATCGAGGCGGTGCGGCGATTGGGCGATGGTGATTCGAGTGTGGACCAGCGGAGATTCAACTTCGGACCGGGCGACAACCCCGCGTACCCGGGCATATACGACGCCGCGGTCCTGTCCACAGGGGCGACTATGACGGCAGTGGAGATGCTGCTGTCCGGCGATGCGGATGCAGCCTTCAACATTTCCGGTGGATTGCATCACGCGATGCCCGGCTACACCTACGGCTTCTGCGTGTTCAACGACCCGGTGATCGGCATCAAGAAGATGGTCGCCGAGGGCATGCGGGTTGCCTATGTGGACATCGACTGCCACCACGGGGACGGGGTGCAGCACGCCTTCTACGACACCGACGCCGTTTTGACGATTTCGCTGCACGAGTCGGGCGCATTCCTCTTTCCGGGCACCGGGCACACCCAGGAGATCGGCGCCGGCAGGGGTAGAGGATACTCGGTGAACATGCCGCTCTACCCATACACCACCGACGAGGTGTACCTGTGGGCGCTGCGTGAGGTGGCAATGCCGCTGCTTCAGAGGTTCCGGCCGGATGTGCTGGTAACTCAGCTCGGCATAGACTCGCACTTCAGAGACCCGATAACGCATCTGGCGCTTTCAGTGCAGGGACACGCCGCAGCAGTAGAAGAACTGGCATCGGTCGGCGCAAGCAAGTGGCTGGCACTCGGCGGGGGCGGCTATGACTTGCAGGCGGTAGCCAGGGCTTGGGCGCTTGACTTTGCGGTCATGTCCGAGCAGTCGCTATCCGCGGAAATTCCTCCTCAATATGCTGAACGGTACGGGGTCTCCACCCTCCGGGATGTTGAGGACATTCCGATTCAGGCGGATATGATACGGGATTCCAGGACATTCGCCGAGGCGGGGGCGCAGTCGGTGCAAAGGCTGGTGTTTGGCGCGCTAGGCATACGGTGATCGAGGATCGCAGCCTTCACCTACTAGCCAATGACATCGCGCAGGGCCTGTTCGATATCGTTCCACTCGAACTTGAAGCCACTCTCCTCCAATCGTCGAGGGCTGACCCTGGCAGAGTCAAGCGCGAGCTGTGACATCTCCCCCATTGTGATTCGCAGTGCGAACTCGGGCACCGTGAAGAAGGCAGGCCTTGAGAGGACTCTCGCCAGCGCGCGCGTGAACGCAGCGTTGCTCACCGGATTGGGCGCGGACACATTGACCGGGCCAGTCAGGGAAGGGTTATCCAGCGCATAGACGAACGCTCTCACCACATCTTCAATGTGGACCCAGCTGAAATACTGCCTGCCATTACCCAGCTTTCCGCCGAGACCAAGCTTGAATGGAAGCAGCGTTCTGCGCGGCATTTCTCCCTCCCGACTGAGCACAACGCCGATGCGCATGTTGCACACGCGAATGCCAGCCTCCGATGCCGGACTGCAGGCAGATTCCCACTCTGCAGTCGAGTTCGCGATGAAGCCGCTGCCCCGCGGCGACTCTTCGGTGAGCACTTCATCGCCCCTGTTACCGTAGTAGCCGAGCGCAGAGGCACACAAGAAGACTGCAGGCCGTGACTGGAGATTCGCGATTGTCTCGCTGAGCAAGCGCGTGCTGATGACGCGGCTATCGCGAATCTGTTGCTTGTACGCCTCGCTCCATCGCCTCCCGGCTATGCTCACGCCGCCAAGATGCACAACGGCATCGATGCCCTCTAGCGAGGAAGCGTCAACACTACCACCGGATGGGTCCCACCGCACTTCGTCCGCAGCTACCGGGGCGCGTCTTACCAGGCGTAGCACCTCATTCCCGTCGTCCAGCAGGCGTCCAGCAAGTGCAGTGCCTATCAGCCCCGATGAGCCTGCGATCAGTACCTTCATCTCCGCCCCTCCTTGCACATTGCTCAGCGGTTCCCAGCCGAATCTTCCTATAGGGAACAATACCTTAGTTCCAGATTAAGGCGTGCTCCGACAACGGTCAAGAACTCAAACTTGCGCCGCTTTTCCACACTGCTGGCACGCCTGAGCGGGCAGTTCAGTCAGAATATGAAAAGAGGCGGTTCTGATATACTACATGGCAGACTAAGAACAGTGATTTCAGCGAGTGCTACGCCCTATGACAATGCAAGAGCGGCTCGGGGCCATCGAGGAACGCTACGACGAACTTGAAAGCCTTATGGCAGAGCCCGAAGTTGCCGCAGATTACACCCACATTCAAAAGCTTGCGAAAGAGCAGGCCTCCATACGAACGATAGTTGAGCTGTGGCGAGAAATTCGCAGCACAACCACTCAGCTTGATGAAGTTCGCACCCTGCTTCGTGAAGAGTCGGATTCCGAAATGATAGCTCTGGCCCGCGAGGAAGAGGGCGAATTGCAGGCAACCATCGAGCGCATTGAATCCGACCTGCGCATCGAACTGATACCCAAGGACCCCAACGACGAGAAGAACGTCATACTGGAGATACGCGCGGGCACAGGCGGCGACGAGGCGGGCCTGTTCGCATCAGATCTCTATCGCATGTACACACGATACGCGCAGCGCAATGGGTGGCATACGGAGGTCATCGACGTAAACCAGACGGGCCTGGGGGCTATCAAGGAGATTGTCTTCGAACTGCGTGGCAACGGCGCCTACAGCCGCCTGAAGCACGAAAGCGGCGGCCATCGCGTTCAACGTGTCCCGGTTACGGAATCCAGCGGTCGCATACACACTTCCGCCGCGACCGTTGCCGTTCTACCCGAAGCCGAGGAAGTGGATATCGACATCAAGCCCGATGATCTCGATATAGACATCTTCCGCGCCGGGGGTCATGGCGGGCAGAATGTGCAGAAGGTTGAAACCGCCGTCCGAATCACCCATGTGCCGACAGGAATCGTGGCGACCTGCCAGGATGAACGCTCCCAGCTGAAGAACCGCGAGAAGGCGATGTCGGTACTGCGCTCCAGGCTGCTTGCACGAGAAATCGAGCGGCAGCACGCTGAAATCTCCGAGGCGCGGCGTTCGCTGGTGGGAAGCGGCGACCGCTCCCAGCGGGTACGGACCTACAACTTCCCTCAGAGCCGGGTAACCGACCACCGAATCAACCTCTCCAGCTACAGCCTCGAACAGGTCCTGGACGGCGACCTCGACGAGTTCATAGAGGCGCTCATTCAACAGGAGCAGGCGGAAGCGCTCGCATACGGCGTCTGAGTCCCGACATGAATGTCACTATCCGGCAAGCCGCGTCGCGCCTGGCGGCGACTCTGCACCAGCACGATATTGCGGATAGCGGGATCGAAGCCGAAGTCCTGATCAGGCATGTCCTGAAACTGGATCGCGCTGAATACTACGCGTCGCTCGGCGATCCAATCGACGCCCACCGCATGAATGCCATTCGCGCCCTCACTAATAGTCGAGTCTCCGGGGAGCCGCTTGCCTACATCACAGGGCGCCGGGAGTTCTTCGGACTGGACTTCGCGGTCAGCCCTGCCGTCCTGATTCCCCGTCAAGAAACTGAGTTACTGGTGGAAATCGCACTGGAATTCGCCCGCGAGCGGGCCGGGAATGTAACAGTTGCGGATGTTGGGACCGGCAGCGGCGCCATTGCCATTGCCATCGCTGCGAACGAGGCAAATGCGAAGGTATTCGCCATCGATTGCTGCGAGAACGCGCTGGAGATTGCGAGCCGGAACGTGCATTCGCACCGTGTTACCGACAGAGTTTCGATGCTGCAAGGCGATCTTTTGGAGCCGTTGAGCAGACCGGTCGATATGATAGTCTCCAACCCTCCCTACGTGGCGGACCACCTGCTGCCCGACTTACAGAGAGAAGTGCGGCAGGAGCCGCGAATTGCCCTGGACGGCGGTAAGGATGGGCTGGCGGTCATCCGTCGCCTGTTTGAACAGGCGCATCCTCTGCTGAATCCTGGAGGACTGCTTGCAATGGAAATCTCACCGGAACAATTGAATCCGGTTCGTGCCCTCGCAGATGCTCTCTTTACGGACGCCGTCTTCGGATTCCGCAATGACCTGCTGGGCCTGCCACGCTGCATCACGGTTCGCACAAAGAAGTAGGGCGACACACCGTGCCGCCCCTACATTCCAGTTGTTCGATGTCAGGTTCTGCGCGCTATTCCATGCCCAGCTGGTAGTGCTTGCCCTCGGTCTTGATCGAAGGAGCGACTACGACCTCGGCCTCGTGCATATCCTGTATCGTCTGCGCCCCGATCATCCCCATGCACACCTGCAGCGCACCCATCAGATTTTGCGTACCGTCAGTTACCGAAGTCGGGCCGTAAAGGATCTCCTCCAGGCTGCCGTTGATGCCCACCTTGACGCGGGTGCCCCTGGGAAGCGCAGGGTGCGGATTCGCCATTCCCCAGTTGTAGCCCTTGCCCGGCGCTTCTTCGGACTGCGCGAGCGGCGTTCCAAGCATAACGGCGTCCGCGCCGCACGCGAATGCCTTGCACAGGTCGCCGCCGGTCCTGATGCCGCCGTCGGTGATAATCGGCACATAGCGTCCGGTCTGTTCGTAGTAGTCGTCTCTGGCGACCGCGCAATCCAGCGTCGCGCTGACCTGCGGCACGCCCACGCCCGTAACCTCGCGTGTCGTGCAGGCGGCTCCCGGGCCGACTCCAACCAGTACGCCGTGTACGCCTGTTTCCATCAATTCCAGAGCTACTTCGTAGCCGACGCAGTTGCCTACAATCACAGGGACGTTCAACATTTCCAGCAGCTCGGGGAACCGGAGGCCTCGTGCGCTGTTCGAAATGTGCCTTGCGGTAGTCACGGTGGACTGCACTACGATCATGTCTGCCCCGGCCTCTGCCGCAACAGGCGCCAGTTCTTTCGTATTGGCCGGAGTAACAGAAACGGCGCAGACAGCGCCGTTTTTCTTCATTTCCTCTACCCGTTCCCCAACGAGTTCAGGCCGTATGGGCTCGGAGTAGAGCTTTTGCAGGAGTCCGGTCACCTCGTCCTGCGGCGTTGTAACAATCTGGTTCAGGATCTCGTCAGGGTCGTCGTATCTTGCCTGAACTCCTTCCAGATTCATCACTCCCATTCCGCCAAGTTCGCTCATCTTTCCGGCGAATCCTGGAGAGCCAACCGCATCCATTGCTGAAGCTAGCACTGGCGTCCTTAGGGTAATGCCGTCAATCGGAAAATCGGTACTCACCAACTCAGGGTTGACGGTTACCTCTCCTGGTACGATTGCGACTTCATCGAATCCATAGACTCGTCGTAATTCTTTGATGCGCGGTGTTGCCAAGATACGACCCTCCCAAAAAATATGGATTGCCTGAATATAACAAAATGAGATGGCTCAATTCAAGGATTGTCTTGCCGGAATCGCAATAGTGGTGACTGCAGGATACGCCATTCGGGTTACCTATAAGACCTGATGTTATAATGCTGCGCAGACCTCAGTCAACATAACCTCGCAGATTGTTCATATCTCGGAAACCGATATGGGCATACAAGGGATCATCGAAATCGGTAATACAGTGACTGCGCCAATAGCCGAACATAGAGCCGCGGTCAGGCGTCTGGGCAACGAATGTGGATTCGACCTTGTGCGCTTCACCACGGCGGAGGGGTTCGCCCGGGACGAAGCTGCCGCCCTCAAGCGCATCCGGGACGGCCACATGGACGGGTTCTCCTGGTACACGGAAGAACGGGTACGCCGCGCAAACCGCCCCAAGGAACTTCTCGACGGCGCGCAGTCCGTTATTTCACTCGCTGTCAGCTACCATACAGGCGAGCCTCATCCCTCCGGTGATGGTCCACGGGGCAAGATAGCCAGATACGCCTGGGGCAACGACTACCACGAAGTCATCAAGAAGCGGCTGCGCGAATTCTCAGCAAGGCTGACAGAAATCGCTGGTCGCCCGGTCAACACGCGAATCTTCGTCGATGACGGGCCCATGAACGACCGCGCTGCCGCCGCTCGTGCAGGCATCGGCTGGTTCGGCAAGAACACGAACATACTTACTCAGACACACGGCTCCTGGGTCTTCCTCGCCCAGGTAATCACTGACCTGCCGCTTGCACCTGATGAGCCGCTGAAAAAGACGTGCGGCGACTGCGTGCTGTGTATCGACGAATGTCCGACGGGTGCAATCGTCGCGCCGTATGTTATCGACAACAAGCGCTGCATCTCGTATCTGACCATAGAATTACGAGGCTCTATCCCGCGTGACCTGCGTCCGCTCGTAGGCGACTGGGTCTTCGGCTGTGACATCTGCCAGGATGTCTGCCCGGTAAATCGCAAAGCGATGGGCAGCCTCGAACCTGAGTTTCAGCAAAGGCATGACTTCTCGGCGCCGGCGCTCATTCCACTGCTGGACCTCGATCAGCAGCAGTTCAGCGAGCGTTTCCGGCGCAGCCCTATCAAGCGAACAAAGCGGGTGGGACTCCAGCGCAATGTCTGCGTGGCGCTCGGGAACATCGGTGACCCCGTTGCCATTCCCGCGCTCGCTGCCGCGCTCAGACACGACAGCGATATCGTTCGACAGCATGCCGCCTGGGCACTAGGGCAAATCGGTGGACGGGAATCGAGGGACGCTCTTCAGTCAGCCCTCGAAGACGAGGTGGAAGGCGATGTCGTCGAGGAAATCCGTCTTGCCCTTTGTGAGGTGGTGAAATCGTGACGGAAGGATGGGCACAGTTCTCTGCAGACAGACGATACCGCTACCTCCTCGGTAGGCGCATCGGCGACTCTGACCGTCGAATCCTGTTCCTGATGCTCAACCCGGGCACTGCGGACGAAACCCGCAATGACCCCACTATCAGGCGCTGCATCGGATTCTCGGAGCGGTGGGGGTACGGCATCCTGGAAGTCGCCAATCTCTTCGCGTTCAGGACGTCCTACGTCAAAGAACTGCGACGGGCGGACGAACCTGTTGGTCCCGAAAACGACGAGTGGATTCAAGTGGCACTGCAAAGGGCGGATAAGCTCGTCCTTGCCTGGGGAAATCACGGTTCCTACAAGGGACGGTCGGACGAGGTCAGGCGGCTGGCACGGAATGTGACGCAACCATTTCACCTGGGACTGAACAAGACCGGTGAACCCAGGCATCCGCTTTACCTTCCCTCTTCGACGGTGCCGTTGCCGATGAAGGCTGATATACTGGCGCACTGACAGAACCATTCGTTGAAGGTGACACATGCCCAGCCAAAAGATCTATATCACTCGCAGTCACATTATTCCCGAGGCAATTGAATACCTCGATGGGATCTATGACATAGAAGTGTGGCAGCAGAATTCGCCGCCTCCTCGCGAGCTCCTGCTCGAGAAGGCTCGCGAGTCCGACGCTTTGCTAACTGAAGTGACCGACATCATTGACGCTGACTTGCTGGATGCGGCTGATAACCTCAAGGTTGTGGCAAATCGAGCCGTCGGCCTGGACAACATCGATATTCCCGCCGCGACGCGAAACGGTATCCTAATCGCGAACACACCGGGGGTACTGCACGAATCGTGCGCGGACTTCACCTTCGGACTGATTCTGTCACTTGCGCGAAACATAGCCTTCGGGGAGCGCCAAATTCGCGCGGGAAAATGGAAGGTCTTCGATCAGATACCTTATCTAGGCACGGACGTTCACGGCGCGACTCTGGGCATCATTGGAATGGGTCTCATAGGTACTGCCGTCGCTCGCCGGGCGCGGGCGTTTGACATGCGCATCATCTACCACTCGCGCACCCGCAGGCACGAAGTCGAAGAGGAACTTGGCGCGGAGTGGCGCGAGGATATGGACGGAGTGCTTTCCGATGCGGACTATGTCAGCCTGCACATGCCATTGACACCGGAGACCGAGTACATGATCGGCAGGCGCGAGCTGGAACTGATGCAATCAACCTCGTTTCTGATCAATACCACGCGCGGCCGAACGGTGGACCCGCGTGCCCTGTACGACGCGCTCGCGGACCGCACTGTCGCCGGCGCGGCTATTGACGTGACCGACCCGGAACCGATTCCGTTCGACGATCCGCTTCTGACGCTCGACAACCTGTTAGTGACGCCCCACATCGCGAGCGCCAGCAGCCAGACCGTCCGGCGTATGGGACAAATGTCGGCCGACAATATCATTGCCGCGTTGAACGGCGACCCGATGCCTTCGTGCGTCAACCCGGAGGCGGCACAATAGGAATAGATCGGCGGACTGACTTGCCCTGCCTAGTCTTCGCGGAAGGCGTTCATCCCGGTTACAAGCGCCGGCAGTCCGCCCATCCAGAACGCGACGCGAATCGTCTCGGCGATCTCTTCCTCGGTCGCTCCCATGCCACGAGCTCTGTCCGCTATGTTCTTGACGCCGTCCTCGTGGGCGAGTAGCGCGTCGCACATCATTGTCATGAGCGTCTTCACTTTTGCGGAAAGCGCGCCATCCTGAATTATGAACTCCCTGTTCGACGTCAGGATCTCCGCCATCTTCGGGTCATTCTCAAGCAATGCCGCCATGTACGGGGGTATCTGCTGCTGCATCTCAATAGCTCCTCTGTGTAATATCTCTGGGAATGCATATTCACATGCCTCTTGACGCAAAGCATCAAGGGATGAACGCCGCTATGCCGCGCCCGCCTCGGCGGATGTGTCTCTCTGGTAAGTGGGCCGGATAATAAGCTCAGGAATGCAAGCCCGCTGCGGAAGATTAGCAATCAGGAAAATCGCCTCGGCGGCATCCTCCGCGGTCACCATCGTATCCCTGGCTTCGTCCGAGGGTACAACCGGCCTGTTGTCCAGAATGGGCGTGTCAACCTCACCGGGAATGACCACGCTCGACCTGATGCCGGAGTTCTTGAATTCATTGTTGAGGAAGGCCGTGAAGTTAATCACAGCAGCCTTTGCCGCGCTGTACGCCATTCCCGCAAGCAGACTGCCGGACAGCCCTGCCATCGAAGAAACATTTATGATCGTCCCATCGCCTCGCTCCTGCATATGCGGCACTACAGCCTGCGTGCAATAGACGCTGCCCGCGACATTGGAGTCCATGACACCACGCAGTTCTTCAGGGGTTGTCGTCATCAGTCGGCGGTGGTGCGAGCTATGCCCTGCGTTGTTCACCAGTACGTCGATGCGCCCGTAGGCATCCAGCACATCCCTGGCCATCTTCATCACGCCGTCGTGGTCGGCAACATCTACGCCGATAGCCATAGCGGTCCCGCCCGCTTCCTCGATCTCTTCCCTGACACTCTCGACTTTAGACGCCGTTCTGCCGACGAGCACGACTTTCGCGCCCGCTTCAGCCATCATCAATGCCGCGCTGCGACCGATGCCGCTGCCCCCGCCGGTCACTATGCAGACCTTTTCTTTGAGACCCATCATTCACCTCATTCAAAATGCCCTGGTTTGGACGGTAGTTAGGCGTCGGAAGTCGCCGCGTCAGAGTATATCACGAGGCCAGTGCAAGGACGAAAAGGCCGGCTAGCGTGATTGCCAACCCTGCCCACTGGCTGAGTGCGAGGCGCTCCCCGAACATCAGGATGCCGCCTAGCATTGGGATGAGCGGGTAAGTGATGGACGCAGCCGCAACTATGGAAATTATGCCTATCTCGGCGCCTCTCGCGTAGGCAAACATGCCGCCCATCTCAACAATGCCCGCGATGGCGACTGCGACCGCAAGGGGTATGGTTACGCCCCTCAATGTCCACTGCCGCAGCCCGACCGCGAGCGGTATGAACAGAACCAGCGTCATCGTTCGCGTTATGTACACGGGCAGGAACCAGCCGAGTTCCCTCGAAAGAAGCCCCAGAATATAGCTGAGGAGGCCAATGCTGAGCATAGTTGCGATTGCGAAGACCGCACCCGGACCGATCACCTTGCGATTAGCCGAGAAACTCCGTGGGTCAAAGGACGCCATCACAACACCGCCGATGCTGCATGTCGCTCCCAGCATCTGCAAACCGTTCAGCCGCTCCCCTGAAAAGACCATTGCGAGAACGATGACCACGAGGGCGTAACAGGAAACAATGGGGCTAACCACGGCGACGGGACCTTCACGTAGCGCCCTGTAGAAAGTGATGTACACCACCACTCCGAGCAAAGACATGCAGGCAAGCGACAGCCAATGTGCCCAGCTCAGCGCATCCGGCTCGAACACAAGAAGGAAGTAGCCGGCAGCCGCAAGGGCCGAT
Source organism: uncultured Dehalococcoidia bacterium (assembly GCA_964632415.1). Taxonomy (GTDB): domain Bacteria; phylum Chloroflexota; class Dehalococcoidia; order Lucifugimonadales; family JADFKI01; genus Bin90. The sequence continues at coordinate 20,797 of CAZWDM010000017.1, read as the reverse complement.
GACAGGTGGACCCCCGTTGCGGTTCGAAGGACGCCGATTCGCTTGGCAGCAGCAGCCGCGGTGAAGTCGGCCACTCCCCATCCCACAGCCGCCAGGATGCCGAAAACCACACTGAGCGTGACGGCACTCATTGGGCTACCCGCTCAGCGTTGCATTCAATCAAGAAAGGCAGCATTGCTGCTGTCAAACGAGGTCACTTTGCCGATGCAGCGAGCCGACTGCGTATTTCCTTCAACCTGTCGATGTTGGGCTTATCCGGCCCTTTCTTGTCCATGCCTGGGACTTCCAGCAGGAACGGCACATCGGCAAAGGCAGGATGCCCCATTATGGATTCGAACCCCTCGATGCCGATGTAGCCCTCTCCAATGTTCTCGTGCCTGTCAATGCCGGATCCAAACTCCACCTTTGCATCATTGGCGTGCACCACCACAAGTCTGTCGAGACCGATCTCCCTGTCAAACTCGTCCATCGCCTCTTCGATGCCCGCGGGGTCGGCAATGTTGTAGCCTGCGGCAAAGGCATGTTCGGTATCCAGGCAGATCTTGAGCCGGGGCGAGTCCACCGCCTTGATTAGCCTACCAAGCTCCTCGAAAGACGCCCCAATCTGCGCCCCCATGCCAGCGCAATTCTCGATGATGAGCTGGACCTCCTCAGCCGTATTTTCCAGCACCTGCGTAATCGCTGCCGCTCCCTGGTCCAGCACCGCGTCGAATCCCACTCCCTTGTGGCTGCCCGAGTGAAATATGACACCACGCGCTCCTATCTGTGCTGCCGCGCCCATGTGGTTGGTGAGGGACAGCACAGACTTCTCGACGTGATCAGGCTTGCCTCCAATGTTCACAAGATATGACCCATGCAGGTATGTGGAGACTATACCTGCCTCCGCCGCCTTCTCCCTAAAGGCGGCAGCCTTCTCGTCGGCTATCGGCTTGAACGCCCACGCGCGCGGGGAAGACGCGAATATCTGAATTGCCTCGGCGCCGATGTCCACGGCACGACCCACCGCCTTGTCAACCCCACCCGCAGCCGACACATGAGCTCCCAGTTCCATTATTTGACCTCCGCCGGCGCGAATTCAGCGCCCTTCCCTGATGAAATCCGCCACCTTCTCGCCAATCATAATCGTGGTGGCATTGGTGTTTGCTCGGATGCAGTCCGGCATGATGGACGCGTCCGCGACCCGGAGCCCATCTACGCCTCGCACCTTCAGATACTGATCAACGACTGCCATAGGGTCGGAATCGGGCCCCATCTTGCACGTGCCGGATATGTGGTGCGATGTGCCGGAGTTGCGCCTTAGCCAGTCATCCAGCAGATCGTCCGACCGCAACTCTTCGTCTGAGGGCATTATGCGGTCTAGGAGGATGTCAGAGAAGCTCGAGTTTTCGGCGATTCGCACGCCAAGTCTGATCGCCTCCCTCATCCTGCGAAGATCCTCCCCTTCATCGTCCTGATAGTAGTTGTAATCCAGGAAAGGCTGAACATGGGGATCAGTAGACTGCAATCGCAGCTCACCTTTGCCCAACGCCAACTGAAGGCTGGCGCTCAGTCCGATGTAGTTCAGGTCTTCGTCTATTTCCACATGAGCCGGACGGTGCTCGCTAGTCATGAGCATAGGGCTGAGTTGCATGTCGTTACGCAGGTCCGATCCTTCAACCGTGTAGCGCAGCCCGACCTGAATCGTCGGCGCCTGCACATCAGGTGGATCCCCCACGGCCTGGTAGAGTGCCGCTGCAGCGGGATGGTCTCGCAGATTCTGGCCGACGCCCGGCAGGTCATGCACAACTTCAATGCCGAACTCACGCAGGTGCTCAGCCGGCCCTATGCCTGACAGCATGAGAAGTTGTGGTGATGCTACCGCGCCGCTGCTCACTATAATCTCGTCGCCCTCGACGGTGAAGACCTCGCCTCCACTCTCCGCTTCTATCCCAACAGCGCGCTTGCCCTCGAAGATGATTCGCCTGGCGGTCACGCTGCCCCTGATGGTCAGATTCAGGCGATGGCGCGCCATGTTCAGGTAGTTGATCGCGTTGCTCATACGAACGCCGTCTATGTTGTTGCGTGCGCGAGGCGACACGCCGGTAGATTCGGGATGGTTCTGATCTTCGTCTATCGGATATCCCTCCGCTACGCAGGCATGCTCAAACGCAATCGCGTGCGGCATCCACTCGTTGCGAGGCATGCGCCGGACCGGCACCGGACCTTCCGAGCCATGAAAGTCGTCGCCTCCAAAGTCGAGGTCGGTCTCCATCTTGTTGAAATACGGCAGCACACCCGTGAATCCCCACTCGTCGTTGCCCCATTCAGCCCAGCGGTCATAGTCTTCCGGGATGCCGCGGAACAGCACCTGTCCGTTGACCGCGCTCGAGCCTCCCGTTGCCTTTCCCCTTGGAATCTCCAGGTCTTGCTGCTCGTCGGTGAGACGCGCGCGATATGCCCAGCTGTGCGGGCCATACGCGGACAGCCAAACATTGTTGCCCAGCTTCAGGTCGTCCGGAAGTTGATCGAAGTCCGGGTAGTCGGGTCCTGCTTCCAGCAATAGCACAGACTTCCCCGAGTCTTCGGACAGACGAGTAGCTATGGCGCACCCAGCCGACCCGCCGCCAACCACGATATAGTCGTACTTCATAGTTCACCTCCATGTTCACTTTGAAGTGATTATTGCAGTTGCTCAATTGCTCGGTAGTAGTTCCGGATTCACGAAGGTTGAGTGCCTTGTGAATCCAGCGACTCTATGCTCAAGGGCGCAAGACCCGGCCGCAGATCATACGGCACTGAGCAGACTATATTATCAAGCCCTGTTTGGCGCAACTGCAGGTCCTTCATTTGGCAAAGATAAGAACCTTCACCGGCGGGAGCGCACATAGAAGACGCCCCCATTTTTATGCTGCCAGAATTCGTTCTCTCGTGATACTTCCCTTCACGGCAGGTTGGAAAATTGGTACGACACATAGCATCGAATATCCTTACCAACTTAGACAAAGGCAGTTATAATACATAAACATAGTATTAACGAATGAGCATGTCCATATATTGTTCATAATGATTACATTATGAACAATCTAATTTGTCACTCAGCCCATTCTCTTCAATTTGAGCCCCCTGATCCAGGGAACCCGGCTTCGATCATACTAACTATTTACAGTCGACACCGAACACACTTGGGAGCAGTCGATGAACAGGCAGAAATCAGGAAAAACATTTGAGCAGGTCGGCAGAACCAGCGTTGTCAGAGTACCACTCATGCTGGTTGTCTTAGCCATGATGGCCATTGCGACCGCGTGTGGAACCGGTTCGGACGACCGAAATCCCTTGCTGCCGGTTGGACCGGCAACGGTTTTGCCCGCCACCGCCGTGGTCCCGGCGGCTCCCACAGCCACACTGACACCTGAACCCACTGCTGAGCCGTCCCCCACTCCGGCGCCTACGGTTACGCCAGCACCACGCCCCACACCAATGCCGACTCAGGCACCCACCAGCACACCGATTCCAGCTCCGACCTCCGCGCCTGTGATCGAGAGCGAAAGTTCTGGACTGCCCGCCGAGTGCAAGACGGATGGGTCGCTCACAGATTCGAAATTGATTGCAACATGCAGCTTCATCGCAATGAGTCTCCTGCGGACCGTCAGGGCAGATGTAGATTTCGACCTCGGATCACTTATGTCGTTGGGGCCACCTTCAGGCGCTGAAATTCCGAGCATCAAGATGCAAGTGGACAGGGTGCTGCCTGAGGATTTTCGGCTCGCCATGACAGGTCCCGGAGGCGAGATGCTCGAGGTCATCCTTGTTGACGGGTCGTCGTATATCAGTGATGGAGCATCCGGCGAATGGGTCAAGGTCCCTCAAAGCCCGGAGGAGACCGCCGCGATGCTTATGTCGCTGAATATGGTCGAACAGCAGCTTAACGAGTTGGACGACGAGAATATCGTCTGGGGAGAGCCCATAGTGAGCGAAGACGGAGCGGAGTATGTCGTTTCCTACCAGCCACCGGCCGACCAGACGGGACTGCAGGCGCCGGGAATGGAGCTGCAGCTGAACATAGACTCGGAGACGTTCCTGCAGAATTCGGTGCTGCTTCGGCTGATTGATGGAGAAGGAACGGGGCTGACGATTGCCAGCTTCACATACAGCGAGCATAACGCGCCGTTTGTGATAGAGGCGCCAGAATCATACATCGAGGCCGACCCCTCAATGATGATGCCGCCGGGGCCTGGAGGCGCGACCGCCGGCGATGCGCCGCATGTCCTGTCGCTCTCCAAGAACGCGGAAGGGAATGTGGATGTAACATTCAGTGAGCCGGTTACCCTGATTGGCGACGTAGGCCTGTACGTGCTTGAGCCGTCTATCGGAGGGTATAGCCTGCCTTACCTTGGTGGGAGCGGCACTGACGTTCTGACATTCTCCGCGGACGTGCCTGATCATCCACCCCTGGTCCCGGGGGAGAGTCTTATTCTCGGTTTTGAATTTGACGCACCTGAATCGGACTTAGTTGGCGAGAGCGGCAACCTCGCAGACACAACCTTCGACGAGTGGGTATATCCGGAATAGGCGTCAGAATTTGGTGATGCCTCACAGATTTGCGCACGCATCATTTGATTGCAGAAACCTTGTACATTTTCTAGGAAATCCTCAGGTATTTCTGTTATTCTGCATCTGAGACAATCACTAGCCACAGACTTGTGGCATTGCCAAGGCAGGAAGGGGTGCCATCGATGTCAGTCCATACCGTAGCAATTCTCAGTCCGGGAGACATGGGATCAGGCGTAGGATTTGCCTTGGCGCAGAATGAACTCGACATCGTTACTTGCCTTCGCGGGAGAAGCAACCGGACGAGACAACTCGCTGCCGAAGCCCACTTCCGTGACATCCCTACATTGGGACTGCTCGTGGAACAGGCGGATCTAATTCTCTCGATCCTGGTGCCGGACCAGGCGGTTTCGGTCGCAACGCAGGTCGCCGAGGCTATGCGCCTGACTGGCAAGCACTCCGTCTATGCAGACTGCAATGCGGTTTCACCGCAAACTACGCGCCGGATGGAAGCGATCATCACTGAGGCCGGCGGGCAATATGTGGACGGAGGCATTATTGGCGGCTCTCCTAGTAGTGGAACGCCTCCGCGCTTTTATGTCTCCGGCGAGCACGCCGATGTGGTCGCGCAGCTGGATGGCAAGGGCATAACGGTGAAGCCTCTTGGTGACGAAATCGGCAGGGCGTCAGGTATTAAGATGTGCTACGCCGCGCTCACAAAGGGCACTTCCACCCTGCAGACCGCCCTTCTTTCGGCAGCCGAGTCTATGAATCTTACCGACGAGCTCATTGCAGAGTTCGAGTTCAGCCAGCCGGCAGCCTTGAAGCAGATGAGCAGCGGCATTTCCCGACTCCCACCGAACGCCCATCGCTGGATCGGCGAAATGGAGGAAATAGCCTCTACATTCGAATACCTGGGGGTTACGCCTTCCTTCCATAAGGGAGCGGCCGAGATGTATCGACTGCTCAGCAAGACGCCCTACGCGTCGGAAACGCCGGAGAACGCGGATAGAGACCGCCCAACGAGCGACACGATACGCGCCGTGGTCGATCTCCTTCAAGCCAACATCGCAGCTGACGGACAGGCGGCGGACTAGCCTGACGATTCACTGCCGACGGAATCGTGGACAGTGGTGAACACCCGATGGCAACCATGAAGGCGTTGGTCCTGACTTCGGATGGCGGAACTCCCCGCCTGGATTCGAGCGAGATTGCAAGGCCCGTGCCGTGCTCGAACGAAGTGCTCGTACGCGTCGCCGCCTGCGGGGTGTGCTACCACGATGTCGCAGTTGTCCAGGGCACACTCCGGCGTGGCGTCAAGCCAGGCGTCGTCCCCGGTCACGAGGTTTCAGGTGTCATTGAGGAGGTCGGTGACGCTGTAACTTCCATCCAGGTTGGCGACAGGGTTGTATGCTCCCTCACCACCTTCTGCTCATACTGCGAGCGCTGCGCAGCGGGGAACGAATACCGGTGCATTAGAGGAGAGGGCTTCGGCCACGCGATCGACGGCGGATTCGCCCAGTTCATGGCAGTGCCGGCTTCCAGCGTAATCCCAATACCTGCAACAGTGGACATCGTGCAGGCGGCACTGATCGCCTGTCCAATTGGGGTTGCGATTAGGGCGATTCACGAAACGGCGCGACTTCAGCCCGGCGAAACGGCCCTGGTTGCCGGCGCGGGCGGCGGGCTTGGAGTCCACCTCGCACAAGTGGCGGCGGCAGTAGGCGCAGGGGTCTTCGCGGTTACCACCTCACCGGAAAAGCTCGACCCTCTCGATTCACTACCGGGTGTTGAGACCATTTTGTCCGACGGTGAGCTGGATTTCTCGGAGATTGTCATGGCTCTGACGGGTGACGAAGGAGTTCAAGTGGCACTCAATCCGGTTGGTTCGTCTCTCTTCGCGTCGTGCCTTGCCAGCCTGTCCCAGTTCGGAAGGATGGTCGTTCTTGGCGAGATTGCCGGACGCGCCGCCCGCTTCAATCTTGCAGAGTTGCTGTTCCGCGACGCCACAGTAGTCGGATCGACTGGGGCATCGCCGCGCCACATTCGGGGGGCAATCGACCTCGTTGCGAGCGGCGCGGTAAAACCCATCATCTCGCACCAGTTCACTTTCGACGAGGCCACAGATGCACTAGAGTTGATGCGAGCCGGGGATACCTTCGGGCGCGTCGCTCTTATTCCACCGTCCTAGAACACGACACGCCTCGCAAGACGGAGGGCATTCGCGCCATGCCTACGCTGCGGCGGAACGACGGAATGGCAACAGCCGGCCAAAGTCGCCGCTCTCCCACGCAACGAGAACCTGGCTTGCGACAGCTATCGAGCTGTAGGTTCCTGCAATCACACCGATGATCAAAACCAGCAGGAAAGTGCGTATAGTCGCCCCACCGAACAGCAGCAGGGCCATCAGTACAATCAGCACGGTCAAGCTTGTGTTGAGCGAACGGCCTATCGTCTCGGAAATGCTCACATTCACATTTTGCGAGAATCCACGGTTGCCGTAGTTGATTACATTCTCGCGCAGCCTGTCGAACACGACAATCGTGTCGTTGACGCTGTACCCGATAACTGTTAGCACAGCGACCAGGAACATGGTGTTCACCTCCAGCCCCATCAGATTGCCCAAAATTGCAAATATTCCGACCACGATTATGAGGTCATGGATCAACGCGACGATAGCAGCGAATCCGTAGCGGAAAGGGCGCGGGACACTGCGGAATGCCCACCAGAGATAGATGAAGATACCAACTGCCGCCGCAACGACCGCGTACGCCCCGTTCAATATCGTTTCCCGGGCAACGACCGGCGACACCAGGTCAGAGGACAGAACCTCGATACCGTCCGGCGACAGCGTCGCCTCCAGGCCGTTCAGGATACTCTCTCTCTCGGTCCCTGAAAGTTGGCGAGTCCTCAGGAAGTAGGTGTTGTCTCCAAAGTTCTGCACAGTTGCATCGACTTCGCCAAGACTTGCAAGACGGGACCGGATTTCCGCCTGCGTGACAGGGCTTGAGAAGGCGAGCGTCATAGTCGAGCCGCCCCTGAAATCAATGCCCGCGCGCAGTCCCGGGTTTATTATGAGGAACACCACCCCGGGCAAAATTACGATGAAGGAGAACAGGAAGAACCAGTTTCTCTTGCCTACGAAGTCCAATTTTTCGCTCCTGAAGGACGGTTGCTATCTAATTCAATAGTTGTTGCTGGTTAGTGCGGCGAACGACGGGCCGTCATTAACCTCGCTGTGCCGCTGTCGCCGGTTGCTGAGGCAGTTCGGACGCTCCTGTGGGTACGAACGCACCCAACATTCTCGAAAGGCCGGTCGATGCGATAACGCGCAGTATAGTCCTGCTCACCACAATTGCCGAGAACATGCTGGCCATAACACCGATTGCCAGGGTAGCGGCAAAGCCTTGCACTATCGTCGTTCCAAACTGGTTTGAGAAGTAGTACAGGATGGCGCAAGTAATCAGGGTGGACACATTGCTGTCCCTGATAGCCGGCCACGCCCTGTTAAAGCCAATGTTGATCGCGGTGACAAGGGTGCGCCCATTGCGCAACTCATCCTTCATGCGTTCGAATATCAGCACATTCGCATCCACCGCCATACCCACTGACAGGATGGTCGCAGCCACTCCCGACAGTGTAAGGGTTACCGGCATCAGCTTGAAAATCGCGAGCACGAGCGCCGCGTAAATCAGGAGCGCGACGGATGCAACTAGACCCGGCACCCTGTAGTAGAGCGTCATAAAGAGGAACACGAGAGCCAGTCCCACCCCGCCGGCTACAACGCTCTTTGCGAGCGAGTCCGCGCCAAGAATGGCGTCCACGCTCCTGCGCTGAAGCAGTGTGATCGGGAATGGCAAGCGACCGCCCTCGAGAAGCAGCGATATATCCTGCGCGCGCTCCAGAGTGAACCCGCCCTCGATGATTGCCGTTCCAGTCGTTATCGGTTGCCGGACTACCGGCGCAATTAGCTCCTCCTCATCGAGGAATATGGCGATGGAATCCGTGGGTCTGCCGGCAATTTCGGTAGTCTTCTCACCAAAGAGTCGGGTCCCCAGTGAATCGAATTCCAGATTGATGATTGGCTGGTCGCTCGTAGCGTGCAGACTTGCGTATGCCCTGGAGAGGTTGTCACCTCCAAGACCGAAATCCTCGTCAATACGACCCGGCTGCTCGATGAATGTTACGGTTGCGCCGTCGCCAACCCTGGCTTGCGCCGCCGCAACATCGTGAGTTTCTATTTCAAGCGGCGTCTCTCCCGGCTGAGCAGGAGGAGGGGGTTCCGGCTGTGGATACGGGAACACATACCTGTTCGTCCCTTCCAGTTTGTTCACGCCTGGCGGGGCGACCACGCCGGTTATGAGTTCGTTCCCATTGATGGTGACATTCAGCCCCGGCAGAATCCCGGACTGGAGCTGATTCTGAAATGTGAAGATGTTCGCCGTTGCGGCAGCTACCTGGAAATCCTGCATCAGCCTGGCCAGCACTTCGTCGAATTTCGCGGCTCCCTGAGGCGTGAACTCCACAACAATGACCGGAATCGGCTCTTCGGCCGGCTCCTCATCCGACGCTTCGGAAGCCTCTTCGCTTTCGGCGGCCGGCTCGCTCTCGGGCAGGAGCTCTTCGGGAACCGGCTCGGCTGTTACGGCGACAATGTCCTCTTCGGTGATAATGCCTTCGGTCGCCAGATTTCGTGGCGGACTTATCCTGCGGTGCTTGAATTCCAGGCGGGCGGTCTCGCCGATTATGCTCTCTGCCCTCTCGGGGTCTCCGACACCCGGCAACTGAATCAGCAGCCTGTCCTCACCAAGGATCTGGACGATAGGTTCACCCAGACCGGACGAGTTAACACGCCTCTCGATGATGCGCTTCAGGCTCTCCATGTCGTCGGCGTCCGGTGCCTCCGGCTCGCCGCCATCTTCGGCAATGGGATCGGCCCGGTATACAAGGTGGCTGCCTCCCTGCAGGTCCAGCCCAAGGCTCAGACCGAGAAAGGTGGGGCCGCCTCGCTCGAAGGGGCCTATCTTGACGGTCTGGAAGCCAAGGAAAAGCCCGGCCGCCACGACCAACACGACAATGAAAATTAACGCTCTTGCGTTCCTACGCACCGTTACCTCCACGCTCGAGACTGGCCCTTACCAGTTCAAGCGCCTGCTCAGTTGTATTGATCTCACCGGTTGCCTGCGCTTCTCGAACTTTCTCCAGCAATCTGCCGATTTCCGGTCCGGGCGCAAGCGCGAACCTGTCTATTATATCGTATCCACTAACCAACTTAGTAAGGGTTTTCCGCAAGTCTGAGGAACCGTGACGCTGAGAGACGAATTTCCCGTCCAAATTATGCTGAATAAGTTCGCAATGGTTGAGCCAGTCGTCGCGCTCCAAGAGCGGGCCCCGCGCCGCGAGATAGTCAGCACTATTGAGGTACAAGGTATCGAGAGCTACTTCGCCGACATAACGATAGTACCTGTAAAGAGCCCTCTTGCTGGGCATTTCGCCCTTCTCCGCCATCTGCCTGGGACGGAGGTGGTGGCGGACCATACCGGCCACATGCTCGACACCTCTGTTGCCAAACCGTAGCCTCCTGAGGATGTTCCTGGCCATCTCCGCACCCTCAGTGTGATGCCCCAGAAAGCGAATCCTCCCGGACGCCTCTATCGTCTTTGTTTCCGGCTTGGCGACATCGTGCAACAGTGCCGCTAATCTGAGAAAGGCAAGCCTGTCGAATCCGTCGCTCACATGCCCACTGAAGTAATCTCCCATACCCTGGAATCGTGGCAGATCGCTAAAGGGAAGTGTGTTTCTTCTATTTTCGTCAAACGCCCCATCCACCCAGTTCACTGTTTCCACCAGATGATTAAACACGTCCCAGAAATGCTCTTTGGGCTGCTCAACGCCCTTGGCCGGCTCTAGTTCCGGCAGTACTGCGCACAGCAGCTCAAGATTATCCATCAGACGCAGGCCTTCCGAAGCGTTCGGCAGCTGAAGCATGCGCATCAATTCGTCACGCACCCTCTCCGGCGAAACGCCGGAAATGAGCCGCGCGCGGGATCTGATTTTCCCTGCCGTCTCAGGTTCTGTCGAGAAACCGAACTTGGTTGCAAGCCTCGCTCCTCGTAACATCCGCAAGGGGTCCTCTTCCAGCGCGTCCGGCGACACCATTCGAATTACGCCGCATCGAAGGTCATCCAGCCCGCGAAGAGGATCCAGGAATTGCTGCTCCGTACCCACCGCCGGCGTGGCATCCAGCGGCAGAGCAATTGCGTTGATCGTGAAGTCGCGCCTTTGAAGGTCACGCCCGATGTCTTCCTGAATAGAAGAAATATCGATGTAACCCGACCACCCGCCACCATCAACGGAGACGCGAGCCACCCGCAAGCCCTCATCAACGTGCGCGAGTGAGCCGCTGAAAGCATTTGCGATCAATCGACCGACGGTACTTGCCTCTGCATGAACGGCGATATCAATGTCCTCCGCCTCCGCACCCAGGAGACCGTCCCGCACTACCCCTCCCACGAAGTACCCCTCTATTCCTCGCTCAGCCAGCAATTCGACGAGTTTCGATGCCACGTCCGGTAGTCGTGCGACAAGAGGCAAGCAGATTCGACTGGGGTCTGAGTGTTCTTCGTTCATGCTTTCAGGACTTTATGGAGGCGTGATGGTATGCAACAGTTAGAGGCTTGGAATTATAGACATAGCGACGGGGGCCGTCTGGCTATTTGATCTTAAGGGATGCAGGGGTGTCGCGCGGGTCTTCTTCAGGGAGCCACAGACCGCTTTCAGAGTGGTGTGATGAGCTAGGAGTTTCTTCAGAGTCGTCGGCACAGTCACCACTGCCATTCTCGCAGTCGCTCGACTTTTCGCCTTCGGCCTCCACCTTCACCAACTTCTCGTGAGCTTCCATGTGATCGGTGTATAAGATGCCGTTCAGGTGATCGACCTCATGCTCCAGTGCCTGCGAAAGCATGTTCTCCGCTTTCAGTTTCACGACCTTGGATGTGTGGTCAAGCGCCCTGAAGCGGATCCAGACAGAGCGTGTCACCATTCCCTTGTAACCCGCAATACTCAGGCAGCCCTCATCTACTCGCCGTTCCCCTTCCCTCAGGGTTATCTCAGGATTGATGTATATGCGCGCCTCCTCCTCTTCCGGCAGTTGGATCACAATAACCCGCCAAAGTTCACCAACCTGATTCGCGGCGAGCCCCACACCATTGGCGTCGCGCATCGTCTCAACCATATCGTAGGAGAGTCGAAGCACTCTATCATCAATCGCCCGCACTCGGCGCGCCCTCTGCCTTAGTATCGGGTGAGGTATCTGAAGTATGTCTCGAATTGACATTTGAGGCCTCGCAGTGCTCCGTGAGCCACTCCTGCGTATCTTGAGCCGCCGCAATTCGGCGCAGGCGCAAATAGTTCAACGCGTAATTATAGTCCTAGAATGGCCTGAATGCCAAGTCGGAGAACAGAAAGGCACCCCTCATTTTGATGCTCGCAATACCGAATTGATGCGGTTTGAGGTGCATTAGCCACGGATTCAAAAGCCGGGTTATCCGGAGTCAGTCGGACCAAAACAGAGCCTGTTGCACGAAGTTGCGCCTTTTACTAGAATTGGGGCATATAAACTATAGCCGGAGGGAATAATAGTATGCCTAAGTTCTCGACTGACAAATTGCGCAATGTGGTCCTGTTGTCACATGGGGGCGCAGGCAAGACCATACTAGCCGAGGCTATGTTGCATACGGCCGGTCACACAACGCGACTAGGGAGGGTCGAGGACGGCACAACCGTCTCCGACTTCGAGCCTGAAGAGTTGCGTCGACAATCAAGTTCCCAGATGTCTGTACTTGCTTGTCCCTGGCGTGACAGCAAAATCAACATTCTCGACACGCCCGGATATGCCGACTTCCGAGGGGAGGTCATTTCGGCCAGCCGTGTTGCCGACGCCGCCATCATTCTTGTTTCCGCTGCCGCGGGCGTCGAAGTCGGCACGAACCAGATGTGGAACCTCGCCAACGAACGTGACCTGCCCCGCCTCCTGTTCATCAGCAAGATGGACCGCGAAAACGCTGACTTCGACCGAATAATGGGCGAGATAACGGAGCGCTTCGGCAGGGAGTGTGTGCCCGTTCAGATTCCGATCGGCGCCGAGTCAGCATTCTCAGGCGTCGTAAACTTGCTCGACCCCAATGCCGAGGTTCCCGGGGAAATCGCGGACGTAGTCGAAGAGGCTCGCGAGCGGCTGATTGAAGCAGTTGCCGAGGCGGACGACGATCTCGCCGACAAGTACCTTGAAGGCGAGGAGATAACTCAAGATGAGATGATCGCCGGGCTGAAGCAAGGAATTACGGACGGTTCCATTATCCCAGTCCTCGTCGGCGCATCCACTTCGGAGAGCGGGACGAGAGAGTTGCTGGACGCCATCATTGACTTCCTGCCCTCTCCAGCCGATGTTGGCTCGGTCCAAGCCGATACCGCTGACGGTGCCGTGACGATGAGCCCGGACAGCAGCGGCCCCCTGGCGGCCCTTGTCTTCAAGACATCTGCCGACCCATTCGTAGGCAAGCTCTCCTACTTCCGCGTGTACAGCGGCACGTTCAATAGCGACAGCCAGTTGTGGAACGCTAATGATGGCCAGCAGGAGCGCGTTGGCCAGGTCTTCGAAGTGCGCGGCAAGGAGCAAACGGCGGTGGCTGACCTCGCCTGTGGAGACATCGGAGCCACACCTAAGCTCAACTCAGTCCTGACGGGCCACACAATCAGCACGCGGGACAACCAGTTCATCCTGGAAGGAATGGAATTCCCAAGCCCTGTGTACCTGATGGCGGTCTTCCCAAAGTCCCAGGCGGATGTGGACAAGATGACCAGTTCGCTGTCTCGCATTACCGAGGAAGATCCCAGTCTCACCGTAACCCGCGAACCGAACACACTCGAAGTATTGCTCGGCGGACTTGGAGATACTCATGTTGACCTGGCCGTTGAGAAGATGAAGAACAAGTTCGGCGCCGAAATGATTCTTCAGATTCCCAAGGTTGCCTACAAGGAGACAATCAGCGGCAGGACCAGGGTCGAGTACCGGCACAAGAAGCAGTCGGGCGGACACGGGCAGTTCGGTCACGTGTGGCTTGAACTCGAACCACTGCCCAGAGGAGGCGGGTTCGAGTTTGCAGAGACCGTGGTAGGCGGCAACGTTCCGCGGGAATACATCCCTTCGGTTGAGAAGGGAGTCGCCAAGGCAATGGTCGGCGGTGCGATAGCCGGATACCCAATTGTTGACATCAAGGCTACCCTCTTCGACGGCAGCTATCACACCGTAGATTCGTCCGGTATCTGCTTTGAGATAGCGGGCGGACAGGCACTCACAAAGGGCGTGCAAATGGCAGCCCCCACCCTCCTGGAACCGATCATGCATGTCAAAATCACCGTGCCTGACGACTATACAGGAGACATCATCGGAGATCTGAACTCGAAGCGCGGCCGAATCCATGGCATGAGTCCGATGGGCAACGGTACGACTATGATAGAAGGCGAGACGCCACAAGCTGAAATGCTTCGCTACGCCACCGAACTGCGATCAATGACCCAGGGGCAGGGAGGGTTCACTATCGAATTCGACCACTATGAGGAGGTTCCGGCGCATCTGGTTGACCGTCTCGTGGAGCAGCTTCGGGAGCAGGAGGAGGCGCGAGCCTAGTCGAACGCGATCGCATTGATCAAGAGAGGGACGGCTCGTGAATGAGCCGTCCCTCTTCTTTATGGCATATTGGGGATGAAGGCTAACTTCCGCGACGCGAAGCCTGGCAACCCCAGTGAGACTGCTTACTGGTCATCAGCAGACCAGATCGTATGGTAGTTCTTAGCGACGATAGCGTTTATGTGCTCTTCGCGCTCCATGTCTCGGAGCTCGTCCAGTGCCCGTTCGAACTCTCTCAATGCCTCGTCGTCACCTGAGTCCTCGAGCCGATCTATAATCTTGTCGGACAGTCCAAGCCTTGTGAGGCTTTCGACATAGCGAGTCCAGGGAATCACGGCGAGATTCCTCACTCTCGGAAGTCCCGACCGCTGGCGACGGATGAGCCGCAGACGTTCCTGGGGAGAGGCAGCCATTGGAGATATCTGCACGAGGACGCTGTGCTTCTCATTGCTGCGCGGGTCCACTACGAGAGCCTTGCGAAACGACGGAAAGAAAATGGAAATCACGTCCGCCGAGTCAATGGACTTAATCATTCCGTCTATGTCGAACATGAAATCGCTGTTCATTTGACGACTCCTTA
>CAZWDM010000017.1:0-5902 GCA_964632415.1 uncultured Dehalococcoidia bacterium | reverse complement strand
TTCTTCCAGTCGCCCACGACACCGAAGCTGGCAGTCTTGAAAATGTTGGCGTCCTCATCCCGATTGATCGCGACAATGTACTTCGACGCCGAGCAGCCTGCCATATGCTGGCTCGCCCCGGAGATTCCCACGGTAATATAGAGGTCCGGTGTGATGGTCTTGCCGGTAAGGCCTACCTGGTAGCTGTGATCGAGCCACCCTGCATCGCACACGGCGCGGGAAGCGCCCACTGCACCTCCCAGCAGCTTCGCCAGATCTTCAAGCTGGTCGAACGGCTCGGGTCCTCCAAGCCCCCTTCCGCCGCCAACGACTATTCCCGCGTCCTCCAGCCTCACGCCCTCAGACTCCTGAGTAACGGTTTCCACAAGCCGCGCCCTAACAACTGAAGGGTCCAATCCCGGGTTGATTGCTATGACTTCGCCATCTCGTGATGCGTCCGCCTCCAGAGGTACGTACGCCTTCGCGCGCAGTACGACTATCTGTGGATTGGCGTCCGGGAATGTTACCTTTGCCAGGGCATTGCCTCCATAGACCGGTCGGACCGCCGATACCCTCCCGTTATCGCCATCAGCGGAGACTTGCAAGCAGTCCTGGGCAAGTCCGACTCCCAGCCTGAATGCGAGCCTGGGTCCGACGTCGCGTCCCGCCAAAGTTCGTCCTATGAGGACCACGGAGGGACCAACCTCCTCACATACCTTCTCCAGGGCTGCTACCTGCGCGTCAAGCTGCATGTCAACGAGCACATCGTCCTGCACGAGATATGCCTTGTCAGCGCCGAGCCTAATTGCCTCCTGTCCCACCGCATCGCTTCCATTCAACAAAGCAACGCCCACCTCGTCTCCGGTGGCGCCGGCGATGCCCCGCGCTGCCGCAATCAATTCTCCCGTAATGCTCTGCAGATTTTCGCCAGCCAGTTCACCAACTACGAGGACTCCAGACATGTATCAGCTCTCCAGTGTTCTTGATATTGATTCTATTCTTGAAAGAAACTGTTGTAAGTGCAGCCCCAGTTCAGCATTACTGCTTCATGCACCCTAAATCAGCTTCTCTTCGCGTAGCCGGAGCGCGAGATTTCTCCCTGCGTCAGCCTCGTCTTCGCCCTCTATCACTTCTACCTGGCTGTCGCTCACAGGAATGTACAGCTCGGTGAGTGTCAACTTCGGCTCCAGCGCGCCGGAGTCGAGGCCTACATCGGACGACGTCCAACTGGTTGGCTGCTTGCGACTTGCCTGCATGATGCCCCTGAGCGTGGGATAGCGCGGCTCGCCAAATTCGTTCGTAACGGTTACAAGTGAAGGAAGCGGAGCCTCAACCACCTCATAGCCGTCCGTTAGGGCACGCTGCACAACTATGCCGTCGGCCGCAACCTCAATGTTCTGCGCAAGAGTGACACACGGCAGTCCCAGCATCTCCGCGATTCCGAGTGGAACGTGTGCCTGGTCCCAGTCTGAGGCCTGCCTGCCGCACAGAATTAGGTCATACTCGCCCACCTTCTTGATTGCTTCCGCCAGGACGGTTGCCGTCGCGAAGGCATCAAGATCATCCAGCGCCTCATCGTCGATGAGTACGAGCTCATCGGCGCCCATAGACAGAGGTTTCTTCATTACATCCATAACGAAGCCGCTACCCATTGAGATAACTGTAACCTTCGCGGCGTCACCACCGTCCTTCAGGCGCAGGGCCGCCTCTACCGCATTCTCGTCGAACCCATTTACGACGGGCGGAATTCCCGGCGCCGGCACGATCTTCTTGGCTTCCGCGTCGATATTGAAGGCTGATGCTGGAGTTTCAGGGTCCATGACCTGCTTGACGCAGACTATTATGTTGATCGCCATACCATCTCTCGATTCTTTGATTCTAAAGGTCAGATGTCTCTCGGGTCACCGCTTAAACACCGGACCCCACCATTCATAAGGGCCCCTGACTTCCGGTGCCCCACCAGCGGCTCCTGTGTCGGCGAACCCTTCCTGTACCGGGTGGAAAAACAAGCTCTGATAATCGCGATCGTAATTCATGCCGCGAATGTGGAAAGGCGTATCGACCGCAACAGCAGTGTGGTAGCCATTATCGGCAGGAAACCGTTCGAGTGTTATCCCTTCCGCGGGCCGAAGTTCCCAGCTCATGAAAGACTTGGCCCAGCTGTCGGCAGCTAGATCAGCACGCGTCGGAATCGTTGGGGTTCCGCCTGCGTACCGGCAATCAAACCGCGTTCCTTTCGCAGCCAATTCATCGAGCGCGGGAGTCCAGAAGATCTTATGGCCATACGCAGCCATATGGTCACGGTAGCACGTGTCGGCTGTGATACAGAATATGTTCATTGGGTCTCGTCCCAACCGCGATGGCTCGCATCCAGGAGCGCTCTGCAAGTCAACGGTGCCGACTCTTGATTTGCGTCAGCAGGTTAATTCAAATGTTATTAGTCCGTGTGTTGAGTGTCAAATAAAAGCACGCAGCCAGAAATCGGGCGTATTGACCACCTGGCACATCGCCCCACCCGGGAGACTTGACCATTATGACCCTGTCTAATATGGCCCTGTCTGAGAAACTGGACTGCCGGGCATTTCTGTATTTGGAGAATCTCTGCAATGAAGCAGATTTCACGTCTTTTTTAGCATTAATCAGATTTATGGCTTCTAATGACTGCATTAGGTTAATCAGTAGATTGAATGTGCGTTTTTCATGTGAAACTTTTCGCAATCTATCTTGAATTGGTACTATACATCGGCTGGGCTATTGCCATGAATCAGGCCAATTCCAGACTTTCAGCAACAGACGGCTAGTCTCAAGAGAGATTCCAAGAATCGCTACCTCTGGACGCCTGTATTTTCTAGTAAATTGCCGTGCATCCCTAGATACAGGGGCGCAGAAGTTCTGCACAAATAGCCTCAAAAATCAGCAATTTCACCTTGACAGTCTTTTTTGTCAAGTTTTAGTCTTTGTCTAAGACGCTTCTAATAGAAATATTGGTCGTTGTTTGGGAATGTGAGAGTTGGCCCGAGGGGAGCGGAAATGGAAGGTAGGGGGAGCAGGTCATCAGGCCACTTCTCATAAGAAGTTAAGGGACTTCTAACCGGATGCGGCGCGCCGAGTGATCGGCTGTCTTCTAGGGGTGCGGGCTTGCCGGAATGGCAAGCAGAAAATTCAAGATAGCATCTTGTAAGGGGAACTTTTGCGTCAAATTTCTGGTAAGTAGTCTGGTTAGTCACTTGCGAAATACGCAATGTGTATCGAAAGGCGGACTGAGGAGGATGTGATGGTCGTACAGGCTAGAGAATTTGATAATGTCAAACCGGAGGTCTCCACTGGGGTTTCCAGGAGACCCCAGGTCGTCGAGGTCGCGTCACAGAAGGATGAGTTGATCTGTCCCAGGTGCGACTCCCAGCTTCGAATCAATTACGATGAGCCACAGTGCCTGCAATGCGGCTACGTGGACTATACCTATGTTCCCCCCCACGCCCATAAGCGAAAGAGGAGCCTGATGAGCAGAGGCACTCAATACGTCCTGCGATATACGGGCGCATCTGAGGTGCTTTCGGAGACCCTCACGCACGTGCAGCTGCGGCGCTTCCGCAACAGGGCGATATACCTTGTCAGTTGCCCGTTCTGCCACCGGGAGATGACGCAATCATCTCTTTCCGGCAAGCGAAGGGAAGTCCGAGAAGAGCGATACAAGTGTGAGGCCGGTCACCGGATCTCCCTCATACCTTCCAGGAATGGCTCTCTCGGCTGGAAATAATTTCTAAACTCCCTTGGCACCGGATTGCCTGCAGCACAATGGAGCTATTCCAGGACTGCAGGCAATCCACCCTCATGGCGGAATCTTAGGAATAGGATTCTCTGCAGGAAGCGCCTTGACGAAAGTTACCGACATTAGGGCCGACGCAGACGGCGGCGTCACCATTTTGTGTGATTTCTCGCCACCCCGAGGCCCAGCGTATGACGATGTTGACGCGGCGCAGTCGCTTAGCGCAGACTGTCTCTTCATTCCATACAACCCCGGCAAATCTGTGTACGCTAATTCCGCTATGGCTGCGCACGCAGTTCGAAGCGCGACCGGGAAAGATGTGGTTTTCGCTCTGGCCACCAGGGACATGAACGTCCTTGCGGCGCAGAGCCTTGTCGTGGGGGCATCCCTCTTAGGTCTCGAGAATGTGGTCGTGGTGCGCGGTGACTCTTATTCGTCCAACGAACTTCGTCTCGCCGGACCGGCTCAGCACTACACCCCCACAGAGTTAATTCGCTCTATGGCCGAAATGAACAGAGGGATTGATTTCAGGGGTCGTTCGCTAAGCACATCTACCGCTATGTGCATTGGAGCTACTATCGACACCCACCGACCTGTTGAGCACGAAGTCGCGCTTACTTACCGTAAAATTCAGGCGGGAGCGAGCTTTTTCCTTACCCAGCCGGCGTTTGCCCCGGGCTCAGCTTTGCATTTCGTGGAGGCTTATGAAAGGGCTCACGGCGCCCCACCGGCCGCACCTATCTTCTTTGGAGTGCATATGGCGGCGCAGGGATCGAGGTCTTTCAGCACTGCTCCCAAATCTGTTCTGGACGAGCTCGAAGCCGGTGCCGCGCCCTCGGAGGTTGGGATCCGCACCATCAATAGCTTCATTGACCAGGGCATGAGAGACTTCTATCTGCTGCCTCCCGTATTCCCTGGTGGATGGCGTGACTACGAGTCAGCCCGCCAGGTGCTGGACTACCACAAGCAATGCATCGGGCGTAGGGGCACTCAAGACACCTGACGGAATTGAGAGGATCAAGCATAACTTGAGGACATGACAGAAGGAAAAGCCGCCTGGAACGGCGGCTTTCGTTGTAACAACAGATTACTGGACGACCACAATTAGTCGGAAGACGGCAGTTTCCTCGGTTGCTGCACTTCCATCGGCGCTCCGTTATAGCGCAGATCGCATTGCCCCGCCTTGGTGACCAGCACGGTGACGCCTTCGTCATCCGACTGATATCTGCGACCAAGATTAATGGTCATCGCGTCCGGGTTGGTCGCTTTACCGTCGAACCCGTTGCTGGAATCCTTCTCCTGCAGCGGCACTTCCCCGTCTGTAAGAACACCATCGCCGCCCTTCGTGACTACGAGCTCGGCTCCCGATGGAGTGATGTATCTAGATCCAGCCTTAATCATTCCCTTTTACCTCGCCTTGGAATAATTGTGATCCTGTGGCGGCATATGGACGCACCCTGGCCCAAACCGCTATCGGCTTCCAAGGTATTTTACATTCATTTCAAGAAATCTTCAAATTCGCGCAACTGTGTGCTCTACTCTCTGCCGCTTCCCCACATTATTGCCAACCTGACCGCCGAAATTGCCCGAAAGGACATTTTAGTTGGCAAGACATCGTCCTCAGTGCTAACTTTATACCACAGAAAATGTTGTCCATATCTAAGGTCAGTTTATGCCTCTCAAGGCTTTCAGTGGTGCAATCAGCCTTTCATTCCTCATCGCCGCAGCCGCGGCGCTGCTTTTGTTCTTCTTACTGACGCTCTCCGAGACCAATGTCACCGCGCAGACCGATGCGACAGCAACTCCGGAACCATCTGTTGAAGTCGAGGATGAGTTCGGCAATCTGGATCTGCCAGCGATGATTGGGAAGCTCAATCCGCCCAAGTACGCCAACATGGACTCGAACCTGAACGACATTGTGCAGCAGTTCCAGAGTGGGCAGTTCACAGCGCGAGTCGCCGCCGCGAACGCCCCGATTCACAGCGAAGAGTCGGTCGCCGTCACAGTTCATGTCACTGAAGGGTACGCGGATGCCATTGCCGACTACCTGGATGCAAACGGCGCATCCTCCCGCAATATCGGCACCGACTACATCGAAGCCTATGTTCCGGTGTCCTTACTGCCGGAGGCATCCACGCAGGACGGCGTCATTAGCAT
>CAZWDM010000016.1:29123-43906 GCA_964632415.1 uncultured Dehalococcoidia bacterium | reverse complement strand
CAGCAGCACTAACAGCGCAAGCACCGCCAGCCCGCCAATCAGCGCGAATGCCGGAAGGGTGATCTCGTTTTTGAGGATGGCTGAGATGTCCAAGTGCTATAAGTCCGTAGGGGGTTAATCCTGCTCTTCGACACGGATGAGGCTGCCCAATTGGTATTGCTGCCTAGGAGTCACTCGCAACCCGGTTGATCGGGTTAGGGAAACCGCTTCTCAATCCATCGATGTGTTCAAGAAGATCAGGAGAGACGCTTCTCCACAGCGGGTCGAGTATAAATGTAACTCCTTCGCGGCGCGCAAGTTTGGCGGCGGACACGAAATCACTGTCACCTGAAACGAGGACAATGATATTCGCCTGCTTCTTGAATGTAATCGAAGCTATGTCGAGACCTATTCGCATGTCCACGCCCTTTTGACGAAAATTAGGAACAAAATCCGCGTCGTTCAGGTCGGATACTTGTAAATTGCCATTCAAGAGTTGCTTCTGCGACTGCTCTTTCAATGTCCACCAGCTATTTATAGGTCTTTCAACTCGTCCTAATCTCAAAGCCAAATTCGGCTGCCTGCGTAGGGCATCGAAGAGTCGATTCCTGAATATAGCCACACTGGATTTGGAGAAGTCAATCGCGCGATTGCTTATGGGGGCATGACCTCTATCTGGGTAAGGTAAGGCGTCGTAATAGAAGCAACGATATAGAAGTTTGAAATGGTTTGAAGACTTATGTACAGCATTCAGTTGGCTAAGGTGTCCATTAATCAACTGTCTGATTGAGTCCACTACAATCTCAGGGTTCGAAACATCTATATTACGCCGAACAGATGGCAGTCGGTTAAGGAAATATCCTCCATCTATCAGAATCGCCACTTTCGCCGTCATGCCGTCTCCGGAAATAGTAAGCAAACAAAGAAAAAGCCCTAGGGTCTCGGCTGTGCTCATGATTACCGACATCACTAAATGATGCCGGGAGCATAGCGTACTGCCAAAGGGCGAATGTGCATTTAGTGTATCAAATGCCGTTAGGATGTCAACTTCAGTCCCACTCTTCGACGCGGATGAGGCTGCCGATTTCGTTGACCACTTGCAGCTTGTCGATTGCTTTGAGCGCGGTCTGCACGGACTTTTCATTTGCGCGGTGGGTCATGAGGACTATCTCGGCGCGGCGGGCGTCGTCGTCGGTCTCTTTCTGGATGGCAGAGGCGATGCTGATGTCGAGGTCGCCGAGCACCTTGAGTATCTGAGCGAAGACACCGGGCCGCTCCACTACGTTCATTCGGATGTAGTACTTCGTTTCGAGTGCGTCCATAGAGCTTATGTGAACATCAGACGCAAGTGACGGCAACGGCGGCGCTTCGATGCCGCTGACAATGTTGCGGGCTATGCCGACGACATCGGCGAGGACGGCGCTGGTGGTGGGCATATCGCCTGCCCCGCGCCCGTGGAATAGCACGCGCCCGGCGAGGTCGGTCTGCACCTCGATGGCGTTCAGCACGCCGTCCACCTTGGCGAGCATCACATCGGATGGGACCATCGCCGGATGCACGCGCACATGCACCTCGCCGTTTGTCTTGCTGGCGATGGCGAGCAGCTTGATCTCGTAGCCAAGCTCGCTGGCGTATCGGAAGTCCTGCGCGGTCAGATGCGTTATGCCCTCGCTGTACACATCGGCATCCGTGACGCGGGCGCGGAAGGCGAGCGTGGACAGGATGGCGAGCTTATACGCGGCGTCTATGCCTTCGATGTCGTTCGTCGGGTCGGCTTCGGCGTATCCCAGGTCCTGCGCGGCGGAGAGGGCGACATCGAAGTCCTGCCCTTCCTGCGCCATCTTTGTGAGGATGTAGTTCGTAGTGCCGTTGATGATGCCGTTGATGCTGACGACGTCATTGGCCACAAGGTCGCGCAGCAGGGGCGCGATGATTGGCGTGCCGCCGGCGACGCTTGCCTCGAACAGCACCTGAACGCCTCGCTTGTGCGCCGCGGTCAGGATCTTCGCGCCGTGCTTTGCCATGACTTCCTTGTTGGCGGTAACCACATGCTTTCCGAGCGATATGCTCTTCAGGATGCAGTCGAGTGCGGGCTGCTCGCCCCCCATGACCTCCACCACGATATCCACATCGGGATTGTCGAGAACATCGTCTGCGCTGGTGGTGAGCGCGCTTTCGGGCAGGCTCACGGCGCGCTGCCTGCTGAGGTCGCGCACCAGGGCGCCCTGCAATGTTACGGGCGCGCCGACCATCTTTGTCAGTTCGGCGCCTTTACTCGTGACGACCTGCGCCACGCCGCCTCCGACCACCCCCATGCCCAGCAGTCCAATACCTACAGAGTTCTTCATCGTGTCCTCGTTCCTTCGATCTTGTTCAGGACGGGTTCTTCAACCCCCATCCTAGCCTTCCCCCATCAAGGGGGAAGAGACTATTCAGGTATCTTGTAAATCCTGTGCATCGTATTATCCTCACTCAGTCGGAGAAGATGTCAGTGAGGGGCATCTGCCAGCCTGGGACGACATCGCCGCCGTCGAGCGTGTCGCCCATCGCCAGCGTTATAGCGTTGTCCGGCGTATGGACATTCACAGTGCGGTTGCGCGGGTTGACCACGACGACCATGCGTGTGCCCGCTGACAGCCAGTCGGCGACTTTTTCATTGACTTCGGTATAGCGGTCGTCCGGCGATATGACTTCAATCGCCAAGTCTGGCGCTTCGGGCCAGTATTTGACCTGCCTGCCAAGTGCCTCAACTCTCTCACGCCGCACAAAGGCGACATCGGGAGCGCGCACATGGTCGGGGTCTCGCTCCAAAAGGAAGCCGGTATTGCCGCCAAAAGTTCTGCCTAGACTGTTCGCCTTGACGTATGGAATCAAGCTACCGTTTATGTCAGATTCTATCCAGCCATGTTCGCCGCCAGTCGGAGCCATCTTTCGCAGTTCCCCCCTCACAAGCTCATACCGATAGCCATCGTCGGGCATGCTGAACAGTTCTTCGGCTGTGGTTATGCGGTGTTTTGTAGGTGTTGTCATGGGAGACCTCGACGGGTGGTTTGCAAGTCATCAGTCAGTTTTACAGGCGGCGATTTCACCCCCATCCTAACCCCTGCCTTCGCTAGGGGCAGGCTCTTCCCCCTCAGGGGGAAGGGACTTTTTTGTCCTATCTATCCTGTTAGTCTCCGCTTCCAAGCATATAGAAATGGTTCAATGGGCCGTGTCCTGAGCCTACGGGGTAGGCGGCGCGCATGGCGTTCGTCACATACGCCTTGGCATTGCCGACGGCCGTGGGCAGGTCATCGCCATTCGCCAGGTTCGCGGCGATGCTGGATGCCAGCGTGCAGCCGGTGCCGTGATTGTTGGTGGTGTCGATTCGCTCCTCGGTGAACACGGTGAAGTCGTTGCCGTCGTAGAGAACGTCGGTCGCGGGCCCGTCGAAGTGGCCGCCCTTCACCAGGACGGCGGCAGCGCCCGTTGATTCGACAAGGGTGCGGGCTGCGCTGCGCATATCATCGAGCGTGACAATCTGCTCGCCGGTCAGCACGGCGGCTTCCCGCGTATTCGGCGTTACGACCGTGGCGAGCGGCATAAGCAGGTTGCGGATAGCTTCCACGGAGTCGTCCTGAAACAGCGGCGCACCGGTGCTGGTTACCATCACGGGGTCGATGACCACCGGGTTGAGCGAGTGCGCCCTTATGCGCTCGGCGACCGTCTCGATGATGTCGGAGTTGGCGAGCATGCCGGTCTTGACCGCGTCCGCGCCGATGTCGTCTATGATGGCGTCGATCTGGCTCGCGACCAGGGATGGCGGGAGCGCCAGCACATCGGTTACGGCGACGGTGTTTTGCGCGGTGATTGCGGTGATTGCGGATGTTCCATGCACGCCGTTAGCGGCGAATGCCTTCAGGTCTGCCTGAATGCCTGCGCCGCCGCCGGAGTCGCTGCCCGCGATGGTCATTACCTTTTTCATTTGCCAGTTTCCCTTAATTTACATGGATATTCAGGATGGACAGGATTCCACCCCCATCCTAACCCCTGCCTTCGCTAGGGGCAGGCTCTTCCCCCTCAGGGGGAAGGGATATTCTGCATCAGTCCCAGTCTTCGCCGTGATACGCGGATTCCCAGAATCGGTACTCGTAGCGCAGTGTTGTGCGGAAAATGCGCGCGATTTCGGCGCGCCTGCTGCCCAAGTCCGCGCTGTCTATGTAGCCTTGCAGCCAGGTCACCAGCTCGCCGAGAACGGCGGGTCCGTGTATGTCGATCCACTCGGCGTAGATCTTCGGAGATTCGGGGCGACGGCCCGCTTCCAGCAGGCGGGTGCCCCAGTCGAGGTATGTTCCCTCGGTTACATACAGGATTGTCAGGATGTCAACGAAGTCGCCCTGAAGCGCGGTCCGCACGATGAAGTCGCCGAATGCCTGGGTGGTCGGTGTCGCGCTCGCGGCAGAGTACTCGGCTTCACTCGCTCCCAGCTCGGCGAACGCGCGCCGGAAGAGGTCGTTCTCAGGGCCAAGAGCAGCCAGGAACTTCACGAGCGGGTCGCCGTCCTCGATGGTGGGGGCCTTCGCAACGCCGAGCGCCATCATCTGGACAAGGTCGTTGACGAAGACATAGTCCTGCATGAAGTAGCGCTGAAACTTCTCCGGCGGCAGAGTGCCGTCCCCCATCTCCTCGACGAACGGATGGGTGACCATACGCTCCCACAGGTCGGCATTGTCAGCTCTCAACTCCTGGGTCAGCGACATCTGGTTCCTCCCACAAACGAAAGGGCATGTTTATCAATAGTTCGTAGAGGTTATTTTACCCCATGTTCACCCCATTTATCCCCTATTGACAGTGCCCTCACCCAGCCCTATTCCAATGCAAGAGGGAGTTCCCATAAACGCATTGACTTTCGCGGAATCGGGCGTATAGTGGCGCTATTGAACAGTGTCCAAAATCCAGTCCAAGGAGGAGAGTCATGAAGTACGATGTCATCGTCATAGGCGCAGGCTCGGGTGGAGGCGCCCTTGCTTCAAGACTCTCGGAGGACCCGGAGCGGTCAGTTCTTCTGCTGGAGGCGGGACCCGACTACCCGGATCTGGACACGCTGCCGGAGGAGTTGAAACTTGGCTACGCGACCGGCACGGACATCATGGTGAGCGACGAGCACAACTGGCAGTTCATCGGCAAGGGCAATGATGTTGCGGAGCCGATGCTCGTCCCGCGTGGCAAGGTCACGGGCGGCACCAGCGCGATCAACGGGCAAGTCTTCCTGCGCGGCCTGACGCATGACTTCGACGACTGGGCGGCGATGGGCAACGACGACTGGAAGTTCGAGAATGTGCTGCCCTTCTTCCGAAAGCTTGAGACGGATACGGACTTTTCGGACGACTTCCACGGCACCGAGGGTCCCATCATCTGCCACCGCTTTAAGCCGGAGACCTGGCACCCGTCGCAGACCGGATTCTACAATGCCTGCAGGGACCTGGGCTTCCCGCATGTGGATGACATGAACGCCCCGGACTCGCATGGCGTGGGGGCAATCCCGTGCAACAACCCGGACGGCATCCGCTGGAGCACCAATGTCGGATACCTGAGCCAGGCGCGTCACCGGCTGAACCTGACGATTCGCGGGAACTGCATGGCGCACCGCCTGATTTTCGACGGCAAGCGTGTAACCGGGGTTGATGTGGAGAGCGGAGGCGAGCGGTTTATCGCGGAGGCGGAGGAGATTGTGCTCAGCAGCGGCACAATCGCGAATCCACAACTGCTGATGCTGTCCGGTGTGGGGCCCGCCGACCACCTGCAGGAGATGGGCATACCCGTCATACACGACCTGCCGGGCGTGGGGCGCAACTTCAGCGACCACCCGCTGATATTCATAGATGCGAGCGTCCAGGACCATATCCCGCTGGATGGGCTTGCGCCCCGCCTTCAGGTGGGACTGCGCTACACGGCGACAGGCTCGGAGCGTCCAAACGACATGATGATGTGGATGCAGTCGTTCGCGTCCGAGCGCATCAATCGGGGCGGCAGTCGTCTGGAGGCGACGGGGATCCGCATTACCGGATCGATATACCTTGCCAAGAGCAAGGGCAGGATAACGCTCACATCGCTCGACCCGCATGTGCAGCCGTTCCTCGACTATCACCTGCTGGAAGACCCCGACGACAGGCGGCGCCTGCGCGAGGTGGTTCGACTCGCTGTGGATGTCTTCGATCATCCGGATCTCGCGTCGGTGGTGGATGAACGATACAGTCCGACGGACGCTGATCTCGAATCGGACGACGCGCTGGACGCCTGGATGCTGCGCGAGGTAACGACCGGGCAGCACCTGACGACGACCTGCCGCATGGGGCCTGCCAGCGATCCGATGAACGTGGTGGACCAGTACGGGCGGGTGCACGGCATCGAGGGGCTGCGCGTTGCGGATGCCTCCGTCATGCCGGACACCGTGCGCGCGAACACGAACGTCACGACGATGATGATCGGCGAGCGGATCGCGGACTATATCAGGCGGGGGGTGTGATCTGCCAGTTCTTCGATCTTCAAAATGGAATGGTATCTGTTCCTAGACATGGGCTGATCTTGCTGCTGTTGGAATATTTTGCGTGCCAAATTGAGATCATGTGTCGTAGAATCCCGAGAGTAGAGGAGCTGGACGAAGGCGAACAAATGCAATGATCAACCAGGAGTGGATAGCGACTGTCAGTCTCGTTGTAGGAGCAATCAGCCTGGCTGTGTCGTTAGCGGCTCTCGTAGTAGCCGTGTGGCAGATCCGAAAGACTCAATCCGCGGCCCAAAGTGCTGCCCAGGCAGCGACCGAAGCCCGTGAGGCCGTCTTTCAAACGATGAGCATGTCCGAATTGGCGCAGGCGATTTCACTGATAGAATTACTGAAGGAACTCCATAGAAATGGGGATTTCAGCCGAGCGCTTGATAGATTTACTCAGTTGCGGCAACTAATTACCGCTTTACAGACACGCCAGAAAGAGGAAGATAAGACCCCTTTTGGTAATGCTATAATCCAGTTAATGGAGATTGAGACGACTGTTTATACGGGAAAGCAGCTTGACGCTGAAAAGATTGCCTCCGACCTTCTGAAAATTCAGCAACTGCTTGACGAAGCCCGCGTGCAGCAAGAGCAGCGCGTTACTGGCGCGTAGGATATTGGAGGGCGTTCGTGATGACAACGATGCAGGAGAAGACCTCTCAATTGATTGCAACACTCACAGAAAAAACATCACAGAATAGAATTGCCTGGGAAAAGACGCTATCTGAACGCATCTACAAAGTGCAATTCAACGGAGACGCGGTTTATTTGAGAGAGCACGAACCTTCTCAGTTGGGCAATAAGGCATACTCTCTGAGTATAGTGGACGACAGTGGTCAAGTAGTTGAGATTATTCGCCAACTGCCTGGCGATGACCTATACACACGTCTGGCACAAATGTATGTCTCCTCAAGAAGGGCAGCTGAATACAGTGCCGAAGCAAGCTTGGACCGCCTCCTACAAGAACTCGAAAGCCGATAAACCGTACACTCACCTCGGTAAGCCCAGCTGCGCCGCCATCGTGCGCCGGGTGAAGTCGGCGAGGGCTTTTAGCGCGTCCTCGAGGGCGGATTCCCAGTCGGTGCCGAGCGTGTCCATCGGGAGGCGCACCTGCGTGTTGCCCACCTCTGCGTTCCTGCCAAGCGCTCGCTGCATGGCACGCCGCGCGCCGCCGATCTCGCCGGCGTAGCGCAGCACGATGCGGTTGCGCTCGCGGGTTACGGACTCGATGCCGGCTTCCTTCGCGTACAGGCGCAGCCGCGTTACATACAGCAGATTTACCACCTGCCACGGCAGAGGGCCGAACCTGTCCCGCAGCTCGTCCTCGATCTCGCTGACTCGCGTCCTGATGGCGTCTTCGCCCTCATTCACTTCGCCATCCGTCGTTGCCTGGCCCTGTGCCGTTCCCAGGGTCACGATCCGCTGGTACATCCGCAGGCGCGCGGGCAGGTCTTCGATGTAGTCCTCCGGGATGCTCGCGGGAATGCCGATGTCCAGGGATGGCTCGGCCCGCTCCACATCTTGCAACGCGCTGCCGTCAACCGGCTTCACGGCTCCATTCACTGCTGAGGCCTGACTGCCGTTCTCAGATTGCTGGTCAGTAGCCGCTCCCTCGCCGCGCGCACGCATTTCTTCGACCGCGTTCGACAGCAGCCGCGTGTACAGGTCGAATCCCACAGCGTGTATGTTGCCGCTCTGCTCCGCGCCGAGGATGTTTCCCGCGCCGCGTATCTCCAGGTCCTTCATGGCGATCCGGAAGCCTGCGCCAAGCTCGGTGGCGTCCAGCATTGCGCGCAGCCGCTTTTCCGCAGGCTCGGTCATGCTGCCGGACGGCGGCACCAGCAGGTAGCAGTACGCCCGGCGTGCGCTGCGACCCACGCGCCCCCGAAGCTGGTAGAGCTGGGACAGCCCAAGCGTGTCAGCCCGGTTGATGATGAGGGTGTTCACGTTCGGTATGTCCAGCCCCGACTCGATGATCGTTGTGCATACCAGCACGTCGAGATTGCCCTCGGCGAAGTCCAGCATCACGTCCTCGAGCTCGCCCTCTGCCATCTGGCCGTGTCCAACGCCGACGCGCGCCTCCGGCACCAGCCGCCCGATGTGCCTCGCCATGTAGTCAATGTTATAGACGCGGTTGTGCAGGAAATAGACCTGCCCCTGCCGGTCGATCTCGCGCAGTATCGCCTCGCGGATGAGTGCGTCGCTATTCTCGGAGACGTAGGTCTTGATGGGCAGGCGCTCCTCCGGCGGTGTCTCCATCGTGCTCATGTCTCGCACACCGGCAAGCGCCATGTGCAGGCTGCGCGGTATCGGTGTCGCAGTGAGCGTCAGCACGTCCACCTCCTGCCGCATCCGCTTCAGCCGCTCCTTGTGCGCGACACCAAAGCGCTGCTCCTCGTCCACTATCACCAGCCCAAGCTCCTTGAACCGCACATCTCTCTGTATCAGGCGGTGCGTTCCGATGCAGATGTCCACCTTGCCATCCGCAAGCCGCTCCACGACGCTGCGCTGCTCCTGCTGGGTGCGGAAGCGACTCAGCACCTCGACACGGGTGGGGAACGCGCTCAACCGCTGTGAGAATGTGGCGTAGTGCTGCTGGGCGAGAACAGTCGTCGGCACCAGCACTGCCACCTGCTTGCCGTCCATCACCGCCTTGAACGCCGCACGCAGCGCGATCTCCGTCTTGCCGTAGCCCACATCGCCGCATACCAGCCGGTCCATTGGCTTTACAGACTCCATGTCCGCCTTCACTTCCTCGATGGTCCTCTGCTGGTCGTCGGTCTCCTCGAACGGGAACGACTCCTCCAGCTCCGATTGCCACTGCGCGTCCGGGACGAAGGAATGCCCCTCCGCAAGCTCGCGCGCCGCGTAGAGTGCCAGAAGCTCGGATGCCATCTCGCGTGTGGAGCGTTCTGCGCGCGCCTTAGCCCGCCGCCACTCCTGAGTGCCCAGCCGCGTCAGGCTCGGCGGTCTGTCCATCGGCGCGATGTACGGTGCAACGCGGTCAAGATGTTCGAGCGGCACGTACAGCTTGTCGTCATTGGCGTACTCGATGAACAGGTACTCGCGGTCGTCATCGCCATTCCCCTCGCCCTTCACGCCGCGCACCGTGCCCTGGAATCTGCCGATGCCGTGCTCCACATGCACAACATAGTCGCCGGGGGAAAGCTCCGACAGGAAGGCGTCCCGTGCGGCGCGGACCGACCGTCGCCTCGTGCGCCGCTGCTTCGCCACCCCGAAAATCTCCACATCGCTGAACACGACCAGACGCCCATTCCGTTCTTTGCCATGAAGCGGTAGCGTGAAACCGTCGCTCAGTCCGCCGGCAGCCGACTGCAGGAGAGTTATGCTTGCCGCATCGGGAACGCCCTCCAGCCCGTCTGCCAGCGTGACTTCGATGCCCTCACCGCCGAATATCTCCGACAGGCGCCGCGAATGGCTGCTTACCGCGATGACGGTTGCGCCGTCCTCCTCCGTCAGCTCCCACACATCCTCCACGAACCGGTCGAGGTTGCCGTAATAGTTCCCTGCGCCCAGGAACGGCAGCGCGATATTTGCTCCCTCTCGCTTCCCCTGCTCCCTGATAGGAGAAGTCCGGCTCGGGGGTGATGACGATTCATCCTCTTCCCAGGGCGACACCACCTCTGAGCCCACCCGCAGGTCCAGCCTCCGGCGAAAACGCTCGAACTGCGCTTCCACATCCAGCCATGACAGGTGGGAAGACGGGAAGTTGCGAGGCAGTTCGCCGCGACCTTCCTTCGTCTCGCGCAACTGGTGGCCGCGCTCCTGTATTTCCCACGCGGCATCGGCGATCTCGTCAGGCATATAGGCGACCAGCAGCGCGTCTTTCGGAAAGTAATCGGCGAGTCCACCCCGATTGAAGAATCCGGCGTAAAAGCCCTGTTCCTCGACCTCCTGCCCCTCCATGAGCAACTCCAGCTCTTCCCTTATGCGGCCTTGCACGCTCGGGGTGCAGTTGCCCACATCCACATGCGCGGCAAGCCGCTCCAGCTCTCCATAAGGCGTCATTGCGGGCAGAATCTCGTGCGCCGGCGTTACGCTCACCGAGTTCACAACCTCGCCGGAGCGTTGGGTTGCCGGATCGAAGAACCGTATGCTGTCCACCTCGTTGCCCCAGAGCTCGATCCGCACGGGCATTTCGGCGGCAACCGGAAATATGTCGATGATGCCCCCGCGCCTGCTGACGACGCCCGGCGCGTACACCGCAGACTCGAACCGGTATCCGAGCCGCCGCCACAGGTCGAGCAACTCTCCAAGCTCGACCTCCTCACCCTGACGCAGCGTGTGATTGCCGGAATCCATGACTTTTCGATCGAGCGTTCGCTGCATCAGCGCGCCGACCGACGCCACGACCACAGTTCCCTTGTTGCCGTTCTCACTGGCCTCTTCACTCATCCTGGACAGCACGCGCAGCCGCTGATGCACCGTCTCAGTATCGGAGTCGAGCCGCTCGAACGGCAGGATCTCCGATTCCGCGAAGTGCAGCAGGTCGGGTTCGTCGCCGCACCATGCGACAAGCTGCTCGTGCAGCCTGCGAGCATCCTCAGGACGTGGCGCGACCACCAGCATCGGCGCATCCACATCCCGCCGCAGCGTCGCGAGCGTGAACGCCACAGCCTTCGGCGTCGCCTTCGCGGTCAGCCGGTGAGCGCCGCCGCGGACCGCGTCCCTGAGCCGGCAATACTCCGGCACCTCGTCCATAAGCTCTCGCAAGACCCCAAGTGTCATACCAGATCCCGTCCTGTCTCACCCATTGTTCTCAATTTCGCACAATGCACAATGAGGCCTCCCCAACACCCATGTGGTCGGGCAAGCCTTCAGGTATTCTATCATCTGCCTGCGGCAGTTTTCTTGAAATTAGTCTTAACAAGTTACTAAAACTTGTTCAATATCCACCTTGACACTGATATAATCAGACCTAATCGGATTACACCTTCATCCTACGATCCTTCGGAGGGAAGTTTGATGGAAGCTTACTGCCTCAAGTGCCGCGCATCTCGCGAAGTCAAGAACGCTCAAGAAGTAACCCTCAAGAATGGCCGACCGGCGACTCGAGGCAATTGCACCGTCTGTGATGCTTCCGTCTTCCGCATTGGAAAGTCCTCCGCATAACTCAATAGCACCCCTTATATTCCCGCACAGGCAAGCGGAGTTCGGGCAATCTGCCCGGGACTCTGAACTGTGTCCCAGGCGTGCCCGGTATCACTTGGGACGGCGTGCCAAGTTTCCTCATGCCGCCGACCGCATGCTTCCAGCAAGCAGGCCTCGGGTTCTCAAAGGCGCTGTGGAAAGTTGCTAGCCGCAAATTCTACAGGCAGGAAAAGTTGCGGGACAGAAGGGATTATGCGAATCAGGGGCACTGCCCGACATGGGTGAACGGTGGTTGCGTGGTCAATCTCTCCGGGTGCGGCTTCTCCTGCTGGCTGACCTGTTGACCGCCCGGAAATCGGGCTGCGAGCCCGGTTTCCTAGCCGGCCAGCACCTTACGCAAGTCGATGATCTGGTCGCGCAGGAGAGCTGCCTTCTCGAACTCGAGCGCCCGGGACGCCGTCTTCATCTGCGATTCCAGATCCTTGATGAGCCGGGTGAGGTCTTCCCTGGGAATGTCGTCGTGCGTTATGTATGGCGTCGTAGTTTCGGCGACTGCCTTCACGCGCTCGGTGATGTCGCGCACGTCCTTCTTGATGCCCTGCGGTGTGATGCCGTGCTCGCGGTTGAACGCCTCCTGAATGGACCGCCGCCGCTCGGTCTCCGAGATTGCGTGCTTCATGGAATCGGTGACCACATCGGCATACATGATGACGCTGCCCTCTTCATGTCGCGCCGCCCTGCCGACTGTTTGCACCAGCGCAGTTCGCGAACGCAGATAGCCCTCTTTGTCCGCGTCCAGAATGGCAACGAGGCTGACCTCCGGCAGGTCTATGCCCTCTCTCAGCAGGTTGATCCCCACCACGACGTCATAGACGCCGAGCCGCAGGTCGCGTAGTATCTCGCTGCGCTCCAGCGTGTCGATCTCCGAGTGAAGGTAGTGGACCTTGACGCCCATTTCACGCAGGTAGTCTGCCAGTTCCTCGGACATGCGCTTCGTAAGGGTGGTTATCAGGCAGCGCTGGCCCTTTTCCACCCGTGCCTGTATCTGGAATAGCAAGTCGTCGATCTGGCCCGTGGTGGGCTTCACCTCTATGAGCGGGTCGAGTAGGCCCGTCGGGCGGATGACCTGCTCGATCATGCCCTGGCTGTGCGCGTACTCGTAAGGACCCGGCGTCGCTGAGACATACACCGCCTGGTTGACATGCTCTTCGAACTCCTCGAAGTTCAGGGGCCTGTTGTCCAGCGCGGAAGGCAGGCGGAAGCCGAACTCTACCAGCGTCTCCTTGCGGGACTGGTCGCCGCGGAACATGCCACGAATCTGCGGCAGCGTCATGTGCGACTCGTCCACGAACAGCAGGTAGTCGTCCGGCAGGTAGTCCATCAGTGTGTAGGGTGTGCTGCCCGGCGAGCGCCTTGCCAGGTGGCGAGAGTAGTTCTCCACGCCGGCGCAGTAGCCGGTCTCCTGCATCATCTCGATGTCGTAGCGGGTGCGCGACTCCAGCCGTTCCGCCTCGAGGAGCTTTCCCTGCTCTTTCAGCTCCTGAACGCACGTCTCCAGTTCCGCCTCGATGTCCTGAATCGCGAGCAGCATCTTCTCCTGCGATGTGACGAAGTGCTTTGCGGGGAATATCTCGATATCGTCGCGGTCACCCAGCAACTCGCCCGTCAGCGGGTCCACCGTCACGATGCGCTCGACCTCGTCGCCCCAGTACTCGATGCGGACGCCAAGCTCTTCGTATGCGGGCATGATCTCCATGGTGTCGCCGCGGACTCGGAATGTTCCGCGCGCGAAGTCCATGTCGTTGCGCTCGTACTGCATATCCACGAGCTGCCGAATGAGCAGGCGGCGGTTCCGCATCTCGCCCTTCCGCACGTACGCCACGAAGCTCTGGTACTCCTCCGGCGAGCCCAGGCCGAAAATGCAGGACACCGAAGCCACGATGAGCGTGTCGCGGCGTGTCAGCAGGGCGCGCGTGGCGGCGTGGCGCAGCTTGTCCAGCTCCTCGTTGATGTCCGCGTCCTTCTCGATGTAGGTGTCGGTGCGCGGCACATACGCTTCCGGCTGGTAGTAGTCGTAGTAGCTCACGAAGTACTCGACCGCGTTGTCCGGGAAGAACTCCTTGAACTCGGTGGCAAGCTGGGCGGCGAGTGTCTTGTTGTGCGCGATGACGAGCGTGGGCCGCTGCACCTTCTCGATGATATTCGCCATCGTGAAGGTCTTGCCGCTGCCGGTAACGCCCATGAGCGTCTGGTGCGTCAGTCCCTCGTCGAGGCCGGCTACAGCCTTGGCAATCGCCTCGGGCTGGTCTCCGGTCGGCTTGAAGTCGGAGACGATTTGGAAGTCGGGCATTTTGCTCCCTACAGACTGCTTTACGAAAATGCTACTGTAATTGCGCTGAAGTGATTTCCTCTATAATCACGATGCCGTCGTCCACAGCGTTCAAGGTGATCTGACTGCCCCAAAGCGTGCCCATGCCTATCAGAGGTGCTCCATCGGACTGAATGACAATCACGTCGAGCGGGCGTTCGTGCCAGAAAAGAGTGCCTAGGTATGTGTTCATTGCATTTCTTCTACCATCGGCAAGAGTAAAGACACGCTCACCCAACCAAGTAAGTCCCAGCCTGCGAATAGCGCTAGCCGGAAGTGCGAGGTCACCTGTGAATCCAGTATCCAGGGAAGCCTCAAGAGGCCACATGCGACCGTTGCCATCCATAATGCCACAGGCAACCAGCACCGCCTTGCCTCCGGTTACCCTACCTCTAATCATCGGGTGTCATTTGCAAGCGCGTCCAAGTGTAAGGTGTTGGATAGCCGACCCGTACCGCCCAGGTCAGGGCATTGGGATGGCGGCTCAGCAGGCGAACACTGGCATCTGCGTCTCGCTCGTCAACCTCATAGTCGCCGCTGCAAATGTCAATGACTACGAACTTACCCTTTTCGTGTGGTTCTACAAGATGCCTTATCCGCTCTCTGTAGATGGCTTCCCCACGTGATTCCACCTCGTGCGGTGAATCTGTTATTTCGTGCATCGCGATTCCCCTAACAATGAAATGCTTCAGCCTACACGAGACATTATAACCCACAATGATGCCCATCAAAGTTACTAACGAAGCAGCGCCGGCAGGCGTTTCAGGCTCTCCACATCGCGTGCCGATGCGTGAT
>CAZWDM010000016.1:23605-29023 GCA_964632415.1 uncultured Dehalococcoidia bacterium | reverse complement strand
CGAAGCAGCGCCGGCAGGCGTTTCAGGCTCTCCACATCGCGTGCCGATGCGTGATGGTCGATGTGCGGGAGCGCGGCCTGGAGGCTGCGGGTCAGCGGCTGGTAGTCGTCGCTGCCCAGCAGCGGGTTCAGCCATACAACCCGGTGCACGCGACGACGCATACGCTGCACCTCCTGGGATAGCCGGTCAGGCTCTCCCGTATCCCAGCCGTCGCTGAGCAGGAATACGGTCGTATGGCGATCCAGGACATGCTCGTATCGCGTGTTCACCTGCGCCAGCGCCTCACCGATGCGAGTGCCGCCGGACCAGTGCCTCGCGACTCTCCCGATGCGCACGAGCGCCTCGCCGAAGGACGGAGCGCTCATCTCCCGCGTTACGCGCGTTGCCGAAGTGCTGAACACGAAGGTCTCCACTCGCTTCGTGTGCTGCGTAACGGCGAATACGAGCTGCAGCAGCAACTGCACATGCCTCTCCATCGAGCCGCTCACGTCGAGCAACACAAGCAGTCGCGGAGTTCTGGGCACCCGCCGCTTCCGTGGGAGTACGACCGCGTCTCCCCCGCTGCTGAGGTTGAGGCGCATCGCCCCGCGAAGGTCCGGGCTGCCTTTGCGCCGGTGTCGCTTGCGCCGTCTGCCGGGACGGGTCGCCATGGCACGAATCATCCGCGCCGCGATTCCGGACAGCTCCGCAAGCTCGTCAGCGCGCAGCACGCTCAGATCGGGTGGCGTGGCGGTCGCCCTTCCGCTTGCCCCTGTTCGGAGCATCTGCACGAGCGTCTTCTGTGACGAAGAATCTTCCTCCGGCATTATTGCCACGCTCGGAGTGCGGCGAAACTCCCTCGCTCCTCCGACGAGATCGTCGTCCGAATCGATGTGGGGACGCATAGGCAACTCTTCGAAGCTCCAGAAGCGTTCGAACAAAGAGTCATAGATGGGGATTTCGTCATGCTTCGACAGAACCAGCGCGCGCAGGGACCAGTACACGCGTCCCCGGTCCATCATGTCCACCGCGTTCAGGGCGCGCATGACGTCCGCGGTCTCCTGCGGGCTGATCAGCAGGCCATGCGATCGCAGTACCCGGCAGAAGTGCGTCAGATGGCTGGTGAAGTCGTACTGATTTTGAACAGGGTATTGATTCATCGATAGACTTTTGATTAAATTCCATCACGGCAGGAAGAGCCGTGCGCTTGACCGCGTTGAGTGATCTGCGGTTCAAATAAGTACGAAGGGTTAATAAATTACAGCGCTTATGACAATTCGTTATACCACATCGTACTTTCTGTCAACATTTGCATTGGACAATTCATAGACAACTATCTACAATACCGATTGCATTCTTGGAGGATACATTTACGCGTGCGTCGAGCCATCGTAGATGGCTCGCATACAGAAATTTAGCATTAAATGTCTCTATGGTGATAGTGCCGCGTTGCACAGGAGATCGCCAACAAATATTGTCGGTCTTCGTCCGAAACCGTTACTGAAACTTGGTCTTAATTTCAGCGAGAATTGGAGTGAGGAGCGTCCTTGGCATCAGAGACCGCGAATGACACCCTACGCTACGAACCGGAAGAGTCTTGTTCACCATTTACCGCTGCCATAGCAGGATTCCAACTTGCTGTGGTTGTGATAGCGCTGGTAGTGATTCCGGTAGTAATTATAGTACGAACAGCGGGGTTGCCACACGAATACCTCAGGTGGTCTGTATTTGTTTCGCTGATAGTATGCGGCGTCGCTACTATCTTCAACTCACTTAAGATTGGGCGCTTCGGCACCGGGCACGTCCTGGTGATTGGTACTGCCGAACCCGCAATCGCCATCTGCATAACCGCTCTGATGCAGGGCGGTCCCGTGATGATGGCCAGCCTGGTAGTTGCTTCATCGCTGCTGAAGTTCTTTGTCGCCGCCAAGCTGTCACTGTTCCGACGAATAATTACGCCCGTGGTGTCCGGCACGGTTCTCATGCTCATAGCCGCGACCGTGATTCTGGCGGTATTCGGGATTCTGACTGAGGTGCCTGAGGGCAAGTCCGTATCGCCCATAGCCGCGCCGCTTGCCGCAGTCGTCACTTTGGCCGTGATAGCCTTCATGCTTCTGCGTGCGCCTCGCTCACTGCAGATCTGGTCACCCCTGATAGGTATCGTGGTTGGCAGCCTGGTCAGCCTGCCATTCGGCCTGTATGACATTGAGCTTGTGCAGAGAGTCAGCTGGTTTGGGGGCGGATTCTCTCCCGAGGTCCGGAGCGTCTGGCCCGGATTTGACTTCACTCCTGGGATTAAGTTCTGGGCGCTTCTCCCTGCGTTCCTGCTCATAATGGTGATTACCTCCTTCAAGGCGGTGGCTGATACGAGCGCCATCCAGAGGGTTTCCCGTCGTCAGCCGCGCGCCACCGACTTCAGGCTCATTCAGGGCGGACTCCACATCAACGCTCTGAGCAACCTGGCGTCCGGGCTGTTAGGCACTATTCCCACCATGACCGCCTCTCCCAGTGTGGCGATGGTCAGCCTTACGAGGGTCGCATCACGCAGCGCGGGAATATGGGCGGGCGCCATATTCATCGTTATGGCTATGGTGCCAAAGACGACTGCCCTGCTGATCGCGGTCCCCTCTCCGGTGGCTGCCGCGTACATAATGATAATAATGGGGCTGGTGTTCATCGAGGGCGTGCAAACCGTAACCCAGGATGGGATAGACCATAGGAAGGCGGTGGTGGTAGCGGTATCTTTCTGGGTCGGCATGGGCTTCCAGAACCAGGCCATATTCGCAGACCTGCTCACCGGCACCTGGGACGCCCTACTGAGCAACAGCGTTACCTCCGGGGGGCTTGCTGCGGCGCTGTTGATTGGATTCATCGAGTTGACTGCCTCGCGCCGAAAGAGTCTTGAAGTTGACCTGGATTTCGCATCAATGCCCGATGTCGATCGTTTCCTGCAGCGTTTCGCCATTGACAGGGGTTGGGACGAGGATTCAATACAGCGACTGCGCGCTGCCGGGGAAGAAACCCTGGCGATCATGGTGCAATACGAAGACGAAGACGATTCCGGTGGGGAACGGCGCCTGATCATCAATGCCCACTCGGACGACAACATCGTAGAGCTGGAGTTTCTGTCTGCGGCCTACGAGGTGGAAAACCTCGAGGACAGGCTTGCTTATCTGGGCGTGCAGCCGGAAGTGATGGATGACGTCGAAGTCTCGTACAGGCTCTTGCGCCACTACGCGAACTCCGTGCGACACCAGAAGTTCCACAACATGGACGTCATCACTGTGCAGGTGGAAGGCGCCAGAACTCCGCGCTAAGTGGGGAATTCGTCCCGTCGGTTCAAAGAGGTAGCTCTCCGGGAAGCTCGCCGGATGCAAACGAATAAGAAAGCGGTCAGCCTCGTGACCCATCTGAGGCTGACCGCTTTGTCTTTTGCTTCAATCAGTGGCTAACATTTGACGCCACCGCTCGACTCCCGCCTACTCCATCCGCGAGCCACCCCATGCACGGGACACGCCTGCTGCGGTCGGCTCGACGATGACATTCACAACGGCCGGCTTCCCGCTCGCGAATGCACGCTCTAGCGCCGGTCGAATCTCGTCGGGGTCGGTGACCTCTTCGCCGTGAGCGCCCAGCTCACGCGCCATACCGTCGTAGTTCGTGAAGCCAAGCTCGCGTCCGGGCTTGCGCCTGTCGGGGGTGCGCGCCGTCCAGCCCGCGTTGTTGCTGATGACCGTGACCACCGGCAGGTTGAAGCGGACGCAGGTGTCGATCTCCATCGCGTTCATGCCCATGGAGCCGTCGCCGTGCAGCACGAGGACCTGCTTGTCGGGCTTGGCTATCTGCGCGCCGATGCCGTAGGGCAGACCCACGCCCATCGTGCCGGTAACGCCGGAGTTCAGCCTGTGTCCGGGAACATGCGTCGGCAGGGACTGGCGTCCGAAGTGCAGAATCTCGTTGCCGTCAACGCACAGGATGGCGTCGCGGTCGAGGAAGTCGCGTATCTCCTTGCACAGCCGCAGCGGGTGAATCGGTGTCTGCTCAGAGTTCAGAAGCTCAGCCTGTTGGACGGCTCTGCGGTCGTTGTCCTCCTGCAGCCGCGAAATCCAGGGGGATTCAAGCCTGCCCGCGAAGTCCTCCGGTCGAGCCTCTATTTCGGAGACCATCTGGCCGAGAATAGACTTCGCGTCGCCCACAATGCCGAGGTCAACATCGCGGTTGTGCGCTATCTCGCTCGCCTCGATGTCGATCTGGATCACCTTGGCGTTGCCGAAGCGCTGGCCGTAGTTGATCATCCAGTTCATGCGGGTGCCGATGACCAGTACCAGGTCCGCCTCTCGCATAGCTGTGCTGCGCGCGCCCTGGAACGATACGGGGTGATCCTCCGGCACAACGCCGCGCGACATTGGCGCCGTGTAGAACGGGGTGCTTGTCAGATCAACGAGCCGCTCCATCTCCGGAGACGCGCCCGAGAAGAACACGCCGCCACCGGAGAAGATAATCGGGCGTTCCGATGCCGCGAGCATGTCCACCGCTTCCTTGATGGCTGCGGGATCGCCTGCAGGGACGGACTTGCGCGCTGCGTGCGTTGGCTTGACCGCCTCGTCCTCTTCAATTTCCTCGTAGAGCACGTCCGCGCCGCAGTCGATATAGACAGGACCGGGCCTGCCGGACATCGCCTGCCGGTACGCGGTACTCACGATTTCGGGGTAGCGGGCTGCCATCGTGGTCCGGTGCCAGTACTTGACGATCGGCTCCATGATGCGTTCCTGGTCCACCTCCTGAAAGCTCTCCCTGCCGATCTCATGGACCGCGCTCGCGCCACCGAGAATGACCATAGGCGCGCAGTCGATGGACGCGGCATACACGCCGGTGAGCAGGTTCAGCGTGCCGGGACCGGATGCGGCCGTGCAGACGCCGGGCTTGCCGGTGACGCGTGCATAGGCATGCGCCGCAAACGCAGCCGCCTGTTCATGGCGGAAGTCGATCGTCTCGATGCCAAAGTCCTGGCATCCCATAACGATGTCGAAGTCGGGGCCTCCCATCAGATAGAAGAGCTTTTCTACGCCCTCTTCTGCGAGCGTCTTGGCTATGAGATAGCTACCGGTAACCTTTGCCATATCTGTACTCCTACATGCTCCGTTGATCGTGCTAACTGTATATACAGAGCTGCGTATTTGCGCTGTCAGCCGCTAGGTTACCACACAGACGCGAACTGCGCCAAACGGAGTTGGGCGAAATCGAAAAGCCTCCGCTGCCAGACAAGAGGAGGCTTGCGCCATGTCCAAGTTGAGCTGACCTTGGAGTTCAGTCATCTTCCAGCGGGGACGTGGGCATAGGCTCGTCGAATGGCTCGCCGCGTTCCTGTGCGTCGGCCGAGCGCTTGTGCCAATGTCGCATGCGTCGGTCAAAATCGATCCAGCGTTGCCTTTCCGCTGC
>CAZWDM010000016.1:0-23505 GCA_964632415.1 uncultured Dehalococcoidia bacterium | reverse complement strand
TCAGCCACGCCCCTCTCGTATGCTATGTCTTGCGGTGCCTTTATCAGTATGCCCACCAGATACCTCCCTATGTCCACGATGATTACGCTTGTGAGGATTGAAAGGTAGCAGATATCGTCGATCTTCAGCATGGACGCTATCAGAAGATCGAAGACGTTGGAATGCCCTCCAATTTCCCGTTCGCGCCATATTATGATTGCGCTCATAGGGACTACCTGAGCGCCAAAAACGGACAGATAAGCCCAGCGCAGCCTCTGGAATATATCGAACATATAATGCAATCGCCTCAACGGCTCTGATTATACATCAAACGCACATAGTTCATCCAGAGGCTTTAATTATGTTCTTGGTGAGAAGATTGCAGGGCGAGATTGTTGATGCTTCCCGGCTTGTGTTCAGACCCTAGCTGTACAGCGCCTCCCCGCGATGCAGACGCAGCGCGATGTTGAAGGTCTGATGCACGGCTCGAGATGTGGGAGCGTGCGCGGCAAGGAAGCGAGCCAGCGCAACGAGGACGACGCGCCCGCCGTCCGTACCGCGCCGCTCCTCGTACTGCTGAATGGCGGCGTCCACAATCTGGAAGTTGTGGAAGCCGGACTCCTCGCGCAGCATTGCATGGGCGAGCGATGCGATGATGCCCTCCGGCGTCGCGCCTCCGCTGATGTAGTCGGAAACGGTCTTCGCGGACGGCTCAACGAGCTGCTGCATGTTCATGCCGTCGAGCAGCTGCGAGCGCAGGTTAGCGCCGTCGATTGCGCCGTTGGCGAGCGGATCGGGCACTCGCTGGGCGGGCATGTTCAGGAACCTGTCGAGATACACGCTCATCGCAGTATCCAGCGCGCCGCGCAGAAGCTCGACCGATGGCGCGCGCTTGAGCGCCCGGTGCAGCGCGTTCGCCGCCGTAAGCGTGTTGTGCAGCGTGTCCCAGTCGTTGAACTCGTTGGACGTGTGGAATCGCGCCATCCGCATGAATGCCGCATACGCGACCGCCGAGCCGACCTGCGCCTCGCTCGCGCCGCTGCGTACCGCGTCCACGATGGCGTCCAGCGTCGCTGCGGGGTCGTCCTCCAGCATCGTTTCCACAAGCGCGTCCTCGTCGTTCCACTCGCCACGCCTTGCCATGCCTTCGTCGTATGCTGCCGTCAGCGCCTCTCGCGCATGCCAGGTCATGGTCGAGATGTCGATCGGGTTGCGCCACGAGCTGAGTTCCTCGCTGCGGCGCACGCCCGCCATGCCGCGCACGAGGCCGGTGAGCACCTGTCCCGCGTGCTCCCAGCCGAGGTGGTCCAGTATTTCGAATGCCTTGTTGGCGAAGTCGAGCATGTGCCCGGCGTCCACATAGATGTGGTCGGTGATTGCGGCGAAGATCATGTCGGCGATGGTCTGCTCGGGGATGCCAAGCTCAATCGCCGTTCGCAGGCAGCGCTCCGCGCCGTCCGAATCGCGCACGTCTATGAAGTTGCGGAACCAGAGCTTGAAGATCTCGGGGCGAGTCTCGCCGGTCGGCAGCGGGTCGAGCAGGAAGCGCGGCGGCATGCCCGCGTTCGCCCTCGCCACATGCAGCAAGCCCTGGAACATTGCAAGCGGCCGGTCTTCCGGTTCAAGGTAGGGCAGCATGTTCGCGCTGCAGGTCAGGATCGTCATCGCCTGCCCCCAGCCCGCCGACGAGTAGGTCAGGCCGAAGTCCGCGCCGATGCCCAGCGGTATGCGGTAGTCCGCCTGCGCGGCGTCCAATCCCAGCACCGACTTGGCGACGACGAGGCGGATGTTGTCCTCCAGAGCGTCCTGCAGGCGCTTCGACCAGCGAGCGGTCTGGTCTTCCTCCGGCGGTGACGGGTCCACCCACACCTCACCGTCATCGCTCACCGACACGGGAAACGAGCGCACATCGTCGGCGAACGGATCGAAGGTGCCGCCGCTGGACAGGTCGAAGCGGGCGTGGTGCCAGTGGCAGGTCAGGATGCCGTCCTTGACGGTGCCCCGGTCCAGCGGAAAGCCCATGTGCGGGCAGCGGTTGTCGACGGCGTACACCGTGTCATCGTGCGCGAAGACCGCAATGGTGTGCCCGCCGCCCGTGACCACCGTGCAGCCGCGTTTTCTTAGTTCGTCGAGTGTTCCGGCCCGAATGTGTGCATCAGTCGCAGTAGCCATAGCGCCCTCCTTCCACTGCTGGCTTATGTCAATTACCTATGCGACTAATGTAGCAGAGGATGGGGGAGGGTGCATGAGCCTCACACCTCGGTATCATAGACTATCTTGCCGTCGCGCCATGTGGGGACTGAGCCTGTCGTCTCGATGGCGCGCTTTCGAGCCTCTTTTGCGGCGCGCCGCATCGCCGCATCTACGCCCTTGAAGAACGCGTCACTTTCTTCCTTTGTGGGTACTCGCCTTTCGTTATTCTTCTCGACCATAGCCTCTCCCTACTGCAACTATTCTCGGGGTTTCTTGAGATGCGTCGTAGAGAATCCATTCGTCCACGATACTCTGATATAACTGCTGGAAATTACGCCAGCCTGCGTCGAATCGGCGGCGTATCACTTCTTCCGGCACATGGTGCCCACCCTCACGTACTCGGTTTCGAACACGCTCCACCGCCATATCTGCAGTCGGCAGTCGCAGAAAACACAGTCGCACTGAGTAGCCCATTGCTTGCCAATCTGGAATTAGCCGTGCGTAGCCTCGGCCGCTAAGCGTAGTCTCGAAAGCGAAATTCTCACCTCGCTGAACATACTCGTCTATCAGGCGGAGCATGATTCTGCCTGCTGCAACCGCCGCCCGCTCCGGCTGAAACGGGTTCAGCCCCGCCGCGATAAGGTCCGCGTTGATGAAAATCGGACAGTTCCCTTCATTGGGCAGGAACTCCGTCGCGAAAGTCGTCTTGCCCGCTCCGTTCGGACCGGCGATGATGAGGATGTTCCTTGTTGAAGTTACTTCTACCAAGATAGCGTGCGACAGTTGTTACATCCGTCTATCCCTCTAGCTCATTTTCATCTTACACCAATCGGAGGGTGCTATAATGCGCCCGTTCAGACCTACTGAACAACCGAAATACTGACTAACCAACACCCCACAGGAGGCACACACATGGTT
Organism: uncultured Dehalococcoidia bacterium; assembly: GCA_964632415.1. Lineage (GTDB taxonomy): Bacteria > Chloroflexota > Dehalococcoidia > Lucifugimonadales > JADFKI01 > Bin90. Next base: position 20,415 of record CAZWDM010000016.1, on the reverse strand, counting down.
ATGCTTAGCCCACGTAACGACTGGCTTGAAATTACGCAGGAAGAGCCCATAGATCCGGACCTGCCGATATGCGATCCGCACCATCATTTGTGGGAGCGGCCGGGCAATGACTATATGCTCGAAGACCTGCTGCGCGACCTGAGATCGGGGCACAATATCGTCAGCACGGTGTTCCTGGAATGCACGTCGATGTACCGCACGGACGGGCCCGAGCATCTGAAGCCGCTGGGAGAGACGGAGTTCACGGCGGCGGTCGCTGAGGAAGCGGCGGCGCGCTCCGACATAGACACCAACATCCACGCCGCCATCGCGAGCAATGCAAACCTTGCTCTGGGCGATGCGGTGGCGGAGGTGCTGGAGGCGCACATCGAGCTGGGCAAGGGCAGGTTCCGCGGCATACGGCACGGCACTTCGCATGACCCAAGCCCGGATATTCCCTCCTACCGCGATCAGGGTCCCGGCGTGATGATGACGCCAGAGTTCCGTGCAGGATTCGCGCATATGCGGAGGCTCGATCTGACCTTCGATGCGTGGATGTTCCACCCGCAGCTGCCGGAGCTTGCCGACCTGGCGCGCTCGTTCCCGGATGTGACGATCATCCTCGACCATATCGGCGCTCCGCTGGGCGTCGGCCCCTATGAGGGCAGGCGCGCGGAGGTGATGGAAGTGTGGAAGCGCAGCATCGCGGAGGTCGCGCAGAACGAGAATGTCTTCGTGAAGGTCGGCGGCTGCGGCATGCCAAACTACGGCAACGGCTGGCACGAGCGCGAGACGCCCATCGGCTCGGTCGAGCTTGCGGAGGCGACTGCGCCCTACTACCTGTATGTCATCGAGCAGTTTGGCGTGAATCGCTGCATGTTCGAGAGCAACTTCCCGGTGGACAAGGTGTCGTACTCGTACAATGTGATGTGGAACTCGTTCAAGCGCATCGTCGCCGACTTCTCGGATAGCGAGAAAGCGGCACTCTTCCACGACACGGCTGTGAAGGCGTATCGAATCTAGTACGCTCCGATGGAAGGGACCGGCGGGTCAGCGCGTCCGGTCCCTTCCAGCCTACTCGCCGCCGAAGACCACGTGCGCGCGCAGGAAGTCCAGGTCCATCTCGACGCCCAGCCCGGGCGCGTCGGGCACGAACAGGTCGCCGTTTCTGATGTCCAGCCCGGGCTCGATGAACGCGCCATAAGCGCCGAGGTCGTAGCGCATCGTCTCCAGCTTGTAGAAGTTCGGCGTGGTCATCATCACATGCGCTCCCGCCAGCACATTGATGGGGCCGCTGGCGTCGTGCGGCGAGACCGGGATGTAGTATGCCTCAGCCATCGTTGAGATCTTTTTCAGCTCGGTGATGCCGCCCGTCCAGGTGACATCGGGCATGATGAAGTCCGCGAGGTTGTTCTCCAGTATGGGCACGAACTCCCAGCGCGTGTGAAGGCGCTCGCCCACTGATATCTTCACCGGAATCTCGCCCCGCACCTGCTGAAGGGCGCGGTAGCTCTCGACCGGCACGGGCTCCTCGAACCAGTGGATGTCGTGCTTCGCCAGACGGTTCGCAAGCTCGATGGCGGTCGGCACGTTGTACATGCCGTGCGCGTCGATCAGTATCTCGATGTCGGGACCAATCGCCTCGCGCACCGCGCCGACAATCTCGTCTGCCGTTGCCATGCCCTCCCGGCTGAGCTGGCCGTCGAGCATGCCTGCGTTGCCGCCGGGGATGAAGCGCATCATGGGGTCGAACTTGAACGCCTCGTATCCCGCATCGATAATCTGCTTTGCGTCCGCAATGGCGTCCTGTACGCTGGTCGGCTCCGGCGGGTGCGTGTAGAGCGCGATGCGGTCTCGGACCGGTCCGCCGAGAAGCTGGTAGATGGGCAAGCCAAGCTCCTTGCCGCGAATGTCCCAGAGCGCGATGTCGATGCCGCTTATGAGCGCCGTAACCGCGCCTCGCGTGCCGACATAGGTGAAGCTGCGGAATATCTTCTGCCAGAGTCGCTCGAACTCGTTGGCGTTCTCGCCGGCAAGAAAATCGCTGACCTCGCGAATCATCGCGGCGATGGCGCGGTTGGCGACGGGGCCCGGGTAGGTCGTTACCTCTCCCCAGCCGGTTATCCCCTCGTCGGTGTCAACCTGCACGAACACGAGCTGCCTGTCGTGGACCAGGGGCTTCTGCTCGGCGCCGACTTTCATTTCCCACGGGAAGCTCACAACCCAGGGAGTAATCTTGGTGATTTTCATTTGACCTATCTCCTGCTGATGACAACGCTGTTATACGAGAATTCGACGGGGTGATGTTAAGCGAACGCCGCGTCGGGGCGCAACCTGACCCATCCCGGAAATATCGCAGATGCTCACGAAACCACTCTGCACAGGCCGGCTCTCGAATTTCTGGCAATCTCATATCCTCTCCTTACTTGACCCTTCTCGCTCTAAAGCCGTATATTGACGCCAAACTTCTTACGCGCTCAACGCATGGCTGTGCGCTTGGTCGGCAAGCCCTGACAGCCACGCCAATTCATTGATTTGGGAGGTCTGTAATATGGCATTCGGAAGTGGCGACTATATGTATGAAGTGGCGGAAGGCTGGGGGCAACTGCCCGAAGGCTTTGAGTTCAAGCAGGTTGCGGACGTTGCGGTGGATAGCAACGACAACGTGTATGTCTATAACCGCGGCACGCACAACCTCGTAATATTCGACCGCGAGGGCAACTACCTCGACTCGTGGGACCTGCAGCACAAGGAGCCGCACGGCATCTGCGTGGGCGAAAGAGGCAACATCTACCTGGCGGACAGGGACTCTCATGTCGTCGAGAAGCGCGATCCCGAGGGCAATCTGCTGCTGACGCTGGGCACGCGGGATGTGCCATCCGACACAGGCGAGATAGAGCGCTCGCTTGTTGAGAAGCCCGGCGGCCCGTTCAATATGCCGACCGGCATAGCGATCGGCAGCTACAGCGACATTTTCATCTCCGACGGATACGGCAACTGCCGCGTACACCACTACAACTCGACCGGAACGCACATGAAGTCCTGGGGCTTGCCGGGCAAGGACAACCCCGGCGACTTCCACCTGCCGCACGGCATCGGCGTCGATGCCGAGAACAGGGTCGTCGTAGCCGACCGCGAGAATCATCGCATCCAGGTGTTCGACGAGGAAGGCGAGTTCCAGTTTATGTGGACCGGCTTCCAGCAGCCCACTTCGGTAGCGTTCGGACCTGAGGGCGAGATATATGTGCCGGAGCTGCAGCACCGCATGAGCATCATTGACGGCGAGGGCAACCTGCTCGCGCGCTGGGGCGACGAGCACAGCCACGAGCCGGGCCTGTTCTACGCGCCGCACGGCATAGCGATCGACTCGCACGGCGACATATACGTGGGCGAGGTGCTGGAGGGACAGCGCATCCAGAAGTTCATCCGACAGTAAGGGGTGGCTTCAGTCGGTGTAACTGCCGGTAGTGAGACAATCCCCGCCGTCGGACAAGCGACCGGGAGAAAACGGTTTGGAAGCAATCATCGGGATTGTCATAGGTCTGGTCGTCGGTGGAATCGCCGGCGCGCTGTTCATGAAGTTCAGGTCCGGAGGAGAAAGCGATAGCTGGCGCACCCAGGCAGAAGAGAGCAGGCTTGCCCTGGCAAAAATCCAGGCCGAGTCTGAAAGCTCCAACAGGCGCTACGAGGAGGCCGAAAGTGAACTCTCCTCGCTGAAAGCGGACGTTGAGACCTGGCGACAGCAGGCCGACGCCAACGCAGCCGAGAGCGTCAGGCTGCGCTCCGACCTGAATGCGGCGAACAGGCAGCTCGAAGACCGAACGGACATCGAGAAGACGCTGCTCGCACAGTTCAAGAACATGGCTTCGGAGACGCTTTCAAGCAGCAATGACGCATTCATAAAGACCGCCGACGAGAAGATCGGCGCGGTGGTCAAGCCCCTGTCGGAGGAGCTCAAGCGGATCGAGCAGGCACGCAACGAGTCGCAGGGCAGCCTGAAGCAGCAGCTGGAGTCGCTCGTCCAGAACAACAGCACGCTCACTGAAGAGACCCGCAACCTGACCAACGCCCTGAAGCGTCCTGAAGTTCGCGGCTCCTGGGGCGAGATGCAGTTGCGCCGGGTTGTTGAGCTTGCCGGCATGTCGAACTACTGCGACTATGAAGAGCAGGTCAGCATCACTTCAAGTGACGGCAGCCGCGAGCGCCCGGACATGGTCGTGCGGATGCCCAATGAACGCACCATCGTTGTGGACGCCAAGACTCCGATGAATGCGTACCTCACCGCCCTGGAGTCGGACACCGACACAGAGCGCGCCGAGGCGATTCGCCAGCACGCGAGGCAGGTCAGGGAGCGCGCGCAGAATCTGTCGCAGAAGTCCTACCAGCAGCTATTTGACAGGTCGCCCGACTTTGTGGTGATGTTCCTGCCCGGAGAGTTTCTGCTTCAGCAGGCGCTGGAACAAGACCACGAACTGATAGATTGGGCGATGCAGCGCAATGTGGTGATCGCAACGCCGAATACCCTTATGGCTCTGCTGAAGGCGGTCGCCATGGGCTGGCGTGAGGCGCAGATCGAAGAGGAGGCGGCGAAGGTTGCCGCACTGGGCCAGGAACTACACGACCGCATCAGAATATTCGCCGGTCACATGGTCAGGATGCGGGGTTCGCTCAACTCGACGGTGGAGCATTTCAATGCCGGGGTTGGCTCTCTGGAATCGCGAGTGCTTTCATCGGCACGAAGGTTCAAGGACCTTGGAATCGCGACATCGGAGGACATACCGGAGCTGAGTGAAATCGACTCCCAGACTCGCGAGTTCAGGTCCGCCACGCTGCTCTCGCTACCCGAGCCGGACGCGGCGGAAGACCACTGACGCCCGCTCTGCGATTCGCCTACCGAAAACTGATATACTGACTAACCGAAATGCAGCAACCCCTATCCGAAGGAGACATACATTGAACGGCTACGAAGCAATGGCAAAGATACTGAAGGCAGAGGGCGTCGAGTGGCTGTCGTGCTTCCCGGCGCAGCCCCTGATCGACGCATGCTCGCGAGAGGGCATACGCCCAATCCTGTGCAGGCAGGAGCGCGCGGGCGTAAACATGGCGGATGGGTTCAGCCGCATCCACAACGGCAAGAAGATAGGCGTCTTCACGATGCAGACCGGCCCCGGCGCCGAGAACGCATTCGGCGGCGTGGCGCAGGGCTACGCGGACTCAGTGCCGTTCCTCGCCATACCCGGCGGCAATCCCGCGCCTCGCCAGGGCGTCCACCCCAACTTCGAGTCCGTTCCAAACTACCAGGGCATCACCAAGTGGGCGGCGCTCATCAACATGCCCGAGCGCATCCCTGAAATGGTCGGGCGCGCGATGACGCACCTGAAGCACGGCAGGCTTGGTCCCGTGCTGCTCGAGTTCCCCGGCGATGTAGCGGCTGCTGAGTTCCCCGGCGAGCTTAACTACAAGCCCGTCGAGGTTCGCAAGTCCGGCGCTGCGCCCGAGGATGTGCGCGATGTCGTTACGGCGCTGCTGAATGCGAGCAGTCCCGTAATGAATGTCGGGCAGGGCGTGCTCTACGCCGAGGCAACACCTGAGCTTATCGAGTTCGCCGAGCTGACCAACATACCGGTGATGACAACTCTCGCCGGCAAGAGCGCGTTCCCGGAGACGCATCCGCTGTCGCTGGGCACGGGCGCATCGTCCGGCACGCTGATGTGCGCGCGCTTCCTGGAGAACGCTGACCTCGTCGCCGGCATCGGCACGAGCTTCACCATCTCCAACTTCAACGCGCCCATGCCGTCCGGCGTAACTCTCGCGCACATCACCAACTGCGCCGAGGACATCAACAAGGACTATCGCGCGGACTACGGCGCGGTCGGCGACGCGAAGGTCGTGCTGCGGCAGATGATCGAAGAGGTCAAGAGCCAGGTCGGCGCGGAGGGACGCGGCGACGTGCACGGCGTGCGCGACGGGATCAAGAAGATCCGCGAGGAGTACATGGCAGAGTGGGGTCCCAACTTCACCTCCGACGAGGTGCCGATAAGCCCCTACCGCGTGTTCAACGAGATGATGGCGAACGTGGACATCGCGAACACCATCGTCACGCACGACTCCGGCTATCCGCGTGAGCAGATCGTTCCGTTCTGGCCCGTGACGACGCCGCGTGGCTACATCGGCTGGGGCAAGTCAACGCAGCTCGGCTATGGCCTGGGCCTCGCGCTCGGCGCAAAGATGGCAGCCCCCGACAAGACGGTCATCAACATCATGGGCGACGCCGCGTTCGGCATGTCGGGCCTGGACATCGAGACCGCCGCACGCTCCAACATCGGCACGCTGACCATCATCCTGAACAACGGCGTGATGACCCACTACTACGACCACTTCCCGCATGCCACCGAGCACTGGGGCAGCAACAAGCTGGGCGGCGAATACGCGAAGGTCGCAGAGGGCCTGGGCGCCTACGCAGAGCGCGTGGACAACCCTGACGAGGTCAGCGGTGCGATCAAGCGCGCGCTCGATGCCACGAAGGAAGACCGCCCCGCAGTCCTCGAGATGATGACCAAGGAAGAGGAGAACATATCCCGCTACTGGCGCTAAACATACCGGGCAAAGGCGGTCTATTACAAATGAGCAATCTCAGCTCCGGATGGGGCAAAGTAATGGTCGCCTTCTGCCTGTTGTGCCTGCTCGTGGTCATGATGGTCGGCTGTAATAGTCAAGGCGCCACCACCACTGACACAGCCAAGCCTGAAGCGCCGGAAGAAGTGTCGCGCGTTAAGGCGGTGAAGGAAAAGGGCAGGCTCGATTGCGCAACGCAGACGGATTTGCCCGGCTTCGGTTACTTTGACTCTGACAGAAATGTGCGAGGGTTCGATGTTGACCTATGCCGGGCAGTTGCCGCCGCCATATTCGGAAATCCCAATGCGCTGGAAATTCGACACATTAGCTACATCGAAAGAGGCGCGTTGCTCCAGGGCGGCGAGATAGACATCATATCCCGCACAACGACCTGGACAGCCCTCCGTGAGGCGCAGTGGGGCGAGTTCACCGTCATTATGTTCTACGACGGTCAGGGGTTCATGGTTCCCAAATCGCTCGGAGTCTCCAGTGCCCTGGAGCTGGACGGCGCTACCGTCTGCGTAGCCGAGGGGACCGAGACGAAGCGAAATCTCGCTGACTACTTCCGGGAGAACGACATGCAGGTGGAGATAGTCAGCTACGAAGAAACATCGGAGACCTACCGCGCATACGAGAAGGGGCAGTGCCAGGCGACGACCATCGACAAGTCGCAGCTGGCGGCCGCACGGAGCGCGTTCCAGGAACCGGAGGCGCATCTGATCCTTCCGGAGACAATCTCCAAAGAACCGCTCTCTCCTATGGTTCCTCGCGGCGACGCATTGTGGACCGCGCTGGTCAAGGCAGTCTTCTATGTCCTGATTAACGCCGAAGAACTGGGCGTAACCCAAGCCAATGTAGAGGAGATGCGAGACAGCAACAACATCCTTGTCAAACGGATGCTGGGCTCGGAAGGCTCTTTCGGGCAGGAGGATTTGGGACTGAAGAAAGACTTCGCGGTCGATGTAATCAAAGCTGTGGGCAACTACGGCGAGATATATGACCGCTATCTTGGGCCCGAAGGCGAGTCCTTCACGCTCCCACGAGGGCTAAATAATTTGTGGAGCAACGGAGGGATTCTATACGCACCACCCGTGCGCTAGGTCCGGGCTGACATCGGTCAACCAATAGAGGGGCGGACAGGCTGCAGGCATGCAGGTGTCCGCCCCTCATTCGTTTGCTTCGTGATTTATGCCAGGTGCTTGCCGATGAATGCGAACAGCTTGTCCCAGCCGTCCACTGCCTGCTCCTGCCGGTACGCGCCGCGGTCATAGTAGAAGAAGCCGTGTCCGGCGCCCTCGTACATATGGAACTCGTAGTCCTTGCCGGCGGCCTTCAGAGCTGCCTCGTGCTGGTCCACCTGCTCCGGCGTCGGGCTGGCGTCGTCCGCGCCGAACAAGCCCAGCAGGGGGCATGACAGGTCGGCGGTGTAATCTATCGGCGCGACCGGCTGCTGCGGCGTCAGGTCGTCCGCGCCCTGAACCACGCGTCCGCCCCAGCACTCGACTGCGGCATCGAACGAGGTCGAGCGGCAGGCGCACAGGAAGGCGTGTCGTCCGCCTGAGCAGGTGCCGAATACGCCCACCTTGCCGTTGGAGTACGGCAGCGAGCGAATGTAGTCCGCAGCCGCGGACATGTCTGCGACGACCTGGTCGTCGGGCGCGCCGCCCTCTGCGCGAGCCTGTGCCGCTACATCGTCCGCCGTGCCGTGTCCGAAGCGGTGATACAGGTCAGGCGAAATTGCCAGGTAGCCATGATGGGCGAACTTGCGGGTGAAGTCGCGGTACAGCTCGTCCCAGCCCGGGAGGTGGTGAATCAGCACCATCGCGGGGAACGGCCCGTTGCCGAGCGGCCGCGCAAAGTAGGTGTTGATAGCGTCACCATTGTCGCCGCTGATCGTGATGGTCTCCGCGATCATTCCTTCATACTGGTCGGTCGTATAGTTGTGTGGCATAGGTGTGCCTCCTTGAGTATTGATTGCAAGTGTTACGGTAGGCGCTCCAACAGTGTTAAGGCTGGAAGCGCCAATATAGTAATGCCTAACAGGGTTTGGCGCAAATGCGTTTGAGCCGGAAAACCCGTGTGCGCCTCAGGTCGGCGTAATCCTTCTTACTCCAATGTCAGGAGCAGTATCAGTTATCTCCAATATCAGAAACAGTATCAACTGGAAATGCGGCGAGGTGCGGGCATGTAATATGCTCTGAGTGCTATTGACATTCGCAGTTGAATCGACAAGTGGGGAAACTAAATATGAACACAGTTATTGACGCATGGCGCGAACGGATGCAGGAGTGGGACCGGTATATGGCCGAGCTGCGCGGCGGCGAAGGCGGTCATGGACATGGAGGACATGGAGGACATGGACAGACGCAAGGGCATGGCGGCAGGCGAACTACGTTTATCCACAAGCCGCTGGATCCCCGCCGCACGGACGATGCGGTGCTTAACAGTATCCTGGACCTTGTGAGCGTGGACGACGAAGTGCTGGATGTTGGCGGCGGCTCCGGGCGATTTGCGATACCCCTGGCGCTGCGTACGAAGCATGTAACGGTGGTCGAGCCATCAGAAGATTCGGTCGAGCTGCTTAACGAACGCGTGGCAGACTTTGGTATCGAGAACATTACCGTCATCAACGAGCCGTGGGAAGATGTGCCAGAGCCGGAGGCGGACATAGTGCTGTGCTCGCTGGTTCTGCACCATGTGCTTGACGCCGCGCCGTTCGTGCGCAAGATGCAGCAGCACGCGAAGGAACGCGTGGCGATTGTGGAGATGATGGAGACGCCCGGCGCGATAGAGATGCCGTTCTACGAGCGGGTACACGGCTCCGCGCCGACGCCACTGCCAGGACTGCCGAAAATCCTCGAACTGCTGTGGGCGCTGGAAATCTACCCCGATGTAACGATGGTCGAACCGGAGACCGCCGTTCTCGACACAGACCGCGCTGGAGCGCTGGAGCACTTGAGGGGAAGGCTTGCCGTGGAAGAAGGTACTGATGAGGACGAGCGGCTGATTGCTGCCGCTGATGACCTGCTGGAGGATATACCAGAGGGGCTGACCGTTCGGGGTGCGTCCCCGAGGCGTAGCGCAATCATATCCTGGCAACCTGCGCGCGACTGAGCTTGTAGTCGCTGCGCGAATTGACGTGAACCGCCTTCGTTCGATGCGCCTACGCCGTGATGTACAATGCACGGGCTGAACATACTTGCGGACTGGAGGCGGACCGATGCACATAGCGCGCTTTTCACTGGATGATCAAACACATTGGGGAATCGTCGAGGGCGACGACATCCGCGCAATCGAAGGTGGCCTGTACGACAATCCCACAGCTGGAGGACGTCTGTGTGCCCTGTCTGACGCCCGCTTGCTCGCGCCCATAGACGCGCACGCCAACAAGGTCGTGGCGATCGCGGCGAACTACGGCGACAGGGCAGGACGCGACGGCCCCGGCATCTTCATGAAGCAGCCCGGTACGGTCATAGGTCCCGACGATTCCATCATCTACCCGCGCATCGGCGTCCGCATCATCCATGAGGCCGAGGTCGGCATTGTCATCGGCAGGCAGGCGCGGCATGTCAGCGTCGACGAGGCGCTCGACTATGTGCTGGGTTACACCTGCGTCAACGACGTGAGCGCGAACGAACTGACGAACAACGATGTGGGCGCGGGCATGAGCCTGCGCTGGAAGCACTTCGACACCTTCTGCCCGCTCGGTCCGGTGGTCGCCACCGGCATAGACGGCGACAACCTGCGGATTCAGTGCCGCGTGAACGGCAAGACCGATGTGGACGGCAGCAGTTCGGACATGCTCTGGGGCGTCGCCGAGCTGGTGAGCTGGGTGTCGGACGTGATGACGCTGTACCCTGGCGACATCATCCCAAGTGGCTGCCCAAGCGTTGACGAGATCAAGATCGGCGATGTGGTGGAGGTGGAGGTCGAGGGGATTGGCGTCCTGCGCAACCCGGTGGTGGCGGACAGCTAGTGATCAATAGACTATCCTGCCAATTTGCAGCCGGCGCACATCATACAGCATCAACCGATTGTGGAATGCTTATCTCCACTTCGACCATGCCGAACCTCGGCGGAAACTCAGGATCGGCGGTGTCGTCAACTTCTCCGAATTCGGCAAGAGACTCCCTTACATCTTCAGGGAGCGGTTGGTTGTGGTATTCGATTGCCTGCGCGAGTGACATTCTTGGCTGCGGTAGAGGCTCGCCGCATTCCAGCATGTCCTCAATGTGGAAGGTGATCGCCTCCCTGATCATCTCCTGCATATGCTCCCAAGTGACCCCGGTGCTTACGCATCCCGGTAAGTCGGGCACGTAAGCGCAGTGGTTATTAGGGGTCTGTTCAAAGACAACGGCGTATTTCAGCCTCATCGGTTTGTCCTCCGCAACCCTGCTCGTCCGAGGATACTTAGCCATACACTAGGCTTTAGGTCATCTCTTGGATGTCCCGCGATTGTCACCGTGCCGTGCTTCACGGGGTGATGAAACTGCCGATGGCTGCCCTTAGTCCGTACATGATACCTTCCATCTTGTTCGACCCTGCGTATTGCCTCCCTCACCTTTGGCAAGCGCCCATCCTCCCCACCTCGTATATTCTGTTTGCGCTGTTCCTACGCGTTCCCCGCGATGAAGTCCGCCATGCGTTCGCCTATCATCATCGTGGTCACGTTCGTGTTCGCGCGGATGCAGTCCGGCATCACTGAGGCGTCCACAACTCGCAAGCCTTCCATGCCGTGCACGCGCCCGTGCTGGTCAACCACTGCCATCGGGTCGGACGCGGGCCCCATCTTGCAGGTGCAGGAGATGTGATGTCCCGTGGTCGCATCGCGCATCATCCAGTCGTCTAGCGCGTCGTCGGATGCCAGGTCGGCTTCTGTCGGCTCGATTAGCTCCTCGATGATGTCTTTGAACGCCTCGTGCTCGCCCAGGCTGATTGCGCGGTGTATGCCCTCGCGCATCCTGACACGGTCGAACTCCTCGGCGAAGTAGTTGTAATTCAGGAACGGCTGCACGCTTGGGTCGGCTGAAGTCAGTCTCAGGTCGCCCGCGCTGGCGGCAAGATACACCGAGACTATGGCGCGGATGCCCAGCGGCTCCATGCGAGCGCCGCCGCGGTCCACGCGCTCCGTGGCGAACGACTGGAATATCATGATCATGTCGTTGCGCAGGTCACTGCCCTCCGCCGTGTAGCGCAGAACGAGCTGGTTGCGCGGTGCAAGGCCGTCAAGCTCGAAGCCCTCCTTCGTCTTCCAGGTGACCCAGACGATGGGATGGTCGCGCAGGTTCTGCCCGACGCCTGGCAGGTCATGCACCAGTGGGATATCGAATTCGGCGAGGTGTGCCGCGGGTCCGACGCCCGACAGCATCAGTATCTGAGGCGAGCCAATCGCTCCCGCGCTAAGCACAATTTCGTCACCGAACACCTCGAAGGTTTCGCCGCCCGACTCCACCTGAACGCCCACCGCCCGTTTGCCCTCGAACAGGATGCGCTGCGTGGCGCAGTTGGCGCGGATCGTCAGGTTCAGGCGGTGTCGCGACATTCCAAGATATCCGATATTAGTGCTCCAGCGGATGCCCTGCGGGTTGTTGAAGGGCGTGGGGCTGATGCCCGACGAGTCGGGGTTGTTCAGGTCGGGGCTTTCAGGGTAGCCCGCCGCCTTTGCCGCGTCGTAGAACGCCTTCTGCGCGGGCAGCCACTCGTCCTGCTTGAACCTACGAGCGATGATTGGCCCGTCCGTGCCGTGGAAGTCGTCCGAGAAGTCGGTGTCAGTCTCCAGCTTGCGAAAGTACGGCATCAGCTTGTCGAAGGTCCAGTTATCGTTGCCCATCGCTGCCCAGCCATCGTAGTCCTCCGGCACGCCGCGCAGGAACATCTGGCCGTTGATAGCGCTCGATCCACCCGTAACCTTGCCGCGCGGCACCATCATGGGCTGCTCGGCGCGAGGCGAGGGCTGTCCCCAGAACTGCCAGTTATGGTCGCTGACCATTACGTCGGTGCCGGTGGCATAGCCGTAGCGCACCTCGTCGGGAAGCTGGTCTATCTCAGCGTAGTCCGGGCCCGCTTCCAGCAGCAGCACCGACTTGCTTGGGTCTTCGCTCAGCCTCGATGCAACTATTGCCCCTGCCGACCCCGCGCCAACAACGATGATGTCGTACTTCATGGTATCCCTCCTAGGAATCAAGGGCGTCGGGCCAGACGCCCCACAGTGTGCCGATTCGACATTTTGGAGGGATGGTATATGCGGCGCGAATGGGCGTCAAGGACGGGTATTATCCGGGAAAAGCAGGGACCGAGTTGGCGCCGGACAGAAACGGAACCAGGTCTGCGGTGCCGTGACGACAATGACGCCGCAAGGACCGGTATGACTGCGGCTGCATCCGGTCATCGCAGCGCCATTATGCGGTTGGAGTTTATTATGCCTTCTACGCCTCGTCCGGTTCCTTTACGGGCACGATGCAGTAGTTCGCGCTGTGTTCAAGGAGGCGGTTGACTACATGAGCCGACAGGTTGCGGGGGTACGCGGACATTGCCCAGCGCTCGTTGAGAATCTCGCTTATCTGCTCGGCGGTCATGGGTTCGTTGCCGTTGGCGAGTAGTATGCGGAAGAGGGCTTCCTTGAGCGGTGTGTCGGGCAGCAGGTAGTCGGCGTCGTTGCTGCTGCTTGCGACGATGAGGTCCACTAATGGCTGTATGTCGGAGTCGGCAGTTGGCTCCTCTTCGAGCGCCTGCCTGTCCATGTAGCCGAGACGATTGGCAATCATGAGCGGCAGGGCAGCACCGACGCCGGCCGCGTGCTCTTCGGAAATGAAGAACGGGCGGTAGCTGTGGGCTTCCTCGTTCTGCTGAGTGAGGTCATCTGTAGTCAAGGTTTTCTCCTCCGTACAATCCGGTCGCATTTCGCATGTGGGTATATAGACTATTGGGCGGGTGTTCGTCAACCTTGCGAGTCGCCCGGACGAGGTATTTTGCGGGGTCGCTGCAAAGTGAGGTCGCGGTCCCGGGGGCTAGAACGTCTCCTCGGTCCAGTCCAGCATCTGCACCTGGACGGCCTCGCCCGCTTGCTTCGCAGGGATGTCCTCGGGGCAGATTGCAAGGCCGTTGGCGCGCGCCATGGATGTGAGCAGGTTGGACCCCTGATCGCCGGTCAGAGATGCCCGATAGACGCCGTTCTCCCGGCGAATGACTGCGCGAGCGTACACCCTGCGACTGTCGCCGTTGTGGATTGGATCGTCGAGGACGGCGGTTATGGTCGGCTTCGGCGCGTCGGGCTTGCCGAGCATCCGGCGGATTGCCGCACTGCCGAACTGCTCGAAAGCGACGAGCGCGCTGACGGGATTGCCTGGTAGCCCGAGCAGCGGGACTTTCCTGCCTTCTCCCGCGTTCAGGACGCCAAATGCGAGCGGCTTGGCGGGACGCATGCGCACGGACCAGAAGTCGATCTCCCCGTGCTGCGCGAGGACGTCCTTGACCATGTCGTAATCGCCCTTGGAAACGCCCGCCGAGGTTACGAGCATGTCTGAGTCGAGGCCGTCGCGCAGGCTGGCGTTCATGGATTCCAGGTTGTCGCGGGCGATGCCGATGAGCTTGGGCACGCCGCCGTAGCGGAGCACGCTTGCCGCAATGCTGTATGTGTTGCTGTTGTAGATCATGCCGGGCCGGTAGGGTTCGCCGGGCTCGAGGAGCTCGTTGCCGGTGGCGAGGATGGCGACTATGGGGCGGCGCATAACTCTTACGGCGCTGTATCCGAGCGACGCGAGTACGCCGATCTCGGATGGGCGCAGCATTGTGCCTGCCTGCAGGACGCGCTCCCCCTTGCGAACATCCTGTCCTGCCGGGCGGATATCGTCTCCAAGTGAGACCTGGTAGCGGATGGCGATCTCGTTGAGGGGCGTGCCGCTGGCGCGACGTTCCATCTCGTCGGTATCTTCAAAGGGGACAACGGCGTCGGCTCCGTCGGGGACGGGAGCGCCTGTCATTATTCGGACTACGCTGCCGGGAGTCACCTCAACATCAGGCAGTTCGCCGGCAGCGATGGACCCCGCAACTTTCAGGGTGACGGGGTTGTCCGACGATGCACCCTTCACGTCGGCCGCTTGTAGCGCGTAGCCGTCCATGGCCGAGTTGTCGAGGGGCGGTATGTCGTGGTTAGCGAGCGCGTCTTCCGCGAGGACTTGTCCGATCCCTTCAAGGAGTGGAGTGTGACGGGCTTCAAGCGGCTTGAAGTGGCGCAGAATTCGTTCGAGGGCCTCTTCGACGCTGAGCATCGCCTCGCCGTAGTGGCGGTGGCTGTGCCCGCCTGCGTGTCTCCGGCTGTGTTCAGCGTGGTCGTGTTTGGCGTGTTCGTGGGAGTGGCGTGTGTGTGTGGCCATTGGACATCCTCTTTTGGTGACATTGATATACGGTCGATGGAAAGGAATTTTCCATCCTTATCAATTTAACACAAAGCCGCCGATGCTCATGAACACCGGCGGCTATTGAGTATGGGTTCGACAGTCGCTCTATTGCCGTTAGTCCTGCAGAGTCAGGCTGTCCTCCTGCATCGTGGCACTGGGCGCTGACTGCAATTGCGCGGCCTGTTCTGCGGCGGATGATGAGGCGGACTGGCCGGCAGCGTTGCTGTCAGCGCAGTCATCGCCCCTGACATCGTTGATTCCATCGAGCCAGTCCTGGAAATCGTCGTCGGTGGGGGCGCAGAGGCCGTCGTTGTCGTGGAAGTAGAACAGGCGCATCAGCGTCAGCTTTGT
This sequence comes from uncultured Dehalococcoidia bacterium, assembly GCA_964632415.1. Classification (GTDB taxonomy): domain Bacteria; phylum Chloroflexota; class Dehalococcoidia; order Lucifugimonadales; family JADFKI01; genus Bin90. The sequence continues at coordinate 5,074 of CAZWDM010000016.1, read as the reverse complement.
CATCGCGCTCGGCAGTTCGCCGCTGAAGTCGTTGCCGTGGATGGCGAGACGCTGAATTGTGGTGATCTCAGAGAGCTGCACCAGGGTCTGCAGGTCGTCAAGATCGTTGCTGCTGATGTTCAGGAACTCGAGGTCGAGATCCCGAAGGTCGGAGATGCTGCTCTGCAGTTCGGTGTCCGTGAGATCGCTGTCGTGAATGCCAAGTCCGGTCAGCTTTGTGAGTGCGTCGATCTCATCCAGCACGTCGCTGCCGTCGATCCGGGTGCCGCCTATGTCGAGCCACTGCAGGTTTGTCAGGTCGTCCAGATCGTCTATGAATGCGCCTCCCGACAGGTCGTTGTCGTAGAGGTAGATGTGTGTCAGCTGCGACAGGTCTGCAATCCCCGCCGGAATTGAGCCGGTCAGATTGTTTTTGGCGATCGAGAGCTGTCGGAGGTTGGACAGGTTGCCCAGCGACGAAGGTATGCTGCCGCTGAGATCGTTCACGGTGAGGTGCAACCGCCTGAGGTTGGCGAGGTCTCCGAGCTCACTGGGAATAGAGCCGCTAAGCTCGTTGCGGCCCAGGTGGATCTCTTCGAGGCTGGAGATGTTGCCAATCTCCGCCGGAATTGAGCCCGTCAGTTCGTTGTTGAAGAGCATCAGCACCTCGAGGTTCGACAGGTCGCCGAGTTCTGACGGTATCGATCCCGACAGTTCGTTCCTGGCAAGATACAGGCCCTCCAGCTCGCTGATATTACCCAGCTCGGACGGAATTTCGCCGTCGAGGTTGTTGCCGATCAGGTAGATTTCGGTCACTCGGCCTTCGTCGTCGGTGGTTACGCCGTGCCAGTCGGATAGCGGCTCGTCGGACATCCAGTTGTCGTTGTTTGTCCAGTTCGCGCCGTCCGTATCGTTGTATAGCGCCTGGAGAGCGACGAGTTCAGGCTCGGTAATGGTAAGCGTGAAGTCGCCTGTGCGGCTGCCATCGTATGTGGTCGCTTCGACGATGTAGTCCCCTGGGTCGAGCACAATCCTGATGCCGGAGTTCGGAAAGCCAATACCAAAGATGTCGTTATTTTCATCGACATCGTCGTTTTCCTCGATGATATCGCCATTGCTGCCGATCAGTATCAAGTATGGGTCCGTCTCGGATTCGAGAGTGAGGTCGTATGTTGTTGTTCTACTGGCAGAGAACTTGTAGAACCTGGCGTAATGGTCCCCTCTAGCCGTCCTGTTCTGCGAGACGCAGCCGCTCGACCATGAACCCTCAACGGAGGTGCCGCTGAAGGTTTGCACGGAGCAACCGTCAGGGATGGTGGGCGTTGCGACAGGCGTCGGGTCCGGCGTAGGACTCGGTGACGGATCAGGCGTCGGCTGCGAGACTTCGTCCGTATCGAAATCCACACCGTCTATCGTGATTGTGAAATCGCCATCCCGTTCCTGCCAGTAAGTGGTGGCTTCAATGACGTAGTCGCCTGCGCTGAGCGTCCTGGTGATTCGTGAATTGTAGTTGCGCGCAGTCCGTTCGATGTCGTCGTTCTCATCGATAATGGTCCCGTCACTGCCGGCGGACGTCAGCAGGTACAGATATGTGTCGGTGGTCGATTCCAGCGTTATAGTAACCTCAGACTCTTCTGGCACGTTAAGGCTGAAATAGCGCGCGTAGTAACTGCCTTGCCCCGGTCCCTTCGCATCATTGGGCCTGTTCTGGGAGATGCAGTCGCTCGACCACGAGCCGGTTACCGTTGCCATGTCGATTGCCGTGTTCGTGCAGCTGGTCTGGGCTGACGCAATGTCGGTCGTGTCGAAGGTAACGATAAATGTTAGTGCGGCCGCGAGGACAATTGCTGCGACAGTGGTAAATCTCATAATTTCGTCTCATTCTCCAGAAGTCTGTCGTTTTATTTAACAGAATTAATGCATAATGTTTCATTTAGTGTCAAGGAAAATTGGTGCGGTCAACCGTCGATCCCGCGCCGCCGTTGTCCGATTCAGCCCCGTTCGAGTATACCGCGTGATCGGGCAGCAGACCCTGCATTGGCTGTACCTGCACACTTCAGGCAGCGCTGCTATTCGAGGCACAAATGGGGCGCCACGATAGAAGGGAATGGGCGCGAGTGATACAATGCGCCGGTGCCGGGCTGCGGCGCTCAGGTCGAACTCATCGGCCTGATTCCATAGGACTTTCAACACCCGTGATTCGATAATTCAGAGGTATGCGAATGGCTGCGAATGAACGATACGACGTAGTGGTGGCGGGCGCGGGAAATGCTGCCCTGTGCGCGGCGATGGCGGCGGCGGACGAGGGCGCATCGGTGCTGGTGCTGGAGCGTGCGCCGGAGTACCTGCGGGGCGGCAACTCCTTCTTCACGGGCGGGCTGTTTCGCTTCGCGTACGACGGCATAGAGGACATCCTGGGGATCATCCCGGAGATCGGGGAGGAGGAACGAGGGAACATCGATGTGGGGCGGTACACGCAGGCGCAGTTCTACGACGACCTGATGCGTGTAACGGAGGGGCTGTCCGACCCGGAGCTGGCGCAGGTGCTGGTGTCGCAGTCGTATCCGACGATGAAGTGGATGCAGGAGCAGGGAGTACGCTGGATACTGGCGTACGGCAGGCAGGCCTTCATGCACGAAGGTATATTGCGCTTCTGGGGCGGCCTGATTGTGGAGGCGGTGGGCGCGGGAGAGGGGCTTACGGACCAGGAGTTCGAGATACTGAAGCGCAAGGGCGTGCCGGTGCGGTACGGCACGAAGGCGCACGCGCTCAGCACCGACAGCCGTGGGCGCATCACCGGGCTGACGGTGCGGGACGCTGACGGCTTCCGCGAGATCGAGGCGAATGCGGTGGTGCTGGCGTGCGGCGGGTTCGAGTCGAACACGGAGATGCGGACGCGGTACCTGGGGCCGGGCTGGGAGCTGGCGAAGGTGCGGGGGACGCAGTTCAACACGGGCGACGGCATACAGATGGCGCTGAACATCGGGGCGCAGTCCTACGGGCACTGGAGCGGCTGCCATGCGGTGGCATGGGACATGAACGCGCCAGCTTTCGGGGACCGCAACATCGCGGATCTGTTCCAGAAGCACTCGTACCCGTTCGGGCTGATCGTGAATGTGGAGGGCAAGCGGTTCGTGGACGAGGGTGCGGACCTGCGGAACTACACCTATGCCAAGTACGGCAAGGAGATACTGGCGCAGCCGCAGCGGGTGGCGTTCCAGCTGTTCGACCAGAAGACGAAGCATCTGCTGCGCGACGAGTATTTCATACCGCAGGCGTCAGTGGTGGAGGCGAACACGATCGAGGAACTGGCGGACGGGCTGGGGATCGAAGTGGCGGCACTGGCGCAGACGGTGTCGGAGTACAACGCGGCGGTGCAGCCGGGCGAATACAACCCGACGGCGCTGGACGGCAAGCGCACTGAAGGGGTCGAGCCGCCGAAGTCGAACTGGGCGCTGGAGCTGGACGAGCCGCCGTACATGGGCTACGCGGTTACGTGCGGCATTACCTTCACATTCGGCGGACTGAAGATCAACGCGCAGACGCAGGTGATAGATACGGAGGACGCGCCGATACCGGGGCTGTACGCGGCTGGCGAGCTTACGGGCGGGCTGTTCTACAACAACTATCCGGGCGGTTCAGGGCTGATGTCGGGCGCGGTGTTCGGGCGGATTGCGGGAGCGCAGGCGGCAGGGTACGCGGTGGGGTGAAGTCAGGGAGTATCGAGCGGGTTGAGGATGTCGAACCCTTCCTGACTCGCAGTATCGAACAGCCGCCGGTCGGCGCAGACAAAGGCAGCGATGGGGTGGTATCGACCTCTATGTGCAAGCAGGCATGCGGCAAGTTGGAGCGCGTCTAGAGAACGGAGCGCGTGCCTATCGAGAAGCCGCGCAGCCTCTTCCATCGTCTCTTGGCTTATGGGCAAAGCCAGAATGCGCTCCCCCTTATGTTCGTCTATTCGAGCGATGGCATAGGCAGCGCTCTCTTCGGATACGGATCCCTCCCGCTGTCGGCGGCGAATTGCGGATCGCGATTCCAAGATGGTGAGGGTTGACACGATAAATGTGTCGTCGTCTGAGTCGGCAACCAGCCGATGAACATATTCCGAACCTTCCTCGTCGAGATAGAGTTTGAGTAAGGCGCTCGTGTCGAAGTAGTAGTTCGCCATCGGAGCGACTAGTACCTGCTCTCTTCCCTCATCTTAACGACGGTGTCGGAAATCATCTCACCTTCGATACGGATGGGCTTGTAATCTCGGAGACGCTCCATATACATGGCTTTGTGCCTGGTGTCGGTTCGGATGAGCGCGCGCCTGACTAGATTCGTAGGGTCTGATGCAGGCTTGGTCCAATCGGCTTGGCTCGCATGCGTAAGTGTAACCACATATATTCCGTTGCGGTTTCTGTGGGTCAGGCTTTCCCAGCCTCGTCCATTCGATTCCGTGAACTCGTCCGTTGTAGTGTAGGCCTTCAGACGATGGCGAGTTGCCTCTCCGGCTTTCTTGCCGATGCAGACGACGACCTTTACGCTAAGTCTATCGATGACCGCCTGATGGAATCGCCAGCACTTCTTGGCAAGCTGCTCGAAGGGGACTTCAAGCTCGGATATAGACTTGGAGCGCAGGAAGACAACCTCGCTCGCGGGAACTTCGGTGGGTTTCACATCAATGCGCTTTAATAGATGTAGTACGCCTTTCTGCAGACGATTGTTCCAGGGTTCGTCTCTGTATGCCGACCAGTGTTCGGCTTTCGGGTTGCGAAGAATGAAATTGATATTGTCGGACAGACGGCGCCCCGTGGCGTTTTTCGGTCCGATGGCGGCGTTGTCCGGCGCCGACGCGCCGCCTGGATTGCTGCCGAGTATGTACAGGTCGGACGGTGAGTTGAAAGCGCATCTACCAGAATAGAAAACTGCGCCAGAATCATTTAGGAGAGATTTCGGAACTGAATTAGCGAATTCCTCAATCATATCTTCGCTCCAAGCGGTTGCGTTTTCGCAGTTTGCTGGTGGGGAAGGGGAGACTCGAACTCCCACGCCTTTCGGCACATGATCCTAAATCATGCTCGTCTGCCAATTCCGACACTTCCCCACGGGA
>CAZWDM010000015.1:0-51624 GCA_964632415.1 uncultured Dehalococcoidia bacterium | reverse complement strand
TCGTCCCAGGGGCCGTAGCAGCCGGTATGGAACACGCGCCCGGGCACTATCCTGATCCCGTCAATCGAGCTTATGCTCTCTGCGGCGGGCGTCTTGATGCGCTGCTCGTCGGGTACTATGAACTGCTCACAGCCGTCGCACACCTCAAGAGCCTCCGCATCCGGCACAAGCGTGCCGAAGAGCGGCATCCTGAAGCCGTCCCCGGCGTCATCGCCGGCGGCGGCAGGCTCAGAGGGAGTGAGAGTCTGCGTCACCAGCGACGCCGCGACGTCCGCGCTCAGCCCGTCCGCTTCTTCGGCCTCGAAGTCAACGTCCCATGCGTCGGCGTCGTCCACCAGCAGCTGCTCGCTCTCGGCGTCGGTGTCGAGTCCAGCGATGTTGATGCCGGACTCGAAGCTACCGTCAAACTCGAAGTCGCCCTCGACGAGCATCCGCGCTATGTCCCTGCCCATGCTGTCCCCGCCGGCCATCGCGGTGAGGCCGTCGTTGGACAGGTCACCCTCGACAGCGAGGGAAGTGGCGACCTTCTGCGCTATCAGGTAGAGAGCCTGCGTCTGCTTGCTGTCGCCGTAGGTGAGGTAGTAGATTCGCACGGCCTGCGTCTGGCCGATGCGCCAGGAGCGCCGGGAAGCCTGCCTGACGCGGGCGGTGTTGTAGTCGGCTTCCATCCAGATAATCGTCGGAAACTCCAGCATGTCCACGCCGGTCTCCACGAGCTGCGGGTGGCATATCAGAACGTCCAGCCCCAATTTGAGCTGCTCGTCCAGCCAGCCCATGCGCTTGTCGGCATCGACGGTATTGCTGCGCAGGATACCCGCGCGGATGCCTTCCTTTCCAAGAATGTCGGCGAGGCGAGGCATCACGTCCCTCTTGTTGGTGTGAACGCAGAATACCAGCACCTTGCGGCCCGCCTCCTTCTCCGCCTTCACTATCTCAAGGAGCTTCTCCTCCTTGGGGTAGAGCCTGTCGACGGAGAGCGGCGGGCGATCTATCAGCACGCGGCCGTCTGCCGGGCTGTGTATCACCGACGCCCCCGGCTGTGTGCAGCAGTCCGGGTAGCTGATGACCGCCTGCCCGAATATGGACACCAGTTGCGCGGCTGCGCGGGGGGCGGTGTAAGTCAGCGACTTTATCTCCTCTTTTACTCGCCGCTCCATCACCTGGTACACGTCCTTCTGCGTATCGCCGGTGACCGGATCGGGCGTCTCGTCGAGGTCCACTGTTATCGAGTGCTCGCTGAAGTCGGGCAGTCCGGCGGCGACGTCCAGCAGCCGGATGAACACCGCCTGACCCAGGATGTAGCGCAGCACGCCCGGCATCGCGCCAGGGAGGTCCTTGGGCTTTGAGTTCTGCTTCTTGTTGCGGCTGCGCTTGCTGTTCTCGGCGTCTAGGTAGACTGTCTTCTCCACGAAGCCGAATATGTTGCGCCAGCGCGTCTCCTCGCCGTGGCCGAAGTCGCGCCGTATGCCACGCCCGCCGAAGCCCCAGAGCAGGTGGAACAGGTCCCGGGCGTAGCCCCGCCATAAGAGTTCCCGTCAGGCTCATGTTCTGCGGAACTACCTCCGACATCATGCGAGCCATCATGCCCTGCACCGAGTTACCCGCCTTGTACTGGTGGACCTCGTCATTGACCACGAGCTGCGCGAAGTCCGGCATGTACCGCTTGATGTACTCCGCGAGGTCGAAACGCCTCGGCGGGACCTGCTTCGTCCTGAACACCTCGCGCTCTTCGGCCTCGGCTACCGCGAACTCGTCGGGCGCATAGTCGGGAGACAGCGAGCCGAGTCCCCCGTAGGAGAGGGCTTCCTCTGCATCCACGCTGTTGGCGTACAGGTACTTTCTGAGAACCTTCTGCTTGAGATTCTCCCCGCGCGTGGGGAAGCCGGTATCCACCGCGCTGACCCTGGTGTTCGTGAGCGCCTGCCAAAGGGGAGCGCCGCACCTGCGCGAATCGGTGCCGTAGGCGTCCATGCCGAGGTTGTCCTTGAACACGCTGCGTCCTGTCGTGATGCGGCTGTCGCAGAAGCGCCTGCGCCTGGCGAGCCAGTCCCACTCGGCGGGCTCGTCGTCCTTGCCCACCAGCACCGGCTGACCGCACTCGGTACAGCACATTCGCTGCACATTGCGCCTGACGACCTTCGTGAGCTTCTGGTCGCTCCGGTCGTCGTCATCGTCCTTCTGCACCTCGACCTCCTCGACGAACGGTCGCCATTTCGGATGCACCAGCTCTCCGGTCGTCTCCGTGTACTCAGGCTGCGGACGATAGCCCCAGCGCCAGTGGACGGCGGGGATGCGGCCGTAGCTGAGCTTCGCCGTGCTGTGCGCGAAGATCGCGTACACCGGAGTGTCGGTGTCCTGCCCGCCGTAGTTTCGCTCAAGCCATCGAATCTGCTTGAGAGGGCTGCGGTAGAGCCGGTAGAACTCCTGCCTTGCCTTCGGGCCGACCGGCTTTCGCCCGACGACATATACTCGCGCCCCGGGGATGGTCTTCAGTATCTCGTCCTCCCACTTCCAGACCAGGGTGGGCGGGCATAGGATGAAGACTCGCCGCAGGCCCGCGAGGTAGGAGGCCGCGAGGCTGATGTAGGTCTTGCCGGTGCCCATCTCTCCCACGACCGTGGTGCCCGACTCGCCGGAGAGCAGCGAGAACATCGCGCCCTCGATGGCGAGTCTCTGCCCGTTGCCGGGCATGGGCCTGCGCATCAGCCTGTGGTACTCGGGCGCGTGTCCGAGCAGCTCGCGCAGCGCCTGTGGGCTGTACTTGGGCGGCATTATCGCGGCGAGGTAGTCGGCAAGCTCCCTGCTCCACCTCGCAACGAACTCCCCGAGCTGCACGTCGTCGGTGAACTTCCATGTGGCGGGGTCCAGTGTGACGGCGCTGCTGGTCATGCGCTCGGTCAGGCGCTGCACCGTGCCGGACTCGTTCTCCTTCTGCACGTCCACGACCTTCTTCGAGGCTGCCCTGAATATGGTGGCCTCGTCGCCGCCAGCCAGTCCGATGCCCAGACCGCCCACGCCGCCACCGGACATGATCAGTCCCATGTGTCCCACACGGGGCGGCATCAGGGGCTCAACTATGTCGTTCGCGGGGGGACTGACCATGTCGCCCCACTCAGTGCGTGTCTCGTAGCCGGAGCGGGCGATCTCCTCGAGGACGTCGGCGTAGTCCACGCGCAGCGCGGTGAATCTGTCCACGTCATTCTCCACTGCCGTGAGGTTGTACCTGACGTCCTCACCGATGACATCCTCCTTGCTCTGGGCGAAGCGCTCCAGGCTCTCCTTGTTCTCGGTCTGGCTCGGCGGGCTGGCATTGCGCACCGCCATCAGCATCACCTGGTTGAAGCGCTCGGCGTCAGGGTTGCCGTCCTCCTGCCAGACGCGGAAGCCGGAGTAGTTGCGTGCCAGGAACTTCGCGCTGGTGTTCAGCACGTGGCGAGGCACCATGTATATGAGGATGCCTCCCGCGGTAAGCAGCTGCGTCGCCCGCACCAGAAACCGCTGCTCCAGCCGCTTGTAGTCCGCGTCGTAGTCGTAGGGCGGATTGAGAAGCATCAGGTTGAACGCCTCTGGCGTAACCAGCGTGTTGAAGTAGTCGGTCTGCACCACGCGCTTGAGCTTCCTGCGGGCCTTGCGGGCGCGCTCGGTGTCCAGCTCCACGCCGTAGGTCTCGATGAGTTTTCTTGCGATCCGTCGTCCGGTCCTGCTCTCGTACTCCGTGCGCAGCGCATCGGCGAGCGTCCGCAGGGCGTCTCCCTCTCCGGCGCACGGGTCGATGAGCCGGATGGGAGCCAGGTCGCGCAGCTGCCCGATGTTGTCGAACAGCTGCGCCAGCCCCGCGATGGTGGGGCCGTATGAGGGCAGATATTCCATATCCGCCTGAGCTGAAAGTCTGCTCATGTTCTTCCTCTCTGAAGTTGTTAAGGTGCCGTTGTCTGTCACGCGCGCGGCGCGACAGACACTTTTTCGTGGCCTTTTGCAGAGCCTCTAATCCGCGACGAAACCGGCGGGCGTCCAAGCAAGCGCAGCCTCATGTCCTTCGGGCGTGACGCCTTCAGGCGGCTCGTCACCCGCGGCAAAGGCATCTTCCATTGCCTGCGCGAGCGCGGCCTTCTTGTCTCCCGAGTGAGCGTCAGCCCACTCCGCGCCCAGCGTCTCCTCCGCGATTGCCAGCATGCGGCCCTTCGTGAGCCGTCCCCAGAAGTTGTCAACCGTGGGCCTGAAGCCCGTGGCGAAGTCTATGCCAAGTTCCTCGACGACCGTCTCGATCTCGGGGCAAGCGGACGTGTCTATGGCCAGCTGCCCCTTGTATGTGGCGGCGACACAGGCGGCGAATAGCGCCTGCCTATCCTCGTCGTTGAGCGAGCGCATCTGTTCAAATGCAACGCCGTCGTCCGCTTCCCTCGCCCAGTCGGTCGGCAGCGCCTCGACGTCTATCGAATCGGTCGCGTCGTGCCGGCTGCCATAACGGAACAGCTCGACATCGAGCGCATGAGTGAAATACCTCTCCACAGCGAACACCTCCCGCGCCATCTGGAACAGCAGCAGATCGAACGCCTCCGGGAAAGAGCACGACAGGTGGGAGCGCACGATCCTGGTACGCTCTTCGCGCATCGCGTCCATGTGCTTCTTGCTGTAGCCGGCCTTCTCCCGCGCGACCGTCGCGGCGTCCTTGTAGCCACCGCTGTCGCGACCGCCTTCGCCCTCCGGGATGTCGCCGGGCCTGACAAGCCCCTCGATCACCTTAGCCTTCCCGTAATAGTCGAGAGTCACGACGCATCCCGCCATCGCCCGCTGTTCCTCAGAGTAAGTGTCGCGCGATGCCTTCAGGTCTCTCAGGTCTTGCATCCGCTGGTTGACCTTGTCGTACTCTTCCCGCGTCTCGTCGGAGACCCCCACCTCCCGTATCCCCCGCAGCCGTTCCATCAGGCCGGCCGTCTCAGCCTCTTCGTCAGGCGTCAACTCTCCCTTTATGGGGTGGACTTTGCTGAACTTGCCCTCTTCCTCCCATCCGAATTCCAGAGCGAACTCCGCCCACTTCCAGGACTCTTTCAGCTCCTCGGCAATCGCCGCCAGCTTGCGGTCGGCGAGGTCATGCAGAATGTGAGGATCTTCGAGCCAGATGCCGCTGTCGTCCTCGGCGGCGAACAGGTCCCGCGTCACGCCGCCCCCGGCCTGCTCATAATCATCCATTCCGACGAACTGCACGACCCGCGAGTCTCCGCGAACGCGGTCCTCAAGCAAAATCTCGCGGACGTGGTAGTTGCCTACGAACCCTCTCGTCTCACACAGGCTGTTCCAGATTTCCTCCTGCAGCTTCTGATCGGTCGTCAGAGCGAACGCCGTCAGTGTCTCCAGGCTGGTTTCACCATCCCGGTACGCCTCAAGGAGCATGGGCGAGACGTTTCCGAGGCGCAGGCGCTGCTCGACCGTCCTCTCGGACATTCCAAACCTCACCGCGATCTCCGTGACAGTGCTACCCTCGCTGACGAGCTGCGCGAAAGCCTCCACCTGGTCGGCAGGGTGCATGTCGGCTCGCATCGTGTTCTCGACGAGGGATACCTCGACTGCCATCGCCGCGTCCTCGATCAGGATGCAGGGCACGGGAAAGTCATCGCCGATTGCGCCCTCGGATGCCAGTTTCTTCAGCTGCGTGACGCGGCGCCTGCCGGCGTCCACATCGTAGTGACCCTCAATGCTCTCACTCCTGTGAACAACGAGGTTCTGAAGAAGGCCGTGAGCCGCGAGCGAGGCCTTAAGCTCAGCGTCGGAAGCGGAGTCCGCCGGAGTCCGCCTTACATTCATATCGGAAACCGTCAGGCAGTTCAGCGTGACGGTTATCTCAGTCGTATTTTTCATTAAATTCTCCTCGATTTGAATCTGTTTCAGACAAAGAAAAAGCCCCGATCGGCAATTCACCGACCGGGGCATCTCTTATGCGAGTAAATTCAGCTATGAAACCAACTGTATCACGATGCCAACCAACACAGCGCCACCTATTCCGAGCATGAAGTACATCAGACGGTCTATCTTCGCGTCGAGCGCCCTGTAGTTCTCGTCGCTCCGCTGTCCATTCTCGACCACGACCTTGATGAGCAACTCCTGCTGTGCCTCGACGGCCGCCATACGCTCACCTAGGGTCTTCCCTTCGACGGTCTGTACCTGCTGTTCCTCGTTTGTAGTCACCATAAGGTAACCCTCCTTCAATTATCCGTATATTAACACAGCTCATCAGCGTCCGATGAACCTGCTTGTCTCTAGTAAGAGAGGGTCACCGAGATGCCGTAGTGCGCCGGCAGCTCACGCTCCCTCCAATACTCTTCGCACCACTCGACGAACACCCTCGCCTGCTCGACTTCATCCTGTTCGTACCCGCCGCGCTCTTCCATCGCCTCGTATGCGGACCTGATCTCATCCAGCGTCAGCAGCTCGTCGTTCCGGATGCAGGCGTAGTGAACGAGGTGACTGTCCCACAGCGCCGGTCCCGGGCGGGGCGCGTTCCAGTTCGTCTTCTCCACAAATCCTATGTCCAGTCCCATTATCCAACCTCTATCTCTCCCGCGAGCGTCTCGCCGTCGCGGTCCTTGAATATGTAGTCGTGAAGCGCAATCGCCTTGCGCCACGCCGGTTCGTTTCGCCGTTCGTCCGAGCTCAGCCTCACGTTGTCTCCCAGATGATGCTTGATGACCAGCAGGGAGACGCACACTACGATGTCGTACTCGTAGCGGTGCGTCTTGCAGTACGAGTAGCCCTCTCTCAGCCCGAGGCTCGGGTTCAGATCGAACATCGGCGGGTATAAGAAGTCGTCGCATGCCCCCGGCTCAATGCCGTTGAACGCAATCCGTCTTCGACTTATTCGCGGGGCGCCTCCCGGAGTGCCCTCCACATCCCAGATCGGGACTTCACAGCGCCGTATGACCTCCGCGATGTCCCTTCCGATCTCGACTATCTTGAGGTCCGCTTCTGTGTCCAGAATTTCGTAATAGTGCGTGTAGCCCATAAGGGAGGGCGGCGTGGCAGCACGCCGCCCCATCTCCTAGCCCTGCTCGCGCTCGATCTGACGCGCCTGCTGCACCAGCAGCGCCAGCTCCTCGGGCGTCGCCTGGCTGATCGGCTTGCCGTGCTTGCGCATGTAGTTGGTGAATATCTCACCCCTGTTCAGGCCGCACTCTAACCCGATCGTCACGTATTCTTCCAGCACCTCATCTCTCGAAGGGGCGCCCGACCCGACGCCGTTCGACGCGTGAGCAGGCTCGGCGGCGTTCTCCCGCGCGGCATACGGCCACTCGCCTGCCGCATCCTGAGCAGTTGGCGAGGACGCGCTAGAAGCAGATCCGCCATTGCGCTGAGGGCCGTTCGACGCGGGCGCCGCATAGCTCGCAGTCTCCCTGCTCAGCGTGACCTCTGCCGGCACGTACGGCGTCAGCTCGCAGTAGCCGGTGTCGGTGCTGTCCTTGCGGGAGCAGTAGTAGCCGTTCCCGCGATTGCTCTCGTGGATGTGTCTGCCCGGGCCGTGCCTGGGGCATGTGGGCTGGTTGGGATCGGACGCGGCGCTCTCCCCGTCTCCCGCATACAGCGCGTTTCCGAACTGGTTGCCCAGCCCGCGGCTGCACCGCTTCAGGCCGTCGGAGATGCTGCCCTTGCGCGCCTTCTCGTGGTTCTCCAGAACGACGTGCATAGAAGTTTTGGGCTTCATCCGGTCGACGATGCCGAAGCCCTCGTCGCTGAACATCTCGCGGTCGAAGACGTACAGCGCCACCACCGACGCGTAATATTCGCCCCTGCGGATCGCGCCCGTGTCGGCATTCACATGCTCCACATAGAAGTGAGTCGGACCCGATTTGACTCTGTAGTACCAGTTTCCGTGTCCGAAGATGCGGTTGTGCTGGTTGATGACCTCGTTGGTTTCGAGGTACGAGTATTCCTTGCCGCCAGCGCCGGTGTAGCTGTCCACCAGCTTCGGGTCGAGCGACTCCTGCAGCTGCTTGACGATCTCCTTCGAGAACGCGCCGTCCTCGGTCCCGCTGATGTTGTGCTGTCCGTTGTTGTTCTCCAATGTCTTTTCCTTTCAGGCTCATGGCCAGTGGGTTCTCTTGGATTTGAAAGACGGCGCTATCCGCCTGTCACCAGTTTCAGCAGCGGGGAGATGGGCTGTAACTCCGCGAGCATCAAGAGCATCTCGGAGAGTCCCCATCCCAACGCCTTGGACGAGATCCACATGCCCGCCAGAAGCGTGGGCAGCGTCCGTATCAGAACGTCTGCCGTTCCTCTGAGAAGTCCGTCAATCTGCTGTTTCGCTATCTCCATCGCGCTACCCTCTCACCATGCCCGGGTTCATCGCGCGGAAGTTCGCGGTCACGATGCCGTTGAACATCGCGTCGTCCGCACCGTGTCCGAAGGCGCTGAACAATCTGATTGGCTCGTCCGCGTCGAAGAAGACGATGCGGTCGTCGTCGGTGATGCCACCGTCCTGCCTGACCTGTCTCAGTTTCTGAAGAAGCCCAATGTCGATCGGCTCTTCGTGGTGTTTCTGTGCTGTCATTAACTCGTTCCTTTCCTTGCAGCCGCAAATTCGGCAGAAAACAGAAAGCCCCTCCCGATTCGTATCGAGAGGGGCTTTTCGCTTGTATGACTTGACGCGGGCGCCTGCCGCGCGGGTTAGATTCCTATGTCCTTATGCTCGTACTCGAAGCCGTCGTCCTTCGCGTTATCGTAGAACCTCGGATCCCCGGAGCGCACCCACTGATGCACGATGGAAATCGCCTCCTGCTCGGACAGCGCCGACACGCTTATCGACGAGCTGCCGGAGTAGGGCACGTAAACCGTGTACTCAGACTTCTCCCGCTTGCCCGCTTCCCTCGCGCCCACGCGCACCGCCTCCATCACAGCCTCGTCCAGGTCGTCAAACTCGGTCGCTCTCCCCAGTGTCACCACCCTCGCTATGCGCGGAGGGTCCATCCGCTCGGTCTCGCTCGTGTACAGGTACAGCTTCCAGTAGCCGGCCACGCGCTCGCTCTCCGATGTGTCTCGCCTGATGTCGTGTATCGCCATCTTGGAAACCGGCTGCTCGGAAGCCTGCTCCGACCCCCGATACCACATAGCGTCGTATCCGCTTCCCGGGCACAGCCGCGTACTCCATTCGTCCGCTCCGGTCTCCGGAACTCTCAGCTCAGTCATCTCACCTTGTCCTTGTACTCTTGTCGTCAAAGCGGAACCCGCCCCCTGGCGAGTCCCCACGTTTAGAACATCGACGCCTGCACGCTGACGGTCGGGGCGTCAGCCACGTCTTCGTCTGCCTGCAGCGCTACCGTGTCCTCCGGCTCCGCATCAAATATGCTTGCCTGCTTGCGCTCAGCGTTCCTTGCCTTCTCGTTCGTCTGCCGGATCCACTCCCTTGCGATGTCCTCGCGCACCTCGCCTTCTACTCCCTCAGCCATGTTCCTGAAGCCGTAGATCTCGCAGGACTGGTATCTTCCGTCCTCGGGTGCGATCGGAATGTTGCGCTCCCCCCTGACCTGCAACACGCCGCACAGCGACTTGCAGTCGCCGGCGATGGGGCATATCGGCAGGCTTTCCCTAACCGTCTCGGTGCCTTCGTCCGCTCCGCTGAGCAGTTGTCGAGCGTGCTGCACGGTAGTTCCTTCAGCGAGCGCGACCTTCACGCCAAGGTCGATGGTGAACTCGGTGCGCCTGCGCACCTCCTCGACGAGGATTTCCTCCGCGGGTCTGCCGTAGTGACCTCCCATGGAGATATGCGGCGTCCAGCCGGCAGAGCAGCCCGGGCAGCGGTTGTACCAGTCGTAGGTGACCTTGTCTTCATCGACCGCGAACCAGTTCGTGCAGTTCACGCAGCCGCGCACCCTCGCGCCGAACCGCTCGATGGCATTGCGCGCCACCTCCGAGCTCTCGATCGGGCCGCAGTCCGCGAGGAAGTCGGTCAGGCCCTCGGCCTTAAGAGCCTTGTGGACCTCCTCTACACTCATCCGCTTGCCGATGCGCTCGCGCGAGTCGCTCTCTATGCGGTCACGCCGCCACTCCATCTCGTTCAGGAGGTGCGTGATCTCAGACAGGGTGACCTGTCGCCGCTCTTCCTCCGGCAGTTCCTCTTGTCTGGTCTGAAGCATCCCCAGCACGGCGGGCGCAGATGGAATATCCGTCAGGAGCGACGCCAGCGCCGTGCGCAGCGCCTCGGTCAACAGCAACGTTGACTCCGTATATGCCTTGTGGTGCCCCTCGATGAGCACGTAGTAGTTCAGCTGTCCGTCGCGCTCCTTCCCGCGACCGTCAGCATCATGCAGCCACCACGCGGCCACGTCATCGCCGATGCCGGGGAGCAGGGCGAAGTTCTGAAGCACATGCTGCAGCGCGTAGAAGTCGCCCCCTCCGGGCCGGCATCCCCTCGCGCCGACACCGTTCCACAACTCGATGAGCTCAATCTGCCTCCTGCTCAGACCCTTGCCGAGCAGCTCGTCGCAGCGCTGCATCACTCCAATAGGAATGATTGCCGTCTCCCGCGCTATCTTCTTCTCCGCCTCGGCCCTGACGTTCGTCGCCCACTCGACCGCATCCATGTACTCGGGAAGCTCGTCAACCGGCACGGGGAGCTTCCGCCGGGCTGATTCCTTAGTCTTCCTCTTTCTCGTCTTGTTCGGTTTCCGTATCGTCGTTACCATTCATTCACCTCACAATCAGTCGGCTGCCACTTCGTACTCGACCGGCTGCATCGCTTCCGGAAATCCATCCGGCAGCGGCAGCTTGCCGGACCGTCCCAGGTAGCCGATGGCGTCCCGCAGCACTTCGCTGGACGGCTCGCACAGCCATGCCTTGCCACGCAGTCTCGTCAGGGGCTCGATGCCCTTCTTAGCCAACACGCAGTAGTCCCACAGGGGCTGCGCCCACTCCGCCAGCATCGGCTCGCTCACGCGCTTGGGCAGGTAGGCGAACCAGCGCTGCGCTATCACCGTCCTGTCCTCTTGCTCGTCCGCCATCAGGATGAAGCGCCTCTGAGCAAGCTCTTTCTGCGCCTTCGCCTGGTCCGACTCGTCCTTCTCTTCTATCGCCGCCTTCGCCTGGATGTGGGCGTAGTTGTAGTCCCAGCGCAGCAGGTTGGACACCAGCACAACCTGGGCTACCCGAGTTCCCTGCACCTTCCTTGTGATGCGTCGCATCGCGCCTATCGTGTGCGGCGCGATCTTTATCCTCTGGGACCTGCTCCACAACCCGTCCTCGCCGTTCAGTGGCGTGTTCAGGTATACTTCGTTCTTGTTGCGGTGCCCGCTGTCGAGCAGAGCGGCCGCGATGCCCTCGGACATCTGCCGGCTGCCCGCCATGCTCAGGTAGTACAGCCCGCCGTCTCCGTCGTGGGCGATGTCGTACATGACCGCGTACTTGCCATTGTGCGTTACCCTCTCGAAGTCCGTGAATTCTCTCTTCTCCAATTGACCTCGTTCCTTTCCGTGATACACTGAAAGGGCACGGGCATGTTGCAATGCCCGCGCACCTGATAATGGGGCAGTTTGGATTGCAGCCTTGAACTGCCCCGGTCTGTTACTTCTTCTTTGCTGGCGTAATGGTGAGTCTCCGACTCACGGTCGGCAGCACCACCTGCTCGCGAACCTCGGGCGCGACGAGCTCGTTGAAGGCGTCCATGTCGATGCTGACTCCCGGCTTCTCCGAGACCTTCATGTTCCAGCCATTGCCGTCGATCACCATCTCGCCGGCTAGCTCGCCGGTCGAGACGAGGTGCGCCTTGATCGTCTCAGAGGCGGCCTTCTTCGCCTTCGACGCCGGGGAGCTGCTTCTGGTCGCGCTCGCGTTCGCGTCAATCCACGCCCTCAGCTGCGACTCTAGCTCTTCGTCCGTCAGACCGCCCTCGCCGGGGTTCTCAGGCTTCTCTGCGTTTCCGCACAGGCTTCTGTAAGGGCAGGACTGGCACTTCGCATCACCCTTCGGCAACTCGGGTTCCGGTATTTTGCCCCTCAGCACCATGCGGCCGATCTCGTTCACCCGCTTCATCGTCCTGTCGTATGCCTGCCTCGCCCGCTCGGCTGGTATGCGCTCCGCCCTGTAGTCCCCGGAGTCGCGCGCCATCGTGACTACCACGATGTCCCGTATCTCACCGAACCTCGCCATGCTGTACAGCGCGGCCTGGTTCACGGCGTCCGGATGCGTGCGCTCGACGCCAACCTCCCAGGCGTACTCGGCCATAGACACCGATCGCGTCTTGATCTCGATGACGGCAGGCGCGCCCGCCGTCTTCACCGGATGGCTTGCCACCCCATCGGGATGTCCCGTGAGGATGATCCTGCCGTGCGGAAGCTCCACAGCGTCCTCCTCGGACACTTCCCAGCCGTCCTCGCGCATCAGCCGCTTGACCAGCGGCTCCAGGTATTTGCCCATCTCCATCAGCGCGCGGTTGCGCGTCGGTATCTCGTCGCTCGGCTCGGTCTCCTTTGCCTCATAAGCCAGGCGACGCATGCACTGGTCAACGCCGGACATGCGCACCTCCATGCTGACGACCGCCCTGACGTTCGGCCTGTCGAGCGACAGGTCCCTGTTCTCCACCGGCTGCACAGGCAATCTCACCGGCTCCGGTGCTGCGGCGGTCGGCACCTGCGCGGTGGCAACCGGCTCCGGCCCGTACAGCGACTCCACGATTTCTCTCGTCTTCGCGTCACTCGTTCCTATCATTGCTTTTCCTCTCCGCCCTTACGGGCTGACTTCTCATACTCGGTTCTCCCCGATGCACGTGTGGCAGTAGTGGTTCGGGTCGAAGCCTTCGCCCTGTTCATAGGCGATGAACTCCTGCTCGAACTCCCAGTTAACTTCCCCAACAGGCAATCCGCAGACCGCCACGGACGCCAATGCGTCACGCCTTACGTGCAGGGTGTTCTCGTCCGGGGCGCAGCATGCGATCGCCGCAGCCTCTGTCTCGTAATCCTGTCCACAGCACCCGCAGGTGTATGTCCTGTCCATATCGCTCCTCCCTTTGCTGCCCGCAAAACAGAAAAACCCCGATGCACAACTGCACCGGGGCCTCACTTCGCGGCTCGCTCTCTCCCTACGACTTGCCGGCGTACTCGATGTTGTGCTCGTCAAACGGCAGTCCCGCCGCAAGCACCTCGCAGAGTCTGGAGTTGGGGCAGTCGTCGTATGCGATCTTGCAGACGCCGCACATGACCTCGTGCCCGGTCCTGATGCTCTCGCTCGCAGGCGCGGGCTTGATGTAATCCTCCTCGCAGGCGCAGTCTATGTAGTCCAGCGCAAGCCATACATCGGTAGGCTTCTCGCGTCTGCGGGGCAGCACAAAGTCGGAGATGTCTATCAGCATGTGGCCGGCGAACTCGGGCATCGCGTCGATCCACTCCTTCGCCTCGATCACCTCTTCGAAGGCTGCCTCGAAGTCGTAGAAGTAGTCGCGCAGCCACTCGTGAGCGTCGCGCTTGCTCATGAAGAACACCGTGCCCTGTGCCTTCTCCTGCTCCGGGTAGTGCAGCTCCAGCAGGAACTCCCCGAAGCCGACCGGGATGTCGGGAAGCTCTTCGTGAATGATCCTGCGGGCTATGCCGTATCTCTTGTCTGTCATTTCAGTTGTGCCTCTCCGTTGCTGGTCCCTGTGGCAGCGACCCACCGATGGGCCTTGCCGTCAACCGGCTCAAGTCGAGTCGGCGCCTCCATTTCGCCTCCGACGCCACAAAAGAAAAGCCCCGACGGTGATTTACCGTCGGGGCTCGCTGCGTAGTTCGCACTATCTTGCGCTTCGTCGGACCTTTACAGGAACTCCAGTCTGTCCAGAAATGTAACCTCTCTTAGAGTTCTGCACAAAATCTGGGCTGTGCCTGCGAAATCGCGAATGACACCTAAGGTTGGGGCGGTCTCACAAGAGCTTGAAGATGTGCAGGTGAGGTCAGAGTTTCCACGTCAGTCGCGGCGACGCCTTCTCATAATGCAATGGACTTCTCCGTAGAAATCTCCAATTAAGTCACTGAGGGAACGGTGCTCAATATCTTCCAATGCGCCTAACTTACTTGTCCAAGTGCCCTCAGGCAACTGACGGGTTACATGTGTCCAGTTGCCATCTTTAGCGTACAGTGCGACCTTCGTGTAGTCCGCGTCGGGTGAATCGGTTTCGCATTCTTCGTAGCCTAGAGCGATGAACAGGGCGACTAAATGTCGTATGGTCGGTCCTCGCTCGCCAATCCAGCGATAGTCTTCCAGGTGACTCCACCAGTCATTGCTGAAACCTGCTGCCCAGGCAACGCAGTTATATAGGTTATCCTGTTCGCTGGTGATTCGGTAATCGATGTTCGGAAACTCTTCGGCGATCCAGTTGCTGTTCAATTAAATGTATTCCTCGTCTCTTCCCCAGCCCAGCCATGCATCCCTCATTTTCGTCAGGTTACCCTTGCTCTCTTCGGGCACGGGGCTTGCTCCTGTCAATTGGCGTAATGCTGGGAACCAGTGATCAACCTCGCGCTCAAGCTCTTCCAATATCAGCGGCACCGCCTGGTTCCCCATTTCAATTATCCGCTGATAGGCAGGGTGCTCGACCATCTGTGCAACATCGAAGCCACGGTGATGGCCCGTCTTCCAACTTTTAACCAGTCTAGTGAATTCACTGCGTAGCTCGTCCGAGGGCGTATTGAGTGAGTCATGCTTTGGCGTCTTACCCTGAGAATGAAACTCAGAGGTTTCAGATTTTGTCGTCATTAGTTACCTCCGTTCGAGTGATTTCTCGATGAGCGGAATCGTTGAATACTTCAATCTCATTTTCGCTGGCTATACTTCTCTTAGAGTGCAAGTTGGACCCGGTCGCACTTTCACTCGCCTCACTAGCCTTGATTATAGACGAACCTTTTACCGGCGTAAGAGGTTAGCAAACCTGCGATGTATCAGAAGAGCTCGAACCAAGGGCGCGAGTAGAGTCCCACCTGCTGTAGCAACCGTCACAGATAGAGTGACGCCCCCGGCTCTTTCGGGTACAGCAAAGAGTTGTGCAGCCTCCTGGCAGAATGACCATTCCTGTAAAGACGAGAAGTCCTGTACGAAGCCGCTTAGTCGCTCAGCTGTATGTAGTTCCGCTCAATCTCGCGGTGAAAGCTCTTGGGCAGTCGCGCCCAGTCGCGCGCCTCCACTATGATCGGGATGTTAGAATCGCGGAACGCTTCTCTCAGCGCCTCCATGTCCATAGCGGAGATGGTCTTTAGCCCGGGGGCGCGAACTACAAGATCGAGATCGCTTGCTTCGTAGCTCGTCCCGTCCACGCGGCTGCCGTATGCCCACACCTCGGCGTGAGGAACCCTGTCGCGCAGTATCTCTTTCACCTGCTTGCAGTAACGCTCTGGCAGTTCCAGTCGGTCACTCATCGAAATCTTCTCCGATTACCCGTGCAAGCTCCTCAGCGTCCTGGATGAAACTATGAAGTGTTCTAAGCATGGTCTCGGCCAACTCCTCTCCGTATAGGTGCGCGGTGTCGTTTCTCAAGTCCCTGTAGTCGAACCATCTCTCCGCCGCGTCGGGAGAAATCAGTTCGACCCTTGCTGCATAGCGGAAAAGGTCCTTGAACACGAGCCTGTTGGCTTCTCCGGCTGAAGCGAAGAATGGCCTGAGACGCCTCCTCAGCAGACTCCCGGACTCATCTAAGATTAGCTCGAACTCCTTGACGCACGCAGCTCTGGACAAGTCATAGTAGAACTCGCCCGGTTCGTGCCTCTCCAATTCTTCGAGGAACCGTTCGAGTTCACCGATGCATCTCACGAGAAAGTCCGTGTTGATTCTTGCCATTTCAGCCTCGCCTTTAAGGTTACAACGACTACTGCCAATAGAAAAGGGCTGGTGAAGCAACCTCTCCAGCTCGCTCACGCCGCCTCCTGCAGCACCTGTTCATCATCCTTGACGTCTTCAGCATTCGGCAGGGGATTGTCCTTGTTCACGAACCGAATCACCGCCATCGCGTCCTTGATCGCAGCGCCCAGCAGTTCAGGCTTGTCCTCAATCGCCCTATACCAACTCATAATATAGTCAGCGCTGGTCTTGCGCTCGTGGGCGAAGCCGTACTGCGTGAGCAGCGAGGCGGTCGCGAACTGCGTCACCATCTCCTCGTAGGCGTAGTCGCCTCCCTGTGGGGCGCAGGGCGAGCCGTACCTGTTGACCCTAAATCGGTTAAGCTCGCCCAGTGCGCCGGTAGCATGCACCAGCTCGTGGATCATCGACTGCGCGAACCGCTCTGGCTTTTGGTACTCCCGCGTCGGCGGCAGCACGACCTCGTGAGTCGCGGGCCGGTAGTGCGGGGCGCGTATCATCGCCTCTTCTCGCATCGCGGGTGCCGTCTTGAAGTTTGCCAGCATGTGCTCCTTCACTGCATCGATACGTTCGGCAGCGTCCGTGTCGCCCCAGGTGGAGACCTGAAGCGGCGGTATGTCCAGCTCCGCGAGGTTTGCGAACTGCTCCACGTTGAACACGAAGAACGGACGGTAGTACACGCCCACTATTTCTTCCTCGCCGGTGTCCTCGTTGACCTCCTTCCGCTGCATCGGATACCAAAGCTGCGTCATGCGCTGCCCGCGGAAGTCGGCCTTCAACTCCTTCGCCTTTCCCCTTGTCACGAAGCGCGGGTCCGTCCAGCCTGTGCCGAAGACGCGCACCTGCAACATGAACAGGTTGAACGAGCCGCCGTACTGGTGGCTGGTGAACGGGTTGTAGGGGAGATGTCCCAGCCTACCGGAGTCCCAGGGCATCACCTCACGCTTCAGAACCTCTTCTTTCAGCCCGAGCATGTACTCCAGTATCTTCTGCTCAGGAGTCTGCTTCTTGCCATTCGACTTGCTGCGCCTGTATTTCTTCTTTCCTCTGGTCCTGGGCATTTCTGTTCCTTTCATTTTTCACGCGAATACCATCGCTGACCTCATCCGGCTCTAGTTGCCTGCACTCGCCCTGCGACGCACCTCATCCCGCCACCTCTCCTCTGCATCGCTTCTCGCGGGAACCTTGTCGAGGTATTCGAGCGGGCAGGCATAGTACGCAGGCAGCATCTGGGTCTCCATCACCTTGCGTCCCCAGCACTGCACAAGCTGCGAGCCGGCGCTGTACACCTTGTCGCTCATATCGTCGTAGATCAGGTCTCCGGCATCGGCGAGCATCTCGCCCTTCGCCTCCACGTCGGCATCGAAGAGGATGACGCCGACGAATCTCTCCCTGCTTACGGGCGCGGTGGCGACGAACCAGACCTCGATGAAGTCGTCGTAGGTCCTGCCCTCTGCCTTTGCCGCAAAGAGCCCCTGCGGAGTGGTCGTCAGGTTCGCCTCGGTCGCGCCGACGTTCCTGAGCGCCCTGTTAATCTGGTTGTTAAGGTGGTCGAGTCCAATCGAGTAGTCCCAGCCCATAGTTCTTCCTTTCGTTGGTAAATGAGAAAGCCCCTACCGGTATTCGACAGGGGCTTGGGTGATCATTATGTGGTGTACAATTGATTCGTTAGCCCCGGTGGGATTTCGATCCCACGCGCCAATTGAGCTACGGGGCAGACACGCGAGGAGCGACGCCATTGACCCCTGTGCGTCGCTCCTTTTCAGGCGACCTTGTATTGGCGTCTCAGTTGAGTCATCGCGTCCTGATACCGCTGCTTCTCCAGCCTCGCCTTCAGCTTCGCATCTTGCCTGTGGCGCTTCTGCGCCTCTGCCATGCGCCGCTCATAGAGCGCATCCTCGGCCCGCCTCGCGCCCTCGACGAGCTTTTCGAGAGTCTTCGCCTTAACCGCAACAAGCCTCGTGCGCTGCCAGGGCGTGCCGACCATTCCGAGGCAGCGAATGCAGTTGCCCCGGTAGGATGGCCGCGGCTGGCTGTCGGAGTGGCGCACTGCCTTCAACCAGATCATCGACACCTCCCGCCTGCAGCTGAAGCAGTAGGCATGCTCAGGAGGCTCGAACACGAGCTTGCGCTCCGCGAGACCGCGATGCCTCTCCCTGCGGACACTGATGCCGCCGGCGCGTGTCATGATTGCGTCGCACTTCGGGCAGCCCGCGATAGTCATTGTGCGTCCGCCGATCTCCACCTCCTCCATATCCTCCGCGCCAACCGTCCTGCAGCAGTCCTCGTCGCCGGCGTTGCGACAGCTCACGCAGTGGAAGTCCTGAAGTACGACCTGCTCAAATCGAGGCTCATTCCTGGTGAAGAGCCGACCGCGCCTTCCAGTCCTGACGTCAACCTTGTTCTCCTCGCAGTCGAGGAACTTGATGGCGTATATGCCGCGCAGCGCGACATCAACCTGGCGTCCCGCAAGCGCGGCAATATCGGAGAGTTCTTTCTTATCGGTTATCGCCTGTCCGGTCAGGCTGATTACGCTGACATACTCAAAGTGGTTGCGCTCCATCTCATCACGCAGCATGTCGAGCGCAGGCGAGTCGAACTTGGCGACGACGGCCACGGTGTCCCCGTAGCTGCCCACGCCGAGCGCGAGGCAGTCGCCGCTGCCCTCGTTGACCTCGGCATCACCGATGAACCCGAGCGTGAATACCCTTGCCGATCTGATCCGATTCTTCATAGCAGTTATACCTTTCCCAGCGTCCTTGCGCCGTATTCAAATAGAAAAAGCCCGATGACAGGTGCCATCAGGCATGGATCTGTAATAACCCGGTTGAACCTGTTTTCGGAGAAGAGGTTTCCTAGATACCCGTGAGCCTTATCCGCCTCTTCCCGCCTATGACCTGCGCGACCGGCGTGTCCTGCCCGATGCCCAGCCACTCGTAGCGCTCGTTCAGCTTCCTGCGGTCCTCCTCGTAGCGCTCTGCCCACCAGATCGCCCGAACGGTCGTGACGTTCCTCTCCAGGTGCGTGGGCTCTCCGGGTTTCGTCAACATCGTGTCCACGATGTTCAGCCAGTACCAGTACTCTGCCGGGTCGCTCGTGTTCATGATGTCCGGCCACTCCATGCCGAATGCCGACTTGCTCTCCCGGTCTGCGTACCTGCCCGCGACCTCCTCGGCGATGCACAGGTCGCATTTCGTGCCGATCTCGTCCCGGGTCATTTCCTGTCCGCAGCCCTGGCAGAGGGGCGCACCGTTCTGCCACGTCTGAGTGATGTCCTGTTGTGCAACCAAGGTGTCTTCCTTTCCGGCGCTATGCGCCATCAATCAAGAAGCCCCCGTTTGCAGAAAGCCAACGGGGGCGTGCAATATGCTTGTTTTCTGAACTGCGTTGTCCTGTCGCTCACCCGCCTCGGCGTGCCGCGGCTAACGGACGCAAAAAGGTGAAAACGGGCGAACGAACATATGTAAAGTGATTTGCGAAAAGGGCGCAATTCGCCCAAGGCAGCGGAGATAAGAGGGAGGGGGTTGAGCAGGGGAGGGGAAGTGAGCTTCGTGGAGGGGATGGTCTGAAGCGATGAGCCGACGCCGGCGTCTTCACAGGCGTTGATGATCGCGAACGCGCCGAGACCACCCGGCGGCAGTCGGAGCTTAAATTAATAGAAGAGGGCGCAACTTGCCCATTGCTTCAATGATGTGGGGATGGGTTACGCGGAGCGAGGCGTGAGCAGACGGAAGTCCGCGAGGGGAAGATGCCTGCGTGGGAGAGTTGGAGGGCCAAGAGGGCGTGTTTGGCGTTGCGGCAATGCTGCAACGTATGCCAGTGTGTTGTCTCAGAGGGACGCTGTGCAATCGTTCCGATTGACGGCTCGCCTCTCAAAAGAAATGACCCCAGCCGAAAGGAACTGTCCTCTCGATTGGGGCCCTGAAAGATTTCGGTACTGTTCGCTGATAAAAGCCGCCTCCTACCTCCTGTCCGGATTCAGGAAGACATGGACTTCGTGCTCAGACGCAAGCGCCTTGTTCTCATCGGAGATCTCATATCCATATACGAGCGGAATCGCGTCCTGGCCGTAGATTCTATTCAAGGCATTCGCAGAGCGTCTCACGCGAGTGACGTCTTCATCGCTGATCACGCCCGATGCCTCAACAGCGAACCACAACGTCGATTTGTCCGACTTGCGCTGAGAACGCACAATCAGGTCGGTGACCTGCAGACGCGTCTCCTCCTCATCCGTTATCCGTCCGGAGTCGGACGCCTCTTCCAGGATCTTCTCGAACTCATCTCTCCGCTCGTTCGCTGCCAGAGTCCTCGATGCCCACATTGGATAGACCCGGCGCACGTCGAACTCCCTGCTGAGCAGCGGAGGTATCAGGCCCGTAAGTCTGCCTTCAAGCCCGTCGCCGCGCAGCTTATCTACGGTCGTCGTGAGACCGTCCACCTTCGTCGTGAGATTGCCCATGTCAGTCTGGAGATTGCCCACGTCGGTCTGGAGCTTGCCCACGTCGGTCTGAAGACCGTCCACCTTCGTCGTGAGACCGTCCATCTTTGTCTCAAGACTGTCGAGCCTATTCTCCGTATTCTCCTTGAACTCCCTGAACTCCTGAGGCAGCTTTATCAGGTCCTCGGTGAGAATCCTGTATCGCACAGCGTCGCGGAACTGCTCGTTCTCATCCAGCAGCCGCAGCAGGTCGTCAATAGTGTTGATTGTCGTCATCTCTCCTCTCCTTCTCCTGATTATAGACTATGTTGGTGGCCTACGCGTTGAATTGCATCCGTATAACGTAACCGTGATCTTTATCTTCCTCTGTTCCCCGAGTTCTCTTTCGATAAGCTCCCGTACCTCATGCCAGCCAAGTCCGCCCAGCCCCGCGCCGAGTGCCGGAAGCGCGATCGAGCCGATCCGCCGTCTGAGCAACTCGCGGTGGAGGTTTCGCAGGCCCAGCTCTATGTCGTCCAGGCGGCTCCTGTCGCGCCAGTGCCTCTTCGTCGGAAAGTTGACGATGTAGGCGGGGCTGTCAAGCCCTGTCTCCGTAATGACCCCGCGTCCCGGCACCACCCGGCCTTCGCTGCACGCCTGTCTGTACAGCTTGTCGTTCTCCGGATATTTCTGAGCGAACAGCCTTGCAAGCCCAGCGCCGGAGACGCCGACGCAGTTGACAGGATTAACGATAGCCTCGGCGTCCGTCTCGAATATGCTACTGTCCGTATAGCTGACTCTCATCACTGGCCCATCCTCACGAAGTTCGCGTATCCGCCAATACCGAGGTCCCTCCGGTAGAGGTGCAGCTCGCCGCGGAAAATGCCTCTCCTGCCGACGGCAATCTCAACACCCCTGAAGCGACCGTATCCACCTCTACTCACCTCAAGATAGGGTAGTCTTCTTCTCGTCTTCACTCTGCCTCTCCTTTCCATGATTCCTCTCCAGACAGGAGGGGATAAGTCCATTTACAGAAATAAGCCCCGTCACGAGATTTCGTGACGGGGCTTATGCGCTGTCAGTCGCGCAGTCGGACTACCAGGGCAGATCGTCTCCCTGCTGATCCGTGCCGTTCCCCGCGGGCGCTCCGGCAGGGGCGCCGTCGCTGGGGGCGCGGTCCAGGAACTGGATGAAGCTCGCGGTCAGCACGAACTTCACCCTGTCCTCGCCGGCGTTCGTCTTGTAGAAGTCGAGCTCCACGCGCTCGCCCTCGACGTAGAGCTTGCTGCCCTGGCGCGTGTACTGGTCGAGGTTCTCCGCGAGGCCGTTCCACGCGGTCAGATCCGTCCAGAGAGTGTCCTCCTGGCGCTCCCCCGCGCTGTCCGTGAAGCGGCGGTTGAAGGCGATCCTCGCGTTGGTCACCGCAATGCCCGCCTCGTTGGTGTAGCGCATCTCCGGGGCGGCGCCCAGATTGCCGATGCCGCGGAAGCGGATGTACGTCTCAGAGGTGTCGCCCAGAGGCAGAACCCTGTGCGCCGCGATGACCAGGCGGGCCTGCAGCGCGCCGTCGCTCTGCCTGTTGTACTCGCGCACCTTCAGGTCGCCGTCGATGAAGATGGCGTCGCCCTCCTTGAAGCGGTTGGCGCAGAAGAGCGCGGTGTTGTTCCAGACCTCGACGGTGAACTGCGTCTCGCGCTCGCGCCTGTCGCCGCCCTCGGTCTCCCACGACTCGCTGACGATGACCGGGATGCGGCCGCCGACGGTGCCGGACTCGAACTGCTGGGTGAAGACGTTGCCGCTGACCTTGCCGATAATGGATATGTTCTTCATTATAAAATCCTTCCGGGCTTTGCCCTGGTTGAGATATAGTTGATTCCGCTCTAAGCGCCGCGCTCCACGCTGTCTTGCTTGCCTGAGGTTCGCACTCCGTTCTATAAGTCCGACCGAAGCTCTCAGCCGGACCGCCGTTTCGATGCAGCCTTACGCGGCTTCTGCCGCTTCGACCGCCGCACCATCTGTCTGCCTGACCCGGCAGGTCAGGAACCTGACATCCGACGCCTGCACTTCGAGGCTCGCCTTCTGCCTGCCGTCGCGTCCGCGATACTTCGACACCTGCACCGGACCCTCGATGCGCACGCAGCGCCCCCGGTAGAGGTAGGACTGGCAGGCATTCGCCTTGCCGCCGAAGACGCTCACATCCACAGTGTCCGTCCTCTCCCTGCCGCGCCTTGCGCGTACCGCCTTAACCTGGAACGAGCTGACGTCGGTGCCGTTCGCCGTGCGCGAGTGGTAGGGGTTGGTGCCCAATTCGCCCACGACCGTCGCCCTCGCGTGGTGCCGCTCACCCCTCCTGCAAAACATCACCTCGTCTGTGTTCACGGTCGCCTTCGCCTTCACGCCGCCTCTCTTGCCCTGCCTCACCGAGAAGTCGAGTGTTCCCCTGACCTGGACGATTGCTCCCCTGTCCACACACCTGCTGGCGTACTTCGCCGCAGGTCCGAACACCAGCACGTCGTAGTAGTCGCGCCTGATAGGGTCGACCTGGACGCCGATCTTCAGCAGCGCCATCTTCCCGTCCGCCTTGAGCACCGGCTTGAAGGCGGCGAATCCCTTGATCTCGATATTCAGCTCGTGTCCGCTGTTTTTCCGGCTGGTCATCTCTGACAGTCCTTTCCCGGCATTGCCGACTATGGGTTGCTGATACACGTCTCTCTTCCTGACGGGGCTGTGCTGCCCGGGCGCTGTGGCCTGAATGAGGTCGTAGGCGGGCGTATCGAGGCGATGCGGGAGAACGCCACTCTCGCGCGGCTGTTTACCTTGTCGCCCCTGTTCACCCCTGAGTTGCGCTTGCCGCCCCGCGCGGAACGTGCCGTTGAGCCTGTCCGGCTCGATCGCGGGCTGCGAGGTCACCCGGACGACGGCATCGTGGAACACGCAGGTTGCGTTCTGCTTCTCCATCCTGCCTTCTATGGCCAGCGTGTCTCCGATGCTCCAGCCGAGCGCGCGGGGCGGCATCAGGTCATACTGCCGCACGAATACGGGCACGACTTCGCCGTCGTCGGTGCGCAGGCTGATTCCACTCGTTCCCGGCGTCCAGACATTCATGGGCTTGTTGCCGTAGGCGTCGGAAACCACGACGCCGTGTATTGACCCGTCTTCTCTGTCGCTGCTCCCGTCGATGATCTTTCGAAGTGTCGCGTCGATGATGGTTTCTATGAGATTCACGAGTTCCTCCTTTTTGCGAGTTCCGTCAAAGGGAAACCCCCGCTGGCGGGATGCCCTGCGGGGGTGTTGATTGGAGAATGGCGATGATTACCCAAGCGCCGCCATGAAGCGCGTCTTGCCGTCGGGGACCGTCGCCAACTCCCCTATATCCTCGTAGCCCCCGGGCAGGCTGACCGACGACGCGTTCGCAAGTGCCGCGCGCGGCTCGTCGCCGTCTCCGGGATCAAGCCCGAGTAGCCTTCTAGTCAGGCTCTCGCCCTTTTCGTTGGCGTCTAGCGCGAGAACCACCTCTCCCGCCTGCACCCTGTTGAGCTGCTTCACCAGCCGATCGATGTTGCCGTTACCTGCGAGCGCCACAGACGGCAGCCCCCACTCACGCAGCGTCAGCCAATCGAACACACCCTCCGCTACTATCAGACGCTTCATCCGACCGGGTAGGGTACCGATGCCCAGGATTGCCTTCCTTCCGGGTAGCGCATTGAAGCGAGGCTTCACGTTCTCCCGGACGGTGCGACCCGTCATCCAAAGCGGACTGCCGTTCAGTATCTCCGGAATGACCACCATTCCAGCGAACCGTTCACGTCTGCCCTGATCGAGCAGAAGCCCTGAGCGCAGGATGCGAGCATTGCCGAAGCCCCTCTCATGGAGGTGTGCCTTCAAACCATTTCCAGTGCAGTATCCGAGTTGCAGCGCTTCCGCAGTCGCTCTGCTGATGCCGCGCCCTTTGAGATAGTTCCGTCCGGGCTGTCCCGAAGCTGCGTTCAGCAGGATTTCCCGGTAGTAGGCAAGTGCCGCACGAACTATCACGCTGTCCCGCCTGGGAGTGCGATATGGCTTTGGCTTCGCGTAGTGGGACCTGGTCGGTGCAGCGGTCTGCTGTTGAAGTGTCCTGGCGGCGTCCTGAACACTCACGCTGTCCAGCTTGCGGATGAAGTCGAGGGCGTCGCCCCACTCATCGCAGCCGAAGCAGTGAAAGCGCTGACTGTCAGCGTAAACGGTGAAGCTGCCCTCGCTCTCGTCATGGAACGGGCAGACGCCCTGGCGAACGCGGCCCGAGCCGGGAGTGAGCTTGATGCCGCGGCTCTCCACGATGTCTCCGAGGTCTCTGGTCCGTGCTATCTGTCCAAATTTCGTCAAAGGTGCAGTTGCCATGGATGGGCTCCTTTCTGCAATTGGGTTGCTCTCCGGTTGAATTCAGAATTGAATGAGACGTGACGATACGCAGTACGCCTCAATATGCGAGACGTGCTGTTAGGGAATAGGGGAAGGGTGGGGTATCAGAGTGTCAGAGAAGAGTGACACAGAAAGCGGTCGGTCGGTGCGACATGCGGGGTGGTCGGTGAGTGGTCGCTGGATGAGGGGGTTTTGAAGGAGGTCGGAGAAAGCGCGTATTACAGGCGCGCAGGGGTGGTTGGTAAGCGGCCTGCACAATCTCTTGAAGACACAAGAAAGTCCACCACTGTTTCGCGGCTCTTTCAAAAAGCTCCGCAAACGCGATGGACAGAGGCCTCGAATTGCACCAGCCAGGAGCGCGAACGCTACGACACATGCCAATGCCACTTGCCGAAATCCTGAACACAGAGGGACTGGGAGCGCGAACGCTGCAACGCGAATCCATGCATTCCTAGCCAGATGAGATACTGGCTGTTTCGGCTACGACTGCTCTGAGGCTGCAGGCGCAACTGATGGGGTGGGGGATAAATAATTACACCCTTATTATCTCACGGGATATAGCCGAGTCAAGAAAATTGACCTGAAACTGCTCGAAATTGGCGCATATTTGGCGAGAATATAAGGCGATTTTAGATTGTCGCCTGCGTTTGTCGTTAGGAGGCCGGATCAGGATTGGAGAGGTCATTCACCGGATTGCCCCTCATTCAAGACAGGATTACTGACCATCTGGCGCCCTTCGCTTTGGACGCGCCAGCGCATAGCCGTTTTGACATCTTGGAAGAGCGTCAAGATCGGCCGGTCACACCATCAGCTCAGCTGCCACGAACGTACAGAGGGCCTGGCATTCTCTGCCCGGGTTCTCACCTCCGAGCTCCTCTCCGTCGGCGAGCACGGCGGCGCACTCTTCTTTCCTCCCGTCGTTCTGCATCGAGGATGGTTGGTTTCTGTTGAGGTTGAAGCTTCTCCGGAAAAATTTTGTCGGCGAAGGGGCTCAGGCTGGCTCTCGTCACGAGAGTGCCATTTTGCACAACTGCCACCATCAGATATAGCGAACCCATTACTATGAAACAGAAAGCCAGACCGGACGCGGCAAACGCCGTAACCAAGCCTATTGTGAATGCGAGAAATAAATCCGTCAATCCGAGTCTTGGTCGCGCGGGATATACGTCTGGTGCGGATGCTACTATGGCTACAATGAATGTGACGAGGATAGCCGCGCAAGCCAGAAGGCTATTGTGCTGTAGCAAGTCCACCACCCCAATTTCCGAGTTCATCGGGAGCACACCTTGTAGTTGCGAGGCACTTATGAAACTGTACTCCGCCAGCCTGGCCAAGCCCTCCTCGGGATCTCCCTGAGCAAAGGAGAGGACCTGAATTGGCCCGTACAGTAGATACCCAATAAGGAGGAAGTAGAGGTACAGGCGGTTTCCGTGCCTCCGTATAGGCTTCGCCTCCGCGAGTGCATCCAGTTTCTTTCGGTAAGTCCTATGGTTGCGATGTCGGCGTCGCAGGTCGTTGTGCTGGGCGCGCCGGTGTATCGCTTCGAACACATTCCTGTTGTGCCTTAGCGTGTAGGGAAGCAGCATCACAAATGCACCTACACTCACGGCTGTCAGGGCAAGGAACAAATTGCTCCCGAGCGCCCAGTACAGGTGCAACAGCCCGCTTGTGCCAGGCTTGATGAGGATGAGTCTGATTGTGTCGACTATAAAATCCATTTGGTAAACCCTTATTTCATCCAGGGCCGTCTTCTTCAGTGACTTGTCCCGCATTCCTCGCGGTTCGGTGCAAGCCTCTCCTAATTCATAATCGCGTTCCAATTAGAATCGACGCGTCGCGATAAAGACGCTACACAGACTGGCGAACAAGGCCAGGGCTATGAACTGCACCCTAAACGCGGTCTCACCGCCTGTGGACCAGTCGAACGCCAAGAATACAGCGCCAGCCGCCAGCATCGACACAAAATAGATCATCACGTAGCAGACGAAGGAGATCGTAAAGCGCAAGGCAGCCTGGGCGACCTTCGTCCTTAGAGTTGCTTCTCTGTAGAGAACCAGGTATGTGTAACCTGCGGTGAACAGAGCGGACGGGATAATAGTCAAGACGAAGATCATCGGATTACTTACTTTCTCAGACTCACTCCGGGGCCAGCTTAGAAGGGTTTGCCAGATCGAACCCGCATCCCCTATAGGACGAGTCCCGGGTCAGCGATGCCCCCGTCGCCTGCCAGAATCGCTCAGCAGAGCCGTAAAGGGCATGACTGGTCTGAACAATATCTCCAACGTGTGGCAGCCACAGGCGCTGTGGAGGGTGCGGTGCGAGAGCGGTCGCAAGTGATAGCGGCTCGCGATTTTGAGGCCAGACCTTACCTGCACCACTGAAACACGGTACGAGTCCCGTGCCGCGATCGAGCGTAGCTTTCAGGACCGCAAAACTCGGTCCCGCTCCCTTAGTTACCTTCATTCGATGTCTCCCTTCGATGGTGTGCCGTTGTCCGAGTGCTCCTGGTCAAACTCGCGCTGCCGCCACATCGTGAGATACTCCTCTGACTAGGGTGGCGCGGTGACGCTCCAGTTCTTGGCCCCGGAGACAGCGCCATTGACCTCCCCTTTGCAGGGGGAACGCAGTCGCCTGAGGATTAGGCGAGGGAGCCACAGGAGTATCTTCAGGCGCCGGCGCCGGCGCAGCTCATGCTGAATAGCGGCTTCGTTCAGCTGAATATCAGCTTCCCGCCAGCGCGTCTCTATACCCAGCCTCGTGGACGGCGCCCACGTACGGTCGCCACTTACGTTTTCGCCAATTGTCAGGGCATAGCGGCTGTTCACCATCAGCAGTTCCAGGCGCATCTGCTCGTTTCGCAGCGCCAGCTGCCACGGAGTGAGAGGCTTTCCTGAGCCGTCCTCAGGAAAGCTATCCGACAGCACGAGCAATCTGCGGCGGGCCGCGATGATCTCGGCGGCGCTTTCCTGCCATTCCCCATCTATAACGCTTCCCACTGAACCGAAGAACCACTTCTCATCGGGATAGGGTTTCTCTGGGACGAGCGCCGACATCCGTATGCCGATCAGCAGGCCCCTGTCCTCGTGTCGGTCTACCGCATACCTCTTCTGCCTCTGATGCGGATGCACTCCATACCGCAGTTCCGCGCCCGTCAGTCCGCACTCGAACATCTGCGTGTCGGGGGCGAATGCTACTCGCTTCGCCCCGGCGTCCGCGAAGCTCACTTCTTCTCGTGTATGGAGGTAGTACAATGCGTCTCCGTGCAGCCCAGCAGGCGCGGGGTCTCGTATCCATCGCCAACCTCGCGCCAACGCGCGCGCTCCCGCTCGCGCCGCTTCCAGTTCCAGCTCGGCCAGTACGGGAGCATCCACCAACTCGGCCAACTCAGCCGACGTTTCTGCGTCGTCTATCTTTCCCGGTAGGGATAGAGTATTCCTGTCGTCCCCGCTCCCTCCTTCTGCTGTATCCCGTCCCTCTTCGTCCTGCTGTGCCTCGTCGGAGCGCCCTTTCGAGGCCTCAGCCGCCTGTTCCGTGCGGTCTCGCCCATTAGCGTCGCACTCACGAGGCACCGTTCCTGTATCGCCGTCCTCTCCGTGCTGTTCATCCTCATCGCCATCAGCCTCACTGCCACCAGTCCCATCGTCTGCTCCTTCTTTCCCGATAGAGGATGAAGTCTCCGGCTCCTCTTCCAATATCTGTATGCCGTGCGCCCTTGCGTACCTCTCGACGGCCTCCAGCACCACTCCCGTTACTTCGCCAGTCCCCTGCAACGCTCGCCTTAGCGGGTCACGGTTCACTCCAAGGGCTTCCGCCACTCGCCTCTGACTTGTGCGATCCACCCACGCTTGCAGCCACTCACGCATCTCATCTCTGCGGAGATTTTCCCGTTCGCTTGCCATCCGTGCGCTCCTACAACGTTACTGTCAACGACCGACCACCTGCCCTACGCTCCCCCTCAAAATTACCCTCGATTCCTTTCGTCTCATCGACCCGACCGACCACCGCCGTGCCGCTTGTCCTCCACCTAAAACCCTTCTGCCTTTTCTCTATCTGCCCCGACCGACCACCCCCTCCCTCTCTGGACAGGGTATTCACATGCAATTCGGGCTGCGGGCGCTAGACCATTTATTCGCTTCTGTAATCGTGGAACAATCTCAGGAGCAGGTTATCCGGCCTTAATGTTCGATCCATGTGTGAATAGGGATTCCAGTTTGACGGCGCCCAAATCTAAATTGGAAGGGATCAACCAGCACGGTCCCAGAACGCCCTCCGTGTCCAAACCGGACAGACTTCCTATCAATAGCGGTACTCTCTGGCCTTGCCGTCTCCCTCTCCGCATCTCTCTCGACGCGTAGGCGGCGCAGCGACTTGCAGCAGCCGAGTCCGGAAAGACGACTGCCACCACTGAGCCGCTCTGGAAATCTCTCCGGGTTTCAAGCGCGCCAAAATATCGGCGGTAGCGCAGCAGTCGTTCGTTCATGCGCACCGGCTTGATTGCTCGCTCCTCGTATTCCAGCATCAGCGTTACATTCGTTCCCTGCCATGACAGTTCACCGGTCGCATCCGGTTTCAACCCGTAGCGACGATTGTTGTAGTGAAACCATCTTTCCCACCGATGGGGTGGGAGCATTTCCACCAGCCCCCACTCATCCGCTCTATGGGAGGAAAATGCCAGTGCGGAAATGAAGCGGTGTACCCCTTCTGTATGCTTGAGCTCACGAGCGAGAACACGCAGCTTGGAACCCACGATGCGGTAGTTGGGTAGTCCAAGGGCGACATCACCCTGCTCATCAGGGTGAACCCCCCAGAACCTTGTCAGGTCCGACAACCTGGTTCGATCTCTCCATGCCAGATACCTCAATCCATCCGTGCTGAGCGCAAGTCGCGTCTCGCTTTCTTGCCTCTCAGCAGCCGTTCTGCCAAATCTCAACCCCACGACCAATCCAAGACGGGCAAGCTGCGCTCTACCATCCTTAGCGTGTTCCATGCTGATGCCAAGGAACTCGGCTAGGTACGACAGGCGCATCAGGGGCCAGTCCGCAAGAATGTCGAGCATCCTACCGCCGGGCTGAGCGAGACTGCAAGAAACCAGATCGGGCTCGCCTTCCCGGTTTCCGATCAGACCATCAGCCATTGCCACGCGTTTTGGCGACGCAGAAGGAGACGGCGGTGGTCGTCGCACTACGCTTCCGAGCACGCCCTCGATTGCAAAAGCCGTATCGGGACGATAGAGGTGATTGCGCCACAAGGCATCGCCGGGACGCATGTTACGTACATCCCTTTCTATCGCGACAGAGAGGTCAAGACCTTCCCCTTTCATCCGTTCCAATATGCCGTGCGCCTCGATCGGTCCCGGAACGACGAGCAACGCCGCAAAAAATCCATTTCGCCGGTGCATCTCGATCAGGCTTCCCAGGCGGCTGTACATCGAGCGCCGGGGAAGGGCCGACCCAAAGCGGGCTATGCCGAGCGTTCGTCCGTCAGGGAGTGTCATGAACGCATCGAGCGGGCCTGACCGCTCCCAGCGCCAACCCAGTCGTCCCTGACAATGAGGGGAAGCATCGAGCGCTATCCGGTAGCAGGTAGCCACCGTTTCCATTCGTCTGAGCAGCGATCGTCGCCACTCGGCCGATAAGGGAAATCGCCTTACTGTCTCCTGCAGCGCCAGATCTTCGAGTTCCGCGAACTTCTCGATTCCACGCGGAGTCAGATACCATCGCCGCATGCGCGATCTCTCATTCAGCGAGTGCCTGACGGCATCAACCAGCCCGCCTTTCTCAAGCCGGTGCAGCGCGTACAGAGCCGTTCGTTCCTTTAGAGACGAGACTACCGCAAGTTCGCGTCTCTCCAGAAACGGCATCCGTCCGAGAGCGCGCATCGCCAAATCGTCACTGCTATGCATGACACTCGTCTGCATCAATGCTCATCTCCTTACTCTCGGGCTATTGTCGCTCCAATGCTGAGCGCCACCGCCACAATTGCCAGATTGAATCGCCACTCCCGACACCATCATTACCTGCCGTGTGTGGCATTCGCCTGTTTCTCCTTCAAGTTGCTCATTCTTCCAAGTCGGTTAACCCATCAACGAGAACAACCTCATGATGTGGCCATGCTTTCTCCAGTTGGTATCGATACGCGACCATCATGGCTTCATCGGCGTGCCGGGTGAACGGCAATCGGATGATGTGGGTGCCGAACAGGCAGGATATGTAGGGGTCCGGACGACCATCGACGAAATGCTCGCCATGCCAGTAAGCTCCGCGCAGCTTCAGTCGTAACTGCTGATTCTGGCGGGCGTTCACTCTCTCTTGCAGATCCTCGAACCTGTTCGCATTCACGCACCACTTCGCATCTTTGCATCCGCATACTTCTACCACGACAATTCATCCTTCTATACTGCCTTCTCAGTCCGACGGTCTAGACTCTAACCGGCACCGCAGCCCCACTGTCGTCGTCGTCCCTATTCTCATCCTCATCCTCGGCATCTTCCTTCTTGCCGCGACGGCCGCGTTTGCCGCCCCGGTCACTAGCGGGGCCCTGTCCGAAGTCCATGCTTCCGTCATCACCGGTCCGATCCAGTCTGTCGCGGAAGTCGCTCACGTGGTCGTCCATGTAACGCGCCTGCTCCCGTTCAATCTCGGGCTGCGGCCTCGTGTAGGCATCGGAAGCCAGGCGTATCGCCTCGGCAACCGCGAAATTGCCGGGCTGCGGCGGCAGGAGCCGCATCGAGAAATACTCGGGGCGCAGCCCGCCCAAGTCCAATCTGCCGTAACAGTTGTGCGCCGCGAGTGCGGTGATGTCCTCTTCGTCAAGCCGCTCGCTGTCAAGTTCAGGCAGCAGCCTCATTGCATCGACCGCGTTCACCTGGAACACGCAAAGACAGCCGACATTAGCCAGTATCGAGTCCCTCATCGTCGGAGATAGCTCATCCAGCCTCGACAGACTCTGAGTCGCCAGAACGAGGGAACCACGGTACTTGAGGAGTTCCGACAGCATTTCCTCGTATTCGACGCCCGGAATCGTCTGCATCTCGTCCACGACAATCATCGCGCCACCGCGCTCGGATACCGCTCTTTCCCCTTCCTGCCTGATGACCGACTCCACGAGATTCAGCATCGCGGCGCCGACGAGAGCCGATACGTGCCGCCCTACCGCGCCCTGGTCCGTGCTGACCAGCAGAACGTCCCCTTTCCTCACCACCTCAGCCACGTCAAGCGTGCAGCTGCGCTGACCGAGTATCTCGCGCGCCGCCGCAGACCCGGCATACTGAGCGAGCCGCGTCTGCACCGGGGCGAGGGCATCAGCAAGATATTGGACCTGCCATGTCCCGAAATCGCTCTTCCACCAGTCGAGAATGAACGGGTCCCGCACACGCCGAAGCACCTCATTGCGGAAGCCCTCGTCCGTGAGCATCGGTCGCCCGTCCAACAGCGTGTACTGGTTGTCGCGCGGCAGCGTCTTGTTCGCTTCGTAGAGTGCCTTCAGCGTATGCTCCAGGATCGTCTGCATCCTGCCGCCCCACTGGTCCCACAGCGCGCGAGCCACCCGCACGATGGTATCTACGGTCGTCTCCCGGTCCAGGAAGACATGAACGTCCAGCAGGTTGATTCCGCATCTTCGAGTCTTATCCCCCAGGTCTATCAGCCGCACTCGCTCAGCCACTTCTTCCGGAACGCGTTCAAGTATCCCGGCCACCAGGTCCGCGTGCGGGTCCACCACGACCACTGCCTGGTCGTCCCGTCCGGCGGCTTTCTCCAGCAGCCTGCTCCCAACAACGTGCCCCATCAGGGTTGACTTACCCATCTGCGTCCTTGCGGCGTACAGGTGATGCCGCCTCATCGCACGCGGGGGAAAGCGAACAAGCCTGATTTCGCCGTCACCAACGACTTCCTCACCGACCAGCGCTCCTGTATCAAGGGCTTGAGGCAGAGGCACTCTCCTGCTACCCGCCCGCTCCAGTCCCTCGACCCTGGCGGACTCGCCAGGCAGGTGCCAGAGAGCCGCCACCTCGCGCACGCCCACAACTCCCCGCCCTCTTTCGTCGGGTGCGCTGAACAGGCCACGCTTGCGGTTGTCAGCCTCGAAGCTCAGGAGGCTTCCGTTCAGGTCACCCTCCGACACCCGGACGAGGTCGCTTACAGCGAACCTGCATCCCAGTGGATTGTCGAAGCTCCGGTAAGCCGCAACCACAGGGGCGAGCAGCGCTTTTGCCCGAGACGACGGCGCCTCGCCGCCGACCACGGCGAACAACTGCACCTCCAACCTGAACGCAGCCCCGGATATGCGAATGGCAACCTGCTGCGGATCGTAATACTCCTGCTTGGGTATCTTCCTGAAGAACCCCAGCTTCCAGAACAGAAACCCAATACCGCCGAGCGCAACCAATCCCACGACGCCGTACAGCGCTATCTGCCATATCTGGCCCGACTCCCACATCTGCTTGAACCAGAGTCCGATAAGGAGCGTCGCCATCCCGGCAATTACGATGTACATAATCCACTGCGTCACTGAATCTGTCGCAGCGTCGTTCGTCGCCGTTGAAGCACCACTGCTCTTCGAGGACTGCCCACGCCCCGCCCGTTCAAACTGCTGCGTCATTCGCTCCGTCTCGGCCGCCTTCTGGTTCTCACTCCCCGCGCCACTCATCGCCCGCGCCCGCCAGGACTCCGACCAGTCATGAGACATCTGGCTTAGCACGAGCCGCGACAGGAGCCTCTCCTCCGGCCTTACGTCGCTCGACAGCCCGCCCAGCATGTCAACGAACGGGTCAGACCCGTATCCAAGCACTCCCGTGTCGTCGTACACTTGAAGTGGTAGCCATTCACTGCCCCCGGTTCGAAGCCTCTGCATCCACACAGTCTCTTCATCTCCGAACTTCATGGGGTCGTCGCAGTCCTCGATGTACTCCAATCCCACCTCCGGATAGTGCGCTCTTAGCTGCTGGGCAACGCGGTCCGGGTGCTCGCTTCTCACGAGCATCGATACGCCGCTGCGCTCGGCGACCAGTTCAAGGCTGAACGGTTCTTCCGCGTCCAGGGACTCCAAAAGGTTCTCGAAGCTGAGAAGCGTGTACTCGCCTAAGCGCGGGGGCTTCACCCTCAGCAGCGTCCCGTCAGTCTTCATGTCGAATCTCCTCCTGTGTGTCAGTCCTTCCTGAACCGTCAAAGTTCACTCCCTCGTCGTTGATGGCGAGCAGCAACTCCTCGAATACGCTCACGCAACTCTCTGGTTCCATAGATCCTGCTTTTCCTCCTACCATGTAAAGATGAGCGCCAGCCCGAAACCCACTCCGCTCAGCGCAGAAATCCAGATCACGACCTTGTACAGCCTCACCCGGCGCCGGTTGGCGCATTCAGGGCACTCCCTTGGGTCCCGAAGGTGAATGCAGCCCATATCGGGCGCAGCCTCGACGGTACGTTCCGTGGGTTCGTTCGCCATAATTTCGTTCTCCTATGTCCATTCGGCGTCAGTGAACGCCAGCCTCCCACTCGATGATCTCGTGCTCCGCCGGCGCCGACTCCATCTCCACCGGAAAGCGCCCCATCGGCGTCAGGAGCAGCCCCTGCCCGGTCGGATACGACGGCAGCTTGTCGGCGATGTCATAAGGCAACTGGAACGTGTCCGCGATCGTCTCGACGACCGCCGGGTCCTGGCGCAGAAGCAACTTGTAGCTTGCGTTCTGAATGACTGCGCGACCGCTGTTTCCCCGAACGCCTTCGCTGGTGTTCACGGCCAGAAGGTCGTTTACATCCTGCGTTATGCTCGTCAGTCCCAGTACGTGCTTGCGCGCGCGCTTTGCGGTGTTCATCATGAACTCCGCTCCCTCGGGCACCTGGATGATCCTCCATACTTCGTCCACTATCAGTTCCCGCGGCCTCGGGTCGCGGGCAGCCATCGTCCACACGACCTCCGCGCACACCATCGCGGCTGCCGCGCTCATCTCCGGCTTAATCAGCCGCAGGTTGAAGACCGTGATCGGCGGCTCATCGGCCAGTAGGTCCGTTCCTTCGTCCGAGAGAAGGTAGCGCATGCTGCCCGAGTAGAAGGGTCGCACCATAGCCGCCAGAGCAGGCTCCTTATTCTCCAGGTGCGCGTACAGTCCCGACCAGTTCCCTCCCTCGCCTTCTGTCGTCACACTCTCATAGTAGGTCGTCAAGGCGTCGTCCAGGCTCGCGGTCATAGTGGCATCCAGTCTCTGCCCGATCATCACTTGGACCAGATTCACGAGGTTCTGAATCCGCTCCATCAGCTCTGCGCCCGTCTCCGTTACCACGAAGGGGTTCATGCCCTGCCCGGGCACGCCCGGAGTCAGCACGCGCCCGCCGGCCGCGATCGCCGTATCGACGTACTCGCCCTCAGGATCGACGATGTAGGCGCGAACCCCCCTCGTAAGCTGCCGCAGTATGCCCAGCTTCGCGCTGTAGCTCTTCCCGGCTCCGCTCGTCGCGAGTATCGCGGTGTTCAGATTCTGAGCCACGGGGGAGTTGAACTTGTCGAAGGTGACGAGGCTCCGCGCGTTGGTGTCAAGACCGATCAGGGTGCCGTCCCTCGCGTCCATGTCGGGCGGACCGAACGGGAAGAGCAGGGCAACGGTACTCGTGTCCAGCGCAGTCCAGTGACGCAGCGGATTGTCGCAGAGCGGCATCGTCATCCGCAGCGCCCTCCCCTGCACGCGGGGCATCTCGTCGAGTTGCGCCATGACCGAGGTGAATACCGACCGCAGCACGGTCACGTACTCATCGAGCTTCTGCTCCGACGGCCCATGAACCGTGACCGCGAGGCACACGTTGAACATCCGCTCCACTCCGCGCATCACCGCGCCGCGGAGCTGAACTATGTCCCGTATGGCAATCTTCTCCTTTTCATCCACGATGCCCTTTCGCTTCAGCTGGATCGTCGCGGACGCCTGCATCTTCGTAAGCTGGCTCTGAAGGTTGGAAAGTGCCCGTGCCGAGGGAATCGGTGTCACTTGCAAGGACACGTCCATAGGTATTCCCTGCGTAAGGATCGACTCCAGGAACCCCAGGTTCATCATGCGCGGGAAGACCCTAACCCAGACCGTTCTGCGGTAGTCTCCGTTGTCGCTGCGCACATAGGAGGATTCTGTCTTGTATCGGATGCTCTCCTGCTCCGGCAGGTCCGCGGGAGACTGACCGAAGGCGCAACTGAGCAACGCAATGTCTAGCGCGCGGTCGGCAAGGACTCCCGCCGTGAGCTGCACACGACTTATCGCCGCCATAACCTCGTCCATGCGCTCCTCATCGCAGATGATGTAGAAGCGCCGGTCCATCAACCCCTCTCGGCTCTCCATGTCACCCAGCAGCACGTCCAGCGACTCCGCCGCCAGGCGGAGCCTCTCGCTGAGCGGCTTCTCCACTTCCGCCGCCTCGCGATGGGCTCGCATCTTCATCCTGAACTCGTTCAGCCTCGGCGGGTGCTGCCTTATCAGAAACTGCACCTGTCCCTGTAGCGAGTTCAGGGCGCCGGCGAAGCTCGCCACGCTCGCGTGGTCACTCTCCTTTCCCTTTAGCTGGAAGACGACCATCTTGCGCCCGTCCGCTCTCACGACACGGTTGCCGTTCTCGATATGGGAGTAGCCCAGATAGCTCAGAAGCTCCGGAACCTCCTCGATATTCTCCGACGGCCACTCACGCTCAAGCTCGGCATCCCGCGCGCGTTCCTCTTCTTCGGGGTCGATGTAAGCGGGTATCGCCGCATCCTCTTCACTCCCACTCGCTCTCCGCCGCAGAAGACGGCCAGCCGCATCAAGCGTTCCGCCGGCAATCTTTCCCGCAGCGCTGAGCGCATCCGCGCCTCGCCTGCGTACACCATTCGGACTCTCTTTCTCAGTCCCGTCATCCTCAACGTCTGAACCATTCCGCTTCGGCTCGACTCGTTCCTCAGTGGCGAGTGCCATCTCTGTCTCCTTCCTTAATTGCCTTCACAAACTGCCCGACTCCACTGACGCTCCATTTCAAATCCGCCTCGCTCAGAGGCGATCCTTCCACGGCGCTATCGCTACGAAGACCACACATCAGGATTCAGGTAGCGCTCGAAGTTGTAGCGCATCACCACATATATGAGTGTCGCGAGCACGTAGGACATGAACAGAAGCAACAGGCCCACCAGCGGGCTGGTTATCATGTTCCGCAGGACGCCGGCGCGTTCTCCTCCCGCAGTCGAGTCCACAACGTGCATCAGACCGTTCCATGCCATCGTCATCAGAGCGATCCCCACGCCCGCCCACGTCACGGCTCCCACGACCAGCCCGAAGCGACAGGACATCATCAGGTACAGCGAGTTCACCTTGTCGGCATCCGGTCCATCCGTATGGTGATACCAGCACTTGGGCCGCCTGTCCCTGCCGTATTCGTACCGCTGCCCGTAGTACACCGTGTATTCCTGATCGGCGCCCGTATTGCCGTAGTCCGGATTCGTGAACCAGAACAGCTGGAATATCTCCATCCACGGCCCAGGCACGCCTTCCGGCTCCTGCGCGTAGGCTTTACCGGGATTGCCCAGACCAAACACGACCACCAGCGCCAGAGCCGCAAGAGCGCCCGCGACTCCAATCCGCGTCGAACGGCTACCTATTGATGCACTCATAGTCGTCCTCCGTTGGCGTTCCGTCCGGTCCGAACGGCTCCTCCTGCTCAGGAATGTTCAGCTTGCAGGCGAACGCCCTCCGACAGCCCCCGTACGCCTCGCCCTTGCTGTTTGTCCCGGGCTGCACCCACAGCCACCCCGTCCAGCGCCCCTCGTCGTCCTGAGCGATGCCGGAATCGCAGTAAAGGGGTTCGCCGTCCCACAGCCCGATCACGCGCCCTTCCTCGTAGTAGTCCGGCTCGCGCACCTCTCCAGGCTCCGGCGTCGGCTCGACGTAAACAAGTTCCTCGTAGGGACGGTCGAAAGTTACCAGCATCTTCTCGAAGAGGAAGCTCTGCTCAAATATCAGCACGACATTCGAGTCTTCGGATTCATGGAGGTACTGCCTGTCTTCGCTCTCGA
This sequence comes from uncultured Dehalococcoidia bacterium, assembly GCA_964632415.1. Classification (GTDB taxonomy): domain Bacteria; phylum Chloroflexota; class Dehalococcoidia; order Lucifugimonadales; family JADFKI01; genus Bin90. Next base: position 14,003 of record CAZWDM010000015.1, on the reverse strand, counting down.
CTCGATAGTGTTCAGGCCAGTATTCGTAGTCTGCATAGGACGTGCTGGAGTTCCTGCTGCAACTGCAGCCACCCGGACATCCCCCGCTCCTGCTGCATGAGCACGAACAACTGCTGATATGGCGCTCCACGCGCCTTTCGTAGTGAACTATCGGCTGGTAAACCGGCCTCTTGGCGGTGACGCGATGCTCAAGGTCCAGCCGAAGCTGTACAATCGCACTATCCGGATCGGTGCTGTTGCGCTTGTCTTCAAGAACCGGCGGCGCAACATTGAACTTCACGGTGTCGGGCTTCAAGGGATCAAAGCCAGAGTCACCAGGCTTCGGAACCTGACCTTGCCAAACCTCGTTCCCTTCTCTGTCCAGAACGAACAGCGTTGCGGAGTTCACGATGTCCAGCGGCTGAAGGGTACTGACCACAGGCCTTACCTTGATCTCGAAGTCCGCCTCTCCCTGCGCGAAGACGGCCATCTCCTCCAGCATCACGCGCACATTCTCCGGCGCCACAAGCGGACATGTCCTCACCTCCCCCGCTATCCTCTGCCCGGTTTCGCCTTCGAAGTAATCCTCCACGCCCGGATCGTCAGGGCGTTCGCTCTGGATGCCCAGGCTCGCGATTTCGACATCGTTGCCGTTACAGATCTTATGCCTGTCCAGCAGCGCCGCTTCACCATCGAGAATGTCCTCCACCGGAACGACGGAAATCACTCTTTGCTTCGGGTAAGGCAGCATCCCCTCGCCGATTGAAAGCGCCCCCTGGTTGCGCTTTCTGTCCTGCCAGTTCACGGACAGCACCGGCTTCGATATGGCATCTCGCGCCGAGAGTCCTTCAACATCGTCAACGTTCCCGCCTTGCGCACGAATGCGGCAGTCCGCCGAGTGCATTCGATAACTGATGCGTGATGGCGACTGCCTGTTGATGAAGTGTCCCTCTCGTGTTGCGACGTCGCAGTACGGCCTGATTCCACCGCGATCGCCGATATACACGTTCTCGAATATGAACTCATCTCCCGTTCCCAGGTCCTGTAACGGAGCAATCGGGCCCGCCGCGCCCACTGTTGTCCATCCCGGCAGCACACGCGTCCTGTGAGATTCAAGCTCTGTCACCGACTGGAGCGTCTCATTCACCCGGGGACCGGCTTCCTTCAGCGGAGCGGCCGCTCTGAGTCTAATTGTCGCCGCCCCCGCTCCCTCGTTGATTGACCCGCTCAGCTTAACAACGATGGATTGCAGGTAGACTCGTCTTCCCCTGTAATCGTCCGCCACCTGCGCCTCCGCACTGTCGAATCCACAGCCGGCCAGCACCGCCCCGGAGATTGCAAGCAGCAGAATCCCAGCCTCAGGGCCTCCACTCCCACCTGGACCGAACGGTAGCCTCAACTCCAGCGAGATGGTTCGTCCCGTAAGCGGAACCGGCACCTTCAGATGCGTTCCTCGCCGCCTGCGCTGGACCCGTTCCATAGGCCGTCTCCGGATCAGGTCCCTCACTTCGCTTACGTGATAACGCGCGCCGAAGCGGAAAGAGATATACTCGCTGATGATTCCGAACATCGAACGTCCGCCCGGCCTGATGGCGACGAAGCCGGCCACCAGCACGCCGACGACCGCCGCTATGCCTACCCGCACAATGGACGGCAGGAACCACAGCGGAGCGAACTGAAAGACGACGTATCCCAGCACCACGGCAAGCACCACGCCGAGCAGCTGCTTCGCCGTCAGTCCGAATAGCCACGTGTCCTCTGTTTGCGTGAAAGTGGGCACCTCATGCGTACGCCACGCATCTCGCTCCGTCGTCATATCGATCAACCTCGACTCAATTACGGTCCACGCCACTGGCACTCCAGGCACGGCCAGTGCGGCGGGATCTCCTCATGATTGGGCACATGCCAGCAGTAAGGTCCGTCGGTCCTATCTCGGCCCATTCCCTTGTAGATGAAGTAAAGTCCGCGCTTTCTCCCTTCCTCCTTGTTCGCAACCTGCTCGGCGGTCCAGACTCCCCGCCTCTGCGCCTCTTCGTCCTCAAGCGAAATGGTGTAGAAGCCGCGTTCCTTCTCCCAAACCGCCCACGGCAGGGACGTCTCATCACACCTACCGACCCAACCGTCATCCCAGACGATGCGACTATGCTCCACATAGCGGGCATCGAGTGTGTCGGGCAGACTGAAGTCTCTTACGGAGTCATCCACGGCAAACTTCAGAGGCTCCCCCCACTTCACGTAGAGGCTCCTGATTTCGCTCCGTTCTGGCGGCGACGCCGGAATGGGCTTGTTCACCCAGTCCTCGTACTTGCTTGCACCCATACAACCCGGCAAGCCCGCCTCGGGTTCTCGCCAGAAAAAGACCCAGTGACTGCGGTCGCTCCATGTAGGGTTGCTGCTGTCGAAGGCAGTGCCGATCTCAGGACCGCAGGTCACATACCGTGTCTCCTCGGGCCCTTCATAAACCCTTATCCTCTTCCCACTCGAAACACCCTTCGTGAAATGCCCCCTTTCCCTGAACTTGGCCCACTTCACAGCTCCCAGTTCCTGCGGTGTCGGCCAGTCCCTTGGCGTTACCGCCGGCCCGGTAGTCGAAAGCGGCTGCACAGTAGGCGTCGCCACAGTCGCCGTTGGTGTAACCGCTACACCGGCCGTCGGCGCTTCAGCCGGAGAAGCATCCGGCGTCGCAGCACGAATACCTGCACTCTCAAACATCCTGAACTCGTAACCGCGGTCAGACTCCGCGTTACACGCGATCCCATCCATATTCGTATCCATCAGGTTGGGATCCATGCCTGGTCCGCCATTCCAAAGAAAAAACTCCTGCGCCTCGATCCAGTCCTCGAAGTCGCCGCAGTCAATATCCTCAGCGACCAAAAACTCCGGCTGCGTTGCAGCGGGGGTAGCGGTTGCATCCCGCAGCGGAACAGCTGTCTCCGTAGCCGCAGGCGTCGCAGTCACCACAACAGGCGACGGCACACCCCGTGAATATGGAGTAGGCGTCTCCCGAACCAGTTCCGTGACAGCAGCCTTGGGTGACGACATATCTTGCATCGCAGCAGGCGCACCTTCATTCGGCACCGGCTCCGAAACACCCTCCTGCCCTCCACAGGCAGCAGCGGCTGACGCTATCGGCAGCGCCGCCAACGTGGATGCCGCCAACATAACTAGTGCTTTCCTTCCGTAAATCGCTTGCATTGATAAACTCCTCGTATTCCCCCTCATTCCCGTTGACGCACTCGCCGGCAACTTGATTCACTGTCATCCCACACCCATCCCTTACGAAGGCCTGCCTTCCCAGACAGGCCTGGGCCGCAGCGCAGCCGAGAGCCGTCTTCACCAGGCGCCGCGTCCGGCACGGGTTCGCCAACTTCGATCAGAGTCGGCAGTTCCACCCGCTCCAGCAGAGATTGCTGTCCCGACGCTTCCGGAGTCGGCGGCGCTCCCCCAGTCTCGTACTGCCGAAGAAGACTGATCCCTGACGTCACAGCCAGGTAGAAACTCACGCCGACTACCGCAGCGATGGTGATGAGCGCCGCCAGCGCCTGCTTGCGCGACACACCGAGTACCGCTGCGACTCTATCGAGCGCGTCGCCGACTAATCTGTCCTCTTCATTTGCCACCGGAGTAGTTCCTCTATGTCTGATAACTTCAGTTCGTTCTTGTGCAACCCGGCACTTCCGTTCCGCCCACGCCGCTTCCACTCCAACTCCAGCCCGCGCCGGTGGCGATGTCGTCCAGGCCGTCTTTACAAGCGATTGGACTTCCGTCACCACCCAGCATCAGCACCTCACCTTCGAGGGCGACTTCACCTTGAAGCAGTTCGTTTAGGCTGAATTCGCCCTCGAATTGGCTGTCCTCCCAGAATCTCACCACCGCCGTAAGATCACTCGCGTTGATGTAGAGCGTCACCGCGCCGTTGATCAATAGGTAAGCGCTCACCCCCAGCATCAGCCCCTTCACTACCTTCCAGATGATCTCCCTACTGTGCTCAAGCCCCCTTGAGTCGCCCTCGGAGGACATAAGCACGAACATCGCGTGTAGCCAGTACCCGACGGCAGCGAGCACCGTGACGAGGATTATCACTCGCGCCCCGGTCCTGGACATGTTGAGCACGGCATTTATCTCCTGGTCCTCGAAGTAGGCCTCCTGTGGCACCCCGGGAGCTCGCGAGAAGACATCCGGAACGACGCTGGCCAAGAGGTTTACCTGCCCAGAGCTTCCCAGCAGTTCAATCACCCCAGACTCAAGGAACATATCGCCCGCTCTCCGATTAGACGTTCAAGACTCGTCAAACACCAACTTCACAAGGCCGAATACTTCGTCTCCGAACACCCAGCCCAGTAGAAACATCATGAAAGCCCAGAACACTACTACCATCAGCATCATGAGCGCTGACACGAATCCGGTTACCATCGAGCCAAGCTGGAAGAATAACCGCTTCACGGCGCCACCAAATCCTGAAGCCGCGCCCCCTGCGCTCTCAGCCAAGTCGCCCCGCTGCGTCTGCCCTTGACCGAGCACGAACGTGCCTCCGCAAGTCGAGCACCGAATCAGCTCTCCCGGCACCGGGCCACCCCCTTCAGGAGGCGGTATCTCCAACAGTTCGCCACAAAGAGGACACTGCTCGATCATCGCTATTTACCTTCCTCATTCGCTGCTCCACTCAGACGAGCATGTTCACCAGTAAGATCGCATCCGCAACCAGAGCAATCGCTATCAGAATCAGCGCTGTCCGATTGCAAAGACGCTTCTCTCCCATGCCTGTCGCCGACAATGCAGAGCCATTGAGGCAGACTCAGCCCTGCAACCCACAGGCAGCCCCCATACCCGAAGGCTCCGACGGCGCCCACTACAGCTACAAGCGGATTCATCTATGCTCAACCTCACGAACACTGATGCCTGGTTCCGACTGGGACCGCATCCCCTCAGCCTGCGTCACCCGGATCTTCTTCCGTTTCGACATACGCCAGAGGACAAGCGCAACTATCAGAATTACAGTGCAGGCCAATCCCGCGAATCCCCCTGCCGCCAGCTCGCTCCTGCCCGTGAAAATGCCCATAACCATTACCGCACCCGATACAACGGCCACATAGACCAGAAAGAGTCCGATAAACACAGCCGCAAGCCAAATAGCAGCCTTCAACATACCCATCCCTCTTCCTTCAAGAGCTGCGTCGGGATCGCGCTCTGGCGCTCACAGGCACATGGAGTTCTGTCTGCCATAATCGCCACTTCACAAACTGGGTACTTAGTTAACTCCCTGAACAGTTACATGCCAGGAGCCGTCCCTGGTCGGCGCTCGGAACGGCTCCAACATTCTTCGTCACTTACTACACTGCCCTGTATTTGCATTCTGATCAGCATCCGTAGCTACACCATCCGCCCACGTCCAACCTAGATCAGTCAGCCCCGCAAAGCCGTCCTCACAAAGAACGACCTGGTTGTTGTACATGCCTAAAAACTCGCCTTCCATGCGAATCTCCGTTGCCGAAGACTCCACGATGCCTACCTTTCCCACGTCCACACTCTGCCCGCCAAAGGCGGTAGAGAAAAACTCCACGCCGCCTCCTATGAAGAAGAACGCCAGCGCGCAGCCTCCGGCCGCCGCGATGCTGAAGACTATTTGGTTACGCGCTCTGGCGAACATCTGCGGGTCGTCAGCCGCCCGGTTGAGTTTTATGAACCCCCAGATGCAAAATCCCGTCGATATGAGTATCCCGCCCCCCATAAGCCAGCGAACTATCGTCTGTCCGCCGCGAAAAAACCCCTCGATTATCGACTGATTCTGCACCCTGTATGTCTGCTCGGCGACGGGCTCGACAAGCGCCGCTACCTGCTGTAACTGCACGGCAAACTCAGCTCCGAAATCAATCATTCCTCAAAACCTCCGTTAACTTGATGCCGAAACCGCCCTCATCCCCAACCCTTTGCCCCGCTCGACTGGATCACCCCCTCTCGTCGACTTCTATTCGTCCGGACTACGCATTCCGTAGTAGCGTCTCCGCTGGTCGTCGTTATCAACGCGCCGTGCGTCATACGGCGGTCGCTCCTCTCGCCCGCCGAGTTCCCGCGACGCGGAGCGTCCCCAGTCGGCCAGCCCCTGCGAGAACCCGGTTCGCCGACCCTCCTCCGCTAGTTCTCGCCCGCGCTCGACAATCCGTTCGCCGCCCTCACGGGCACCCCGCGCAAGGAGCGCGCTGTCGCGTCCGACCTGCTCAACAATCTCTTGTGAATCAGGCATAGTGTCCACGCGATAGCCTTCGCCCGCATCCTCGATTCGCCTTCCCATAACTTCGTTGAACCGCCGCTCTCCCACCTGGTTGAGCAACCGAGACTCGTTCTCCGTAGCCATCCTGGTTGTTCCCTCGTCGCGCACGAAGTTTCCTTCGCCCATGAATTGACTGCGAGTGCCCATTGTCCTGTTGAATCCCTGCACTCCGAGCTGGTCAGGCGCGATGAGACGCGCTTCCGCCGGTGTCGCCACACGCTGTTGACCGTTCTCCGTCACCAGAAACTCGCCCTGGCCGTTTCTCTGCCCCTGAGTCCTAACGCTGCTGTCCATCGCACGAGAGAACTCTTCGTCACCCATCACTGACCGGGCATGCACCTGCTCGCCTGTGAGCGGACGTATCGCGCCACCGCTGTTCTGCCACGCGCCACTGCCCACATAGCGGATTCGCCTTCCGGAAGTCTCCCGGAACTCCTCACCAAGAGTCTGTCGTGCCACATGCCCCTCGCTCGTCTCCGGCGTAATACGCTCAGAGTCCACATCTCTCACAAGGCGCACACGCGCCTGCTCCATATATCCGGAGTAGCCCTCGCGGAATGCCTGTCCCATCTGACCCATCACCGAGGGACGCTCGACTCCCGGGTCATCAAGCCCTTCGGACACAGGCATGGAAGGGGCATCCTTCACATTGCTCGCGCTCGATGCCGCCTGTGCCGTGCGCGGTGGGCTGAATACTCTGCCAAACCGCTCTCGTCCCATATCCGAAATCAACTGCCGCTCAGCCGCCGTCGCAAGCCTCGTCTGCCCGCCTTGCAAAACGTAGGGACCGCCGAGTGCGACAAGTCCGTCTTGCCGAGCCTCCGTAAAGGCATCCTCTCCCATCTCCGAGCGTGCCTGCCTCGCGTCGAAGTAAGTCTGTCTTTGAGGAATCGAAGGCGTCCCCGTGTCAGCGCGGCGCGCGCTGAACACCTGGTTGAAGCGGTCGCGCCCCATGTCTCCGATGACACGCCGCTCAGCCGGCGTCGCCGCGCGAACCGTCCATCCCTCCGCAACGTACCTGTCGTTGACCGCAACGACACCTCTTTCTCTCGCACTGTCGAAGACGTTACTGCCCATAAGCGCACGCGCTCTTACATCGTCGGTATCACTCCTCGGACTAGCCGACGCACCGGCCTGAGACTGCACCGCAGGCCTGGCCTCAAATGCCCGGTTGAAGCGCCCGAAGCCCAGGTCCCTGATGAGCTGACGCTCAGCCGGCGTTGACATCCTGACCGTACCCTGATCTCGCACATACCACTCGCTCAGCGCACGCATCCCGCCCCGGCGTCCGCGAAGGTACGCTCCATCCCCTATTCCCCTCACCACCTGCCGGATGTCCTCCGCGCGGCGCTCGCGGGGAGTGAGCGGTCTCGCCTCCTGCGTTTGTCCCGACACGCTCTCCGATGTTTCGCCTCTGACCGTGCCTGTCCCGGTAGGCGCGTCAGGCCCATCCGCTCTTGTTATTGGAGTTACCCTCTCAGCCGTCAGCGCCGGTTCTTGCTCGGAACCAGCATCGTAAGACGATGGCGCGGCGTACGGAGACGAGGCGCGTGACTGTGCGCCGATCTCCGGAGAAGCGAAAGAGCCCGCGCCGCGTATCGCGCTGAAGCCCGCGCGCAGCGACCTGAAACCGCCTACCGCAGCGGCGGCGGCGATATTCGTCGCCCTTGCCGTAACCCCGGACGCAACTCCACTTACGGGCGACTGCGCCGCTAGGCCTCCAGGGGCTGCTGGCCCGGTACCGGGATCACCGCTCAAGCCCGGTGGTCCGCTTGTGCCCCCACCCGCTACGAACCCCAGCGCCCTGAAGCCCACCGCGGCAAACGAAATCGTGCTGATGAAGCTCTCTTGCAGGCTGCCCTGCCCCAGGATGCTCGGCACTTTGAAGGTCACAATCATCCCCATGATGCCGATCAGAAGCGCCCAGAACATCTGCGTGGGAAGCACCGCCTGAAGCGCCGTGTTGACAGAGCCGGTGTCGGCGACGATTCCGACGGGCGTTGCCAGCCGCACGAACCAGATCGCCACGGCGAAGGCGATGATCTGGATGCCGTGCTGAAAGAGCGTCGTCGTAAATAGCGTCACCCACCTGCGCCCCCAGCCCGAGGTCTCGGGGAGCGCCCACATCAGCATGCCCAGCGGAGAGATGATGATCAGAAGGTTCAGCAGAACGATACGCATGACGAACTGAGCGATAACCAGGAGCACGGTAATCGCGAATATTTTCATCAGCATGACTATCAGCCCGGTGAAGGCAACCTTTATCGCCACCAGCAGTACCCCGGCAACAGGGACCGCGGCGAGCCAGGCATGCGAGACGTTCCTCGCGACAATCGCAAACAGGGCGTTGCCCAGTGTCAGGGTGATGTCGGCGGGAGTGACGCGCATAGCCGCCGCGACATACCGCGAAACCCCGTCCGCTACGTCCACGAGCAGGGAGCACCACCAGTAGCTCGTGAGAGCCGCTATCAGCGCGAGTATTAGCCTGGCACCGTCTCGCGCCAGTCGGCCATAGTGCGCTGCCCGCCGATGAAGCTGCGCACTATCTGGCTCAACCCGATCCAGGCGATGACAAGTGCAAGAGCCGCCACCATCACGTTCAGCAGCGCCGACCAGCCGATCCTCACAATGCCGCGCTCGTAGGTCAGCTCCGGCGGCGTTCCCGTCAGCAGCCCCGTAAAGGTCGTGATGCCGCCATCCATCGACTGCTGTGGCGGCGCAGCGCCCACCCTCTCCAGGACCAGCCTCGGCGCGATAGTTATGTGGCTCAGCTCGTAGTGGACCTGGGTTGCCAGTGGCACATCACCGGAACGCGGATCGCGTCCGTCGAGCACCTCCGACAGATACGTGTCGCGCTTTTCCTGTCTCCGCAGCGGCGGCAGCCCCACGAGCGCCCGCTCTTCGTTGACCTCGATGAATGCCGCCGTGCGAAGTTCCTCAAGCTCCTCTCGCGGGGACTTGTCCGGCTTCTTGCAGTTCCCGTTGGCATTCGGCTTGTGTGGGTCCTCGGCGTTCACCACCAGGTCGTCGTCAGTTGTGATCTTACCGTCGCCGTTCGAGTCATAGCGGTCGAAGGCCTCTCGCTCCGAGTCGGTCATGAAGTGCCCAAGCGCGAAGCACATCCCGCCATGTATCGCCGTTCCCACTCCCTGGAACAGGAAAATAAGACCCTTTTCCAGCCAATTGATGGGTGAAAGCACCCTGATTATCTTCTGCCACCAGTTGCCGCCGAGCTTGCCCACTATCTCGAACACCCACCCGTGGATGTGATTATTCGGAGCGCCCTCGTAAGGCACGATGTCGAACTTGAGCAAGTAGTCGCGGTTGTTGGTCAGAGGCCTGACCATCTCCGTGCCTTCTTGAACCTCGTCGTTGGCGAACTCGAACTTGAACCTGTAGGCGGTAACGGCTGGAGGCTGCTCGGTCGCGGGTATGCCGTTGCCGTCCTCGTCCACCACAACGTCGCCTGCTCGGAACAGAATGTTCCCTTCCGAATCCAGAACGTCAGAGGTATGCCTTTGGTACTCGATTATCTCCAGATTGACCCACTCGACCTCGTCGAACTTGTCGCTGATCCGGTTCGCGCCCGTCCCGCCGGGAACTATCCTTCCACCGTCGTCCAGTATCTCCCAGCGAATCTCGTACGCCTTGCAGTTGAGGACTATGAACGTCTCGAATCCGCCGTTTCCGTCCCGCTTAGACTGGTCCTCGGGCAGCGCGTTGAAGCCGCTGTTTAGCACCGAAACCTTCACCCCCTCGACACAGTTGCCGAGTCCGGACTCGGTCGGCGGCGTTTCCACCGGCGGCTCCTGGGCAAGCACGCCGCCCGGCACTGCGAATACGCAGAGCACTGCCACCAGTGCGAGAACAGCCAGGCTTTCCTTGCGGCAGGGACTTATAAGATGAGCGAAGCGTCTCAGGACCACCCCACGACCTCCCATCCGACAAGGTGCAGTCGCAGCTCATGTCCCACACCGCAGCGCCACCGCTCCAGTGACCGTCCACACCTATCCATGACGTTCAGAACGTTCAGGGCGCGGCAGTGCGGGCAGGCGATCCTCAACTCCGGACTCAACTCCGCCCCCATGCCGACGCTGGGCGACATTAAGGCCGCGAGTGGCGGAAAGCGCATCAGCCGCGGATTCTCACCGAGATAGCGCAGCCGCAGCACCCGGCCCTCACCCTGCGACACTTCGGCATCCTTCCCGTAATCACGCCAGCCGCAGTAGACGCAGGCGAACCGCTCGGGTCTCAGCACCCGCGTACTGATGTAGCCCCCGCACCTGGAGCACCTACTCGTAAACTCGGCTGCGACTACCACTGCTCATCCTCAACCACAGGCGCATCAGGCGACAGGTCCCCATCCAGGTCGATACAGCAGAAAAGGACTTGCCGGATGTCGCCCAACCACTCCCCGTAGCCCACAGCCATCGTGTCGAGCCTCAGGCCCGGACCCCGCTCTCCACCTTCTCCCGACCCCTCGATATGGGTCCTCTCAAGATGAGCCGTGGCGATGTACGCGGTAAGGACATGGTTCGGCTCCATGTCGCATAGAACAGACGAAGAAAGCGCTCCGCTTTCACAGCCGGCACGAAGCATCCGGGCGTACTCGATCGCGTGCTCTATACGGGCACATCCCGAGGAACTGTCGTACAGGGGCGTGCTCCGCCTCAATGCGCCATCGGGCATGCGTTTCTGAAATACGATCTTCACCGTCCGGCTCATCTCGCCTCCTTTCAGCTACCCATTCGGATTACGCCGCGCTCAGACTCCACACGTTCGAGTCGTCATCCCATATCTCGACCTTCATCTCCCTCCCGACAACTCGACCTATCTCAACCTCCATCACCACCCCCCACTCCTCCATCACGAAGCGAGCATCCGACGGGTCATCCACCGCCAGAGTGAACACGGCATTCTCTTCGCACATAGAGACCGGGCGGATTCTTGTCAGCCACTTCTCGCTCCCTTCTCCCATCCGCTTCCTCAGATTGTCCAGAATGTGCAGCCAGATCAGCGCCGGCACCGAATCAGTCCCATCCCTTACCAGACGGATCCATTCGCACCCAAACCAGATCGGCCAGTTCTCTCCGCCTCCCCATTCCTCACCGACCAGAGTGTCCTTCTGCCGCCAGGCCGACCTGAGCAGGTCGAGCACCTTCGCGTATCCGTCCAACCCGCCAGGTAGGGACTTTCGCCGCCTCAGCCAGTCGGATGACTCGCGAGCGATTCGCATCATCACCAGGTCGGGGTTCGCCTCGGGCGGCGGTCCAAGGTAGCCTTCCATAACGACTCGTCCGTCTGGAGCATCCAGTCCCCCATGCTCGGCGCAGTAGTCAAGGGCGCCGAGCATAGGACCGTAGATGTCGCGCTGCGGACTACTCTCGGTCGCCATCCATATGAGCGTCAGCATCCAGTGAGTGGCCGCTCGACCGCCGGACTTCTCGCAGGCGCGTCTGACCCTATGGCTGATTGCGTTTCGCTGCTTTTCCGTGAGCGGGGGAAACTCGTAGGCGGCGCGCCACCCTTCCACGAAACTCAACAACTCATCGCACGCCCATTCCGCGCCGCGGTACATGCCCCCAAGGCTGGCGCACTCGTCCAGCGCCGCAAGCAGCCCGCCAAGATTCATCCGGTCTGTCCGCGACAGCATCACCCATATGTCGCGGCTCCAATCCTCGGGCAACCCGCCGCACGCCTTATCGAGGCGGAATACTCCGTCAGCCACGTCCTCCCGCTCTTTGGGCGTAAGTTGCCAGCCATTCGCCCCCAGCGAACGCAGCAGCTTCTCGACGCGCAATTCCAAATCCGAACTCCGATTTTTGAGCATCCATTGCCTCCTAATTCGATATGCACTTGCCGGGACATCACATCTCAGTAGCGCTTCCTCCTGACGCCGTATCTCCGACCATCTGGCTTCATCTCCTCACCGGATGGCCTGTCCTCCGTGTAGCCCTTCCTCACGGTGCTTCTCAGAACACCCAGAACGTATCCGACAGGACGGTCCCGCTTGGCCTCACGCATCCGCTGCACCGCGTAGGCCAGAAAATGGTCGGGTATGGTGCCTGAATGCAACTCGCGCCACAGCTCCTCCACCTCCCTGAATCGGGCTAGGTCATCGTCGGCCAGCGTGACGTTCAATCCGGTCATCGCGGCGATGACCGCCTGCAGGAACGGGGAATCCGTGTCTATCGGAGACTTGCGAGCCTGCTTTGCGACTTGTCTCGCGCGACGGCGGCGTTCTGCCCTCGGAACAGTCGCAGGCTCGCTTCCGGCTTCCTTCTGACTCTCCGGCTCGGCGGCAACGAGAGCGTCGAAGTGCGCCTCAAGCTCTGCAAGCCTCCGCTCACCGGTTGCAAGCCACGACTTCATCTGCTCGATCTGTCGCACCAAGTACGCTCTCTCATCGGACTGCCCAACGGACGAATCCGCACTTGTGACAGGCACGGCTGCCTCGAACTCATCATGGAATCCATCGGACAGGTCATCAGGCTCTGCGACCGGCATCTGCGCGTCGAGTTGTTCAAACGGAAGCACGAGTTGCTCGCGCGGCTGGGCGGAGAAGGTGCGGTCATAGCGAATGCGCCAGCGACTCTTCTCAGAGTGCTGGTTCGGAGCGCGCCAGATCAGTTCGAGCAAGCCGAGCTTCACTAAGGCGGAACGATGATTGGTGAAGGTGCGCCACTGCATGCCACGAGGTAGTATCGGCTCGAGGCGCGAGCGGGCCATGAAAAAGGTGTGGTCGTCGCTGCGCGCCTGAAAGTGGGCGTGCGCCTCGACGATGGTGTGGAGTACCGCACGGGGAGCATGACCGAGGCCGGTCTGTAAAACCAACCAGGCATGATGGTGCAGGACATCCGGAGATGTAGATGACGCGGCAACGTCGCCGCTTCCGGCGACTGCCGTGGTGGACCTGTCCATATTGATTCTGTATCCGTTAGATTGGTGAGCAGCAACAGACTAAAACATGAACAGAAAATCTGTCAACCCCCGAAAAAGGGCACAAATAAAGACACCCCGCGCTAGCAGGATGCCTGGATAATCAGGTGGGGAGAGGACTCGACCGGCGGAGCGAAAGAAAGTTGCTCACCAATCTTAGGCTCCAGAACCAAGCCGGAAAATCCCCCAAAGAGAAGGATCCGCCGATCGGCCCTCACGATATTAACGCCGCCCGGGGCGCCGGAGCGCGCGGGCAGCCGTTTACTATTTGAACGATTTCTAGAACATGAACCTCTTTTCTATGCCCGGGCTAGCTGAGCCCGCAACCTACCTGTTCCTCTATCGGTTTCGGTTGGAAGCCCGCATGCCGGCAGGCTGAAAGTATTAAGGGTTAATGTCGGTATTCTTTTTATAAGGTATTGCCGTCACGATTTTTGTGCTGACACGTCCAATAGCGGTGCCGCCATCGGATCTGTGATAGCAGTGCCGCCACACCTATTGCGACGCCACTCCCGGTAAATTCTGCGTAATTTCCTTTGGCTCAGACTCCGTTACTGTTCTGATTTCCTTTGAGTGGTTGTTCATTGTGGACAGTCCGACGCGAGATGATTTCAAAAGGTGCTCCCACAATTTTTCTAAGTTTTAATTGACCTGTGGGGTGTGCTTGTGCGTATCACTTCCTGAGTTAGTTGTGACTATCCTGGGCGGCCAGTTCTTCGCGCATCTGCTCCTCTTGCTCGATTTGTTCCGGTGTCATTGCATCGCCAAAGTCTTCGTATTCGTAGAAGGGGCGGATTTCGAGATCGCTGGGGCCGGG
>CAZWDM010000014.1:51743-54633 GCA_964632415.1 uncultured Dehalococcoidia bacterium | reverse complement strand
GGCGAGGGCGACGGGCAGTTCGTGTGGCTGACATCCGGCGCGAAGAACAGCCGCGGAGACATCTACCTGACCGACGAGTACCTGCATCGCGTCACAGCATTCGACGCGGACGGCAACTTCCTGCAAGTCTGGGGTACGCACGGCAGTGGCGACGGCGAGCTCGACGGCCCCTGCGGAATCGCCTTCGATGCCGATGACAACCTCTATGTCAGCGACACATACAACAACCGTGTGCAGAAGTTCACGGGCAGCGGCGTCCATCTTGCAACGCTGGGCGTCGGCACCCTCTTGATGCCCTGGGGCATTACCGTCGCCCCGGGTGGTGACATCTATGTCGCAGACTGGGGCAACGATCGAATCGCCCGATTCAATGCTGAAGGCGAGTTCGTGGCATCTTATGGCGAGCCCGGACGCGGCGAAGGCCAGTTGGTCAAGCCCTCCAGCGTGGCGGTGGACGCCTACGGGAATGTCTATGTCGCCGACTGGGGCAACGAACGCGTGCAGGCATTCGGCCCGGACGGCAATTTCATCCAGCTGCTTCGAGGCGAGGCAACCCTCTCCCCCTGGGCAACGAACTTCCTGAGCATCAATCGCGAAGAAGGCGCCGCACGTTCCCGCGCCAACCTCGAACTCGACATCGACTTCTTCGACCCCGACGACCCGCACGAAGTATCCTCGCACATCGAGAAATACTTCTGGTCCCCAATGTCCGTCAAGCTCGACGGCAAGGGCAGGCTCTTCGTAACCGAAAGCAACCGCCACCGCGTGCAGGTCTATCACGTATCGTAATAAAGGTAACCCATGACCAGCGAACTCGTTAAGCTCATCGACAACGCTCCCTGGCGGGAGGCTGTCACATTCCGTGACACCTGGCCCCACGAGTATGTCGTCATCAAGAAAGACGGACAGGAAGAACTGCTCGACGAAGTCTGCAAGCGTTTCTGCGCCGGTGAGGGCGTTGACGGCAGGTTCTTCCGCATGAAGAACAAGTACCTCTTCATCGGCGACTACAAGTACTGGCTGATGACGCCATGCACCAAGATAGACCTCAAGTGGGATGATGACTACGTCCTAAACCGCGCCCTCATCTACCGCGACCGCCGCGACTTCCTCATAAAAGACGGCGACAACGGCAAGCGCGACAACGAGATTGACGGCATATTCAATATCAAGCCCAGCGAATACTATCGAACTGGAGGCTGACACTTGGCAACTGAGCAATCTGAAAACCCTGAAGCTGTGCCTGTAAAGCAAATATGGATCCACGAAGCTCACGAGTTCACTCCATGGCTTGCAAAGAACCTCCCGCTACTGGGCGAAGCCTTGGGAATGGAGATTGAATTGGTGGAGCAGGAAGCAGCCTGCGGTCGCTACAACGTTGACATACTCGCGGATGATGCACGAACTGGTGCCGCGATTGTCATAGAGAATCAATTAGAATGGACGAATCACAGCCACCTCGGGCAGATACTCACTTACGCGGGATGGCAAGATGCGCGCACCCTGATATGGGTAGCACCGCGCTTTTATGAGGAGCATCGCGCCGCCCTGGACTGGATCAATCGCTGGACATCCGAAGAAATCGAAGTCTTTGGAGTGGAAATACATACCAAGCCAAACGGAGATTCAGAAGCTGACGTTGAATTAGTCCCTGTTGTTTTCCCTGAGTCTTGGACAAAGAGTGATCGTAGCCGACCAATACCTGTGAAGTTGCAAAGCGTCCAACTCCGCGAGTTCTTTCAGCCACTTGTTGATAACTTGCGTGAGGAAGGTTTCACAGACAAGCGAAAGGCTGCGTCAGTACGTTATCACCCGTTCCCGTCTGGAGTATCAAGCCTGCGATATGTTGCCTGCTTCGAGAATGACGGAACAGCATGGGTGTACATCCCGGGGGGAACGCCGAATTTGAATTCGCTTCGTAAGCAAGAGTGTAGACAGACTATAGTTGGCGAATTGGACTTGGATGCAGATACTAATATTGATTGGCGGACCCCTTATGCAAGCTTAGGCGTATATCGGAGAGGATCCCTGGGCGACGAGGATAAGCTCGACGAAATCAGACAATGGATGTTCAACTACCTCCTCAAGTTCAAGAAAGTCTTCAATCCTCGCTTCGAAAAGATAATCGCCGAGTTGGATGAAAAGAACAATTAACGTCCAGCCCATGTCGGCGAATATCCGAAGTTTCGGCCTGCAAGCCTTGACGAACACCGCGAATTAAGCGATTATACGAGCAATGACAAAGAGCAGGGCATCAGGAACCTTATAGGAGAAGGATAATGGGGACTAACGGCAACGGTCATCACGAGAAGACGGTGGTAGTCTTGCAGCTCTCGGGCGGTAACGATGCCCTCAACACAGTCATCCCGTACAACGACGGGCAGTATTACGACAACAGGCCCTTCGTCAACATCCCGCAGGATAAGGTACTGAAGCTCGACGACAAGCTCGGCCTCAACCCCGCGCTCGCACCGATCAAGTCGCTCTGGGACGAGGGCAATGTCGCGCTCATCAACGGCGTCGGCTACCCGAGCCCCAACCGCTCGCACTTCCGCTCGATGGACGTGTGGCACACAGCCGAGAGTGAGCAGGTAGGCGAAGATGGCTGGCTCGGCAGGGCGATCCGCGAGCTCGACCCGCAGGCGGAAAATGTGCTGACCGGCGTCAACTTCGGTCGCGGCCTTCCGCGCGCGCTGTATGCCAAGGGCGTACCGGTCGCATCGGTCGGCAACCTCGAGACCTACGGCCTGTTCCCTGACATCAAGGATGAGGCAGCGCGCAATCTCGCGCTCGAAGCCTTCACCCAGATGTACGGCGGCAGCGGTCGCGATGTCATCGCCAACTTCATCTCGCAGACGGGCACGGATGCGCTCAAGGGCGCCGACATACT
>CAZWDM010000014.1:48154-51643 GCA_964632415.1 uncultured Dehalococcoidia bacterium | reverse complement strand
TCGCCAACTTCATCTCGCAGACGGGCACGGATGCGCTCAAGGGCGCCGACATACTACGAGTCGCCCCGCAGCAGTACTCCTCCAGCATCGAGTATGCTGACAACCCCATCGCGGAGAACATGAAGTCCATCGCGCAGGTAATGACCGCCGGGCTCGGCACGCGAGTCTATTACACGCAGCACGGCAGCTTCGACACCCATGCATCCGAGCTGACGAGCCACGCGAAGCTCTGGGAAGACGTTTCCGGCGCGGTCGGCGACTTCATGGACGACATGAGGGAGCACGACATGGACAAGGATGTCGTAGTGCTGCTCTTCTCCGAGTTCGGCAGGCGCATCAAGGACAACGGCGCTGGCACCGACCACGGCTCCGGCGGCGTCGCGTTCGTGATTGGCGGCGATGTCAACGGCGGAATGTACGGCGATTTCCCCTCGCTCGATGACGACAAGCAGCTGGAAGGAGACCTGCACTTCAGCAACGACTTCCGCAGCACATACTCCACCATTGCAGAGCGCTGGCTGGGCATCGACCCTGTCGTCACCACCAACGGCCAGTACGAGCAGTTCGACTTCATTTCGAAGTAACCGCTTCTCGACATAGCAAGAATCGGGGCTGCCTGCTTCATATCGCAGGCAGCCCCTTTGCTTTGCATCTGCATCGCCAAGACGCGGCAGGGACGCTACGACACCGCCGGCCTCTTGTCCGCCCACGGCATCGCGCGCTCGAACGCAGCAGATGCCGCCAGTACCGTTTCCTCGTCGCCCTTGCGCCCCACTATGTGCAGTCCGATGGGCAACCCGCCTGCCGAGAACCCGCACGGCACCGTCGCGGCGGGGTGTCCAATCATATTTATCGGATGGGTGAACGGCAGAAAGCCCCAGCCCTTCACATGAGCGTTGCGCTTGCCCGCGATTACCTCCGGGTATTCGCCCACTGGGAACGCCGTAGTCGCCATCGTGGGTGACAGCAGCAGGTCATGTTCCTCGAATACATCGTTGAACTGGTTGATCATCCGGTCTCGGCGCCCCAGCGCCTTCACATAGTCGGATGCGGTGAATTCCTTGCCATCCTCGATGAGCATCCGACCGTACCACGTCAGGGGATCCGATGGATCTTCCAGCAGGTGTCCCTGCGTAATGTAAGAAGTCAGCCCGGAAATCACCCACCAGACTTCGAGCGGCGCGTCCAACGTAAGGTCGCTCTCATCGATGGAGCAGCCCAACCCCTCGAACACCTGCGCCCCCGCAGCACACACCTCCACGACCTCAGCATCCACGCCCGCGTATCCGAAGTCCGCGCTCCACGCCATCCGCAGTCCGCTGATATCCCTGTCCACCGCGCCAACGAAGTCAGGCACAGGCGCATGCAGAGAAGAAGCATCCCGCGAATCATACCCTGACAACGCCTGCAGCAGTATCGCCGAGTCCTTCACCGTGCGTGTCATCGGCCCGTTCTGTCCCAGGAAATTCACGAGCGGCACATCCTGCGGAACCCCGCTGAACCCGGAGACGCGCCCCTGCGTAGGCTTGATGCCGTATATTCCGCAGAAACTCGCCGGAATGCGTATCGAACCGCCACCATCACTGCCCGTGCCAAGCGAGCACAGCCCAGCAGCCACCGCCGCGCCCGCCCCACCGCTCGATGCGCCCGACGTGCGTCCCGTGTTCCAGGGATTGCGGCATTCGTCGCCAAGCCGGTTCTCGTTCGCGCCAAGCGATCCAAACTCCGGCGTATTGGTCTTCCCCAGCAAGATTGCCCCGCTCGCCTTCACCCGCTCCGCAACGGCGGAGTCTGCCGCCGGTATGTGGTCCTTGTAGGCTAG
The DNA here is from genome assembly GCA_964632415.1 of uncultured Dehalococcoidia bacterium. Lineage (GTDB taxonomy): Bacteria > Chloroflexota > Dehalococcoidia > Lucifugimonadales > JADFKI01 > Bin90. The sequence goes on along the minus strand of CAZWDM010000014.1, from coordinate 49,821 downwards.
CGACCCCGACGTGCTGCGGATGCCCTTCGTCATCACCAGGTCTTTTATCGAAATCGGAACGCCGTGCAGCGGGGCAAGCTCGTCTCCGCGCACCACCGCATCTTCGGCCGCCTTCGCAGACTCTATCGCAATATCGCCGGTCACGGTCAGGTACGAATTAAGCTGCGAATCCAGTCGCTCGATCCGGTCCAGATAAAGCTGCGTTATCTCAACCGGCGAAACCTGTTTCTCAGCGATAAGCGAGGCGAGTTCGTGCGACGGTGCAAACGCGAGGTTCTCATCAATATTTGGCATTGGGCAACTCTCCCATCCTGTTTATCCTATGCAACGATGTCAGCTCTAGCTCACCGCCGGCCTCTTATCCGCCCAGGGCATCGCTCGCTCGAACGCCGCCGACGCCGCTATCACCGTCTCTTCGTCCCCTTTGCGGCCGACGATGTGCAGTCCGACGGGCATCCCGTCAGCTGCAAACCCGCACGGCACGCTCGCCGCGGGGTGTCCTATCGTGTTGATCGGATGCGTAAACGCCGTAAAACTCCAGCCCTTCCGGTTGGCATTCTCCTTGCCGCCTATCACTTGCGGATACTCCTGCACAGGGAACGCCGTCACCGGCATTGTCGGAGACAGCAGCAGGTCATACTCGTCGAACACATCGGCGAACTGGTTGACCATCCGGTCGCGTCCGCCCATCGCCTTGATGAAGTCTCCCGCGCTGAATCCGCTTCCGTCCTCGATCGCCATGCGCCCGTACCAGGACAGCGGGTCATCCGGGTCGTCCAGCAGGTGCCCCTGCGTAACGAACACATTGGAAGCGAAGAAAACCCACCATGTGCCAAACGGGTCTTCCAGTGCAATGTCGCTCTCTTCCACAGTGCAGCCCAGGCTCTCGAACACACGAGCCGCGCCCGCACTCACCTCAACGACCTCGGCATCAACGCCCGCATACCCATAATCGGGACTCCATGCCAAGCGCAGGCCGCTGATGCCTCTGTCCAGTGCGCCCACGAAGTCCGGCACCGGCTCACGCAGCGACGCCGAATCACGCGGATCGTAGCCTGCCAGCGCCTGCAGCAGTATCGCCGAGTCCTTGACCGTCCTCGACATTGGCCCCTGCTGGCTGGTGATATTCAGGAGTGGCGCGGCCGGAGGTACGCCGCTGAAGCTGGAAACACGTCCCTGCGTCGGCTTGATTCCATATATCCCGCAGAAACTTGCAGGAATCCGAATCGAGCCGCCGCCGTCACCGCCCGTGCCCAGCGAGCACAGCCCAGCCGCAACCGCCGCCCCGGCACCACCGCTCGACGCTCCCGATGTGCGCTCAGTGTTCCACGGGTTGCGGCAGTCGTCGCCAAGACGGTTCTCGTTCGCGCCCAGCAGCCCAAACTCCGGTGTGTTCGTCTTGCCCAGCATTATCGCGCCCGTCGCCTTCACGCGCTCCACCACCGCCGCGTCTGCGGCAGGTACTTGGTCCTTGTAAGCCAGCGAACCCAGGGTCGTGCGCACGCCTGCAGTCATCTGCAGGTCCTTGATGGAAATCGGGACGCCGTGCAGCGGTCCGAGCGCATCCCCGCGCATTACGGCTTCCTCGGCGGCATGCGCCGCATCCATCGCCATGTCCTGCGTCAGCGTCAGGTACGAGTTCAGCTGCGAGTCCAGTCGCTCGATTC
>CAZWDM010000014.1:31636-48054 GCA_964632415.1 uncultured Dehalococcoidia bacterium | reverse complement strand
ATGTCCTGCGTCAGCGTCAGGTACGAGTTCAGCTGCGAGTCCAGTCGCTCGATTCGGTCGTAGTAGAGCTGCGTTATTTCAACAGGGGATACTTGCCTGTCCGCAATCAGGGCGGCAAGCTCGTGGGAAGGCGCAAACGCGAGATTCTCGTCAATGTTCGGCATAAGATAGCTCCTTGTTCAGAGATTGAATGTCTCGCGCTATCTTACCCCATAAGTTCGCTGCGGTTAAGACACCGGCGGCCTCTTGTCCGCCCACGGCATCGCGCGCTCGAACGCCGCTGATGCAGCCAGCACCGTCTCCTCGTCGCCGTGACGCCCCACGATGTGCAAACCTATCGGCATCCCGTCCGCCGAGAATCCGCAGGGGACGCTCGCCGCCGTGTGCCCGATGACATTGATGGGATATGTGAATGGCAGATAACCGGTGAACGGATCAACGTCCTTGCCGTCGATAGTCGTGGGGTGTTGCTCTATCTCGAATGCGGGCACTGCCATCGTGGGCGACAGCAGCAGGTCGTAGTTGTCGAAGTACTCGTCGAACCGCATCTTCACGACATCCACCTCACCCACGGCTCTGGCGTAATCGGCAGCACTCAGTGTTGCGGCGTACTCCATGTTCGCCCGGAAGTAATCCGTCAGCTCATCGCCGTGCTCGCGCAGAAGGTAACCGGACGACGCGTATGTATTAACCGCGAAAAGGACTCTGAACGCTTCCTGCGGCGCGTCCAGCGAGAACCCGCTGTCGCTTACATCACAGCCGATCTCACCAAACACTTGCGCTGCCCTGCTGCACACATCCACTACTTCAGGATCAACGGCGGCATATCCGAAATCAGGACTCCAGCCTATTCGCAAGCCGCCGACATCACGGTCAAGCGCACCGATGTAGTCCCCGGGCGCCTCACGCAGGGAACCGCCGTCCCGCGCGTCATGACCCGCCAGCGCTTGCAGCAGGATGGCGGAATCCCGCACAGTTCGTGTGATGGGTCCCGACTGGCTCAGCTGGTTGGCAACAGCCGGTGCGGCGCGACCGCCATATCGAGGCACGCGACCCTGGGTCGGCTTGATGCCGTACAGTCCGCAGAAGCTCGCCGGTATGCGAACCGAGCCTCCGCCATCGCTGCCCGTCGATATCGCGCTCAGACCCGCGGCAAGTCCCGCAGCTGCGCCGCCGCTCGACCCGCCCGGCGTGCGCGCCGTGTTCCACGGATTTCGGCAGGCGTCGCCCAGCAGGTTCTCCGTTGTGCCCCGGTGCCCGAACTCCGGCGTGTTCGTCTTGCCCAGTATGATCGCGCCCGAAGCCTTCACACGCTCCACCACGATCGAGTCTTCGTCCGGCACCCTGTCCTTGAACACCAGGCAGCCGCTAGTCGTGCGCACTCCCTTCGTGAGTTCCAGGTCCTTTATGGAAATCGGAACGCCGTGCAGCGGCCCTAGAGCGTCGCCTCGCATCACGGCATTTTCGGCGTCTCTTGCAGCCTGCTGCGCCTCGTCGCGGGAAAGCGTCAGGTACGAGTTCAGTTGCGAGTCCAGCCGGTCGATTCGCTCGAAATACAGTTCCGTCAACTCAACAGGCGACACCTGCTTGTCGGCGATTAGCCCGCGCAACTCCGAAGCGGGTCTGAATGCAAGATTACTGTCAATCCCGGGCATTGAAATACACCTCCAGCCAATCGTGTCGGTTAACCGCTTCTAATAGTGCTGGTCAAGGAGAATCACGTTGCCGTCAGGGTCCTTCAGTGAAGCGCTGCAAGGGCCGGTCGTCGTCATGTCCGCCTCATAGTCCCACTCCAGTTCGTGTTCTTTCAGCGACGCCTGGATTGTGCGAAGGTCCGTCGGATTGAAGGTCAGGATATTCACATCGAACATCCCCTGGAAGAGGCCGATCACTGCCTTACCGTTCTGCAGTATGCGCCACTTCTCCGTGTCCGTGTCGGCATACTCTTCATTCTGATGACCGCCGTCGATAACCTCAAAGCCGAACTTCCGGTAGAAGTCCAGGGACTTCTCCATGTCTTTCACTCCGAGGCTGATGGAGAAATTTCCTAGGTCCAATTCGACCTCCCCTTCATATTCAGCCGCGTCCCGTTCGGGTCAGCCCGTCCTCAAACAGCCGATCACTCCTGCTCAGGCGCCTCGCCGTTCCACTTGTGCAGCCCGATGACATTGCCGTCCGGGTCCATGAAGATGCCTATCTGTCCCCTGCCACCCGGGATATCCATGCACGGCCCGACTGCCTTCCCGCCTAGCCTCTCAGCCTTATCCAGATCGGCCTGAATGTCCTCCGACTGAACATAGAACATTACATAGTTCGGCGGCATGTTCTCGTCGGTCTGGATGATGCCTCCGTGTATCCCGCCTTCCTCGTTCTGCACGGACCAGATCGGAGTGCCCGCCGCCGATGCCGGTCCCAACGGACTGATGTCCCAGCCGAACAGGTCACGGTAAAACTCTGTCACCTTCTCCGCGTTCTTTGCCCCAATCTCAAAGTACACAACCGGACTTGCCATGTTATTCTCCCTGACGTCTTAAAGATTCTACGATTAGTACAGTCAGCCGCCAACCGCACTCAACACCGCCCTGAATGAGGCTGCGCCCTGGTGCGCACCGCGACCTATGCCCCTGTAATTGAACCCTTGTTCCTGCAGATCTTTCGGATTCAGCGCGTTCCTGCCATCGAACACAAAACGCGGCGGCATGACCAGACCCGCAATCTCGCTCCAGTCTGCATCGACGATCTCATCCCACTCTGTCATCAGCACCAACGCCTGTGCACCGTCCACGCACTCCATCAGGTCTTCGCCGACTTGCACGCCCGAAGGCAACTCGCGCCGCGCACTCGCCGCCGCTTTAGGGTCGAAGGCTCTCACATTTGCGCCATCATCCGCAAGGTGGCGAATCAACTCTATCGCAGGCGCTTCACGCACATCGTCCGTGTTGGGCTTGAATGCCAGCCCCAATACCGCCACATCCAGTCCTGCAAGTTGTCCGAAGCACTCCCTCAGCGCATATAGCGGAAGCAGTCGCTGGCGATTGTTTACCGTGATCACCGAGCGGAGCAGCTCAAAGTTGTGATTGTTCGTCAGCGCGACCTGGTCCAGCGCCCTCACGTCCTTGGGAAAGCACGACCCGCCATATCCGACTCCCGCCCTCAGGAAACTTCCGCCGATTCGCGGGTCCTTTGCTATCCCGTCAACAACATCGTCGATATTTGCCCCCAGTCGGTCGCACAGGGCGGCAATCTCGTTGACGAACGATATCTTCGTGGCAAGGAATGCGTTCGCGGCATACTTCGCCATCTCCGCGCTCGTTATGTCGCTGATCATATACGGTGCGTCAATTCCGCTATACATGCGCCTGACCACTTCCACCTGTTCCTCAGAAGACGCCCCGACAACTATTCGGTCAGGATAGAACCAGTCATACACGGCGCTGCCTTCTCTCAGGAACTCAGGGTTTGACGCATACTCGAGCCCGCAGCCGCTCAGCATCTGCTCCTTGAGGCGCACTCCGGTTCCCGGCGGCACGGTGCTCTTCATCACGACTACGCCGCTATCAGGTTGTTTCTCGCGTATCCACGCAATGCAATCTCTCACCTGCGTCAGGTCTGCCGAGCCTGTCGCCGACGGAGGCGTGCCCACCGCCACAACGATAGCATCTCCAAGTGGCTCCGATACCTCATCCGGCGTCATGAAGCGAAGCTTTGCGTATTGAGTGGCATTCCTCATCAGTGCCATCAGGCCCGGCTCGTATAGCTGCACATCCCCCAGGCGATACGCTTCTATCTTCTGTTCATTTATGTCGATGCCGATTACATCATGACCGGCTGACGCGAGCCCGGAGGCCGCAACCGACCCGACATACCCCAGGCCGATGACACTTACTTTCATCCCGGTTCAACTCCCATTTTCCTTTGACCTTTGTCGTTTACCACAGTCTTAGGGGTTCCCTGCCGAAGGGCGACACCCAGCACATTGACACTCTGCCAGCGTGAATAATACACCCAGTCAGCAAAAGACACATTGTCGGAGTGTAAAGGTTCATTTAACGCTTTGCTAAAGCTAGTTATTGATCCGTCCATATCCGGTTAACAGCCTGTTTATTTACACAGGATATATTGTTACGCACTTGGACTCGACTGATGGACTAGGAGCGTGCATATCCCTATGCCCGATTCAGTGTCAGCGGTCGGCTGCCCGCCAGCATCGGAGAAGCTGCGCGAAGTCACCATAGTGGCGCATCGCGGCGGTAGATTCGATGAGGCGAACACTCTGCTGAACTTCAAGAAGGCGCTCAACTACGCTCAGTTGAACCCTGATATTCGCTTCATGCTTGAGCTTGACGTGCATCAGTGCAAACCGGCTCGCGGAAGCAAGTCAGGCGAACTGGTCGTGATTCACGACAGCACGGTAAACGCCACCACCTGCAGCAGGGGCAAAGTCCGCGAATTTACCCTCGCCGAGTTGAAGAGCCTGCAAATAAGGCCCTCCGACTGTGAATTGATTCCTTCGGAGTTCACCGACAGGGAGCGCGGAGCCGGGACCTTTATCCTGCCGGTTCGTGACGATGATCTGAGAATACCCTCGCTCCAGGAGGTCCTCGACCTTGTGGACCGTGTTAACGAGTCACGGCTGCCGAACGGAATCCCGCTAGTGGGCGTGGGCGTCGATTTCACTCACGCCGCCAGCAGGTACGCCATATTCAAGGACCACGTGCTGCACCCCCTGTTCGAAAAGATCAGACCCGGCAGCCAGCTGCGCAATGCCTCCCCGCCGCAGCGCCTGCTCAACAGGCTGGCGGACGAGATCTGCCTCAGAAAAGGCATCACGCCGATACAGGTGATTTCGCAGGGCGTCCACGGACGCCGAAACCTGTGCCTGCTGATGGAACTTATGCGAGGCTCCGACGAAGACCTCAGCATTGCGTTTCAGGCTTCTACATCACTTTTCCCGGCGGACAGCGCCGACATCAAGGTAACCCTGGGCATGGACGAAAACAAACTGCGATGCCTCATCGAAAAAGGGCGCTTCACCATCAATTACAACCACAGATGGGACCGGTTTGCCCATCACCTCCGGCGGTTCGCGGGCTTCAACATACGAAACCCCTATGCGATTCTCCCCAATAGGTTCGCGGTGTCGAACAGAGAATCCATGGAAAGAGCGAAGGCCGAAGGCATTCGGACCGGCTTTTGGACGGTCAACAACTCATCAGCTATCAGAAATGTCATCGAGTGGGGCGCCGACATGGTAACAACCGACTACCCCCATCGCGCCGCCGCCGTCCTCAGGGAGCTGAGGCACCAGGCGTCCGAGCTTGAACGACCGGCGACGGGCATTCAGCCTCCGCACAGGGAATCTGCCGTTTCCCTGCCGGTTCGATAGGACTTTCTGCATGGGCGATCACATCCTCATCGTCACCGACGCCTGGCACCCACAGGTAAACGGCGTCGTTCGCACGCTGGACACCGTGAGGCGGGAACTTTTCAGGCTGGGCCACGAAGTTACGATGATCACTCCCGACCAGTTCGTCAGCGTGCCATGCCCCACATACCCCGATATCAGGCTGGGACTGAATATATGGCCCAGGCTGGGCAGGATGATCGACAGGCTCAGACCCGACTTCATCTTCCTGCCCACGGAAGGGCCCCTCGGAACTGCTGCGCGCCTGCACTGCAAAGCCCGCAAGCTGCACTTCACCACCAGCTACAATACCAAGTTCCCCGAATACATCAAACTCCGATTCGGTATCCCGGAAAAGTGGACATACCGCTGGCTGCGGTGGTTCCACTCCCCTGCCGAAAGCGTCCTCGTCACCACACCGACAATGCGCAGAGAGCTGGAGCAACGCGGCTTTGAGAACATCCGGTCCTGGTCCAGGGGTGTGGATTCCGACCTGTTCAGGCCGCGAGAAGGGCACCTCTTCAACGGCATGAAGCGACCTATCTGGCTCTATGTCGGTCGAATTGCGATTGAAAAGAACCTCGACGCCTTTCTCTCGATGGAGATCGATGGCACGAAGGTCCTGGTCGGCGACGGCCCGGCGCTGAATGATCTGAGGCAGGCGTACCCGGAAGCGGTATTCGTGGGCGAAAAGCACGGCGAGGAGCTGGCACGCTGCTACGCCGACGGCGACGTCTTCGTCTTCCCCAGCAAGACGGACACTTTCGGCATGGTTATGATCGAAGCTCTCGCCAGCGGAACGCCGGTAGCAGCCTACCCGGTCACCGGTCCGCTGGATGTAATCGCAAGCGACAAGGTAGGAGTCCTTCACGACGATCTGAAGCAGGCGGCAATGGGCGCGCTCACGCTCAGCCGGGAGGAATGCCGCGAGTATGCCCTGCAATACACATGGGAAAACTGCGCTCGTACCCTGGAAAGCCATCTCGTCCGCAACCATTGGAGCTGAGCCAATCCGTGCTGCGCGACGGGCGCTGGGTTCTATAGCCTTGCAATTATGGTATCATCCGCGCTGAACTCCATATTTGGTCAGAGAGGACATGCCATGAAAATCACAAACATCGAGACCTTCATAGTGGACGCAGGATGGCGGCCCTGGATGTTCGTCAAGGTCGAGACCGACGAGGGTATCACCGGCTGGGGCGAGTGCAGCGACGGCAGATCGCCTCACGGTATCGAGGGCACCATACGAGACATGAAGCCTTTGCTAATCGGCAAGGACCCCCGCGCCTTCGAGATGCGCTTCCAGGATATGTACCGCATCACGCGCCAGAGCCCCGGCGGCATCGCTGCCAAGGCAATCGCCGGCCTCGACTGCGCCTTCATCGACATCAAGGCGAAGGCGCTCGGCATCTCGGTCGCCGAACTCTTCGGCGGCCCCACGCGTGAGAAAGTTCGCGTTTACTGGTCGCACTGCGGCAGTTCCCGGGTGCGCCATCACGACATCCTCGGCGTGCCGCCGATCGACTCCTGGCAGTCCATAACCGACCTCGGCCATGAAGTGAGGGATCGAGGCTTCACCGCGCTTAAGACCAACATCATCCTGCCCGGTCAGAGTGCCACTTTCGGCGGCGGCTTCAGCGGCGGAATCGGCTCCACCGACCAGGTTGCACCCAAGTGGCTTATGCCCCATATCGAGAAGCTCATCGGCACTTTCCGAGACGCGGTCGGCGACGACATCGACATAAACCTCGACCTCAACTTCCACTTCAAGACCGAGGGCGCGCTCCGAATTGCAAAGGTGCTGGAGCAGTTCGACATGCTCTGGCTCGAAATCGACATGTACGAGCCGACGAGCCTGCGCCAGATCAAGGACTCCACGACCACGCGCATCTGCACCGGCGAGAACCTCTTCTACATGCGGGACTACATCCCCTACTTCGAGAACCACTCAGCCGACATGTTCATGATCGACGTGCCGTGGAACGGCTTCAGCCAGTCGAAGAAGGTCGGCGACCTCGCTGAGGTCTACCAGCATAACGTCGCCCCGCACAACTACTACAGCCACCTTTCCAGCTTCGTCAGTGCCAGCCTATGCGCCACCCTGCCCAACGTCCGCATTATGGAAATCGACATCGACGACATCCCCTGGAAGGACGAACTTACCACCACTGTTCCTGAAATAATCGACGGCTACATGACCGTCCCCACCGTCCCCGGCTGGGGCGCCGACATCAACGAAGAAGTAGCCCTAGCCCACCCCTGGGACGAAAACAGCCTCTCCGAAGTGCAGACCCAGGGCTACAAAGTCCCCGTTCGCTAGATATGTCGCAATTGTGGACATATTTATGAGGGAGGGGATGGATGGCATCAATGGAAGAGCGCATGGCGAGCGTAGAGGCAACGTTGCCACACTTGGCGACGAAGGCGGACGTGGCGAATATCGCGGCGGATATTAAAGATCTTGAAGTCCGGCTGACACGCCTGATATACGCCGTGGGCGTCGGCATCCTGATCAGCATAGCCTTGAGTCTCGCACCGTTTTTCTAGGCTTCTCGGCATAGACACACCAAAAAAGGGGGCGTCCAATTGGACGCCCCCTCTTTGCTATACAGTTCACTCTAATTGAGAACAGTAACCAGTATGTTGACCACTACGCCAAAGAATGTAACCGCTAATCCAAAACCGAGCGCATACATCGTCCTGGTCAGACGTACTTCCAAGTCTTTTAGGTCGGCCTTGGTTGCCAAGTGAGGGATTGTCCCCTCTATCACCGACACGCGTTCTTCAATAGATGTCATGTATTTTCATTCTTCCAGATGTATAAACATACCAGCGATTATTTACAGAAATTACAAGGTTTTCCTCACAGCCTTATCTCTATTTTCTTAAGAATCACTGAAGAGTAACGCCCAGCAACTTTCTCTCAACTCGCAGGCACTTTATTCACTAGGAGAGCATCAACCATCAACGCCCACGCCTACCCCGTCCACGCGTACTTCCTCGCCATATCCTCTCGCAGATCGGTGCCCCAGCCGGGTCCCGTCGGTATCTTCATCATGCCGTTGTTAACCTCCGGCAGCACCGTGAACAGCTCCTCGCGCCATGGCGCCTGCACCGGGTCGCTCTCGCTAATCCGCACATTGTTGACCGAAGCGCACAGGTTCATCGTCTGGAAGTTCGACAGGTGTGTGTTGTAGTTGTGCGGCGCGACATTGATGTCGAACAGCTCGGCCATATTCGCCGCCCTGCGCGCCGGTATGAACCCTTGCCACTGCACATCAAGCTTCATGAAGTCCATCGAGCGGTTCTGCAACAGTTCGAGGTAGTTCAGCGGTCCCAGCTTCTGCTCGCCCGAGCAGATAGGTGTGCGCGTCGCATCCTTCACCATTCGCAGGCTCTCCGCGTCCAGGTTGTCGATCTCCATCCACATCAAGTCATAGGGCTCCAGCGCCTGCCCCAGCCGAATCTGCGCCTCAGCCTTGAAGTTCACATTCACATCGAGGCAGATGCTCGCGTCCGGTCCCGCCTCCTCGCGCATCGCGGAAAGTTGATCTACCGCCGCCTTTCGCAGCGCGCGCTCCATCACCTGGTCATGCGGCCCCGCGGTTCCCTGGCTGATAGTGCGGAACGGATCACCCGGAATCTGGATATTCGTCTTCATCGTGTCGTATCCGGCATCGATCGCCATTCGCACCAGCGCCTTGATGTCATCGTAGTTGCGAAGCGGCTCCCTGCCCAGCGCCTCGTAGTTCGTCGATTGGAAGGATACGAGGTGCGACCAGTAAACCTTCTGCTCCGTGCGTGTCGGCCCCCCTACCAGCTCATATACGGGCACGCCCATCGCCTTGCCCTTCACATCCCACAGCGCCAGCTCGATTCCGGCAATCGCCATCCATGTCGCCCCGCCGAACGCCGAGCGCGACGAGCGAACCATGTTCGTGTAGTGCTGCTCCACGCTGCGCGGGTCCTTGCCAATGATTTGACGCGAAAGGTCTTCAATTAGCCCCGTCAAGCCCTTCGCAAGATCGCCCACCCCAAACTCGGAGTATCCCGTAATTCCCTCGTCCGTCCGAACGGCGCAATACAACCAGGGCCTGCCAAGCGACTTCACGGGGAATACTTCTATAGCGGTAACTTTCAACTTTCTCTCCTTGCTCGAATCTATATTAGTGCGTGCTACCGGAACGACGACACATCATATGGTCTCCGGAATCGCCTGCCCTGCCCCGAAGAGCTTCAGCGCATCAGCGATTGCGCCCGGCCGCTCCATGTACATGTTGTGCCCGGTATTGTCTATCGTCAGCCGGTGGAAGTCCGGTATGCCATCTTGCACCTCGTTCAGGTCTTTGATGCGAGTCTGGTCGCTGCTGCTCCTGATGAACAGTATCGGCAACCCAAGCCTCGCGAACACCGGCTTCAGATCGACATTGTCCCCGTCCCGTTCACTCCAGTTGAACGTGTACGCCGACCACTTCATGTCGTACAGTCCATCGTCACGCTGGAACGCCTCGTGCGCTACCACATCCTTCATCACTTCCGGGTCCCAGTTCGATGTCGCGGGATGCAGATTCAGATAGCGATGCAGTTCCTCGCGACTATCCCATGTGCTGCGCTCGGCGTGCTCCCTTCTGGAGACCATCTTGTGAAAACGCTCGTCCACAACGACCATCGGCTCAAGTAGGGCAAGCCGCGAGAACAGCGCCGGGAGCCTCTGCGAGCATAGCGACATCACCACGCCACCCGTGGAATGTCCCACGCCATAGACATCATGCAAGTCCAGTGCTGCGCAGAACGCGGCGAGATCGGCCACACGCGCCGCAAATCGATAGCCGCGCGGTGTCCAGTCACTGTCGCCGTGACCACGGGCGTCTAGGGCAATAACGCGGTACTCTGCCGCTAGCCTCCGCGCCACCTCATCCCAACTTCGACTGGTGCGCATGTCGCCGTGCAGCAACAGCATCACGGGGCCGTCGCCGCCCCAATCAACATACCGCAGCCGCGCGCCACGAACATTCAGATAATTACTTGTAGGCTCTTGCAACTTGCTTCCCTTAATGTCTGCACGGTCATCGGCTGATGACCGCACGGTAATCTGGCCCGACGCCTCACTACGCGAGATCCAACTCTTCGAGAATCGCCGGAATCCCTTCCTTCTCATCTTCGGTCAGCGGGCGCAAAGGTCTCGATACCGTGTCGTCGTCGATCACACCCATGTGCTTCAGAGCCGACTTCATCCCTGCGAAGCTCGCAGCATTCGCGCCGCCGCCCTTCGCAAGGCCGGCAATCTTGCCCGCAGCCATGATTGTCGCGTTGCTCTTGCGAACGGTCTCCGTGTCGCCTGCTTCGCCTGCTTCCCAACCCGCCGACGCAGCAGCAGGAATGAGATTCGCTATTCCCGGTATCACGCCTTGCACACCTACGGAGCCTGCCGTCGTAATGCGGAAAGCCGTCCCGAGGAATCGCAGCAGCGAGATCTCGCCCTGCTCGCACAGCACGTTCAGTTGAGCAAGCAGTTCGCCCGCGCCCGAACTGTCCTTAACGCCTACGACCGCGCCCTCGCCGGCAAGCGTAGCAATCGTGCCCGGCGCAACCGCCGTCTTCACCGTCTGCGGTATGTTGTACACCCACAATGGAGAGCCGACCCGCGCGCTGATATGCCGGTAGTGATCGAGTACCTCGTCCTGTGCGTTCGGATAGTAGTACGGAGGCGTCACCGCGACACCGTCCATGCCCATCTCCTGCACCTCAAGCGCCATGTTGATGGAGAGCTGGGTGCTCGCCCCCGACACATTGCCGATGATCGGCACGCGCCCATTGACCTCGTCAACCACGACGTCCATGCTGACAAGCCGCTCCCTGTCGGACAAGTTCGCGAACTCGCCCGTCGTGCCAGAGACCCATATCCCATGCACGCCATTGTCGATCAAGTAATTCACCAGCCTTCGCAGCGACGGGACATCCACCGTCTCGTCCGACTTCAGCGGCGTAAGTATGGGCACGATCACGCCCTTGATTTCCTTTTCTGCCATTTCTAATCTCCTTGTGTCAAAGTATCTTTCCTACGTGTCGAGCATCTACAGCAAAATGAGAGGAGGGAATACCTCTTCATCCTCTGGAACTTTCTCCAGTTTCTGCGAAACGGGATTTACCCTCATCCGAAGATGCTGCAACAATTCGTAGCCGATGACAGGAACGGGAGAAACTATCACGAGAGCAGGAGCACGGTCTTCGCCAATCCGCACCTGAGCGGCGTAGCTGTCACTTTCCATGATACCCATCCCTGTCATTAGCCTTAACTTGCCGTCAGGAAACTTGTACAAGCCCAGCGCTTCTATGTCCTCCAGCGGCAAACCCATGTATGAAGAACCCGTATCTACCAAGAAATCGAAGCGTCTAATGCCGCTCTCACCTGTTACAAGTGCTTCCACCGTCGTTCGCCCCATGAATGCCCTCCATCCCTTGAAAGTTATTGTCCCTGTGCTGAAACCACAGGTCCGTCTGTATCTCCTGTCACTACAATATACACCCATCGAGCAAGCAGAACGGGCCGACGCACCTCATCTGGTGTCATCGGCCCGTCCATTTTGCCTCGGCTTGCTGCAATAAGCGGTGCTACGCCCCGCCACCTATGGCGGGAAGGAAATGCACCTCGCTATCATCGTTCACCTTCTCCAGCATCCCCAGCGGCGTGACTTCGCCGTCAACCGCAACCGATATGTTCGGTTTCACGCGGTCGTCCTCGACTAGCCGGTCCTTGAAGCCGGGATACCTGCCGTCCAGGTTGTTGATGATCTGGCGCACGGTGGTTCCTTCCACCTGCACCTGCTTCTCACCGTCCGTCAGGCTTTGCATCAGAGAGGGTATGAACACAGTTGCCATTGGTCTAGCTCTGTTTCCAGGCCTCCTCCATTATCGCCACGGGACTCATCGGAAGCCGGTCCATGCGGATGCCCGTCGCGTTCTGAACTGCGTTGGCGATTGCCGGAGTCGGCGGCACGATGTTCGCCTCGCCCACGCCACGCACGCCAAACGGATGGTCGCTCGGCACCTCCACGATGACCGTGTCGATCATCGGCAGGTCGAGCGTGGTCGGCATGCGATAGTCCAGCAGCGTCGAGTTCGCCATAACCCCGCTGTCGTTCATGTAGTACTCTTCATTCAGCGCCCAGCCGATGCCCTGCACGCTTCCGCCCTGCATCTGTCCTTCGACATAGCTCGGGTGAATCGCCTTGCCCGCATCCTGCACGCAGGTGAAGCGGGTGACATCCGTCTTGCCTGTCTGAGGGTCAACCTTCACGTCCACGATGTTGCCCGCGAACGAACCGCCGCCCACGCCCATTCCGCCTGCGTTGCGGCTAGCCGTGCCGACGATCGGACCACCCGTACCGGCGAGTTGACCGGCCAGGTCTTTGAAGGTCATATTCAGTTCAGGGTCGGACGATGACTGGAACACGCCGTCCTTCAGTTCGATGGAGTCGGCATCGACATCCCAGATCGTCGCCGCGCGCTCGATCATCTTCGCCTTTACATCCTGAGCGGCGTCATAGGCAGCCCAGCCTGTGGCGTATGTCGTCCGGCTGCCGCCCGTCACTGCGGTGAAGCCGACAGAGTCGGTATCCACCACGGACGGCCTCACGCTCTCAGCAGCGATTCCAAGAACTTCCGCTGCCTGCATGGCAATGGAAGCCCGGCTTCCGCCGATGTCGGTCGAGCCTTCGACCAGTGTGATCGTGCCGTCACCATTGACCGCGATGTTCACCGCGGACTCGAAGCCCACGTTGAACCAGTAGCCAATCGCAACACCGCGTCCCTCGTTCTCACCAAGAGGCGCGCTGTAATGCGGATGGTTCTTCATCGCCTCCAGCACCTCGACGCAGCCGATGCGCGGGAATACCGTGCCGTCCGGCCTGCGGGTGCCCTCTGTTGAGGCGTTCTTCAATCGCAAGTCGAGAGGGTCCATACCTATTGCCTGCGCGACCTCGTCCACCACCTGCTCGGCGGCGAATGCGGCATTCGGAGCGCCCGGCGCTCGATATGCGGCCGTCTTCGGCTTGTTCACGACCACGTCGTAGCCGTCGATCAGCGCGTTCTCAACGTCGTATGCCGCAAAAACGCACATCGCGCCCGCGCCCACCGGCGAACCTGCATACGCACCTGCCTCGAAAGATAGGTACGCTTGCATTGCGGTGATGGTGCCGTCGTTCTTCGCGCCGACCTTAACCTTCATGTTGCAGCCGCAGGTCGGGCCGGAAGCCTCAAACACATCCGCGCGGCTCATAACCAGCTTGACCGCCCTGCCGCTCTTCTTGGAGAGCATTGCAGCGACCGGCTCCAGGTAAATCGGAATCTTGCCACCGAAGCCGCCGCCGATCTCCATCGGCGTAACGCGCACCTGCGAAACAGGCAGCCGCAGGACTTCAGCCGTGGCGTCGCGCGCGGGGAATGCTCCCTGCGTGCTGCACCAGATGTGCAGCCTGCCGTCGGTGTTCCAGAACGCGCTCGCCGCGTGAGGCTCGATGTAGCCCTGGTGAACGGTCACGGTGTTGAACTCACGCTCAACTACGATGTCCGCATCCGCGAAGCCCTTGTCCACGTCGCCCTTCACATGCTGGAAGTGCTGCGCAACATTGCTTGGCGTATCCTCGATGGTCTCGCCGAGCTCGTTCGTCCGCATGCTCTCATGCAGGATGGGCGCACCGTCAGCCATCGCCTCCTGCACCGTCATCACTGACGGAAGCACTTCATAATCGACCTCGATGAGCTTCACAGCCTGCTCAGCGATGTGAGGATTCGTCGCCGCAACCGCCGCGACCGCGTGTCCCTTGTAAAGGACCTTGTGCCGCGCCAGTATGTTCGACTGCAGGTCATGGACGGTCGTTACCTCTTCGCCGAAGTCCACGGCGCCATCCGATACCTGCGGGAAGTCCGCGAAAGTAACCACGGCGTGTACGCCGGTCAGCGCCTCAGCCTTGCTCGTGTCGATCGACCTGATATTTGCGTGGGCATGCGGGCTTCGCAGCACACCGCCGTGAAGCAGCCCCGCCGTATCGAAGTCCGCGCCGTACAGCGCTCGACCCGTTACCTTGTCCGCCCCGTCGTGTCGAACGGGTCGGGTGCCGACCACGTTGTATTCGACTTCCGACAGGACCACATTGCGTTCATAATCGGTTGTCGTCATGCGCTCACCTCCTGCAAACGGGCTGCCGCGTCCTGCACTGCGCGAACGATCTTGTCGTAACCCGTGCAGCGGCACAGGTTGTTCGCAAGCCAGAAGCGAATCTCGTGTTCAGTCGGGTCGGGGTTGTGGTCGAGCAGTGCCTTCGTCGCCACGATGAAGCCGGGAGTGCAGATGCCGCACTGCAGTGCGGCGTTCTCCAGGAACGCCTGCTGCACGGGATGCAGCTCGCTGCCCTCGGCAATGCCCTCAATCGTAGTAATGTCGCTGCCCTCAGCCTCCACGCCAAGCACCAGGCACGATGTGACGATCCTGCCGTCCATCTCGACCGTGCAGGCGCCGCAGTTGCCGTCGTTGCAGCCTTCCTTGGCTCCGGTCAGGCCGATGACATCACGCAGGCATTCGAGCAAGCTCTGGCGTGGCTCCGCGAGGAAATCCACGTGCTCTCCGTTGATTCTGGTCTGTACATAAGTCTTTCCGGGCATTAAGCATTCTCCTTAGCTCGGTCAATTGCAATTTGGAGCGAGCGCCTGGTGAGCACATCGCACAGGTGCTTCCTGTATTCCACCGTGCCGCGCATGTCCGTAATCGGCCGCGCCGCATCCTTGGCCATCTGTCCTGCCTCCGCCAGAGTCTCCTCGTTGGCGGGCTTGCCGGCAATGGCGTCGCCGATCTCTTTCACATAGAGGGGCGTTGGCGCAACTGCAGCCAGTGCAACGCGCGCCGACTTGATGTTGCCGTTCTCCAGCACCACTGAAGTGCCTGCGCCGGCAACTGCAATGTCCATCTCGTTACGAGGTATGAAGCGCATGTAATTCGCGCCGAACCCGCTGCCAGGAGCAGGGAAGCTAATCGAGACCAGTATCTCGCCCCGCCCGAGCACATTGCTGCCCGGCCCCGTGCAGAAGTCCTCAACAGCCACGCTCCGGTGGCCATCGGGACCTTCGATGTTGGCGACCGCGCTGTGAGCGATCATCGCGGGAATGGAGTCACCGCTAGGCGTTGAGTTGCAGAGGTTACCGCCAAACGACGCCCTGCCCTGAATCTGCGTGCCTCCGATGAGGGAAGCCGAATCTATCAGGCCCGGGTATGCGCGCGATATCGCCGCATTGCCATAAATTCTGTAGCAAGGAACCGCTGCGCCTAGAGTCAGACCCCCTTCCGGGTCATAGGTAATCTCATTCAGCTCAGGTATGTTCTTGCCGTCCACGACGAGGTTGACATCGTCAAACCTGCCGCCTCTCAGCTGTACCAGCAGGTCGGTACCGCCCGCAAGTACGCGAGCACTCCCGTTTGCCTCATTTAGCAGTTCAACTGCCTCTCTAACCGAGTGGGGACTGGCGAAATCTATCCAGTGCAATATCCCACCTCCTTTCTCGTATTTTTGCTCGAAATCTTATCGTTTCTCGCATGAAGTTGGGCATACTCCCACAAGCGCCGATAGTATATCAGACCTTCTTTTTGTGAACAACAATCGCCGCCGTTCCGCACCGACATTTCCGTGTGCTGAGCGACGGGCAGCCGAGCCTATAGCCCCCCTGCGTATAATGCGCCGCTTCGACTCCCAACAGCATTCGGAAACCGCAGATCGCCCCTGTCCACCCCACCGGCACTCCACGGAGTCAGTGGGGAGCTTATGCTAAAATCAGATGGGATTATTTCTGAATTCACACTAACACTAATGGGGAGGCTCTACATGGGCAATGGTGGTATGGTCGGCGCAGGCGTTTTACTGGTAATCATCGGGCTCCTTCTGCTCACCGGCATCGTGCAAGCCCTGATAACCATCGTCGGCTGGATTGGGATCATAGCCGGCGTTATTGTCGGCGTCATCGGTCT